>JAJEBK010000011.1 GCA_022823945.1 Anaerolineae bacterium | reverse complement strand
GGCGCATCACCTGTCGCAGTGATTTGCGCTGTTTCCAAGACAGACACTCCCGTTTCTGCAAGCACAATAGCAGTCGCTGTAGCTGGATTTTCGGCTGTCGGCGTAATCGTTTCTGTGGCAGTTTCTTCGCCAACTTGTGCGAGCGGCTCGTCACCTGTTGCAGTGATTGGCGCTGATTCCAAAACCGACACTTGCGTTTCTGCAAGCGCAATGGCAGTCGCTGTCGCTGGATTTTCGGCTGTCGGCGTGATCGTCTCAGTGGCAGTTGCTTCATCAATGGGCGCGGGCGGCGCATCACCTGTCGCAGTGATTTGCGCTGTTTCCAAGACAGACACTCCCGTTTCTGCAAGCACAATAGCAGTCGCCGTAGCTGGACTTCCGGCTGTCGGCGTGATTGTAGCGAAGGAAATCGCAGCATCGCTGGTTGCCGTCAGCTGGATTGCGGATGGTTCGGTCGCGCTTGGCGAGAGTGTTAATTGTGCCGATGGAGATTCCGCTGGGGTCGAAATCACAGCAGGTGTATCACTGGGCAGTGAAGTCTCGACAACAGGTGTGGGAGATGGCTGGGGCAGAGGCCGCGTTACACTGGATAATAGTAGCGCAAATATAACCGCAAACAACAGCGCAAGAGCCGCCAGCAGAGCGATAACCAGCTCATTGCTTATGTTGCGCCGCACAGGCTATGCCTCTGTTGTAGCGGCTGATTGCAGCGGCAAAGCCAGGTGAAAGGTCGATCCCTTGCCTTGTTCGCTAGTCACCCAAATATCGCCTTCGTGCACGCGCGCAATCGCTCTGGCGACCGTTATGCCGACGCCAGTGTCTCCCAGACCAGGGATCGCCGGGTACTGTTCACGATATGCCCGCGCGAATATGCGTGGCAAGTCGCTGCTGGAGATGCCGCCGCCCGAATCATGCACGCGAACTTCCAGCGCGTCAATCGTGCCTGTGTTGTCATTGAGCTGAATATCCTCTTTGCGCGCCGAAACAAACACTCGTGCTCCCGGCGGAGAAACTTCACAGGCATTTGTCATCAACAGCGTCAGCATGTGCTTCACGCCAAGGAAATTGGCGGCCAAAGGTGGCAGGTTGTCGTCCAGGCTCAACTCGATCAACAGGCTTTTTTCAGCAACGCGCGCTGAAGTAGCGGCGATAACTTCGTCAATCATGCCCGCGATATCAATGTCATCCCATAGCTCGATTCGACCCACATCCGCTGATGCTGCATGCTGGAGTTCAGCCAATAAATCGGCGACAATCACGATCTCTGCCGATGCGAGCCGTAGCACTTGCAACTGTGCCGCGCCCAGAATGCCAATCGACTCAGCCAGCAGCAAGTCGACATAATCGCGCACCGACCCGATAGGCGCGTACAAATTGCGCAGCAGACTCAGCAGAGTCGCCGCAGTCCGCGCAGACAGAGCGGGTGGCTCGGGGACATGTGCCGCCTCCAGCCGGGCATCGCTCAAGTCAAGCGCCAGATCTTCTCGCTGTTGGCTCAATCGGGCGACACTCTCGCGCAGCATCTCCAGTTCGTTTTGCAGCTGCGCAGTCGGTTCGCGCGTTGTTTCCTCTTCCATCAGTTTGGTAACCCTGGCGGTTAGCTGGTCGCGGATTGTCAGCAGATTGTCCCGCTCTTCCACCAGCTCCTGGATTTGATTCTGCGTCTCTCGCTGGCGGGCTTTTTCTTCTGCCAAACTTGTTTTCAACAGCTGCTTGTCATTTTCCAGGGCTGATTTGGCAGCTTCAGCCGCTTCTGTTTGCGCCAGGATATGCTGCTGTTCGCGGCGCAGCGCCTCTCGCGATTCCAGCAGCGATTCATGATCAGCGCTGAGTTGTTTCAGCTGCGCTTCAAGTTCTTGCTTGTCGCCAGCGCCAGCATCCAGCAGCGATTGATGCTCGGTCTGCAATGAGGCGAGGCGCGCATCGGCATCTGTAAGCAGTTCGCCAAAGGCAAGCCGCTCGGCATGCAGATGCACCAGGGCCGGCAACAGGGTCGCGCCGATATCGGTTACGCCCAGTGTTTCCAGCCGTTGAGCGATTGAGGCTTGCCGCCGGCGCTGCTGGTCCCGCTGCAATTCCAGTTGGTCATGCTCGTCGTTCAACTGCTGCAAGATGGTCGCGAGCGCATCGCCCGCCGGCGACCGCCGCAATACCATCAAAGCGCCGATCTGCCTGCGCAGTCTGTCCCGCGTGTTCAGCCGCCAGTTATATTGTTTGTGCAGGTACTCGTGAATCGATTGCTCGAGCGTGTCGCTGCCATTGAGCAAACGCAACGCCGCCTCGGCATCCAGCAAATCGTTGGCGCTGGCTTCGCAAGCAGACAACAGCGCCGTCTGTTCACACAAAGCGCCCCGCAGCCCAACCGAGGCGCTGGCCGCCAGGTCAGATGCCGCCAGCCTGCCCAGCAAACGTCCTTGCTCGTCTGCCAACTGCTTTTCCAACTCGCCGATTTGCAGTCGCAGCTTCGCGATGCGCTCGGCAGAACCAGCCAAGCCAGCGGTAAACTCGCGGCGAAAGCCCAGCATAACATCGTGCGAAGGCGCTTCTGTTCCCAGTCGGATGCTGGAATCGTCGGCGGGAAGAGCGACGGCTCGCTGTGACTCTTGTCGACTTTCGGCCTGTCCTGAAAGCAAGAACCCGGCCACGACTGCGATATCCGCCAGCAGCGCCCGATCCGCCTCATTCAAACCCGCCTGGCTATACGGCGAACCTAGCAGCAGCACGCCAAGCAGCTGGCCACGCGCCAGAACCGGCTGGACAAGCATGCTGCCGAAGCCATCAACCCCGATGCGCCGAAATAAATCCTGCAGCTCATCGGTATGGTGATCGGGCAACAATGTGATCATTTCGCCACGTTTAGCCGCTGCCAACAGGGTCGGCTGTTCGCTCAGGTCCAGCGCGGCACCCGCCAGCGATTTTTGTGTTGACGTGTCCCGCCCAGCCACGATTTCCGCCTTATTGTCATCGGGCAGCTGCAACAACATACATAGCTCGGCGGCAAACGCGCTTTGTACCGTCTGGACCACACGATCTGGCTCAGCAGCGCGACTGTCGCCCTCCAGCATCACGCCGATAGCAGCGAGCAGCCGGGTCGAATCATATAGCGGGTTTGAGAGTGAGAGACCGTCGTGGGGAGAAAGTTCTGTGTCGCCGGCTGCTTCTGCAGGCACAGCCGCTGCTTGCTGCGAGGCAGCCAGCACGACTTCCACCAGGCTGTTTTCCAATAGCGCGATCGCCAGGCGATGGATGATCACTGGCAGCAAGACCAATGCCGCCGCATAAGCCAGCCGCGCCGCGCCTTGATAATGGCCGTCAACCTGCCCTTGAGCGATCTGCCCCAATTCCCAGGCGCTGCCCGCCACAAACAACAAGAACAGCAGCGCCTTCAGTGGAGCGTCTGCGATGTGCCGCGTGTTCAGCGCCGTCAACAGCAACAGCGCAGCCGCAATGCCGACAGTAACTGCCGACCACAAAGGCGCATATTCGCTGGCGTTGAAGGCCAAGCCGGCTTCGTATTCCAGCAGCCAACTGCGCGCCGTATTGATGAACAGCAGCGTCAGCAGAAAGACACATCCGAAGATAAACAGGTTGGAGCGGTTGCGCCAAAGAACGAAATCGGCGCTCAAAAAAGCCCAGCCCAGCAGCAGCAAGGTTATGACTTGCGCCAGTCTTTCCAGCGGCGGCATAAACTGGTTGGCGTCCCGCTCTGCATAAAGCGCGACAACAGCTGCGCCCAGCATCACCAGCCACACCAGCACCAGCGCAGCAGTCGCTATGACATATCGTTGTGTCGAATGTTCCAGCGGAAAGCGCGATCGATGTCCAAAAGCAAGGAAGAGCGAGCCCTGGCTGCACGCGATTACCAATAAGAAAAATAGCATGTCGCCCGGGAATTCAATGAAGAGGTTTAATAAATCTATGGGTGCTCGAGACAAGACACACCACCCAGCCCGCCCAAGGTGATTCAGTCTTGCCAGTATAGCACAGGCGCACATTCCACAAGCGGCACAGGGCGCGCATTCTGCCCACCGGCCCGTGTCTGGGCAAGCTCTTTCTGTTGAAATCTCGTCTATGCTGCTCTAGACTCGGAGTCGATGCGAGACCAGCCGAAGCAAAACCTGTGAGCCGTCAAATCGCCACACTCGTGCGTCGTTTCCCGGCTCTTGTGCGCCTGCCTTATCTCGTCTACCAGCGAGCTCGTCCGCGCTATACCCTGGGCGTGGCCGCGGTGATTGTGGACGAAGCCGGCGCGGTGCTGTTGGTCGAGCATGTCTATCATCCTCGTTTCGCCTGGGGGCTGCCGGGCGGCTGGATTGATGTTGACGAAGACCCGGCCGCTGCCATCTTGCGCGAACTCCACGAAGAGCTTGCGCTTTCGGCGCGCGTGCGTCGGGTCGTCCATGTGGCAAAAACAGCCGCCAATCACATTGACATCGCCTATCTTTGCGCTGCAGAAAGCCCAATCGGCAAGCTCAGCCACGAACTGCTCGCCTATCGCTGGGTGGCAGTCGATGATTTGCCGCCATTGAAGCCATTCCACGCCCGAGCCATCGAGCTGGCTGGCCAACAACTGCGGAGCGAAGTATGAGCGCGAGCCTGGGCGACCGTCGGCGGCGCGCAGGCTTCCCGTGGCTGCTGGCTTTGTCTTTGCTGCTGATTATTATGGCGGTTGCCCTGCTGATCTATGAACTGGTCGGTTTCAGCCGTCGCGAACAGCAACTGCCAGCTGGCATCAGCGTCGCCGGCATCAATATCAGCAGCTTGAGCGAAAGAGATGCCGTGTCGCGCTGGGAACGCGCCTATGCCGAGCCAGTCAACCTGCTGTATCCCGATGCGAATGGCGCGCAGCTCATTTTGCTCTATCCCGACCAGGTGGGTTGGCGCATCAGCAGCGAACCGATGTTGGCAGACGCGTTGAGATTAGGAGAACTGGGCGGCGGATTCTGGCGGCGCTTTATCGACTATCTCCTGGGCATTGAACAGATCGTAGCCCGCGACATCCCGCTCATGGCTGATTATCAGGAAAATGCGCTGCGAGCCTATCTCGAAGATATCGCCGCGCGCTATGACAACTCGCCGGGCAGCGCCACCTATGACTTGCAGACGCTCGTGGTTTATCCGGGCACAAGCGGCAATACCCTGGATGTGCCCAAAGCCATGCAACTGGTCGATGCCTCTTTGCGCTCGGCTGTCGAGCGGACAGTCAACTTGCCCACCTTCGAAGTCAACACACAAGCGCTTCGTCTGAATGATCTCAAGGAGCTCATCATCGCCCTGCTTGACGACAAAGGCTTCATCTTCGACGGTGTCAACACGGTCGCTTCAATCTATGTGCTGGACCTGCGTCATGGCGAAGAGATCAGCATTCTGGGCGATGTGGCTTTTTCGGCTGCCAGCACGATCAAAGTGCCTATCATGGTCGAGTACTTTCGCGCCCTGGCCGCGCCGCCCACCCAGGATGAAGCCTGGCTGCTGGCGAACTCGCTGCTTTGCAGCAACAACTCGTCATCAAATTTGATTATGGAGATCATCGGCGGCGGCGACATATTCAGGGGGCTGCGGCGCGTCTCGGATACGATCCAGGCGCTGGGCATCGGCAACACATATATCACCGCGCCCTTTTATCTGGGGGTTGAAGGACAGCAGCTCGGCTCTATCCAGGCGCCCGCCACCAGGCCAAACCCCGACTTTGATACAGAAGCCGACCCTTTCAACCAGACAACTGCCGAAGACATGGGCGCTCTCTTCAGCCTGATTTACGACTGCGCACACTACAACTCCGGCTTGACGGTTGCGCTGCCCAACGCAGTCACACAGCGCGAGTGCCGGCAGATGCTCGAACTCGGCAGCGCCAACGATCTGCTGCGTCTGCTGCAGGGCGGCATCCCGAGCGGCGTGCGCATATCACACAAAAATGGCTGGATCGCCGATAGCGTCGGCGATGCTGGCGTGGTGTATTCGCCCAACGGCCGCCATTATGTGATTTCGGTTTTTCTGTGGGAGCGGTCGGAGTTCCAGGATTATCAGAAGTTGTGGTCGCTGGTCGAAGAGGTATCGCGCGCCGCCTGGAATTACTTCAACCCGCAAGCGCCGTTGCTGCAGCCGCGCGCCGATATCCCGCTGACCGCCCAGGAATGCGAAGGCAACTACCTGCCGCCCGCGCCAGAATATGTCAACCTGGATGACATCAACGCCTGGCGCCGCAATTAAGACCCCTCACAGCGCTCCCAACGCTTCCGCCAGCGTGTCAAAAGTTTGAATGAGCTGGTCGAGCCCCGAAGCCGCCAAAGCTTCGCGAACGGCATCGGACGGCTGCGCCAGGCAGAGAACGCCCCCATTGCGCCGCGTCAACTTCAGCGCCTGCATCAGCGCGAACAACCCGGCCTCGCCCAGGTAGTCGATCTCGCTCATATCCAATGCGAGCCTGCGCGCGCCCGCTGCTATTTCTTCGCCGATGACCGCGGACAGCCGAAACGACTCGCCGTCGTCCAGCCGTCCCGCGACCTCAAGCAAACTGGCAGCGCCGGTTCGTGAAAGCTCGAAAGTCAGCATGAGTCGCGCCTTTGGCTGTTCATTCACACCCAGACTGTGAGTATAATGGCAGATATGGATTGGGGATACACGTTGCTCATCACGCTTGCTGCCGCTGGCTTGCTGCTGATGGTTCAACGCGCCGAGCCAAAACGCCGCCGGCTAGTCGGTTTCTTCGTGCTGTTGGGCTTGCTGCTGATCCGGCAAAACGCCTTTATCAAGGGCAATTTGCACGAAGAGACACTGAGCGCATTTGCATTGGCGCTCTTGCTGAACGGCGCATTCTGGCTGCTAATTGGGCGCTATAACCCGGTCGGCAGCAGCGACGATGTGCGGGTATTCGGCATGGATGATTAGCCGACGATGTTGATGGGGATGACATCTGCGCCTTGCAACACAGCAACACTGATGCGCGCGGCACAATCTTGCGCCAGCTTGCGAAATGCCTGCCCGGCCGCCGACTCCGGCTCGTGAATCGGCAGCGGTCTCCCGATATCGCCACCTTTGCGAATGGACGCCGCCAGTGGGATCCGCCCCAAAAAGGCGAATCCGCGCTCGTGCGCAAATTGCTCGCCACCGCCACTGCCGAAGAACTCGCCCGACATATTCTCCACCACGCCCAGCACCGGCACTTTCAACTGCTCAAACATGGCAGCGGCGCGAATGGCATCGGACACCGCGACATCTTGTGGCTGCGTCACGATGATGCTGCCCGTGAGCGGGAATGACTGCGCGAGGGACAGCGGCGCATCGCCAGTGCCTGGCGGCAAATCGACGATCATATAGTCCAGCGCGCCCCAGTCGACATCGGTGAAGAACTGGCGGATGGCGCTGTGCAGCATGGGTCCGCGCATGATCATCGGCTTGTCTGGCGAGGTCAAAAAGCCGCTGCTGATCAGTTTGACTCCATAGACTTCCAGCGGCTGCATCTTCTTGTTGACGACACGCGGTCTGCCACTGCCCAGGCCAAACATCTGCGGGATATTCGGGTTGAGGATATCGGCGTCAATCAACCCGACGCGCGCGCCAGCCTCCGCCAGGCAGACAGCCAGGTTCGTGGCGACAGTGCTTTTGCCCACCCCGCCCTTGCCACTGGCGACCGCAATGATGCTGTTCATGGGCACATCCAGCCGCCCGTGTATGCGCCGATCTGCAGGCACCTGGGCATCCCAGCCGATGCGCACCTGCTCGATGCCAGGCACGCGCCCGATCAACGCGGCATTGCAGCGCTCGACAAAAACATCCTTCAAGGGGCAGGCCGGCGTCGTCAGCACGATGGTGAAAGCAGCGATGCCATCGGTCACCTGCAGATCGCGCACCATATTGAGCGTGACGATATCACGATTGAGTTCGGGCTCGATGACAGTGCCCAGCGCCGTCATCACCTGCGCATGCAGCTGGTCCATGTCAGCCACCGCGTTTGGCGGCACGGCGCGCCTTGCGTTCCAGGGCTTTGCGGCGGCGTTCTTCGCGCTTGGCGTCGTCTTCGCTCCAGGGCGTTGAGCCCTCTGCGACTGGGGCTGCGCTCACAGCTGGCTCGGGGGTTGGTTGCGCCTCTTTTACGGCTGGAGCGGGCGCAGCTTTTGCGGCTGGCCGAGGCGCGCTGCGGCGGCTGCTCGATTGCCCGCGGCGAGCTTCTTTGGCGGCGTCCTTGTGTTCCCAGGTGCCACGCGCCAGCATCTCTTCATACGCGCGCGTCGGGGCGATGCTGCGCCAATACGAATTCGGCTTGGACAAGCGCTCTTTGTCGTGAATATGATGCGTCGTGCGGTCATAACTGGCCAACTCGTAGTCATGGTCCATCTTGATGGCGTCAAAGGGACAATACTCGGCACAGTAACCACAATTCATGCAGATGTCGATGTCGATGAAGAAAGCCTCTGGCTCGGGCACGGGCCGCCCGGTATCGGGATCATTGCCGCGCACGATCCAGATGCATTGCGGCGGGCACACTTTTGCGCAGATGCCACAACTGGTGCACCAGTCTTTGCCGGCGCGCGTGGGATGGTCTTCGTCTTCGACAATCAAAAACGGCACAAAGCGAAAGCGCTCGGGCACCGCCACTTTTTCGTCTGGATACTGCACCGTGATGACGCCTTTGGTCTGCGTGCCCTGGCGGATGCCAAAATTGTCGACCGAGTGGCTATATTTGCGAAAGCCATAGCGGATGTCGTCTATATACGAGTCGACAAAATGCCGCAATGTCAGCATCAAGCCTTTTGCCAAGCCAGTTCCGTACATTGCTGCTCCTCGCTGTGTTTGCCCTAGCGGTCGGTCTCGCCCAGTACGATGTCGATGCTGCCCAGAATGCCCACGATGTCAGCGACCTTGTAGCCTTGGCTCATGATGCCCATGGGCGTCAAGTTGATGAAACTGGGCGCGCGCACATGATAGCGCCAGGGATTGGAAGTGCCGCTCTTGCCACCCGCCGACACGATGTAATAACCCAGTTCGCCCTTGCCATTTTCCACGCGCCCATACGCTTCGCCCAGGGGGACGCGCGGGGCATAAGCGCCCGGCTTGCCATCCGCCCAGATCGACTGTCCCTCGGTCGCTTCCAGACGCGGCAAAAGCTGCCGCAAAATGCGCACACTCTCGCGCAATTCCTTGACACGAACCCGATAACGGGCGTACATGTCGCCAGCGTCTTCCACCGCAACATCAAAATCCAACTCGTCATAAATGCTGTAGGGGTCGGCGCGGCGAATATCATAGGGCACGCCACTGCCCCGCAGCAGCGGACCAGCCGCGCTGTAATTGATGGCATCTTCGGCGCTGAGCACGCCCACGCCCACCGAACGCTCAATGAGAATCTCGTTTTGCGTCAGCAGTTGCTCCAGCTCGTCAATGGTGCGGGGGATGCGCTCGCTGACCATCTCGGTCAGGAATTGTATGGTGTTGTAATCGCGCGCGCGATCATTGGTCAGGTTGCTGACGCTTTTGATGCGCTCGGGCAGATCGCCAAACAAACCGCCAAAGCGCATGTAGTTGCACATCATGCGGCTTCCAGCCACCGCCTCGAAGAAATCGAGGATGCGCTCGCGCTCTTGAATAAAATAGAGCACAGGCGTGAAAAACGCGCCGATGTCGTTCAGCCAAAAGCCGATCGCCCACAGGTGATTGACGATGCGGCTTAGCTCGACCATCAGCACGCGCAGCACCTCGCAGCGATAAGTCGGCTCGTTGTAGCGCCGCCCCAGGCTGAGCAACTGCTCGACCGCCAGCACATAGCCATGGTTGTTGCCCATGCTGCTGATGTAATCGAGGCGGTCGGTGAAGGGGATATTGTGCAGGTAGGTGTTGCGCTCGCCGATTTTTTCGTGATTGCGATGCAAATAACCCATCACCGGTTCGAGTGATGTCACCGTCTCGCCATCGACCGTCAGCACCATGCGGAAAACACCGTGCGTGCTGGGGTGATGTGGTCCCATGTTCACAACCAGCTCATTGGTCTCGAAGCCGTCTTTGTCCATCACGCGCTCGACATCCACACCCAAGCCCAGCGACTGATATACAGCCGACTCGGATGTATCCATCAAGCGGCTGAGGTCGATTTCGCGGGGATAACTGACATTCTTGCCGAAGACATTTTTCTCTTCGGCGCGATGCACATGTCCACCGGGCCAACGGCTGTCAAATGGTTTCTGTTCTTCTTCATAATACGCTTCACGCCAATCCTTGCGCATCGGATGCCCGTGAAAGCCTTCCCACATCAAGATGCGCTTCAGATTGGGATGACCCGGGAAATGGATGCCATAAAGATCCCAGGCTTCGCGCTCCTGGAAATCTGCCCCGCGCCAGACAGAAACCAGCGACGGGATCTCGGCATGGTCGCGTTCGGTCTGTGCCTTGAAGACCAATGCGCCGCCGCCGCTGCTGCGATAGGCGTGATAGACCATTTCCATGTGATCGCCAGCGCCCAGATAATCCACAGCCGTCGCGCTGGACAAGTAGTCAAAACCCAGTTCGTCGCGGATGACGCGGGCAACATCCAGCAACTGCGCGCTGTCAACAATGATGCCCCCATAGCCTTCGCGGTCGTCGACGCTCACCGCTTTGGGATAAGTAGTTTGTAAATGGTCGATTGCGCCATCTATGGTCGTGCTTGTCAGGGGCGCGGCAGTGGGCATGGTCCTTTATTCCTCTTCTGCTGAGGCGCGGCGGCTGGCGCGAACTGCCTTGCGTGCCAAAGCGCGCAGCCGGCGTTTCTCGCGGATATCTTCGGCTTCTGTCCAGGGCGTGCCACCGGCGGGCAAGACAAAAGCAAGCGCGTCCCCATCGACAGGCGCGGTTTCGGCTGGCGCGGCGGCGGTTGTGGCAGATTTTGCGGGGACCATCTGCATGGCGGCGGGCAGCTCGCGCATGCCCAGGTCCACCATATCTTGCGCAGCCCGTTCAGCCTGGCGGCGAATCATGTCCATCTGGCGCGGGTCGATGATATCGGGACCCAGCACCGGCACCGGCGTCGGCTCGGCAGACCCCGCGCCATACCAGGGCACATCGTCGCCATTGGCGATGCTTTGACCATCGATTTTGCGCTGCAAGGCGATCATCCCATAGAGCAGCGCTTGCGGAGTCGGTGGGCAGCCGGGCACATACACATCCACTGGCAGGTATTTATCCATGCCAGAAACGACATTGTAGCCCTCTTTGAAAGGTCCACCCCCACTGGCGCAGGCGCCCATCGCCAGCACATACTTCGGCTCGGGCATTTGGTTGTAGAGGCGCACGATCGGCACGACCATCTTCTTGGTCACTGTGCCTGAGACAATCATTAAATCGGCTTGTCGGGGCGTCGCGCGCATCACCTCGAAGCCGAAGCGGGAAAAGTCGAAGCGCGATGAAGCAGTGGCGATCATTTCAATAGCGCAGCAAGCCAATCCAAAGAGCATGGGCCACATGGAATTGCGCCTGCCCCAGTTGTAAAGCTGGCTGAGGCTGGTGATAGCGATATTGTTCTCCAGCTCGGCTGGCACGGGGAATTCGGTTGCGTTGAGCTCTTGCAAATTCAAGTCCATCTATTCGCCGCTCTCCTCATACCAGTCGCGCAGAATCTGCCTCAGTATAGCATCGTTGACCAGCTCCGGGTCATCGGCGAAGTCCGGCAAATGCACGATGCGCTCACTCAATTCATGTAATCCGATATTGTCCAGATCGGCATCGGGATAGGCGCGCAGCAAAGCCAGGACGATCTCATAATCCGCATCCCAATACAAAGCCGTCCCCGACATAATGCCACCAGTATAGGCAGACACCGCTTGATTGTCAAGATTTTCACAATCGACCTCTTGCGCAATCCCATCAAATAAGGTTGTCCATTGATTACACAGAGACCACAGAGGTCAGAGAGACCACAGAGGGTTTGTGAATGCTGAGAAAAGATTTTCACCTTGGTTAAGCAGAAGAACTCTGCCCATCCGTTAAGCCCAATGCGGGAGCATGCTCCAATTCTGTATCTTGAATAGCTCCTCTCTGTGCTCTCTATGCGCTCTGTGCCCTCTGTGTTGAAATTACTTTGATGAGATTGTCCTGCAATCAAACCCTTGTTCATCTCGTACGCAAAACAACCGCGCCAGCGCAGTCAACGCGGGTGGCTTGGGCGATGCAATCCAGGTTCGCCGCCCGATACGCGGTTTGCATGGCATCGGCCACGCGCCGGGCAACTTCAACGCAATCGCACAACGCGCAGAGGGTTGGTCCCGCCCCGCCGATAAATAGCGCGATGGCGCCCTTGCGTTTTGCCAGAGCCCGCATCTCAACAAGCAGCGGCATCAAGCCCGCGCGCGCCGGCTCGATGACTAGATCGCCTTCCATTGCCGCCCCAAGCGCCTGCAAATCATCGCGATGCAGCGCATCTATCAACCTGCCGACCATGCCTGTCTGATGAATGAGCCGGCGAAGCGACACGGTCTTGGGCAGCAGCGCCCGCGCCTGGTTGGTCGGCACAGCCACAGCCGGCGTCGCCAGCGCCACATGTAGATCGGCAGGAATAGGCAGCGGTTGAATCGCGTCGACTGTGATGCCCGCCACCAGCACGATCCCGCCCAGCAGGCAGGGCGCGACATTGTCGGCATGATAACCACTGACCAGCGCCTCGCCTTCCAGGCAAAATGGCAACAACTGCTCACGCGTGAAAGGATTGCCCAACAATTTATTCAAGGCGATTACGGTGACGACTGCGCTGGCGGCGCTGCTACCCAAGCCGCTGGCCAAGGGCAACCCTTTGACCAGTTGAATTTTCAACCCGCGTTTTTCGCCCAAGTGAGCGAGCATGGCCCGCGCCGATACCGCAGCTACATTTTGTTGGGGATCGCGCGGCAACTGCGCATTATCGCCATCAATGCGGCTGATGACGATTTCTGGCGCATCTCGCCACGACACAGTCGCTTTGTCGCCCATGCCAGCCAGCGCCATGCCCAGAATATCGAAGCCGACGCCCAGATTGGCCACCGTAGCCGGGGCGAAGGCTTCTACACTGGAATATGCCATGCGCTGCCGTTATCCTTGCTGCCTTGCCGGGCGCGAGGTTCTGCGAATGCCAAGCAGTCTACAATGTATTGATTGCGCGCAACAATACCCACTTATGCGTGTCATCTATGCTTGTGAACGCTGCGGCGGCTTGCTGGATGTCGCGCACGACTTTGACAAAAGCGCAAAACCTATCACGCGCTCGCTGTTTGACGAGCGATTGGGCGCGCTGGATCCGCCATACAGCAGCGGAGTCTGGCGCTTCAAAGAAATCGTTTATCCTGATATTGAAGACGCGCAAATCGTCAGCCGCGGCGAGGGCAATACGAACCTGTATCCCTTGCCCCGCGTTGCAGCCTATGCCGGCGTCGATACGCTCTTGCTCAAGCACGAAGGCGAAAACCCGACCGGCTCCTTCAAAGACCGCGGCATGACCAGCGGCGTCACCCATGCCCGACGCCTGGGCATGCAACGAGTCGCCTGCGCCTCCACGGGCAATACCTCCGCGTCCATGGCTTCGTATGCCGCTATGGCGGGCATGCAGGGCATCATATTTTTGCAAAACACGGCAATTGCGCTGGGCAAGCTGGCGCAGGGCATCGCCTATGGTGGCACCTGCCTGCAGATCAACGCCGACTTCGACCGCAATATGGCGCTGGTTCGCCAAGTGGCCGAACGGCTGGGCATCTATGTGCTCAACAGCATCAATCCTTTCCGACTGGAGGGACAAAAGACAATCCTGTTCGAGGCGCTGCAGCAAATGCGCTGGCAAGCGCCGGACTGGATCGTCGTGCCCGGCGGCAACCTGGGCAACAGCTCGGCATTTGGCAAGGCGCTGCTGGAGATGCATCAGCTCGGGCTAATCGACCGGCTGCCGCGACTGGCGATCGTGCAAGCCGAGGGAGCGAATCCGCTCTACCGTCATTACGCCGGCGGCTTTCGCGACTTTCAGCCCGTAAAAGCCGAGACTATCGCCACGGCTATCAAAATCGGCGATCCCGTCAACCTGCAGAAAGCCATCCGCGCGCTGGAATGGACGGGCGGCGTAGTCGAGCAAGTCAGCGATCAACAGATCATGGATGCCAAAGCGCTGATTGATGGCATCGGCATCGGCTGCGAGCCGGCGTCTGCCTGTTCGGTGGCGGGCGCGCGAAAACTGGTCGAGCGCGGCATCATCAAACGCGGCGACACCGTTCTGGGCGTGCTGACCGGGCATGTGCTGAAAGACCCACAAGCCACAATCGGTTATCATGCAGATGAACTGCCGGGCATCACACCAACACTGCGCAATCCCATGCTTAGCGCCGAAGCTGATCTTGAGCAAATCGTGGAGCTGCTTAGCCCCCACCCCAAACCCCTCCCCCAAAATGAGGGAGGGGCTTAGAATCTGAGTAATTGCTGGATATTCTTCCTCCAGTCATTCTGGAGGCTTCAGATAGTATCCACGCAACTGGGCACCTGACGCAGCGCATCATCGAGATCGGCGATGATATCTTCGGCATCTTCTATGCCCAGGGCAAAGCGCACCAGGTTGTCGCCGATGCCGGCCGCTTGCCGTTCTTGCGGACTGAGGTCGTAGTAGCTCACATAGGCCGGCTGTTCGATCAGGCTCTCTGTGCCGCCGAGGCTGGGCGCGATATACGGGATGCGCAGCCGGTCGATGAAGTCGCTGGTCGCGTGAATGTCGCCCGCCACCTCAAAGCTGACCACCCCACCAAATCCGCTCATCTGAGCGCAGGCGATTTCGTGGTCGGGGTGCGCTGGCAAGCCGGGATAGTGCACGCGGTCGATCTTGTTGTGCTGCTCCAGGAATCGCGCGACTTGCAAAGCCGCCTCGTTTTGATGGCGCACGCGCACGGCCAGGGTCTTCAGCCCGCGCTCGATCAAGAAGGCTTGATGTGGATCGATGACATTGCCAAACATGCCACGGGCATCTTTTAAGGCCTTGATGCGCCCCGCATCGCCAGCGATCGCCCCGCCCAGCACATCGTTGTGCCCGCCGAAGTACTTGGTCGCGCTGTGCAAAACAAAGTCGATGCCATAGTCCAGCGGGCGCAGGTTGACCGGCGTGGCAAAAGTCGTATCCAGCAAGGTCAAAGCGCGATTCGCCCGCGCCAGATCGACCAGGCGCGCCAGATCCACCACCCGCAGGTAGGGATTGGTCGGCGTCTCGGTGAAGATGAAGCGCGTCTTCCGAGGGATGATAGCGGCTTCCAGCGCTTCATAATCGCACATGGGCACGATGCTGGTTTCGATGCCGAACTTTTTCAGTGTGGTCAGGCAGAACTGACGGGTGCGCCGATAGCAGTCATCGGTCATGATGATGTGAGTGCCCGGGCGCAGCACAGTCAAGAAGAGCGAGGTGACTGCCGACATGCCACTGGGATACACAAGGGCGTCGCCAGCGCCTTCCAGCTGGGCGATGCGCGCCTCGAGCGACCAGGTCGACGGATTGCCATAGCGCGCATATTCTTCGCGGTCAAGTTCGCCGCCGTACACCTTGGCATCCAGAAAGTCGATCAGTTCAGCCGTGTTCTTGAATGTGAATGTAGCTGTCTGCACGATGGGCGTGGTCATGGCATGGAAGCCTTTGTCGCGCGCCGCGCCACCATGCACCGATTGTGTGCTGGCACCTCGATAGTGGCGGTC
This sequence comes from Anaerolineae bacterium, assembly GCA_022823945.1. Taxonomy (GTDB): domain Bacteria; phylum Chloroflexota; class Anaerolineae; order Aggregatilineales; family Phototrophicaceae; genus UBA6055. The sequence goes on along the minus strand of JAJEBK010000011.1, from coordinate 88,248 downwards.
TGGCTGGTCTTTTGGGTTTGGCATTGCAGCCCCTTGGTCTGCGAAGCTGCCGGGCATCTGAACAAACGCGCCGGCGCGACACGGATTGACTGCCTGTTGAGCGGATTTGCGGACGGCACTATAGCACAAGCCACAGTGAGCGACAATTGCGCGCCTTGCCGTTATCGCATTTTGCCCCTTTGTGCTATGCTGGCAGCCAGGAATCAGGCAACGAAGAGGACACAGCAGACATGATCGACTCCGCATTTCGCGTGTATGGCGGTCAGCCGCTGCAAGGACAGATTCATGTGCAGCGCGCCAAGAATGCCATCCTGGCAATGATCGCCGCTGCTATTGTGGTCGAAGATGGCGAAACGATCCTGCGCCAGGTGCCCGATATCGAAGATGTAGATTGCGCCTTTGAACTGCTGCGAGTGGTTGGCGCAAGTGTCGACTATGACCGGCACAGCAAAACAGCCCGCATTGACGCCAGCGGTGTAAACAACGGAATCTTGCCCGCCGATATCACCGAGCGCTTTCGTGGTTCCGTGCTCTTTCTTGCGCCGCTGCAAATTCGCCTGGGCTATGTGGAATTGCCTGGCAGTGGCGGCTGCGATATTGGCACGCGCAAGATCGACTTTCATCATCGTGGCTTCGCACGGCTGGGCGCAGATGTGCAATATTTTGACGATGGCCGAACCATCGCCGAGCTCGAACGACGGCGCTTTCGCGGGACTCTGCTATACCTCGACTGGCCCAGCCACACGGGCACTGAGAATCTGATGCTGGCGGCGGCGCTGGCAGAGGGACAAACGATCCTAGAAAATGCCTCGGTCGAGCCCGAAGTCATCGACTTTGGCAACTTTCTGAATGCCATGGGCGCCGATATCCGCGGATTGGGCACACATACGCTATTCATCCAGGGCGTCGAGCGGCTGCGCGCTACAGACTATACGCCCGTGTCCGACCGACTGGTGACCGGCACATTCATGATGGCTGCGGCGATCACCGGCGGCGATGTCACCGTGCACGATGCCGAGCCGGAGCATCTGCGTATCGTCTGTGCCAAGCTGGAGCAAATGGGCGTGACTATCGGCATCCAAGGCAAATCAATCCGCGTACAAGGCCGGCGAAAACAACTGAATCCGATCAACATCCAGACATACCCCTATCCTGGCTTCCCAACGGACTTGCAGCCCTGCGTCGTCGCGCTGTCTTGCCTGTCAGACGGGACGAGCTACATCCGCGAGCGCGTCTTTGACAACCGCTACGATTACGCCGAATCGCTTCTGCAGATGGGCGCAGACATCCTCATCAGCCAGGGCGGCGCCTGCATCGTCAAGGGGGTGGATCGCTTGAAGCCGGCGCGCCTCACAGCCGACAACATCCGCGCGGGCGCGACGATTCTGCTGGCGGCTCTGGCTGCCGAAGGCGAAAGCACCATCAATAATATCTACCAGATCGACCGCGGTTACGAAGGGATTGATGACCTGCTGAGTCAACTGGGCGCGAATATCACGCGGGTTAGGGCTCAGTCGGAGTTGCAGCCCGCCTGACCAGTTTCAGGAAGTTTCTATACGCGCCAAAACTGCAGCCGCGAATTCATCAGTAGACACGGGCGTCTCGTCGGCGCTGGCAATATCAGCCGTGCGCAAGCCATCGGCAAGCGCCGCATCAACAGCCGCCTCGATCGCGCTTGCCTCATCGTCCAGCCGCAAGCTGTAACGCAGCAGCAGCGCCGCGCTGAGGAACATGCCGATCGGGTTGGCTATGCCTCGCCCGGCGATATCGGGCGCAGTGCCATGCACCGGCTCATACAAGCCAAAATTGTCGGCGCGCAGTGACGCGGACGGCAACATGCCCAGGCTGCCCGCCAGCACGGAGGCTTCGTCGCTCAATATGTCGCCGAACATGTTGCCCGCCACGATGACATCAAAGCTGCCCGGGCGCGTCAGCAAGTGCATGGTCGCCGCGTCCACCAGCAAATGCTCCAGCTCGACATCGGCGTATTCTTCGTGCAACGCCACAACCGTGCGTCGCCACAGCCGCATGGAAGCCAGCACATTGGCTTTGTCCACCGAACACAGCTTGCCCCGCCGGCCTTGCGCCGCGCGAAAAGCCACATTCGCCACTTGTTCGACCTGGGCGCTCGTATAGGTCATGGTGTCGTAGGAGACATCGCCTGCGCCTTGTTCCTGGCGCTCGCCAAAATAGATGCCACTGACCAGCTCGCGCACAAAGAGAATATCGATATCTTGCAGCAGATCTGCGCGCAGCGGGGCCTGCGCCGCCAGGGCAGGATAAGTTTTGACCGGGCGCAAGTTGGCGAAGAGGCCAAAATGCTGCCGCAAACCCAGCAAGCCGCGCTCGGGCTGGACAGTCGCTGTGGGATCAGACCACTTTGGTCCGCCGACCGCGCCAAGCAAAATGGCATCGGCATCTTCGCAGATGGCGACAGTTTCTGGCGGCAGTGGATCGCCCGTCTCGTCAATGGCGATGCCGCCGATCAACCCATGCACGAATCGAAACTGATGACCGCGTTTTTCGGCAATCGCAGCCAGCAGCCTGGTCGCATGCGAAACCACTTCGGGACCGATGCCATCGCCAGAAAGTACCGCAATAGTCGCCTGCATTTGTTATCCTTCCACAAGTAGATTAGCGTGCCATTTCCAAAGAAGTTTCTTCGCCTTCGACATGGGCGATCGACAAGCCATATTCGACGCTGTCGACCAGCGCCAGCCAGCTCGCGCAGATGATGTCGGTGCCAGCACCGACTGTGCTCCAGCGCTTTTTGCCATTATACGAGTCGATCAATACACGGGTCATCGCGCCGGTGGCATGCTGACTGTCGATGATGCGCACTTTGTAATCGACCAACTGGATATCGCGCAGCGCCGGATACAGCGGCAGCAAGGCCTTGCGCAGCGCCAGATCCAGCGCATTGACGGGCCCATTGCCCTCGGCGGCTGTGTGAACGACATCGCCATCGACATCCAGCTTGACCATAGCCTCAGCCAGTTGTCCGCGCCCGCGCCGATCTTCGACAATCACAGTGAAATCGAGCAAGGTGAAAAGCGGCTCATAATCCGCCGATGCCCGCCGCAAGCGCACCGCCACCGAGGCTTCTGCGCCTTCGAATACAAAGCCGGCGTTCTCCAGTTCTTTGATGTCGTTCAAAACCTGCGTCGCTTCGAACCGCGAAACATCCAGGCCGAGTTCTTCCGACTTGCTGAGCAGATTGCCGCGCCCCGACAAATCCGACACCAGCACGCGCGTCTTGTTGCCGACCAATTCCGGCTCGATATGTTGATAGCTGTCGACATTGCGCCGCATGGCTGCCACATGTATGCCACCTTTGTGTGCGAAGGCGCTCTTGCCCACATAAGGCAAATGCGTATCGGGCGCCAGGTTGGCGATCTCGGCGACTGCCCGCGACAAATGCGTCAAAATCGCCAGTTGTCCATCGCGCGCCAGGCAAGGCAAGCCCATCTTGATAATGAGATCGGGGATGATGCTGCACAGGTTGGCGTTGCCGCAGCGCTCGCCATAGCCATTGATCGTGCCTTGAACATGCGCCGCCCCAGCCCGCACCGCCGCCAGTGAATTCGCCACCGCCAGTTCGCTGTCGTTGTGCGTATGAATGCCGAAGACCATTTCAGGAAAAAGCTCGCGCGCGCGTATGAAGAACTCCGCGGTTTCCCAGGGCATTGAGCCGCCGTTGGTATCGCAGAGCACGATGACATCCGCGCCGCCAGCCGCCGCAGCCGCCAAGGTGTCGAAGCCATATTCCATATCCAGTTTTGCGCCATCAAAAAAATGCTCGGCGTCATAGATGACTTCTTTGCCCAGCGATTTCAAGAATGCCAGGCTGTCCTCAATCATGCGCAGGTTTTCGTCGGCTGTGGTCTGCAAGACATCGGTCACATGCAGCATGGATGTCTTGCCGACCACCGTCACCACCGGCGTATCGGCAGCCACCAGCGCGCGGATGTTGGCGTCGTTTTCTGGCGCGATACCTTTGCGCCGCGTCGAACCGAATGCAGCGATCTTGGCGTGCGCCAGGTCGAGCGCGCTCACCTGGTCAAAATAAGCGGCGTCTTTGGGATTAGAGCCCGGCCAGCCGCCTTCAATATAGTCAACGCCCAACTCGTCCAGCAAGCGCGTGATATGCAGTTTGTCGGCAACGGAAAAAGAGACGCCCTCGCGCTGGCTGCCGTCGCGCAGGGTCGTGTCATAAATTGCGACTTTCTGCATGAGCTGCACCCTTCCTCAAAAAAATCGCGGTTCAGACAGTCGTTGTCACACGTTGGGGGTTGCTCGCCTCGTATACCTGCACATCGTCTTCCAGCGCCAGCAGATAACCGAGTTGGTCGACGCCATGCAGCAGGCAATACTTCGAGAACCCGTCCAGCGGGAAGTTGACGCGGCGGCCATCGGGCAAGGTCAATGCCTGCGTTTCGACATCGACGCTGACTGTCGTGCCCGGGTCTTCGTCCGCCAGGCTGAACAACTGTTGCTGGGTATCGCGGTCGACGACAATGGGCAGCAAGCCGTTCTTGAGCGCGTTGTTGCGGAAGATATCAGCGAAGTCGGTGCTGATTACCGCCTTGAACCCCGCGCCCAGCAATGCCCAAGGCGCATGCTCGCGCGAGCTGCCACAGCCGAAGTTGTTGCCAGCCACCAAGACCGATGCGCCAGCATAAGCAGACTGATTGAGGATGAAGTCGGGGTTGGGCGTCTCGCCATCTTCCAGGTAACGCCAGTCGCAGAAAGCCGCTTTGCCCAAGCCGGCTTTGTCGGTCACTTTCAAAAAGCGCGCCGGGATGATCTGGTCGGTGTCGATGTCGTTGACCGGCATGCCCACAATGCTGCCTTCGATGTGCCGTAGCTTTTCCATTCTCGCCTCCCTAATTCGCCAGCATGACGCGCGGGTCGGCAATCACGCCCGACACAGCCGATGCCGCCGCTGTGAGCGGGCTTGCCAAGAAGGTGCGTCCGCCCTTGCCCTGGCGTCCCTCGAAGTTGCGGTTACTGGTGGAAACCGCGTATTGCCCCGGCTGCAGTTGATCGCCGTTCATCGCGATGCACATGGAACAGCCGGCCTCGCGCCATTCCGCGCCCGCCGCCCGGAAGATTTCGTCCAGCCCCTCGCTTTCCGCCTGCTTTTTGACCTGCTGCGAACCCGGCACAACCATCATGCGCACCGAGTCGGCGACCTTGCGCCCCGCGATGAAATTGGCTGCCTGCCGCAAATCCGTAATGCGCGAGTTGGTGCAGCTGCCGATGAAGACGACATCAATCGCCTTGCCCAACAACTGCTGCCCAGGCGACAAGTCCATATAGGCGAGCGCCTTGTCCAGCGCGGTTTTTTTGTTGATGTCGGGCTCGTCGGCCGGGGCGGGCACAGCATCAGTAATCGGCATGCCCATGCCCGGATTCGTGCCATAAGTGATCATGGGGATCAACTCATCGGCGCTTAGCGTGATCTCCTGGTCGAAGACCGCGCCGTCGTCCGTTGGCAGCGTCCGCCAATTTGCGATCGCCGCGTCCCAGTCTGCGCCGCTGGGGGCATGCTGTCGTCCGTACATATATTCGAAGGTCGTGTCATCGGGCGCGACCATGCCAGCGCGGGCGCCACCTTCAATAGACATGTTGCAAACCGTCATGCGCCCTTCCATGCTGAGGCTGCGGATGGCTTCGCCGCGATATTCAAATACCAAGCCCGTGCCACCGCCGATGCCGATGCGCGCGATGATCGCCAAAATGATGTCTTTGGCCGTCACCCCTTCGCCCAGCTGCCCCTCGACATTGATGGCCATGGTGCGCGGCTTGTTCTGCAGCAGAGTCTGCGTCGCCAAGACATGCCCGACCTCGCTGGTGCCAATGCCAAATGCCAGCGCGCCAAATGCGCCGTGCGTGCTGGTATGGCTATCGCCACAAACGATCGTCATGCCAGGCTGCGTCAAGCCTTTTTCCGGACCAATGACATGTACAATGCCTTGATGCTCGTCGCCCAGCGCATACATGGGAATGCCAAAGTCGCTGCAATTGCGCGAGAAGGTGTCCAGTTGCAGCGCCGCCATGGCATCGGCAATCGGGATGATGCCCAGCTCGTTGCGAGGCGTGGTGGGCGTACTGTGATCCATCGTGCCAATCGTCTGGTCGGGTCGGCGCACCATCAGCCCGCGTTCGCGCAGCATAGAAAATGCCTGGGGCGAAGTAACCTCGTGCACCAGGTGCAGGTCAATATAGAGCACGGCTGGCGCATCGGCGCTTTGTTCGCGCACTGTGTGGGCGTTCCACACTTTTTCGAAGAGCGTGCGCGGTCTTCCATTATTCGTCATTTTTCAATCCCTCATCTGTCCGTTGTCCGTCCGTTCAGGCTGAAAGTCCGACCACGGCGACATCGCCTTCGGGAGCGACATCGTCCGAGCCCAGGCTGGCGATCATGCGATTCAGCGCCGACACATAGGCTTTCACACTGGATACCACGATATCGCTATCGGCGCCGTATCCGCCAAAGGTGCGGTTGCTGCCTTCGGGCGCAATGCGCACAGTGACCTCGCCCAGCGCGTCGATGCCTTCGGTCACGCTGTGCACATTGAATTCCAGCAAAGTGCTGGGCGCTTGGATGATCTCATCGACTGCGCGGTACGACGCATCCACGGGACCTGTGCCGACAGCCGCGACGATGATTTCTTCGCCGTGCTGGTTGGTCATCTTGACTGTCGCCGTGGGCATGCCCATCGTGCCGCAAACGACCTGGATATCCACCAGCCGGAAGTAATCTTCAGATTTCTGCGCCGCTTCGTCCGCGACCAGCGCCTCCAGATCGGCATCGGTGACTGTCTTTTTCATATCCGCCAGGGTCTTGAATCGGCGAAAGACATCCATCAGCTCATCGCCATCGACAGCGTAACCCAGCTCGCCGAGTCGCACGCGCAGGGCATGGCGGCCGCTGTGTTTGCCCAGCACCAGTTTACTCTGTGTGAGGCCCACCGTTTCGGGTGTCATGATTTCAAAAGTCTCGGCATTTTTGAGCACGCCGTCCTGATGAATGCCGCTTTCATGAGCGAAGGCGTTCGCACCGACGATGGCTTTGTTGGGCTGCACGGGCATGCCCATGTAGTTGCGCACCATGCGGCTGGTCTTCATGATTTGCGTGGAGTCGATATTGGTGCGCAGGTCATAGAAGCTTTTGCGCGTATGGATGGCCATGACGACTTCTTCCAGGCTGGTGTTGCCGGCGCGCTCGCCTATGCCGTTGATCGTCACTTCCACCTGGCGCACGCCACGATTCAAGCCAGCCAGCGTATTGGCGGTCGCCAAGCCCAGGTCGTTGTGACAGTGCACCGACCAGATCACGCCGCTGCCTGGTCCTGCGCCCGGCGTCTCGTTGATCAGCATTTCCAGCGTATCCGCCCATTCCGATGGCATGACATAACCGACCGTATCGGGAATGTTCAGCGTGGTCGCGCCACATTCGACCGCCACGGCACAGGCTTGGATCAGGTATTCGGTATCGGTTCTGCCTGCGTCCATGGGGCTGAACTCGACATCGTCGCACAAGCTCTTCGCCAGGGTTACGGCATCGCGAATGCGCTGCAAGCCTTCTGCTTTGTCGATTCGCAACATGCCCAAGTGGCTGGGCGAGGTACCGAGGAAGGTGTGGATGCGCGGTTTGGCGGCATCCTTGACTCCTTCCCAAGCCGTGCGGATATCGCTTTCCAAGGCGCGCGCCAAGCCGGCCACACTCGGTCCGTCCGGCGTGCCAACTTCACGGGCGATGCGCTGCACAGCTCGCAGGTCATCGGGCGAGGCTGCTGGGAAACCGGCTTCTATGACATCGACGCCCAACGCAGACAACTGCCGGGCGATTTCCAGCTTCTCGGCGCTGGAGAGGGTTGCGCCCGGACTTTGCTCGCCATCGCGCAGGGTGGTATCAAAGATTATGACGGTATTTTCGTCGTATGTTCGCGTCGTCATAGGGAGGCGCTCCTTTCAAATATCGCGTGTGGTCAAAAACGAAGCGAAGGCTAAGCCTGGCAAGACCATCTTCCGACATCCGTACACCTCCTTCCTTTCGATTCTTTCGGTTCGATTCGCGGCCGACGCATGCATACCTCCCCCCGACCCGACGGGGGGACCGAGGGGGGTCATTTTGCGGGCGGAAAGTCGCATATTCCTAGTCGCTCTGTTTGATATTCTTGGCATCCAGAAATGGCATCATCTGGCGCAGGTCTGCCCCGACTTTTTCGATGAGCAGGTCGTGTTCGCGCTGACGCCGCGCAATAAAATTGGGACGCCCCTGCCGATTCTCATTGATCCACTTACGGGCGAATTCTCCGTCCTGGATGCGCTGCAAGACGCCGGCCATTTCTTCCTTCACCGACTCTTCAAATTGGTCGCCAATTGAATAGCCGCCATGCTCGGCTGTATTGCTGACGCTGTACCACATATAGCTCAAGCCGCCTTCGTAGAGCAGGTCGACAATGAGTTTCAACTCGTGCAGGCATTCAAAGTAAGCGACCTCGGGCTGATAACCGGCTTTGACGAGCGTCTCAAAGCTGGCGCGGATGAGCGCGGTTACGCCACCGCAAAGCACCACCTGCTCGCCGAAGAGGTCGGTCTCGGTCTCTTCCTTAAAAGTGGTTTCGATGACGCCGGCGCGCGTGCAGCCAATCGCTTTCGCATAAGCCAGCCCCAGAGCCAGCGCATTGCCGGTCGCATCTTGCTCGATGGCGATGAGCCCGGGCGTGCCAGCGCCTTCTGTGAAGACCTCGCGCACACGATGTCCAGGCGCTTTTGGCGCGACCATGGCGACATCGACGCTGGCCGGCGGCACGATTTCCTTGAAGTGGATGTTGAAGCCATGCGCGAACATGAGCATTGCCCCGTCTTTGAGATTGGGACCGATATGCTCGCGATAGACATCGCCCTGGCGCGTATCGGGGATGAGCACCATGACGATATCTGCCTGGGCGCTGGCTTCGGCCACACTGCAAACCTGCAAGCCATCGGCCTCGGCTTTGGCTTTGCTGCGGCTGCCTTCGTGCAAGCCAATGACGACTCGCTGCCCGTTGTCGCGCGCGTTCAAGGCGTGGGCGTGCCCCTGGCTGCCATAACCGATCATAGCGATCGTCTTGCCATCAAGCAGCGCCAAGTTTGCGTCGTTGTCGTAGTAGAGTGTTGCCATTTGTCGCCTGTCTCCTGAACTGGGTGTGAGCAAATGCTTGCGCAGACAGCGCCTGTTTTTTCAGACGATTCTGCCGTTGCGCATAGCGGACGCTTGCAATGCGGCGCGCGCCAGATCGCGCCGGGTAACGCTTGTATCGTGTATGCGCGTGCCACGCCCCATCGAGACGATGCCAGTGCGGATCATCTCTATAATGCCGATCGGGCGCACTTCGTCTATGAATTTCTCGACGAAAGTTTCGGTGCCGACCATTTCAATAATCGCCACATGCGGTCCCACATCGACGATGCGCGCGGGATAACGGTCGCAGATCTCGGTGAGGGTATTGCGCGAATAGGCATCGTCGCTGCGCACTTTGATCAGAGCCAGGTCGCGTTCGATATGCGGTTCGTTGTCGATGACGCGCACATCAATCACATTGACCAGTTTCTGCAGGTTGTTGGCGATCTTGCGGGCATACTCGGGACCCGCATCGACGCGGATGGTCATGCGCGAAATATCGGGCTTGTGCGTGCGCCCGACGGTCAGGCTATCAATATTGAAAGCGCGGCGTCGAAACAAACTGGCAATGCGGTTCAGCACGCCCGGCTCGTTTTCTACCAGCGCCACCACAGTCACTTTGTTGACGGTCGGCTGCTGCGCCATCATCATTCTCCTGGCTTGGGTCTGCGCTTCATATCGTGCAGGTCGGCACCAGCCGGCACCATCGGATAAACCATTTCTTCTTTTTCCACGACAAATTCAATCAAGGTTGGTCCATTGATGCTGCGCGCGAAAGCCACCGCATCTTCTATTTCGTCTCGCTGGGTGACGCGCCGATTGGGGATGTCGTAGGCATCCGCCAGCTTGCAGAAATCCGGATTGACCATGGGCGTGGCTTGATAGCGCTTTTCAAAGAAGAGCTCTTGCCACTGACGAACCATGCCAAGGAAGTGATTGTTGATGATGGCGATGTTGACATTGACATTTTCTTGCCGGGCAGTCGCCAGCTCGCACAAAGTCATCTGGAAGCCGCCATCGCCCACAATCGCCCATATTTCTTCATCGGGCACCCCAAACTTTGCGCCGATCGCCGCCGGAAACCCGAAGCCCATCGTGCCCAGGCCGCCACTGGTCAGCAAAGTAGATGGGCGCTGGTGTGGATAATACTGCGCCTCCAGCATTTGGTGCTGCCCAACATCGGTGACCGTGATGGCATCGCCGCCCGTGTGCCGCCAGATATCGTTGATGACCTGCGCCGTCAGCAATACGCCCGGCGTATCGTAGTTCAAGATATCGCGCTCACTCGAGTCTTCCAGCCAGTCGCGAATTTGATGAATCCAGTCGTGATGCGACTTGCGCTCGAGCTTGGGGAGCAGCTGCTTCAGCACGGTCTTCAAATCGCCAGCGATGCCCACATCGGCGCGAACATTTTTGTTGAGCTCCGAGCGGTCGATGTCGATGTGAATCTTGCGGGCATTGACCGCATAAGTCTTGAGGTTGCCCGTTACGCGGTCGTCAAAACGCATGCCCAGCGCGATGAGCAAGTCAGCTTCTTGAATAGCCAGGTTGGACGAAGCCTCGCCATGCATGCCCATCATGCCAATGACAAGCGGATGATCTTCTGGCAGCGCGCCTTTGCCCAGCAAGGTCAGCGCGACCGGGATCTGCGCCCGCTCCGCCAGCTCGCGCACTTCTTGCATCGCGCCCGACATCATGATGCCGTGCCCGGCCAGGATGATCGGCCGTTCCGCCTGGTCAATGAGCCGCAAGGCAGCGTCTATCTCATGTGAATTGGCCGCGGCTGGCGGATCATACCCAGGCAGGATGAGGTGACCTTCGGGATAGATGAACTCAGTTACGGCATTCTGGATATCTTTGGGCACATCGACCAGCACGGGACCGGGCCGTCCAGTGCGCGCGATATGAAAGGCTTCTTTCATTGTATAGGCGAGCTCGTCAACATCGGTAACCAGGTAATTGTGCTTGGTGATAGGCAAGGTTACGCCAGTTACATCGGTTTCCTGAAAAGCGTCCGAGCCGATTGCCGGGATCGGCACTTGCCCGGTAATGGCGACGATGGGCGAAGAATCCATCATCGCGGTCGCCAAACCCGTCACCAGGTTAGTCGCGCCTGGTCCGCTGGTGGCGATGCAGACGCCGACCTCGCCAGTCGCCCGCGCATAGCCATCTGCCATATGGGAAGCGCCTTGCTCGTGCCGCACCAAAACATGATGCAGGCGGTCTTCGTACTTGGCCATGGCGTCATAGGTGGGCAAAATCGCGCCACCCGGATAGCCAAACATGACATGCACGCCTTCGCGCAGCAGGCATTCCATAATGATTTCTGAACCCGTGAGCCGCATTATCGCCTCCCGTTTCGGTTCTTTGCTCCGTCCGCAGATGCTACAGGCCGGCTATACATGCGTCAGCCAGCCATACTTGTCGGGCGCTTCGCCTGCGGTAATCGCGAAGAATTGGCTTTGCACCGTTTGTGTAATGGGTCCGCGTCCGCCGCAGCCAATCGGAATGCGATCGACCGACTTGACCGGGGTGACTTCTGCCGCTGTGCCCGTAAAGAATATCTCTTCCGCCATATACAGCATCTCGCGCGCGACTGGCTGAAAGCGCACTTCGACGCCCATATCCGCCAGGATCGTCAAGGCGCTGTCGCGGGTGATGCCCATCAAAATGGACGACCAGGCGCCGGGCGTGTACACAACGCCATTCAACACGACGAAGATATTCTCGCCCGCGCCCTCGCTGACATAGCCGTTCACATCCAGCGCGATGCCCTCTTGAAAGCCGTTGTCGTGCGCTTCCATAGAGACGAACTGGCTGTTGACATAATTGCCGCCCGCCTTCACCAGCGCCATGTGCGTGTCGGGCGCCATGCGGCGGAAGCTGCTGATCTGCACATCGACGCCCTGCTCGATCGCTTCCGCGCCCAGATAGCGCCCCCATTCAAAAGTGAGAATGAAGGTCTCGGTTGTGGTATTATTACGCCCTTCCAGACCCAGCGCCCCAGCCCCACGAAAGATAATGGGGCGAATGTAGCAGGATTCGTGGCGATTGCGGCGCACGGTTTCGAGGATGGCGGCATCCAACGTCTCGGCGGTGTTGGCGTGGTCGATGCGCATGACGCGCGCGCCTTGCATCAACCGCTCGCTGTGTTCGCGCAGGCGGAAAACCGCGGGGCCGGCGGGCGTGCTGTAGGCGCGGATGCCTTCAAATACGCTCGAGCCATAATGCAAGGCGTGGGCGCTGACATGCACAGTCGCCTCATCCCATTTCACAAATTCGCCGTTGCGCCAGATCCATTCAGCACTCATGTTTGTTTCTCCGCGGTCAAAGTCCAATAAACAGAAAACGCTTGCTTCACGCCACCGATGGGCACAAAACAAGCGCTTGGAGCCAGCGCGCCGCAGCGTCCGCCAGTCGCAGCTCGCCTGCATTGCCTATTGCTGTGTCGCGCGCCGGTCGTTTTCATCGTCCGTACTCGCCTATGCAAAACAAAAAAGCCCCCCGTGGCTTGGGAGGCTGTTGTCTGCTGTTTCGCTGCGCTGTGCCCGCCCAAGCCTTTAGAGTCCACAAATAATCACGAGGACGACAAGAAGGACGAGAATGAGGATGCTGCTTGATCGTTCGCGCATGATTCTCTCTTCCGCGCAGTTGCAGCGCACAGATTACACTGTTCCATGCGCCATGTCAAGGGTTTGCTCGGGCAAATCGACAAAGTTGCTGGCAGCCCTATCGTTCCTGCCCAGCCAGTCGCTGCTTTGCCAGGGCGATCTGTTCTCGAACCGCTGTGGGCGCCGTGCCCCCAAAAGCCCGTCGCTGCGCAACCGACTGCGCAAAGTCGAACACCGCCTCGACATCGGGGGCAAAGAGCGGATTGATGCCTTGCAGCTCCGCCAAGGGCAGCGCCGACAACTCCACCGACAGCTCACCCGCCCGGCGCACAACCATCCCCACAGCATGATGCGCCTGCCGAAATGGCAAGCCTTTGCGCACCAGATAATCAGCCAAGTCAGTCGCCAGCAGGTCTTCGGTCAGCGCCGCCGCCATGGCCTGCGCATTGATTTGCAAACTGCGTATGGATGCGCTCATCACGGGCAGCAAGCGCGCCAGCGCATCCAGCGAATCGAAAAGCGCTTCCTTGTCTTCTTGCAAGTCTTTGTTGTAGCCGCTGGGCAGGCTCTTGAGCGTCGACAAGAAGCCGCTCAAGTTGCCAATCAGCCGCCCGGTTTTGCCGCGCATCAGCTCCATGGGGTCGGCATTGCGCTTCTGCGGCATCAAGCTGGAGCCAGTGCTATAGCGGTCGTCCAAGCTGATGAACGCGAAAGCCGGATTGGAATAGATGAGGATATCTTCTGCCAGGCGGCTCAAATGCGCGGCGCACAGGGCGCAGGCATAGAGCAAATCGGCGACAAAATCCCGGTCGCTGACCGCATCCAGGCTATTCTCACTGGGACGTCTGAAGCCCAGCGAATTCGCAAGAGCGTGCCGATCTATGGAAAGCGGCGTGCCAGCCAGCGCGCCCGCACCCAATGGGCAGACAGCCATCCTGTCCCGCGCCGATACCAGGCAGTCGACATCGCGCTCCAGCATCCAAAAGTAGCTCAGCAACCAGTGCGCGGCGGTGATTGGCTGTGCCGGCTGCAGATGCGTGTAGCCTGGCATGACGCAGTCGATATGCCGCTCCGCCATTTCCACCAGCGCTGTTTGCAGCTGCCGCAGATCGCTTAAAAGCCGGTCAACAGCGCGCATCGACCACAGGCGGAAGTCGGTCGCGACCTGGTCATTCCGGCTGCGTCCGGTGTGCAGCTTGCCACCGACATCGCCGACCAATTCTATCAAACGCCGTTCGACAGCGGTGTGAATGTCTTCATCGGCGGGCATCAACGTGAAAATGTCGTTGTCGAATTCGGCAAGCACCTGCTGCAGCCCGGCGACGATCGCCTTCACTTCGTCAGCCGCAAGCACGCCGGCTGCTGCCAGCGCCCGCGCATAGGCAATGCTGCCGGCGATGTCTTCGGCATACAGCGCGCGGTCAAAGCCGATGCTGTCGTTCAGCCGCCGCAGGTCTTCGTCGCTTGGCTCGCTGAAGCGCCCGCCCCACAGACTCATCGCTGCCAGCCTCTAATCGCGTTTGAAGCGACTGTAATCGGGGCGGCGATAGTCAGTCGTGGCACCACCTTCCACCTCCAGCATAGCCTCGACTTTGATGGGCAAGCCGAAAAGTTGAATGAAGCCATGGGCGTCTTGCTGATTGTAGACATCTTCTTCGCCAAACGAAGCATAATCTTCGCGGTACAGGCTGTAGGGGCTTTTGCGGCCCGCCACGATGATATTGCCTTTGTACAGCTTCAGCCGCACATTGCCCGTGACCGTCGCTTGCGTCACCGCCACGAAGCCGTCCAGCGCCTCGCGCAAGGTGCTGTACCACATGCCGTTATAGACGAGTTCGGCATACTTGGGGGCGATGATGTCTTTGTATTGCATGGTGTGTTTGTCCAGGCAGATGCTTTCCAGCAGTTGATGCGCGCGGTGGATGATGGTGCCAGCCGGCGTCTCGTACACGCCGCGGCTCTTCATGCCCACCAGTCGGTTTTCCACCAGGTCAATGCGCCCGATAGCGTGTTCGCCACCCAGCTTGTTCAGAGACTGGAAGAGCTCGACCGCGCCCATGAGCTTTCCATCCAAGCTGACAGGCCTGCCCTGCTCAAAGCCGATTTCGACATAAACCGCTTCGTCCGGCGCAGATTGCGGATCGCGCGTCAGTTGAAACATGCGCTCTTCGGGTTCATTCCAGGGGTTTTCCAGCAAGCCGCCTTCGTGCGACAGATGGAAGATATTGCGGTCGCGACTATAGATGTCTTTTTCGGTGTGCGAAACCGGCACGCGGAATTCTTCCGCATAAGCCAGCGCGTCTTCGCGGCTGCGGATATCCCACTCGCGCCAGGGTGCGATTGTCTTGAGCTTGGGGTTCAGCGCCATGGTCGAAACTTCAAAACGCACCTGGTCGTTGCCTTTGCCCGTGCAACCATGCGCGACAGCATCGGCTTTTTCCAGTTCGGCGATTTCTACCATGTGTTTGGCGATCAGCGGCCGCGCAAAGGATGTGCCCAGCAGGTATTCGCGTTCATAGACTGCGCCGGCGCGCAGGGTCGGAAAGACGAAATCGGTCAGAAACTCGTCGCGCAGATCGCGGATATAGAGCTTTGACGCGCCCGAAGCCAGCGCCTTGTCTTCCAGGCCGTCCAGTTCTTCTTCCTGCCCCAGGTCGGCGCAAAAGCAGATCACTTCGCAGCCATAGTTGTTCTTCAGCCAGGGGACGATCACTGAAGTATCCAGCCCGCCGCTGTATGCCAGAACCACTTTGTTCACACCAGTCACCGCCATCGTCACGCTCCGCCATGCTGTTATTTTGACGAGCAGCGAGTCTAGCGGATAGTGCGCGACAATTACAGGGGCGAGGCATGGGCGGGACAGGGCAATCGCATTAAATTGTCTATTTGCCACAGAGACACAGAGGCACAGAGTTTAAGTTTAGCAAGGCAGAACAATTCGGAATCCTGCTTGTAATGAGGGCGAGCTGTCAGCCACCCAAAGTTAATATGAACGCTTTTGTCTGTGTCTCTGTGCCTCTGTGGCAAGTATTTGATTTATTTGGTCGCTGGAATCATGGGTTTCGTTTTGATGCGATTGCCCTGGATGGGCGGCACGAAAACGCTTGCATTTCGCGCCGAGCGCCGCTATTGTTGCGTCAACGCGCCAGCCGCACGCGAGGACACAAGACATGTCGACAGTCGATGATCTCAAGCGCAAACGGGACGTCAAAACGCGCCCTCATCTGGAACAATACGCGCCTGTCTGGCTCTTGCAAGAAGACCTCTTCGCCGAAGACGAGTCCATCCAGTTCCATGTGCTCTTCCAGCACAATCTGCATGGCTGGGTCAATCGGCGTTATCGTTATGATGGCTTCAACGACACGCTCTATCACAAGGGGCAGACGCTGGTGGCAGAAGACGATGCGCTGGAGCACATGCTGGAAAGCCCGTATATCGCGGCGCGCGTGGCCGATATCCCCAATTCGTATGGCGGCTAGGGCTGTTTGCGACCCTGCCCCGCGACCTGTTCAAAGACTTTCAGCAGACGCCGGGCGATGCGCGCCCAGGCATAATCTTGCGCAATGCGGGCAGCGCTTTCGCCCATCAATTCGGCGCGCGCGGAATCGCTCAGCAACTCGATGATGCAATCGGCGAGCGAGATCGGTTCGCGAGTCGGGATGTGATAACCAGTTTCCTGGTCGCGCACCAGGAATTGCAAGCCACCCACCTGTGAAGCGATGACCGGCGTGCCCGATGACATGGCTTCCAGCGCCACCATGCCAAAAGACTCATAATCCGATGGCATGATAACGGCGGTGGCTGCGCGGTAATATCGCGGCAACTGCGCCTGTTCTTTGGCGCCGACAAAACTCACCAATTTGTCGATGCCGAGCTTGACGCTGAGGGCTTGCAGGCGAATCATCTCGCGGTTGGATCGGTCGCGCAGGTCGCCACCGACGATCATGAAATGCAAGCGGCGCAGCAGATCGGGCGCGCGCTCTCGCAAGGCATGCAGGGCTTCCAGAATCGTATCAACTGCTTTGAGCGGCTCGATGCGCCCCACGAACAGCAGCAGCTCGGCTTCCGGCTGCAGGCGCAAGGCAGCGCGCGCGGCCGAACGCGAATCGCCCTGCTGGAATCGGCCAGGGTCCACGCCAGGCGGTATCACAATGATTTGCCGGCGAGACGCCCGATACAGCCAACGCAACTGGGCTTGTTCCGCCGGCGTCGCCGCGATGATACGATCGGCTGCCTGCTGTACCTGGATCTCGGTGAACACGCGCTGGTCGGGCTGGGTCAGGGCATTTTCTGTAATGCGCTGCTTCATCAACCCCAGCGTGTGATACATGTGCACAAACCGTATGCCCCAGGTTTCTTTCAGCTTGACGGCCACCCAGCCGCTGAGCCAATAGTGGCTGTATACGATGTCATAGCGCAGGTTGTGCAGGGTGACGAAGGCGATCAGGCTGGCAGTGAATTCTGACAGATGCGGATAGTGTTCTTCGGGCGCAAGTGGCTGGACAGGACCGGCTTTCAGGTAGACGACGCGTGCATTTTCGCCCAGCGCATGATCAATTTCCGGTTCAATTGATGTACTGCGGCGCGTGAATATGTCGACTTTGACGCCCAGCCGTCCCAGTTCGCGCGCCAACTCGCTGATATAAACATTCATACCGCCGGTCTTCGCGCCGCCCATAGGCGCCAGCGGGCTGGTGTGCACGCTGATGAAGGCGATGCGCTCGAGCGGCACGGTTTCGCCTATTCCGCGCGGATGTTCATCACGGCGGTATCGCGCCCACCCATGCGATACTTGTATGCCTCGTCACCGCGCAGAAAGTCAAAATACTGATACCCTTGCTCGATGGCATGGCGGATATTGTAGGCCAGCAGCACGATGCCCGGACTGAGGTTTCCATAAGTATGGTGGGCGTGTCCGGAGTTGTAGACCATGACGCGGTCGCCATATAAGAAGTTGATGTAACTGGCAGCGGGGACTTCATCCACGGTCAGGAAGTTCAACTGCAGCCAGCCGCGCTCTTGCATCAGCGGCACGATAGCGCGGAAGAAACGTTGGTTGCCCGCGTCGTTCAAAAACCGTTCTTTTTCCGGGTCGCTGGCCGCCATCAAACGCACAAATGTGTCGATCTCGCCCGACAGATCGTGCTGTCCGTTGACGATATACCAGTCGACCTTGCGTTCACTGCCTTGGATGCGGCGAATCTTGCGGCGGACTTCATGCCGTTGCTTCTTGTCCAGCGACGCCAGATAACTGCGCCAGTCGCCCGGCAGGCTGATAACAGGACAGACTTCTTGCTGCTCGACTTCGACAGTGAAACCACGCTCCGTCAGCAGACCGGGCAATATCTGTCGAGTCGGCGAGTGGGCAGGGATATTGCAGAGGTCGAGCACACCGATGCTGGCGCGCTGGTCTTGCAGATAATCGGCAAAAGCAGCCAGCGCCGATTGTACATGATCACGATCAACGATGAAATCCAGATAATCTGTCACATCAACGCAGCCGATGATTTGCGTCGATTTGCCACGCGCCGATTCAGTGATGAAGAGCGGCGCAATGCCCACGAGCTGGTTCTTGTTGTGGCAAGTCAGAATCTGCAATTCGCCCGGCTGATAGGCCTGCCACCAGGTCTTCTGCCACTCCCAGGTGTAGAAGACACAGTCGATCGGGGCGCGCGCCAGCAGCGCATTCCAGTCATCGACAAGCTCGTCAAAAGCCGCGGCATCCTTGTAAACGGTGATTTCCACGGCGGATCCTTTCGCTGGCTTGGCTCACACTTTGTTTGACACAACAGCAAGCTTGTGTCTTACATGCGTCTTCCGGGAACAAGTCAGAAAGCCAAGTTCCTATGACGAACCGACAAAGCGCCAGCCTGCCTAGCGCGCCTTGGGTGTGGTTTCGTCGCCGCCCCATTCTTTCCATGAGCCATCATAAATGCTCAGATTTTTCGCGCCGACCACCTCCATCGCCAGCATGCCATAGGTCGCCGAGACGCCGGAATTGCAGTACAGCACGGTATCCGCGGCACCCAGGTCGATGCCGTGCTCTGTGAAGACGCCGCGCAGCTCATCCGCGGATTTCAAGGTCATGTCCTCAGCGAGCATGGTCGATCGCGGCAGATTGATGGCGGTCGGGATGTGCCCGCCATGCTTTGCGCGAGATGCGGTCCCGCTGTACTCGGCAGGCGAACGCACATCAATCAATTGCATGCCGCCAGTTGCAAGGTTCTGCAGAATTTCTTCGGCTGTGGCTTTGAGGCTGGGGACAGGTCGCGCTTGAAAATCGCCACGCGGGTATCGCGAAATCGCGTCGCTGGAGGGTCGTCCCTCTCTCTGCCATTTCGTCCAGCCACCATCCAGTATCTGGACAGGCTCGTGTCCGTAATAGCGCAGCCCCCAACGCAAGCGCGTCGCGAACATGCCGCCTGCATCATCAGCGACCACCACGCGCGTATGACTGCTGATGCCCAACGACTGCATCAATGCCGAAAAGCGCGCCGGCGCTGCGATGTCGTTGGATGGCGAGCCGGGCTCCACGATATCGACCTGCCAATCAACATACACCGCGCCCGGGATATGAGCGGCTTCGTAACCGGCTCGGTCGGAGAGATAATGCGGCGGCGGCTGGGTCGGCGGCAACACTTTGCCACGAATCTCGATGATGCGCAGGTCGGCATCATCTAGATGTTCATGCAGCCAGTCGGTCTGTACCAGAGGGGAAGTCATGTGCCTGCTCCTTCGCATATTGCGCTGGTGATTTACTATATTCTAGCGATTCCTGGCGCGGGCCGCGATGCGCTCTGCGCGACCAGCATCTGCAAGGGCAACGCTGTTTGCAGTATAATCGTGCTGGACTATCAGCGAGGGGCTGATGAAAAAGCGAATTCGTGGCTTGAAGCGCGCTGTCATGCAGCTGGACTTCGACCTGTACCGCGTCAAGGTGCCGATACCCTGCCAGCCCGGTTCGCATCTCAGCGTCATCGACTTGTATCCACAGGGCATGAAAAAGACCATCGTCTTCCAGCATGGTTTCGCGGGCGTGGCGGAATCATGGGAATATCAGTTGACGCATTTCGCCAGCCAGTATCGCGTCATTGCGCCCGAATTGCGCGGACATGGC
This sequence comes from Anaerolineae bacterium, assembly GCA_022823945.1. Taxonomy (GTDB): domain Bacteria; phylum Chloroflexota; class Anaerolineae; order Aggregatilineales; family Phototrophicaceae; genus UBA6055. Next base: position 68,345 of record JAJEBK010000011.1, on the reverse strand, counting down.
CAGAGCGACGCGCCACACAGCGACTATTCCATGCCCGAGCTGGTAGGAGATTTGCATGAGGTCGTCAACGCGCTGGATGTGACGGGGCAATTCGTACTGGTCGGACATTCCTTTGGCGGCTCTGTATGTATTGAATATGCGTTTGCCCACCCGGAGCGCGTCTCCAAGCTGGTGCTGGTGGCGACAGCCGGCGAGTATCCCCTGCCACGCGCAGTGTCAGCGCTGTTTCGCATTCCCATTTCTGTGGCCTTGCCATTCTGGCGCTACCGACGCCGCTGGGATGCCGAATACCACTCGTTAAAGTCGATGTACCACAATGCGCTGGTTGGTTGGAAAGCCTGGCCTCTGCTGCCTCGGCTCGACTGCGAAACCTTTGTCATCACGGGCGAACGCGACAATTATTTCCCGCGCTATGTCTACGATGATGTCGCCAGGCTGATCCCGGGCGCAGAAGTACTTGATATCGGATATTCCAAGCACAAAGTCCAACTGGAGCGACACGAAGCTGTCAATCGGGAGGTCAAACGTTTTATAGAGGATTCTCGAAGAAGCAGTTGGCGTGCGCTTTCAGCAAATGACCGGCTGGCGCGTGGACGACCCTGGCTGGCGCACTATGACAAGGATATCCCACACAGCATCCCTGTCCCGCAGCAGCCACTTTTCCGCTTCCTGGAAAGCGCCGCCGACTGGCTGCCCAGGCAAACGGCGACTGTCTTCTATGGCAAGACCTTGAGCTACCGCGAGCTGGAGGCACGGACGAATCGATTCGCGCGTGGCTTGAAAGAACTGGGCGTAAATCGTGGTGATCGCGTACAGGTTGTCTTGCCAAATACGCCGCAGTTCATCATCGCCTATTACGCCGTACTCAAGCTGGGTGCCGTGGTCGTCTTGTCCAATCCAGAAGCCAATGCCCAACAAATCGTCAGCCACGCGCGAGAAACCGAAGCCAAAGTGCTGATTACACTCAGCGCCTTCAGCCAACTGGCGCAACTGCTGCAAAGCGAATCGGCAGAAAAGACATTGATTTTCACCGGCATCGGCAAACATGTGACCACTGGCAGTCCATCCGCGTTTGGACGACATCGGCATCCCACCAACGCAGACGAAGAACTGGCGCGCGAGATCGGCACTTTCATGTCTGCGGTCATGGCCGACCACGACAGCGCGCCTTTGGGCATCGAAGTCGCGCCCGGCGATTTGGCGGTCATCTCATATACCAGTGGCACAACCGGCTCGCCGCGCGGAGTCTGTTTGACCCATCACAACCTGGTGGCGAATGCGCTGCAAACCCGCCATTGGGTACCAGAAATCAAGTATGGCGAAGAAGTGGTGATGGCGGTGGTGCCATTTGAGCATAGTTATGGCATGACAGCCGCCATGAACCTGCCCATTTTCATCGCCGCCAAGATTGTGATCTTGTCCGTCTTCGAGTTGCGGCAGGTGCTGGAGCAGATCCGCCGCTACAAGCCGACTATCTTCCCTGGCGTGCCAGCCATGTTCACGGCGCTGAACCAGGCGAAAAATGTGCGCAGCTTTGGCTTGGCATCCATCAAAGCCTGCATCAGTGGCGCCGCCCCTTTGCCCATTGAAGTGCAAGAGGCTTTTGAAAAACTGACGCGCGGCCGGCTCGTCGAAGGCTATGGCTTGACAGAAGCCAGCCCGGTCACACATTCCAACCCGCTCAACGGTCAGCGCAAGGTCGGCTCGATTGGCATCCCACTACCCAACACCGATGCCAAAATTGTCGACCAAGCCAGCGGCAAAGACCTGCCCAGCGGGCAGATCGGCGAATTGACAGTCCGCGGACCCCAGGTGATGCAGGGCTATTGGCGGGCAGACGCATCAGAAGAATCGGTGGTCCGCGATGGCTGGCTGTATACTGGCGATGTCGCGGTTATGGACGATGAAGGCTACTTCAAGATCATTAGTCGCAAGCGCGATACGATCTTCACGGGCGATTACAGCGTCTACCCGCGCGATGTCGAAGAAGTGCTCTATGAACACAGCAAAGTCCTGGAAGCGGCGGTGATCGGCGTGGAAAGCGAGCCGGACGGGCAGCGAATCAAAGCGTTTGTCGTGCCGCGCCCCGATGCCCGCTTGACAAAAAATGAGCTGCTGGAATTGTGCAAGCGCCGCCTGGTCGAGCATGCCATACCGTGTGAGATCGAGTTTCGCCAAGCGCTGCCGCGGTCATTTATCGGCAAAGTGCTGCGCCGCGTCTTGCACGAAGAAGAACGCAATCGTCAGAAAGAGAACTGACCGAGTCCACCCCAGATGGCAAAGCTGGCGCTCTTCCCGCTCAAAACCGTGCTCTTCCCGGGCATGCAGGTTCGCTTGCATATTTTTGAAGACCGCTACAAGCTCATGATCAATCGCTGCATCGAGACGGGCGAGGCTTTTGGCGTGGTGCTCATCCGCAAAGGCAGCGATGCGCTGGGGCAGCTGGCGGAGCCATTCATGGTCGGCTGCACAGCCAAGATCAGCGAGGTGCAGCGCTTGCCCATGCAGCGGATCAACATCGTCACAGTCGGGCAGCGCCGCTTCCGAATCCGCGAGTTGAATTACAGCGAGCCTTATCTGGTCGGCGAAGTCGAGTACTTTATGCCAGCCGATGACGATCCGCCGCGGGTCAGGCAATGCGGCCGCATCCTGCGTCCCATGCTCGTGCATTATTTGGATACTTTGCACGCCGACAACAACAGCCGGTTTGATGCCGAGCAGCTGCCCGATTCGCCGCGGGCTATCGCGCAGATCGCCTCGATATTGCTGCACAGCGACAACTATCAGAAGCAGCGACTGCTCGAGATGGACAGCTTGAGCGAGTTGCTGGAAACGCTCATTGAGATCTATCGTGTAGAGACGATGCTGCTGGATATTCGCTTGTCGCCGCCTGGCAAGTACTTTGATATCGGTCCATTCTCCAGCAATTGAAGCAAACTGCAGGCTTGGGAGTCAAGTTGATGAGAAATGTTTTTATCATCGCGATGCGAGCATTGGCTATCGCGCTCTTCACCTTGCTTCTGTTGGAATTCGTCTTGCAACTTGCCTTTCCACATTTGCCGAAGGTTCTCATTGAACATATGCCACAATATCAGGAGCGCATCGGTTATAACCTGGACACCGAGCACGGAGCGCGCCAACTGCCCGCTTCGCAGCATGTAGAATACTTCGTGACTCCGCAAGGTGGCGACCTGTACAACTACCCCGGGGCTTGTGTATCACCTGCAGACTTGCAGCACTTTGAGCCCTACCATGTGTCCTTCAAGCGAGACGCTCACGGATTTCGCAACGAAGAGCCATGGCCCGACGATGTCGACCTGGTCGTGCTGGGCGACTCGTTCACCGCCGCCGAGACCATTCAACGACCATTCTGGAAGGACATCTCGGATTCTATGCTGGTTCTGTCTTTGCCAGGCAGCGGCACGCTTGAACAGCAGCTACTATTTGAAGCCTTTGCTTTGCCGCGAAAGCCGGAAAAGACCGTGCTCGCTTACTTTGCGGGAAACGACTTGTCCGACAATGGGTACATCCCGTGGATGAAATCCATAGGCCTGACCTGGCACGACATCCCCCATTTGTACAAACACGCGCACGATTATTCGGTCGTGTTTCGTCTCTTCCAATACTTGGCTGAAACCGCGCTGAAGGCAATCCAAAGAGCCTGTCACTATCCGCTCATAGCCCATACCGAGCCACATACGCCAGTGGTATTCTACAGATACTTTCTTCCGCAGCTGCGCTTGAATGCGTATCACATTCTGGAAACCCATCTGATGCAGCATACCAAGACGAGCATCAGCGATATAGCGACCGCTATGAAAGCAGCCGGTGGAGAACTGATATTTATGTATATACCGACAAAAATAGAAATTTATTGGGACTATCTGGATGACGAAAGCAAGGCAAAGTATATTGCTATTGAGTCGAGTGAATACGGTATGGGCGGTCTGAAGTATTTGGAGCCAAACCTGCATGTTCAACGTCAAGTCATGCGGGAGTTCGCCGATGAGATAGGCATCTCATTTTTGGATCTGACCTCGCCGCTTCAAGACGCTGTCCAAGCCGGCATCTCGCCCTATTTCGTCGCCGACACCCACTGGAATCAACAGGGACACGATATAGCCCGAATCGCCTTGCGAGACTATCTGAATGGCACTACCCTAGAGGCGTCATCGTAAGCTGAACGCTCGCTGTTTTAGCATAGCTGGGCGCGTATTGGATCAGCGCATTGAAGACAGTCTGGGCTATTGCCTGGCGGCGGTTTAGCGAAAACTCTGCCATAGTCGCCGAAATGAACGGGCGCTTTATCGCCACGCTATTCTATTGCACGGTCCTCGTGCCATTTGGCTTGTTGTCGGCGCTTTTCATGGACCCGCTGCGCATCAAAAGCAAATCGGTGGTTTGGCTGCAGCGCGAGCCAGTGCCCTCCGATATCGATTCGGCGCGGCAGCAAGGCTAGCCATGTACATCCTCGGCATCTCAGCCTTTTATCACGATTCGGCGGCCGCCCTGATCAAAGATGGCGCACTGGTGGCGGCGGCGATGGAAGAGCGCTTTTCGCGTGTGAAGCACGACAGCGACTTTCCCAAACTGGCCGCGCAATTTTGCCTTGAGCAAGCCGGCATCAGTCCGAGCGACCTCGAATATGTCGTATTTTATGAAAAACCGCTGCTGAAGTTCGAGCGCATCTTGCAAACTGCGCTGAATGGCTTCCCGCGCTCGCTGGGATTTTGGCGTGAATCCATGATGACCTGGCTGGGGGACAAGCTGTGGGTGCGCAGTCATGTAGCGCGTGGCATCGGCGTACCCTACAGCAAGGTGCTCTTTTGCGATCACCACATGAGCCACGCTGCCAGCGCCTACTTCGCCTGCCCGTTCAAAGACGCGGCAATCCTGACCGTGGACGGCGTCGGCGAATGGACGACGACCACGCTGGGCACGGGCAAGAGCAGCCTCGGTGATGAAGACGATGCGCCGGCTGCCATTGAGCTCTTTGCAGAACAGCGCTTCCCGCATTCCCTGGGCTTGCTGTATTCAACATTCACCGCCTGGCTGGGCTTCCGCGTCAACAATGGCGAATACAAGGTGATGGGCATGAGCCCGTATGGCGAGCCGCGCTACCTGGACAAGCTCGCCAAGCTGGCTCAGGTTGACCCGTCCAGCGGCGCATTCCAGCTGAATATGGATTATTTCGACTTTCACCGCTCGGCGAATCGCAGCTACAGCCGCAAGTTCCTGGAGCTCTTTGGCGACCAGCGCAATGCCGAAGCCGACTTCTTCACTGCGCGCACCAACCCGGAACGCCGCTCTGAGCGGGCGACCATGAAGTCCAATCAGTATTATGCCGATGTCGCCGCCAGCATCCAGCGCTTCACAGAAGACACGCTCATCCAGACCGCGACCTACCTGCAGCAAAAGACGGGCCTGGACAAACTGGTCATGGCTGGCGGGGTGGCGCTGAATACCAAAGCCAACTGGCGAATTCTCAATGAGACGCCTTTCAAGGAGTTATGGATTCAACCGGCGGCAGGCGATGATGGCGGCGCTTTGGGGGCGGCGCTTTGGGCTTGGCATGTGCTACTGGGCAAGCCGCGCAAATGGGTACAAGAGCACGCCTATTATGGGCGCAGCTACAGCGATGGCGAGTGCCGCGCCTTCCTGGATGAAGCGCAGTTGCCCTACGAGAGCTACACAGACGAAACCAAACTCACCGAGCGCATTGTCGACGCGCTGACGCAGCAACAAGTCATTGGCTTTCATCAAGGCCGTTTTGAATGGGGACCGCGCGCGCTGGGCAACCGCAGCATCCTGGCAGATCCACGCGGGGCGGATATGAAAGAAATCGTCAATACCAAGATCAAATTCCGCGAGCCTTTCCGCCCCTTTGCGCCGGTCGTCTTGCGGGAGCGCGCCCTGGAATACTTCGATTATCCCCAGGTGGCCGAACATGACTCGCCGCGTTATATGCTGATGGTCGCGCCTATCAAAGATGACAAGCAAGACCAGATTCATGCTGTTAATCACGAAGGCACAGGCCGCCTGCAATCCATCGACCGTCACACCAACGCCCGATATTACGACATCGTCAAGACATTTGGCGAGGCAACCGGCGTGCCAGTTGTGCTGAATACTTCGTTCAATCTGCGAGGCGAGCCCATCGTCAACACCCCGCGCGAAGCCTACAATACCTTTCGCAACAGCGATATCGACATGCTGGTGCTGGGCTCGCATATCGTGCGCAAACCTAGCTAAATATACGCGAAGCCAGAAGGAGAATTCATGGCGACAGAACCCAAGCGGCGTGATGATTCGCCCAGCGCACTGCAAGATTTCTTCATGCGCCTCGGCGTCCTGGGCGAGTTGCTGGCCTTCTTGTGGAAGCGCAAGCTCTATTGGATGCTGCCGATGGTCATCGTGCTGGTGGTAGTCGCCCTGCTGATCGTGGCTGGCTCTTCCACACCGGCCGGCGCCTTCATCTACACACTCTTTTAGGCACGGCTGATGATGGTTGAAGCGGAAAAAGCAATCGCATTGGCTGCGCTGGTCTTGATTGTGCTGCGGCTGGGCTGGCTGGTGCATACACGGTCGACCGCCCGTCAGCCAATCCATGGCGGCTTGCTCTCATTGACTTTCAATTATCTGTCCAGCGCTTGCTTTGTGGCGATTTTGCCCACCGTGCTCATGACTGTGCTGGTCTTGCATCCAGCGCCGGTGTTGTTGGCTGGCATCGTCTGGAGTCCACTGCTGTTGGCGATCGTGGCGCTGGGGCTGGGCAGCCTGCTCTTCGCGATCCTGCATGCCTTGGCAGAACGCGCGCCTCTGCAACGCGCCGAAGCAGAACTGGCTGCCAGCGAATCGCGTGGCTGGACCGAGAAAGACGCGCGAACTTCGGGCTTGTAAGCGCGCCTAGATATCGAGGTTGCGCACTTGCCGGGCGTGTGTTTGGATGAAGCGGCGGCGCGGCGGCACATCCCAGCCCATCAGCGTGGCGAATGTCTTGTCGGCTTCGGCGGCGTCTTCAATGCGAACTTGCAGCAATGTGCGTTTTTCGGGATCCATGGTCGTTTCCCACAGCTGGTCGGGGTTCATCTCGCCCAAGCCCTTGTAGCGCTGCACAGTGACCTTGTCGGGATTCTTGTGTCGTCCCAGTGACTGTCGAAGCAATTCGTCATCGGCGATACCCGCGCGGGGATAGATATATTGCCGTTTTTTGCCATTCTTCAGTTGAAAGATGGGCGGCTGCGCAATATACAAATGCCCCTGCTCGACAATCTGTGGCATGTGACGGAAGAAGAATGTCAGCAGCAGGGTGCGGATATGGCTGCCATCGACATCGGCGTCAGTCATGATAATCACGCGCCCATAGCGCAGGCGGTCCATGGTCAAGTCATCGTGGAAGCCCGCGCCCAGCGCCGAGATCAGCGCCTTGATTTCGTTGTTGTCCAGGATTTTGTCGATGCGCGCGCGCTCGGTGTTGAGGATTTTGCCGCGCAAGGGCAAGATCGCCTGAAAGTGCCGGTCGCGGCCTTGTTTGGCGCTGCCGCCGGCCGAATCGCCCTCGACGATATAAATCTCCGCATTTTCGCCGCGCTGTGAGCAATCTGCCAATTTGCCCGGCAAGGTGCTGCTTTCCAACAAACTGGGACCGCTGCGGACCAGGTCGCGGGCTTTGCGAGCGGCTTCGCGGGCGCGTTTGCTGGTCATGCACTTGTCGATTATGCGCCGCGCTTCTCGCTGATTCAATTCCAGAAATTCGTTAAAAGCCTCGGTAACCACTTGAGAAACCGCGCCCATCACCTCTGGATTGAGTTGCTTGACCTTGGTTTGGCTTTCGAATTGCGGGTCGGGGTGCTTGACACTGACCACGGCGGTCAGACCCTCCAATGTGTCTGTGCCCGAAAAGTTGCTGTCGCGTTCTTTCAGCATGCCGTTTTTCTTGGCATAGCGGTTGATGACGCCGGTGATCGCCGAGCGCATGCCCGTGATATGCGTGCCACCATCGGGCGTGTTGATGGTGTTGGTGAATGCCAATTCGGTCGTCGTGGCGACATCGGCGTATTGCAGCGCCACTTCCACGCCGATCATGAAGGTCTCGCCTTGTCGATCGGTGTGCTCGACCTCGCGGTCTATATGGATGATGCTGTGAATGGTCTTGCGGCTGCGGTTGAGATAGCGCGCAAAAGAGCGCAGCCCGCCATCAAAATAAAATGTCATTTCACGCGGGATAGGCATGACCCGCTCGTCGCGCAGCTTGATGGTGACACGGCGCGTGACAAATGCCATCTCGCGAAAGCGCGTCATCAAGGTGCCAAAGCTGAATTCGTTCTCGTCCATGACGGTGAAATCTGGAGTAAATCGGATTAAAGTGCCTGTTACTTCACCGGGTTGCAAGGCGCGCAGCTTCTCGACCCGACCAGTGGGCAAGCCAGCCTCATACGACTGTTGCCAGACATTGCCATCGCGGAAAATGGTCGCGGTCAATTCAGCCGAAAGCGCGTTCACCGCCGACACGCCAACGCCATGCAAACCGCCGCTGACTTTGTAGACATCGTTGTCAAACTTGCCGCCCGAGCCAACCTCGGTCATGACAACTTCCAGCGCAGAGACGCCGCTCTCGTGCAAGTCAACCGGGATGCCGACGCCATTATCGCGAATGGATGCCGACCCATCCGCATGCAGGGTCGCTTCAACGCGGTCACAGCGCCCGGCCAGCGCCTCATCGATGGAATTGTCGACCACTTCATAGATGAGGTGATGCAAGGCGCGCGAATCGGTGCCGCCGACATACATGCCCGGGCGCAAACGAATGTGCTCGCGCGGAGGCAATTTGACGATATGACTCGCGTTGTAATCCTGCTCCTGCTGTGATGCCAAGTCCCTGTCCATAAGCGGCGCTCTCGTCGGTGGATTCACGCGGAAAAAACGGCACAGCCTCACCGTTGTGTGCTGTGATGCTATACCTAAATTGTAGCACAGGCGCGGGATTCGGGCAATCGTCACTAACTGCGACCAATGGCACGGGGAGTGGTGATTTTAGTGGAGTTGGCAACCCTGCCCCCAGCCCCTTGCCCCCAACATGAGGGAAGGGGAGCGGTACTACGCTTTGAAGTCCCACCCTCTTTATGGGGGAGGGATTTAGGGTGGGGGTAAACGATGGCTCGCGAGCATTGACAGCGGTTGCGGGCAATCCTAGAATCGACGTTGCTGCCTCTGTAGCTCAGCGGACAGAGCACCGGTCTTCTAAACCGATGGTCGCAGGTTCGAGTCCTGCCAGGGGCACCTTATTCCGCCTCGGCATCCATCTGCGCCAGTTCGCGCCGCAAGGTCTTGCCGATCGCTGTCTTAGGCAGTTCGTCTATGAAGGCGATGCGTCGCGGTATTTCGTAGGGCGCAAGTTTGTCGCCCAGAAATTCGATGACCTGCTCGGATGTGAGCTGCGCGCCGGGTTTGCGCACGATCCAGGCTTTCAGCGCTTCTTGCCCGACCCGTTCGGGATGCGGGATAGCTGCCACGCCGACCTCCAGCACAGCCTCGTGCGCCGAAATGGCGTTTTCGACTGTGGTTGGATACACATTGAAGCCACCGATGAGCGCCATGTCTTTTTTGCGGTCGACGATATAAAAGTAGCCATCTTCGTCCATGCGCGCGATATCGCCGGTATACAGCCAGCGCTTGCCATCGCGCTCGCGCAGCACATTCTGCGTCTCTTCCAGCATGCCGTGATACCCAACCATGACATTGGGTCCCGCCATCACCAGCTCGCCGATTTCGCCGACGGGCACATCCTTTTCATCGTCTTCCAGGCTGACGATGCGCATATCCATTTCAGGCAGCGGCAAGCCGATTGAAGCCGGGCGGTTGTCTCGGAAAATGGGGTTCACATGGGTGGCGGTTGGCGCTTCGCTCATGCCAAAGCCCTCGCGCAGCGTTGCGCCAGACAATCGCTCAAATTCGGTCTTGGTCGAATTGGGCAAGGGGGCAGAGCCACTGATGCACAGGGTGAGCGAGCTGAGGTCAATATCGCCATTCTGCACGCGGGGATGGTTGTTGATGGCGTTGTAGAGCGCTGGCACGCCGGGGAAGAGCGTGGTGCGAAAAGTTTCAATATTGCCCAGCACATCCTCAATATCACGCGGATTGGGCACCAGCACAATCTTGCAGCCGCGGTAGACGCTGGTGCTGACCACGATGACCAAACCATAGACATGGAAAAAAGGAATCGCGCCCAAGAAGACCTCGTCTTCGGGCGGCGTATCGAGCAGCTCGAGTATGCCTTCGGTCATCAGCATGTTGGCAACCAAACCGCGATGCCGCGACATGGCGGCTTTTGCCACGCCGGTGGTCCCGCCTGTGTACTGGAAGATTGCCAGATCGTCGGCGCTGACGGTCACATTGGGCTGCTTGCCATCATACTTTGCCAGCACATCCTGGAACCAGCGATCGCCCTCCGCGAGCTGCGCGACAAAGTGGCCGTCTTTCTTTTCACGGGCGATCGTGAAGAGCAGCTTGGCGAGCGCCGGCAAGTATTCTTTGATGTTGGCAACGATGATCGTTTTGACTTTGGTGCGCGGCTGGATTTCTTTGACGAGGTCATAAAACAGCGACATGGCAAGCACAAACTCGGCATCGCAATCGTTGATTTGGTGTGCCATTTTCTCGGCTGGATAGGTCGGGTTGGTGGCTGCCACGACGCCGCCGGCTTTCAAAATGGCGTAGAAGCTGATGACAAAAGCGACCGAATTGGGCATAACGATGGCGACGCGATCGCTCTTCTTCAGCCCCATATCCAGCAGCGCCGCCGCCAGCGCATCCGAGGCGCGGTCCAGCTCTTCAAAAGTGACTGACTTGCTGATGCGTCCGATGACCGGCAGGTTGGCTGGCGTGATCAGCGCCGTATGCTGCGGGATGCGCGCCCGAGTATTCTTGAGCAACTGATGCAGCGGGATATCCGGCACATCCAAAGAGGTCGGCATGCCAATATCGTAACTTTGCTGCCAGGGTCTTTCGGCATAACTAACCATTTTGCAGCGCTCCCGCAGTCGTTAATCCACGAATCCGCCACCAGCATAACACATCTTGGCACCGCATGCGCATCATTCGCGCAGCCAGGCTCCCCACTCTGGCGGGATCCGGGTGATTGCCCCCGCCCGATTCAGGCAGAGCAGTTTCAAGCTGGCGCTGAAAAAGCAGTCATTCGATTCGCTGTCCACGACTTCGCAGGCGAATGTCAGCTGCCGCGATTTGATTTGGGCAATCCAAACGCGCACCGTCACGCGCTGGTCATAGCGAGCGGCTTTCAGATACCTCGCGCGCAGGTCGCTGGCGACCAGAAAATATCCCGACCGTTCGATCTCCGCATAGCTCCAGCCCTGCTCGCGGATGAACGCGCTGCGCCCTTCTTCAAACCAGACCAGGTAGACAGCGTGATGCACGAAGCCCATGGCATCTGTTTCGGCATAGCGCACATGAAAGCTGGTCTCGCTCGTGTGGGGATCGGCTTTGGACATTGGCAGCTCGCGCCGGGTTGGCTGGGCAGACATTTGACGAGTCTACTGTGAGTCGGACGGCGCATACAAGCATTGAAATCGCAGGCTTTTGTGCGACACTTGAGCCAAGCCAACTGGAATGAGGTTTCATCATGATTGCCAAGTTACGAGCCGCGCTTGTACTGATTTTGCTGTGCTTTGCCAGTACATCTCCGCTGGCGCAAAGCATCGATCCTTACGCAGATATCGCCAAGACCCGATTGCCCGATGGCGGCTTTGTGCTGGGCGATGCCGATGCCGCTGTCAAACTGATCGAGTTTTCCGACTTTTTGTGCGGCAGCTGCCAGCATTATGAACCGATTATCGCCGGCTTCATCCGCGATTATGTTTTGACGGGCCAGGCGCAATTCGAGTATCGCATCTTTCCAGTCGTCGATCCGCAGCTATCTGTACAAAGCGCCAGCCTGGTGGAATGCGCCGATATGTTGCAGCCGGGACGTTTCTGGCATGCGCATGACACGATGTTCCAGCTGACGACCGAGCATGGCTTCACCGCCGAATCGACAGCGGTATTCGCCGAAATGCTGGATATGGATGCCGAGGCGCTGGGCAGTTGCGCCGCGACAGCCGGCCAGCACGCGGTCGATGCGCAATACGGCTTCGAGCTGGGAGTGACTGGCACGCCGTCGCTATTTGTGCAATATGGCGCGGACGACCCGCTAGCCATCCCCCTGGCGCTGCCCGAGCAACTGGATGTCCTGGTCAATGCCATACGCCCGCAGTCCGCAGAGCCAGTGATCATTGAGCATGGACGTTATGCTGGCATTCCTGCATTCCGCCGCGCCGATGGTGGCTTTGTTTTGGGCGATCCAGCCGCGCCGCTGACCATCGTGGCTTTTGAGGACTTCCTCTGCTCGCATTGTCAAGTCTACCAAGACACCTTGCATCGCTTCGTTGAGACGCATATTGCGACGGGGTTGGCGCAATTTGAATATCGCTTCTTTCTGGTGGTGCATCCCGAGTTCTCCGTGGCCAGCGCGACTCTGGCCGAATGTGTGGCTGTGCAGGATCCAGGCAAGTTTTGGGACGGGCACGACCTGCTGTTTGAGTTCGCCAGCGCCGGCAATCTCGACAATATGAGCGAATCCCTGTCCAACCTGCTGCAACTGGATGCAGCCGCCCTGGACGCCTGTTCCTCGCGCGCTGCCCAGCACTTGATCGACACACAACTGGCGCAATCGGCAGGAGTCACCGGCACGCCCGCCACACGCGCCCGCATTGATGGCGGCGGACTCGAGATCGTCTACGCCGGCGGGCAGCCAGTCGATCGCGGCGGATTGCCCTATGAGATGTTGAGCGCGCTGGCCGATGGCGCGGAAGGCATATCCATAGGCGCTCCCGAAGCAAGCTTGCTAAACCAGAGTTTCCTGAATGACGACAGCCTTCTAAATGGCGAGCCTTGCGCAGCGCCTTGCTGGCAGGGCATCACACCCGGCGAAACTTCATTGGCGGATGCGTTGGAAATCGTACAGCAGCTAGACGGGATGACGGTGATCAACAGCAGCGATGCCACTTTTGTTTTCGCCAGCGCGAACGGCGCTCCCTGCTGCCAGATCTCCAGCCAGGGCAGCGAGTATGTCGCGACCATGCTCTTCCAACACGCGCCGAATATCACCGTTGGCGACCTGATCGCCGCGCATGGTGAGCCGAGCTTCGTGACCGGGCAGCCTTTCAGCGTGAGCGAAAGTGTACTGATGCTCTACTATCCAGAGACGCCTATGCTGCTCTATGCCATGGTCGCGGGCATGGACGGGCAATTGCAAGAGTCGTCGCCAATCGTTTCCGTGGTTTATGCCACTGACGAAGTCTTCGCGGGCGCATTCGCGACAATTCCGTTTGACTACTGGAAAGGGTACCTGACCTACAGCGAATACATGGACGGGCAATTCGACCACATGCCCTAGCTCATGCGGGTGGCTGATGCCGTTGCCGCAGGCGCGCGCGCACATCGTCCAGGCTGATATCCAGCTCCCGCATCAAAACCAACATGTGATACAGCAGGTCGGCGAGCTCGTCGATCTGTTCGTTTCGGTCTTGCGCCAACGCGGCAATCACCACTTCAACAGCTTCTTCGCCCACCTTTTGCGCCATGGCTGACACTCCGTTTTCCAGGAGCCGATTGGTATAGCTGCCTTGTAGCGGGTTGCGCTGGCGGTCGCTGATGATGGCTTCCAGCTCGTCAAGCATGTCGTCCATGACAGCCTCCTCAGAGCCGCTGTGGCGAGGCGGAAAAGTCGTCCAGGCTGCGGAAGAAGCAGGTTTCTGCATTGGTGTGGCACGCGGGTCCGGCTGGGTCGACTAGCAGCAGCAACGTATCGGCATCGCAGTCGATGCGAATTTCAATGACGCGCTGTGTATTGCCAGATGTCGCGCCTTTTCGCCACAATGCTCGCCGGCTTCTGCTCCAAAACACAGCCTGCCCTGTTTCCAAAGTTCGTTTTAGTGACTGCGCATTCATATAAGCCAGCATCAGCACTTTGCCGGTGTTGGCATCCTGGGCGATGGCTGGCATCAGCCCGTCTGCATCCCAGCGCATTGCCGCCAATGTCGCCTTATCCAGCATCATCCAGCGCCTCCCAACCTGTCAGCCGAACGGGTACGCCACACTCGCGCAAATACTGTTTGAGCGCGCCCAGCCGCAATTCATTGAAATGAAATAAACTGGCTGCCAGCGCCGCATCCGCCCCGCCTTCTTGCAGCGCCTCGCGGAAGTGCTCTTCGCAGCCTGCGCCGCCAGAGGCTATCACCGGGATGGAAACAGCCGCGGCGACCGCCTCGGTCAGTTCAATGTCATAACCGGATTTCGTGCCGTCTTTGTCCATGCTGGTCAGCAGAATCTCGCCAGCGCCTCGCGCCTCGACTTCTCGCGCCCAGTCGACGGCTTCTTTGTCAGTCGGGATGCGCCCGCCATTGATGTGCACCACCCAGCGCCCGTCAACGCGCCGCGGGTCGATGGCGACGACGATGCACTGGCTGCCGAATCCCCAGGCGCCCGCCGAAATCAGCTCGGGATCGCGAACAGCCGCGCTGTTGATGGATACCTTGTCCGCGCCAGCCAGCAGCGTATCGCGGATATCGTCGATCGTGCGGATGCCTCCGCCGACACAGAAGGGAATGAACAGGCTGTCCGCCACCTGACGCACCATTTCCAGGCGGGTGGCTCGCGCTTCGTGCGATGCTGTGATATCCAGGAAAACCAGCTCGTCCGCGCCTTCGCGGTCATAAATCATGGCTTGCTCGACCGGGTCGCCGGCATCGCGCAGGTCGATGAAATTGACGCCTTTGACGACTCGCCCATCCATGACATCCAGACAGGGGATGATCCGTTTTGCCAACATTGTCAATCACCTTTCGCCGCCGCCAGCGCATCCGCCAGCGCAAATTCCTCTTTGTACAGCGCCATGCCGATGACCGCTCCAGCCACCAGGCCGCTTGCCGCCAACAGTCGGATGTCTTCCAGCCGACTCACGCCGCCAGAGGCGATCACCTGCAAGCCTGTTTCCCGCGCGAGGGCAATCGTATCGGCGACATTGACGCCCCGCAAGCCACCATCCCGCGCCACATCGGTATAGAGCGCATGTCGCGCGCCGCGCTCGCGCAGCCATCTGCCCAGCGTGAGCGGGCTGTGTTGCGAGACTTCCGTCCAGCCGTGCGTGGCAACCCTGCCATCGCGGGCATCCAGCGCCATGCAAATCGCTTCCGCGCCGAATTCTCCCACAGCCGCCAGCGCCGATTCAGGAGCGCGCACCGTCATCGTGCCAATAACCAGCCGATCTGCGCCGGCATCGCGAGCTTGTCGCAGCGCCGCCAGATCGCGCAGGCCACCGCCAAATTGCACGCAGGCATCCAGCCGGGCGATGCTTTCCAGTATGCGCAGATTCTCATTGGCTTGGTCAAATGCCCCGTCCAGATTGACCAGGTGCAGCCAGCTTGCGCCTTGATCGAGCCAGCTTTTCGCTGTCGCCAGCGGATCGTCGCTGAAAGTCTGCTGCCGCGCCGGATCGCCCTCGCGGAGCCGTACGACTTTTCCGCCGCGCAAGTCTATGGCCGGGTATATGATCATCCGCTGCCTCTCTGTGCCCATTCTTGTTTAATAGTCCTGTATGACTCTCGTGCGCAACCTTACAAGCGCAGAAAGTTCGTCAAGATGCGCAAGCCGGTTTGCTGGGACTTTTCGGGGTGGAATTGCACGCCAAAGATGTTGTCATGGTGGACCACAGCCGCGAATTCCACACCATAATCGACCGAGGCGGCGACCGTCCCGCGGTCAGTCGGCGCGCAGTAATAGCTGTGCACAAAATAGGTATAGCTCCCCGCGTCCAGTCCATCCAGCAGCGCGCATTGCTGCCTGACCTTCAGCTGATTCCAGCCCATGTGCGGCACTTTTAGCCCGTCAAAGCGTGGAAAGCGAATCACGCGCCCGCCCAGCACGCCCAAACCTGCATGCTCGCCCATCTCTTCGCCGACTTCGTAGAGGATCTGCATGCCAACGCAGATGCCCAGGTAGGGGATTCCAGCCGCCAGCGCCTGCTTCAGCGGGACAACCAGCCCCTGCCGCTGCAACTGCGCCATGCCCGCGCCAAACGCGCCCACGCCGGGCAGGATGATTTTGCTCGCGCCCTGCAATTCCTGCGGCTCGCGCGCCAAGCGCATGTCCCTTACACCAAGGTGCGTCAATGCGTGCAAGACGCTGCGCAGGTTGCCCGCGCCATAATCGATGATTGCCAGCATGTTTTGTCCTTTTCACAAACAAAAAACCCCGCAAGTTGAGCGAGGCATTTGGTGCTGGGGCGGCGCGAATCATCACACGCCAGGCTTCGCTCTGACAAGTCGGACGGGATGATGATGGTAGACTCGGGTCATCGTATGTCGCGCTCGATACTTGTTCGCACAAGCCTAGATGAATGCGGCCGCGCTGTCAATGCTGAGTGACTATGGCGGATGAATTGAAGCGACGGCGGCAAACTGCTACAATAGACTTGTCGTCCGCGAACGTCTGTGGACGTGCTGTCAGGAGCAGACACGATGGACATCAACCAACTTGCCAGCATGATCGAGTGGCTAGATGAACAGCGCCGCCATGACAAAGCAATCATCAACGCCCTCGAACAACGGCTCGAACAGCAGACAGAAGATGTCGGCGTGGTGCAGCGGCGAGTTAATTCGGTTGAATCGGATCAGGCAAAATTCCGCCAGGAAGCCATGCCGGCGCAGCGCGAGCACGACATCATCGAACAACTGCGCGCCGATATGGAGCAGCTGCTAGCGCATGCCGAAGCGCGCCGACTCACCGCCGAGCGCGAAACAGAACGGCGGCTCGAGCTGCAGCGTGAAAACTTCCAGCGGGCTGTCCGGGAACTATCGGGCAAAGCCGAGCGCATTGAACGTCAACTTGGCAATATCAGCGACCTGCAATCCGAAGGCGACCGCCTGCAAAATGCCATGCGCATCCTCAATCAAGAAATGGAAGACTTGGCCAAACAGCTGGAAGGACCAGACAGACGTCTGGCTTTCCTGGAAGAGCAACGCCGCTCTGATACTCGCCGGCTGGCAGAGATCGAAACCGATCTGCCCGAATTCAAGAAATCGGTCGATGGTATCTCGCCGAAGCTGAGCCTGGTCGAAGACTTGACGCGGCGCAATGAACGGCGCTTGCAAGATATCGGCAACAGCGAACGCGAACGGCGCGAACAAATCCAGCAGTTTATCGACCAGCAGCAACTGCTATCCCAGCAGCGCGACCAACAAATGGCTGAATTGCAGAATCGCTTTGGCAGCCAGGACGACGACTTGCAACGATACATCGAGCGCTTTGAGGTATGGGCGGGTGCCTATCGTGAAATGAAACGGATCATCGACGACTTCAATCGCATCGGCGACCGGCTGGAACGACGCATTGGCGAAGGCGCAGAGCTGCAGCGCTTAAGCGAAGAACGTTTCCGGCAAGAATGGAATGACTGGCGCGATGACGATCTGAAGCGCTGGAAACAATTGACTCTGTCGAGCGACGAAGTCTGGCGCAACCACGACCGCGAATTCACGACCTTCATCAAGCGCGTCGACCGGCTGGAAGCGTCCCTGCCGAGCCTTCGCAACGATATCGAACGGCTGTGGCAGTTGGAGCGCGCCCGCGCCGAACTCTACCGCGAGCGATACCAAGCCATGCTGCTGCAATATGATGCCCGTCAAGCCGGTGCCAGCGCCGAAAATCACCGCGCCAACCTGAACCGACCGAACGGATAGTCCATGCGCGTCATCGGCACAGCGGGCCATGTCGATCATGGCAAATCGAGCCTGGTCGAGAAACTGAGCGGCATCAACCCAGATCGCCTCGCCGAAGAGCAAAGCCGCGGACTGACTATCGACCTCGGTTTTGCCTGGGCAAAGCTCCCCAACGGCGAGACTTTGGGGATCGTCGATGTGCCCGGGCACCGTGACTTCATCGAGAATATGCTGGCGGGCATTGGCGGCATCGATGCTGCGCTGCTGGTCATCGCCGCCGACGAAGGCATCATGCCCCAGACGCGTGAACATTTGTCTATCCTGCGCTTGCTGGACATCGGCAGCCTCATCGTCGTCATCAGCAAGACCGACCTGATTGACGACGAAGAATGGCTGGAGCTCGTGCAGCTGGAGATCGAAGATCTGCTGGCGGATTCTGGCATTGAAAATGCGCCCATCGTCCCGGTCAGCGTGCAGACAGGCGACGGCATCGAGCGGCTGCTGGACGAGTTGAGCGCACTGCTGGCGGACTTGCCAGAGCGCGGGGACACTGGGCAGCCTCGCCTGCCAATCGACCGCGTCTTTGTCGTCAGCGGCTTCGGCACAGTCGTAACCGGCACGCTGACGGGCGGTTCGCTTTCGGTCGGAGATACGCTGCTCGTCCAGCCGGGCGAGCACAGCGGGCGCGTCCGCGGCTTGCAAAGTTATAAACGCGATGTGCAGACGGCGCGGCCGGGCAGTCGCGTGGCTGTCAATATCGCCGGCATCAACAATGCCGAAATCAAGCGCGGCGATGTGCTGGCGCGACCAGGGCGATTGCAGCCCACCCTGCTGGCTGACGCGCATTTCACCATGCTCGACGATTTCGAGGGGGCGCTGGCGCACAATGCCGAAGTCAAGTTCTTCTGTGGGGCGGCTGAGGCGCTGGGGCGGCTGCGGCTGCTGGATGCAGATTCGCTCTCCGCGGGCGAAAGCGGCTGGCTGCAGATCCGACTGCGCGATCCTCTGCCTCTGACGCGCGGCGACCGCTTTATCCTGCGCGTACCATCGCCGGCGCAGACTGTGGGGGGCGGAATCATCGTCAATGCGCAACCAGGCCGGCGATATAAACGGATGCAGCCGCAGATTCTCGACGAGCTGGAAGCGCGTTTGCACGGCTCAATTGGCGAACAATTGGCGATAGCCGCTCGGTCTCGCGCTCCACAAACGGTCGCTGACCTGGCGGCACAGCTAGATCTGGGCGAACAGGAAATGAAAGCTGCGCTGGCTGAGGCGCTGGCGGGGGACCTGGTGCGCGATCTGCCTGGTCTGGGCATCTGGTCCTGCGATTCCTGGCAGCGCCTGGCCCAGCGAATTCGCGCCGAATTGGGGCGCTTCCACAGCGCGAACCCGCTGCGGCTGGGCATGTCGCGCGCCGAGCTGGGCAGCCGTTTGCGCATCAATCTGCATCTGCTGGATTCCGTCATTGCCGCCGAAGAGAGTCTGACGATCGATGGCAGTTTTGTCCGCGCCGAGTCGCATGTCATCTGCTTCAACAGCGAGCAACAAACGCGCATCGACAGCTTAATGGCTGCGCTGACAACTGCGCCCTTCTCCCCGCCGACGATCAGCGAAATGAACGACCTGGCTGGCGAAGCGTTGGTGCGCGCCTTGCTGGACTTGCGGCGTCTGGTGCAGGTCAGCGACAGCATCGCCTTTGCGGCAGGGGACTACGAAAAACTAGTGGGGGCCATCCGCGCGCATATTGAGGCGTATGGCGAAATTGATGCCAAAACCCTGCGCGATCAATTCGGCAGCTCACGAAAATATGCCATTCCCGTGCTGGAACGTCTGGATTCGCAAGGCATCACACGGCGTATCGGCGATATGCGGGTGGCGGGCGCGAATTTCTGACGAGCCGATTATCCAGCCAGCGCCGTCATAAAGCCGCCCACAAACGCATCGCCCAAACCTATGCTAGTGGCATTGCGCGGCTCGACTGCCACCACCGGCACACAGCAGCTATCTGACCGATGGGCATTGACGGCAGCCGCAAAACGAGCAGTAGCGGGCTGGGGTTGGCGGGCTTGCATCGCGCGATAATCCGCCAATTTCCAGCCGTCGCCATGGCAAAAGCGCGTTGTCGCCAACGTTACGCCGGCGCGCAAAGCCGCAGCATACTGTTGCGCGCCGCCACCATGCGCCAGCGCCCAACACCGCGTATGCACGACCAGAGTCTTGGCAGGGATGCGCCCGTGCAGCCAGTCCAGCGCCGCCAATACCGTCCGCGCATCGTCCAGCGCAATCGGCGCGACGACCTGCTCTTGCAGTTCGTCTTCGTTCATGCTGTAGACATCAATCCTGGATCCGAGCGTCGCCTGCAGCCGTCGGCGAAATCTGGCATCGTAATAGCCGCCATCCTCACAAAATACGACCGCATCGGCGGGCAGCTTTTCCAGCAGTTCGCACAGGGTCTCCAGGCGCGCAATCAGCCGTTCTTCGCTTTGCATGGCATTGAAGCCGGAAACCAGCAAAGCCCGCGCATTCGTCAGCAGGTCCGCGAAGTCCCTGTTCAAGCGCATGGCGACATTGTCGGCGTTGCAGTGGTAGATCAGTCGGTTGGCGGCTGGTGCCATGATGCGGATGTCGTTGGCTTGGATCAAAGCGCCGCGGTTATACTGTACGATCAAATGCGGATAGTGGCTGTCGCGCGGATTGCTGCAAAGCCAGGGGCAGCCCAGCGGCAACAACCGCCGCACATCGTCATTCATGGACACCAGATGCAGGGCGGCCGTGTGTCCAAGCTTGCTCATGGCGATGGCTGCGCGCACGGGTGTGCCGCCCAATGTGATTTTCTTTTGGAAGCGGTTGGCGAACCGTTCGATCAAACCGCTGTCCGAGACAAACTGTTCGCCGCCCTGCCCGGCCTTGACATAGCCCAAAATCGAGGCGACCAACTCGCGCTCGCTGTTGATGTCCTTGCTGCGACCCAACTCGGCATCACAAATATGATGCTCGGCGACAAGTTTGTTGAGCGTCTCGGCATGCCAGACGATCTCATAATCGACATTGTTGCCGAAGCCCAGAGCGATGCGCTGGCTCAATACAAGGCTGCTTTTCCAGTCGTGCTGAAGAGGTCGAACTTCTGGCGGCAGACGCTTTTCATCGCATCAATGCAAGCCGGGTAGATGCTGCTCGGCTCGCGCAAGATGGGGTCAGCCAGGACTTCGCGGCATTTCCGATAAAAAGCGCTCTTCATGTCCGCCGAGATATTGATCTTGTTGATGCCCAATTCAACCGCCTGGGCGATCTCTGAGTCCGGGTTGCCAGAGCCGCCGTGCAGCACCAGCGGCGTATCGACTTTCGCGCGGATGTCTCGCAGCAGATCCAGGCGGATTTCCGGCTTCATGTCTTTGGGATACAAGCCATGCGAAGTGCCGATCGCGACCGCCAGGGTATCGACATGCGTGGCATCGATAAATTGCTTGACCTCCTCGGGATTGACAAAGACGACTTCGTCCGCGCCAGCTTCCGCCTCTTCATCCAACTCGCCGATCGTGCCCAGCTCGCCTTCAACCGATACATTGACAATGTGCGCCAGCTCTGTGACCTCGCGGCAGGCGGCGATATTCTGCGCCAGCGGCAATTCCGATGCGTCAATCATCACGGAGGTGAAGCCCGCGCGGATGGCGGTCATGATCTGTTCCATTGACGAGCCGTGATCCAGGTGAATCACCACAGGCACGCTCGCCTCTTCTGCTTCAGCCAGCGCCATCTTGACAAAGGCAGTGCCAACAAAAGCCAATTCATCGGGATGAATGGCGACGATGACGGGCGCTTCTGCCGCTTCTGCCGCTTCGATCGCGCCTTTCAGCAACATGCTGCTGCTGATGTTGAATGCTGGCACGGCGAAATCATGGGCGCGGGCGACAGTGAGCAGGTCTTTCATATTGAGTAACATGGCAAGTTTTTTCTCCCGGCAGTGAACAAAATGGCAACTCAGCCTTTGATGGAACCAGCCGACATGCCAGCGATAAAGTAGCGCTGGAAGAGCAGAAACAAAATCAGCACGGGCAGCGATCCCAGCACGCTCAACGCCAGCATTTGATTCCATTCAAAAGAATGTTGCCCCATCAGCAAGTGTATGCCAATCGGCACAGTACGCATATCGTTGGTGCGAGTCAAGGTCAGCGCAAACAAGAATTCGTTCCAGGCCAGCATAAAAGTATAGACGCCCACCGAGACGATGCCCGGCAAGGAGATCGGCACCAGAATGCGCCAGAGCGTAACAAAGCTGCCGCCACCGTCGATCATCACCGCCTCGTCCAGATCGCGTGGCAGGGTATTAAAATAGCCGGTCATCATGATGATGGCATAAGACAGGGTGAAAACCATGTAGGTCAGCACCAGCGCGGTATACGAATTGTACAAGCCCAGCCAGACAATCAACCCGAAATAGGGGATCATCAGGGTGATAGGCGGCACAGATTGCACGCCGATGATGATCAAGGTCAAGAAGCGCTTGAAACGGAAGTCGTAGCGGCTGAAGCTGTAGCCGGCCAGGATGCTCGTTACGACAGTGCAGATGGTGACCAAGATCGCCACCAGGTAGCTGTTGAAGAAAAAGCGCAGTTGCCCGGGATCGCCCAATACCGCCAGGTAGGCGCTGAACGAGAAGGAGTGGTCGATCAAAGCCGGGGGATAGGCGAAAATCTCCAGGTTGGACTTGAATGACGAAGCAACCATCCACAGCACCGGCAAGCCAGCGAAACAAGCCCCCAGCAGCAGCGCGATCCAGGTCAAGATCTTGGCTCTGCGTATCTGTGCGCGACTGCCAACCATTTTATTCGTCCGCCATGCGCTGATTGCGCACATAAAAGATGCCGATGAAGGTGCAAATCGCCAGGATGATCATCGCCAACGTCGAGGCGATCGAATACTCGTGTGAGCTGAATGCCGCCTTGTAGGTGTAGGTGCTCAATACTTCTGTAGAGCGCATGGGACCACCGCCGGTGGTCATCCAGACCAGCGTGAATTGGTGAACTGTCCAGATGAAATCCAGCAGCGCCAGGCTGACGATAATCGGCCTCAGTTGCGGCAAAGTGATGAAGCGGAATAGCTGCCAGCTGTTGCCGCCGTCGACTCGACCCGCTTCGTACAAGTCGTCAGGGATGCCCTGCAAGCCAGCCAGAAAACTGACCATGTAGAAGGGATAACCCGCCCAGATATTGATGAAAGTGACCGCATTCAGCGCCAGATCACGATCCGACAGCCACTCCATTTTCTCCTGGACGAAGCCCAACTCGAGCAGAACAAAGTTGATGACGCCATGCGGATTCATCAACAGCCGCCACAAAATCGCGATGATCGATGCCGTGAAAACCCAGGGCAGGATGTAGATGACGCGGAAGAGCGCTTTGGTCTTGTTGCCGATCAAGCGCGTATTCAGCAGCAGCGCGAACGACAAGCCGATGATGAAGTGCGCGATCACACTGACAAGCGCGAAGTAGACAGTATTGCCCAGCGCGCCGCGGAACTTGCGGTTGGTCAGCACTTCTTCATAGTTGTCCAAACCAACAAAAACCGGAGGATTGGGGTTGACGATCACATTGTCGACCAAGGAATAGAGGAAGACAGTCGCGATAGGTATGATGGTCAAAGCCGAGAGCAAAGCCAGCGTCGGCGAGAGGTAGGCGTAGGGCAGAAATTTGCGCTTCCGCTTCTCCCACCCACTTGCGCCTGATTCAAGAATCGCGTGTGCCTCTGAAGTGTCCATAGGTTGCCCCCATCCCCTTCCCCCCATGAGGAAGGAAGGGGAATACGCTTGACAACTAAGTCCCTCCCTCTTAATGGGGGAGGGATTTAGGATGGGGGATGGTTTCTCCTACTCGAAGATGTTTTCCCATTCTTCCTGCGCGTATTCCAGCAGCTCGTCCAGTTCGATATCGCCTTCGAGATAGAACTGGAAGGGCTCAGCCATCTGGCGCATCAGCTCTTCCGCGGCTGGCAGCCCGGTGAACTCGTTGGCCAGGTAGCCTTCCTGGAAGATCTCAAATGCCGTCATGAATAGCGGATCCGTCTGAATGAAGTCCGGCGTCGCATTCACATTGCCGGGGAAGGCGTTGGCGATGGACGTCAGCTTCGTGTTGCCTTCGACGCTCGTGAGGTAATCAATCAGCTTCCAGGCTTCGGCTTTGTGTTCGGTGTGGGCGCTGATGCCGATGCCCCAGGAGGCGTAGGGCAGCCCGCGCGGTCCATCGTAGCCCTCAGCGGCCGGCAGCGCGGTGATATCGAAGTTCAGGTCCGGGTTGCGCTCGCGGATCAGCGTGAAATGCGCCAGGGTGTTGACGATCATGGCCACGCGCTCGTTGACGAATTCTTCAACCTTTTCATTCTCCTTCATGGCGAAGGAACCAGGCGCGACCACGCCAGCGTCATGCAGGCTCTTGATGAACTCCAGGGTCTCCGCCAGCGCTTCGTTGCCGATCAAATGGGGCTGCCCCATGTCGTCGAGCATGCTGCCACCGCTCGCCCAGAGCCAGGACATGGTGTCATTCTGGATGCCGTTGGGCTGTTCCAGCGAAAGCGGCTGCGCCCAGCCATAGACATTGTTGTCGGGATCGGTCAATGCCATAGCGGCGGCGGCGAATTCGGCGCGCGTTGTCGGCGGGTCGATGCCAGCAGCTTCCAGCAGGTCCAGGTTGACGAATACTGGATAGATGAAGTTGGCAATGGGGATCATGTAGGTCTCCCCAGCGAGGCGAATCTGCGCCGCCAATTCGCTGTCATCGTAATCCACATCCATCATCGCCTGCGTCAGGCTTGCCAACGCGCCTTGCTTCCAAAGCACATTCACCCAAGCCCCGTCCAGACCAACGACATCGGCCATCGTGCCGGTGGCCGCGCTGGCGATGATCTGGTCTTTTGTGGTCAGGTAGGGTCCGCTGATCGTCTCCACCTTGATGCCGGGGTTGGCGGCTTCAAAGTCGTCCAGGATCGCGCGGAATGAGCCTTCTGGCAATTCCGGCTCCCACCATTGTTGGAATTCCAGCGTGACATCTTGGGCAGATGCCGCGCCGCCTGCCATCAGCAGCAAAATCATCAGTAGAACTATCAGATAGCGTTTCATTTGGCGATTCTCCTTATCATTTCGTAGGAACTGTCTGAAGGCGCAAGGCGTGGCGCGCCCCGCGTTTTACAGCGAATATCAAGACATAGGCTGTCCTTTCGGCAAGAGGCAAATACTCCAGCGCCCAACACTGGCAGGCGGCTGTGGCGCAGCGCTGCAAGGTTCGCAAATACGGGAAAGAAATCGCGAGTCCAATAAAACGCTTTTCCATGATTAACTTTCTGTGCCTGGATTGGAACATAGCTGCGCGGGCTTGTCAAACGATTTGCCCAATCCAGCCCAATTGACGATTCGCATTCATTTTTCCATATTACAATGTGGAATATGAAGGAGTGACGATGCTGTCCATTCGCCAAATGCTGGAAGCCAACGAACAAGCGACGCTCGCGCCATTTGCCCTGCTGGCAAGGCGATCGCGGGGGCGCGCCCATGCCGAGCCGCCAGCGCGCGCGCGCACGGCTTTTCAGCGCGACCGCGACCGCATCCTGCATGCCGGCGCATTCCGCCGCCTGCAATACAAGACGCAAGTCTTTGTCAATGATGCCGGCGATTATTTTCGCACGCGGCTGACTCATACGCTGGAAGTGGCGCAGATCGGCAGAACTTTGGCGCGGGCTCTCGGCGCAAATGAAGATCTGGTGGAAGCCATCTGCCTGGCGCACGATCTGGGACACCCGCCTTTTGGGCATACGGGCGAAGCAGCGCTGGATGACCTGCTGCGCGACCAGGGCGGTTTTGATCATAATGTACAGAGTTATCGGGTGGTTACCCGGCTGGAAAATCGCTATCCAGGCTGGCGGGGCCTAAACTTGACGCTGGAGACATTGGACGGCATCGCCAGGCACGACCCCAAGCGCGACATGAGCAGATTTCCCGAGATTGATTGCGATGCGGGACCCAGCCTGGAAACCCAGATCGCCAATATCGCCGATGGCCTCGCGTATAATGCCCACGATCTCGACGATGGCTTGCAAGCCGGTTTGATCGCGCCGGCAGATTGCGCTGAACTGGCCTTGTGGCGCAAGGCAGCCGGCTGCTTTGCATGGCAATCCAGGCGGCTGGACGACCTGGGTCGTCATCAGCTAATCCGCGAGCTGGTGGGCATCCTGGTCGATGATGTGTTGCAAGAGACTCGCAAGCGCATCGTTGCCTTGCAGCCAGGCACGCCTCTCGAAATTCAGCGTCACCCTCGCCTCCTTGTGCGCTACAGCTTGCGAATGCGCGAACATTTTCAGCAGTTGCAAGCCTTTCTTATGGAGCGGCTTTATCGACATCCGCGCATCCTATGCAGGCAAGAGCGGGCGCGCCAGGTCGTCCAGACGCTTTATTCGAGCTGGCAGAAAGACCCGCGACAAATCCCCGGCGAGCTGCGCCAGTTTGTGCGAGACGAAGCACAGCCTCGGCAGATCGCCGATGCCCTCGCCAGCGCGAGCGACCGCAGCGCCCTGCAACTGGTTCAGCAGCTTGCGCCGCGCCGCGCAGGGCAAAGGAGTTGACCAGAATGCCCGGCGAAACATTGTTGAACCAACGATACGAATTGGTCGCCCAGCAAGGCTCTGGCGGCATGTCGGTTATCTATCGCGCGCTCGATCGCTCGCTGGGACGCATCGTTGCCATCAAGATTCTGCGCCCCAACCTGACCAAAGACCCGGCTTTCCTGGCCAAGTTTCAGCAAGAAGCGCGCAGCATCGCCAAGATGGCTCATCCCAATATCGTGACCGTGCACGATGTCGGCAGCGATGGCGCGACATATTACATCGTCATGGAAATGATCACAGGCAGCGATCTCAAAAAGCTCATCAAACAGCGCGGTGCCTTGCCTCTCGACCGAGCGCTGGATTATGCGATTCAACTTTGCGCCGGGCTGGGTTTTGCCCATCGTTCGCAGTTGGTGCACGCCGATGTCAAACCACAGAATATCCTCATCAACCGCGAAGGCGTCATCAAGGTGACCGACTTTGGGATCGCGCAGGCCTATACGGACACCATGCCGCAAACGCGCAGCAAGGTGGTCTGGGGCAGCCCGCATTACTTCGCGCCCGAGCAAGCGCGCGGCGAGAAACCCTCGCCAGCCTCGGATGTCTATTCCATCGGCATCGTCTTGTTCGAGATGTTCACGGGCCGCCTGCCCTATGTCGGCACTTCGCAACGCGAATTGGCGCTGGCGCACCTGAAGGCGGAAGTGCCTCGCGCCAGCGAAATCAACCCCGACCTGCCCGCCGAGCTAAGCCGCGTCATCTTCAAGGTGATGAGCAAGCGCCCCAACGACCGCTATCAGCATGCCGACCAACTGGGGCAGATCCTCAGCCAGATTCGCGACCGCAGCCGAGCGGGTGCGCTGCAGCGCGCCTCTGCCCCGCAACCAGAAGCCGCCAGTCCAGGCCAGCCCGCCATCCCCGCCTCTGCCCCGGCGCTCACTCCGCCTGCGCCAGCCATTCCCAGCCCGCCAGCGCCTTTCTTTCACACCGACGGTAGCATCAATGTGGAAGCAACGGGCGGTTATACGGGACCATTCTTGCCACAACGACAGGCGCGCGCGGATGGCGTTGATATCGTTACGATCGCGCTGGTTTTGCTGGCATTCCTGGCCGTGGCCGGCTTGCTGCCGGTCTACATCTTGTGGGTGCTGCCGCTGCTCTAGGCTTCAGGAGCGGCGGAATTCGGCGGATAGCTGCTCGCTGGTGATATGCACCAGGGTTTTGTTGCCGCTGGGCGCGCTGTGTGGTTCTGGGCAACGTTCCAGTTCAGCGACCAGCGCACGCATTTCGTCTGTTTGCAAGATCTGCCCACGCTTGATGGCTGTCGCCGCCGCCATGGCAACCGCAGCGCATTGAACAGTCGGGTCGTTGTCACGCAGCCTGTTCAAGATATGCGCGATGACATCGCCGGGCGCTTGACCGCAAAGCATGGCTGGCAGAGAGCGCGCCAGAAATGTATTGGGTCCAAAGACCTCCAGCTCAAAGCCCAGTTGGGCGAAAATCTGCGCCGTGTCTGTGAGCAGCGCCGCATCTTCGGGCGCCAGCACAAAGCTTTGACTCTCGGCAACTGCTTGGATGGGTAGGCCGCCATTGCCCAGATCCCGCTGTAGCTGCTGATAGAGCAGGCGTTCGTGCGCGGCATTTTGGTCGACCAGGTACAAGCCAGCCGGGCCTTCGGCAATGATGTAGGCTGCGCCAGCTTGTCCCAATACGCGCAGGGGCGGCAAGGTGCGCGGCTGCATTGGCGCTTCGGCTCGCTCGGGGATGCGGTCGTGTGGATAACTGTCAAATGGGTCTTCCGCCAGCGCATGCCGCCAACTGGCAGCGGGGCGCGGGGCTTCTCTGATTGTGCCGCCACCGCTCGGCGCAGCCCAACTTTCGACATCAGCCGCGCTTTCCGCTGCCTCGTGCAATATCGTCCGCACGGCGCGCTGCACAGCCCGAAACACCGTCTGTTGGTCGCGGAAGCGCACTTCGGCTTTGGTCGGATGCACATTGACATCCACAAAGTCGGGCGGCACGCTCAACATCAGCGCCGCCAACGGAAAAGCGCCCGCCCCCAGCAAGCCATCGTAAGCCTGTACCACCGCGTGCGTCAATGTGCTGTCTTGCACGGCGCGTCCATTGACGAAGAAGATGATGCGGTCGCGGCTGGCGCGGTGCAGCCGGGGCAGCGACGCATAGCCGCGCACGTCGACTGCCACGCGTCCCATGCGCGGGGGCTCGGCAGCTTGCACAGGCAGCATGTGCTTGAATTCCTTGAGGCCAAAGACGCGCGCCACGACATCGGCCAGTTGCCCGCTGCCCGATGAGCGAAAACGTTCGCGTCCGTCGTTCAGCAGCGCAAAGGCGATCTGCGGATACGCCAGGGCATAACGAGCGACTACCCAGTAAATCTGGCGCTTTTCGGTATTGTCGGTTTTCAAGAATTTCAAACGAGCTGGCGTATTAAAAAACAGATTCTCAATCGTGATAACGCTGCCGGCTGGCGCGCCGACTGGCTGCTGCCGACCCATGACGCCACCATCCCACTGCATACGCAAGCCCATTTTTTCATCGCGGTGCCGGGTGACGATCGTGGCCTGGCTGACCGCGGCGATGCTGGCCAAGGCCTCGCCACGAAAGCCCAGTGTGCGGATGGCGCTCAACTCGTCAGCGCAGCGCAACTTGCTGGTGGCGTGCCGCTTGAAAGCCAGCTCAATTTCACAGCGGCGGATGCCCGTGCCATTGTCGCTGACTCGCAGCAACTTGCGGCCGCCGGCCGCCGTTTCGATATGGACTGCTGTCGCAGCGGCGTCAATGGCGTTTTCGATCAACTCCTTGACTGCCGAAGCTGGGCGCTCAATAGCTTCGCCAGCGGCGATTCGGTCGACGACTTCATCGGCGAGGATGGCGATGGGCATGGGCGATCATTCGTCTCTATTTCTTGTGGATCATCGCCACAGTATAGCGCACTAGCTGGCTGCAGACATATCCTGTCGGCGAATTCGCCAGCACTTTCAGACTTGATTGCCGCGGCGAACTTTGCTAGCGTTGCGGCCAGCGCCACCCTAGCTCAATTGGCAGAGCGATCGCTTCGTAAGCGATAGGTTATGGGTTCAAGTCCCATGGGTGGCTTGGAGCGCACAATTGAATAGACAACGATGTTGATCGGGAAGAGTAGGCATTTTCCTGCGCGGCAGAGAGGCGGGTCATTGGCTGAAAGCCCGCTGGCGCAAAGGTGTCGAAGGTCGCCCGGGAGTCGCCCGAAAGAACGCGCAAGCCAGTAGACTCGGGTCGGTTCGCGCCCGTCATCGCGCGTCGAGCGCAGGGGATAGCTGTCTCCTGAAGCAAGGTGGTACCGCGGAAGCACGCCTTTCGTCCTTGTCATGGGATGGAAGGCGTTTTGTTTTTTGGCGCTGGGAAGGAAAGGAACAGCCAGATGAAAGCGAAAGCAGAAACCGGCATGCCGCGCAACTTCGACTTTGCCGAAGCCGAAGCGCGCATCTATGCCCACTGGGAAGCCGGCGGTTACTTCCAGCCCGAAGCCGCCGGGAGCGCTGCCGAACCCTTTGTCATCAGCATGCCGCCGCCCAATGTAACCGGCAGCCTGCACATTGGGCACGCGCTTTTCACGGCGCTGGAAGACTTGATGATCCGCTATGAACGGATGCGCGGCAAAGCGGCATTGTGGCTGCCCGGCACCGACCACGCCGGCATCGCCACCCAATTGCAAGTGGAAAAACTGCTGCGCGATGAAGGTACCAGCCGCGAAGCAGTCGGTTATGAAGAATTCCTGGCGCGCACCTGGCAATACAAAGAAGAACAGGGTGGCACCATCACCCGCCAGTTGCGGCGGCTGGGCGCAAGCTGTGACTGGAGCCGCGAGCGCTTCACCCTGGACGACGGTTTGTCGAAAGCCGTGCGCCAGGCTTTCATCACACTCTGGGAACAAGGACTGATTTATCGCGGACCGCGCCTGGTCAACTGGAGCCCGGGCTTGCAAACCGCCGTCAGCGACCTGGAAGTCGAGATGAGCGAAGAAGAAGTCACGCTCTACACATTCCGGTATCCTTTGGAAAATGGCGAATCCTTGCCGGTGGCCACCACGCGCCCGGAGACCATCCTGGGCGACACGGCGCTGGCTGTGCACCCCGATGATGCGCGCTATCGACATCTCATCGGCAAGCAGGCGCTGGTGCCCATCCTGGGACGGCGCATTCCGATTATCGCCGATGACTATGTCGACCGCGAATTCGGCAGCGGCGCATTGAAAGTGACGCCGGCGCACGATTTCAGCGATTATGAGCTGGCGCAAAAGCACGGGCTGGCGCTGATCAATGTGCTCGATAAAGACGCCAGCATGAACAGCCAGGCTGGTCCCTACGCGGGGCTGGATCGCTATGCCTGTCGCGAGCAACTGTGGCGCGATATGCAGGCGGCTGGCTTGACCATCAAAACCGAACCCTACCTGACGCGCATCCCGCGCAGCCAACGCGGCGGCGAAGTGGTCGAGCCCCTGATGAGCGAGCAATGGTATGTGCGCATCCAGCCCCTGGCAGAAAAAGCGCTGGCCGCTGTGCGCGCTGGACAGATCAAGATCGTGCCCGAACGTTTTGAAAAAGTCTATTTCCACTGGCTGGAAAATATCCAGGACTGGTGCATCAGTCGCCAGCTGTGGTGGGGGCATCGCATCCCAGCCTGGTACCGCGAAAAAGATGGCGATCCGCATGGCGAAATCTATGTCGGGCGGGAGGCGCCGCGCGGCGACGGCTGGCTGATGGAGCGCGATGTGCTGGATACCTGGTTCAGCAGCGGCTTGTGGCCCTTCAGCACACTGGGCTGGCCCCGGCAAACTGCCGATCTGGCGCGCTATTATCCGACGCAAGTGATGGAAACCGGGCACGACATCCTCTTCTTTTGGGTGGCGCGCATGATCATGATGGGCTTGTGGTTCACCGATGCGCCGCCCTTCCATACCGTCTACTTGCACGGGCTGGTGCGTGCCGAAGGTGGCAAGAAATTCAGCAAAACCCTGGGCAATGCGATCGACCCGCTGACTGTAGTCGACCGGCATGGCGCAGATCCATTGCGCTTTACGCTCATCACCAGCGGCACGCCCGGCAACGACAGTCATCTGGATCCCACGCGCCTCGACCACAGCTTCCGCTTCGTCAACAAAGTCTGGCAGATGACCAGCTTCATCAATATGAACTTAGATGGCGCGCTGGAACTGGGCACCCCGCCGCGCGCAGAGCTCGACCTGCCTTCGCGCTGGATCGTCAGCCGCTTGCAGCGCCTCATCGCGAATGTCCAGTACCTCTTTGATATCTACCAGTATGGCGAGGCTGGAGGGCAGATCCTGGCTTTCATGTGGGATGAATTCGCGCCCTTCTATCTCGAGATCAGCAAGCAAGCGCTGTACCACGGCACACCAGCGGAACAAGAGGCGACGCGCCGCGTGCTGGTTGCCGTTCACGATGCCTGCCTGCGCCTGTTGCATCCTTTCATGCCTTTCGTGACAGAAGAAGCCTGGCGCTATATCCCGCACCCTGGCGATGCGCTGATCATGGCGGAATGGCCAAGAGCTGACAAAGCGCTGATTGACGATGAAGCTGAGGCGCAGATGCAAGTGTATCTTGAGCTGGTGCGCGAGATCCGCAATGCGCGCGGCGAGTACAAGGTCGAACCCGGCAAGCGCATCACGGCGCTGGCAAAACAGGACGGAGCGACGCTGGCGCTGGCGGAAAATGCGCACATCCTGTCGCGTCTGTGCAATGTGTCGGAGTTGTCGCTGCTGCCTGCTGATGCCGGCGACCCAACCAATTGCTCCGGAATCGTAGCTGGCGAATTGACCATTTTCCTGCCGCTGGAGGGCTTGCTGGATCTTGAAGCCGAATGCCAGCGCCTGCAAGCTGAACGCGGCAAACTCAAGACTCAGCTCGAGCGAACGCAGAAGATGCTGGACAACGAGAACTTCGTGACGCGCGCCCGCCCCGATGTCGTCCAGCGTGAACGCGACCGCCTGCGCGACCAGCAAGCGGCAATGGCGCAGCTAGACGAACGCCTGGCCGCACTTTGCTCCTGAGCGAGCCGCATTGCCATTCAGTATAATTGTGGATGGAGAACTGCGACTGACGAGGAAGCGGCTTGAGCCAAGCGATCAAAGTTTGTCCGATCTGCCAGGCGCGCAATCAACGCGGCGCGGCAGTCTGCGTCAATTGCGGCGCAAGCATCGGGCAGATCGAGCCCAGCATCGAGACAATTGCCAACCGGGCGCAGCCGGCGCAATACGATTTTCGCCGCGGCGAAACCGACCTGGCAGAAGCCTCCCTGCAACGGCGCGGGCAGTTGCTCAGCGCTTGCCTGATCGTGCTGCTGGTCGCGTGCCTGGCTTCGGCAGCGGGCGCGCTGCTGCTGACGCGTCTGGCCGAGAATTCACGCCAGGCGCCGCCGGCCGCGATTGTGGAAAGACCGACGCGTATGAGTGGTCCCACAATTACGCCGGGACCACCCACAGCCAGCCACACCCCCAGCCCAGCGCCTACACAAATCCCCAGCGATACACCGACGCCAGCGCCTTGCCTGCGCGAAGTGGCAGCCGGCGACTCGCTCATCGGCATCATTTTGGCTTGCGGGCATCAGAACCTGGAAATCATGCCGACCGTCATGGCGCTGAATGGCATCAACGACGAAGCGATCATCCGCGCCGGGCAACTGATACGCGTACCGCCGCCAACACCCACCATCGACCCGCTGGCCACCCCTGCGCCCAGCGCAAACCCCGCCGCTGACAGCGCCGCAGCAGAAAGCGCTCTGGCATTGTTGGCATTCGACCCCTTCGCGCCCACTCCCACGCCAACCTTGTTGCCCGGCTTGATGTGGCATATTGTGCGCAGGGGCGATTCGATGATTTCCATTGCCACAAGATATGAGACCAATGCCAAGGGCTTGTCGGATTTGAATC
Organism: Anaerolineae bacterium; assembly: GCA_022823945.1. GTDB lineage: Bacteria > Chloroflexota > Anaerolineae > Aggregatilineales > Phototrophicaceae > UBA6055. Next base: position 35,045 of record JAJEBK010000011.1, on the reverse strand, counting down.
CTGAACTCGAATTCTCGCTCTGCGATTTCAGCACGGCTTTTGGCGGACCAGAATGCACCGTGCAGCTGAGTGAAAATCAACTTGTCCGCGTGCCAGCGCCGACGCCAACCCAAACAGCCATTCCCACGGCGACTGGCAGCGAGACACCCACGCCGACCGCCACCGCCACCTTCAACGCGCCATTTCTGCAAGATCCGCCAGAGCAAACCTTCTTCGCCGCGGACGAGCAAGTGACTCTGCGCTGGGTGGGCACGGGCAAGCTGGATGAAAACGACAGCTATCGCGTTACGATCACCGCGGTGGACAAGAGCATCACCCACAGCGCCGATACGCGCGAACTCTTCTTCATCGTCCCCAGCCAGTGGGGGGCAACCGACGCTGCCAGGCACACCTACATCTGGCAGGTTAGCGTCGTTGATGTAAATAGCGGCGCTGTCAGGCATGCGTCGGGAGAACGCAGCTTTGTCTGGCTGGGCACAGGAGCCAGCTCGTGACGCGCCTGTGCCTCTTGGCTGTGCTGACGCTGGCGAGCCTGTTCATGGCTGGCTGCAACCTGCGCCCCGGCCAACAGCCGACCACAACTGCAAGCCCGGTCGCGAGTGCCACCCCGACGTCCGTTCCACGCCCGACTGTTGCGCCAACGCCCACGGGCGACCTCGACGCGCCGACAGAGCATGTGACTGTCGCGCCGCGCACCAATACGCCACTGCCGACCGTGTCGCCCTCGCCAAGCCCCAGCCCGGCCTTTTTTGAATACGATGTCCAGGCGGATGACACGCTCATGGGCATCATTCAGGTCTTTGGCTATGGCTACCAACTGGAAGTCGCGCAAGAAGTCGTGCGGTTGAATGACAGCGTATTCAGCATCGACTTCTTGCCGGTCGGGCAGACCATCCGCATCCCCCGCCCCACCGCAACTGCGACACCGGCCGGCGCGGAAGCGACTGTCGAGCTGCTGGCGACTATCGGCATCGACAGCGCGACAGGCCTGCAAACGGACACATCACTGGGCTGCCACACGGTCGTTGCCAACGACACCATGGTCTCTATTGCCGAGCGCTACAATACGACGCTTGAGATTCTCAGCGATCTCAACAGCGATTTGAATTGGTCGGGCTGCAATTTCACCTTGCTGGCGGGCGGCGAAGACTGTGTGCCCATATTGAATATCGGCGCGTGCATCCAGGTGCCGCAGCCGACACCTTTGCCGACGCGCTTTCCAACCCCAACTGGTTTGGAGACGCCAACGCCAACCGCCACCAAACACGCGCCTCGCCTGCTGTATCCTCTGGAAGGCGAGCGTATCAATTCGCGCGAACTGGTCTTGCAATGGGTGGGCGTTAGCGGTCTGAGCGAGGACGATGTCTATCTGGTCGAGCTGCGCAACCAGACCAATGCGAGCGACCATCGCCAGCGCACCAGAGCCAACAGCTATCGCGTGCCAGTCGCCTTTGCGCCTCATGATAATCAGATTCATAACCTGCAATGGCGTGTCAGTGTGGCGCGGCAGAACGAAGCGGGCGTCTATTTCTTCGTCGGCGAGCAGGGCAGTTGGAGACGCTTCGACTGGGGCGGCGGCTAGGGATTACTGCGGACTGGCAGGCTTCGGCACCGCTTCATATGCCTTGAAGACCGGGCGGCGCTCGCCTTTTGCATCTACCAGGCTGAAGAAACAAGCCTCTGCATCGCCGACGGCGCAGCCATTCAAGTTGTAGAGGAACATCGCCGAAAGCGCATCCATTTCTTGCGCCAACTGATAAGCCTGCCGTACATACAATGCCTGCTCCGCCTGGCTGGTATAGTTGACCCACTCAAAGCCCGTCGCCGGCACCGCCAGGTTTGCGCCATCTGTCGTGCCCCAGCCCACTTGCGTGAGCAGCAGCGGCAGTTCGACCTGGTGCTTGTCCAGCGCCGCGGCATAATGCGCCATCAAGCCGCCGAAATTCTGCAAGAAAGACTCATAATGCGATTCCACGCCCGGCGGCTGTTCACAACATGGCAAAGTCGGTGGCACAGCCGACGCGCTGAAGATCGCGCCGATGCCATCTACATAATCCGCCGCGCCAGCAGCCAGCAGGTCGTCAAGATAAATATCTGTGGCGATGGAATTGTAATTGTCCGTGAATCCCACCGGCGCCAAGCCAGCGCTGATCACCTGCGCGTCGGCGTCATGCGCTTTGACCGTGGCATAGGCCAGCTCCAGCAGGGCGGCATAATGGACCGTGCCCAGGGCAATCGAAGCGGGCAAGCCAAAATCACCAGCCTCAGATTCTTTGGGCGGCTGGTCATAGACGGGCACATTCCAGTATTTCAGCAGGTTGGGGGCTTTCCAGATTTCATAGGCATCTACAAGGCCCGCATAACGCGCCACAGTCCGGGCAAGAAATGCAGAAAAGTCATTGAGGTCGGCTGGTGGTCCGCCATAAGCCAGCAGCTTGCTGTTCATGTTCTCACGGTAGTTGGCGCGGCTCCAATCGGGCGCGTCATAGACATTCAGCAGCAGCTTGAGGTCCGCCGCATCCAGCGCCCTGACGAGGGCATCCAGGTCGGCGTAATCTGCGCTGCCTTGTTCGGCTTCAATCCGAGACCAAGCCACATCAATCTTCGCCCAGTTGACGCCCAGCTGCTTCGCCTGCTCCGCCAGCGCATCCGCATCGCCGCTTTCGACAAAAACATGAATCCCAAAGCCAAAACCCGGCTTGGGCGGGATTGTTGATGGATATGGCACCCTGATGATCTGCCCGGCGCGCAACGACTCGGCCGCAGCGATAGCGTTCAGGCGCATCAAATCGGCTTGCGCTATGCCGAAGAGCCGCGCCAGCGCATAGAGCGAATCGCCCGCTTTGACCGCATAGTGGAAGTAGCGCGAATCATCCACAGGCGGCACAAGCAGCGCTGCGCCCACCTCCAGCACAGCGTCTTCGCGCAGTCCGTTCAGGCTGCGCAAGTCGTCAAGTGAGATCGCATATTGCTTGGCAATGCCGTAGAGCGTGTCGCCGGGCTGCACCGTATAGGAAATCAACTCCATTGGCGCGGCGGACTCGGCATCTTGCGCGCCGACAACCGCCGGAAACAGCCACAAAAGCAACAAGACCCGCCGAATAATGGCGTGGCTCACTTACACTCTCCTGCCAGGATCTGGCAATTTATGCTTGCAGTCTACTTGTCAGCGGCGATTCGTGTCAACCCATTCGCCCTTCGTTCAGCCACCGTGCTGGAATCTTAGCAGCGTATAGGCATCAGCGCCCTGCTCTGCCCGCAGCCGTTCGCCGGTAGCTTCTTCATACCAGCCGATGCGGATTTCGTAAGCGCCAGCCGCAATGCCAGCCGCCGGCAGATAGACCACATCGCGGAACGGCGCTTGCAAGTCCCAGGCGCTTGCATCCTGTCTGCCGGCCTGTGGATACTGGTCGGCTTGCGTGACCAGCTCGCCCGGCCCCGCTGCGCCCAGCGCATAAACATGTACAAATGTCTTCAAGGCGCGCGCACTGTGTGACCGTGGCTGCCAATCCAGCCACAGCAGCCATTCGCCGGTGGGCAACGGTTCGGGATGAAACTCATAACGCAGCAAGGACACCAGGCCCGCAAAGCTCGCAAGTGGCGCGTCGCTCGGCTCGACCTGCCGCGATCGATACTGCCGGACCGGCATGCCGTCTGCATGGGTGCGCATGACCTCTTGTCGATGCTCGCCCAGCCAGGCATCGACCGCGCCAGCATTGCCCCAGCCAGCTTGTTCGCGCGCGGCGACAAATATACTGTCGTAGTCGTCAACCAGGTCGCGCAAACTCGCTTGAATATCCGCGACCGATTGGCTCCCGTTCACAGGCAAACCGATATCGGGCGCTGCGCCACGATAATAATAGCCAAATGCCGCATCGCTGGCCAACTGGATGACAAGATCGCGCTCGGATACCCGTGCATTGAGGAATGCGTCCAGCGCGTCCCAGGCCGGCGCCTTGCGAAAAGACGGATCGGTATAGTGCGCGTCCAGTGTCAGCGCCGCCAGGGCAAACCAAGGCGAAAGCAGCAGTAGCGCCAATACCCCCGCATCGAGACGAATCCAAAGCCGCAGCCATTCCGCCAGGCAAAAGCTGCCTGTCACCAGCAGCAGCAAAATGGCCGGCGCGACCGACAGAACATAACGCGGGTGGAAGAGATCCCAGAATTGTGAAGCCACGCCCAACCCGAGCAAAGGCAGCACAGTCGCCAGCGCAAGCAAATGGAAAGCGCTGCGCCGATAGTGGTAGACGATTGCGGCAGCCACGACCAGCCAAAGCGATATCGCCAATCCCAGCGCAGCTTGGTCCAGCGGGATGCTGCTGCCCAAAGTCAAGGTCGGCACGAAGACCGTCACATACTCCGGCAGCGAGAAGGCCGGCTGCAAGCCCGGGTAGGTCGCCGCATAGCCCGAGCGCACTTGCAGCAGCGCGAAGCCAAAGACCAGCAGCGCAGCAAACAGCGCCTGCAAGCTCAGCAATCGCCGCAGAAAGCCTCCATCCTGGCGTCGATGCAGCAACGCATAGCCCGTAACCGCCAAAGTGGTAAATGGTTCGGTGTATATCGCCAGCGCGCAGAAGCCACCAATCAGCGCATAGGCCAGCCAGTCGGCGCGAGTATCACGCTCGACCAGCCGCGCGCCCAGCCACAGCGATGTCACGCTCAAGCCCGCCCACCAGGCATAATTGCGAAATTCCTGACTGTGCCAAATCTCATAGGGATGCAAAGCCCATAGCAGCGCCGCCAGCAGGCCGATACGCCTTTCGCCAGTCAGACGCCAGCCCAACGCCCAGATGCCAGCCGCGCCGATTATGTTGCCCAATGCCGCCAGGTAGCGCAGTGCAAACACCGAGTCCACACCGCCGACAAGCATCCGCCAAGCCCGCGCCACAGCATAGACCAGGGGGGTATGCGGCTCGCCCGGCGCAATCTCACCGAGGGAAATTGCCAGCGGCGTATCCGCCCAATATTGCACGCTGAAGGCTTCATCGCCCCGCAGCGGCACATCATCCAGCTTGTGCAAGCGTAGCGCAAAACCCAGCAGGCAGATCAGGATGAGCGGCAGGTGGCGCATGCGCTCAAGTGGTGGCGGCTTCGAAAGTTTCGATTTGTTCGTCGGTCAGCGGCATCAGGCTGGCATTGCGGGCTTTGGAATCGCCAACGGTCTCGTCCAGCTCACGTTTCTTGTCGCGCATAAAATCTTTGAGGTTGGGGCTTTTCTTGGTGTCGGCGTAGAGGACAGGCAATGACGGCTCGTCTTCAAATTCGATTTCTGCGGAGGGATCGATGAAAACCACCAGCGGCTGCACAGGGACATCATCGGCGACACCGTCGATAGCGCGCTGCACCCGAGCGCTGGCAAATTCGGCATCGCGCAGCGGATTGCCCACGCCATCAAAGCGGATTGCTGAAAAAAACTTGCTGAGGATGTTCTTGTGGCTGCGGAATTTGCCATTGCGATAGGTAAAGCGCTGATCGTGCCAGCGCGTGGTGATGGCGAAGACTCCCTGTGGGCAGATCAGCACATGCCGCGCCGGGAAGTGATAATAATTGTAGAGTACGCTCTTGTTGCTCAAGCCTTTCAGTCCGCCGGCGATGGCATCTTCCGGGCGTGGACGGCGCGCCCACAAGTTGGTCATGCGCACTGAAACGACCGTCAATACAAAAGCCACCGGCAGAATGGCCGACTGCGCGATCAGGGTCAGTGTGTCGGGGACATCGGTGGTGAAGAGCGAAGCGTTGATGATGATGAAGCCCAAAATCAACGCAGCGAAGGTGCCGAAGAAAAGGTAGTTGGTGATCTGGCGATTGCGGCGCGCCAGTCGTTTATTCGTCTTGAGTCGCATTGGCCCTATTCCATGTCAACTCTCGAAAAAAGGAGTTCCCATTACGATAATTCGGGGTGGTGAGAATCGTGGATATGCCACCATTTGCCCCCACCCTAAATCCCTCCCCCATAAAGAGGGAGGGACTTCAAAACGTCGTAGCGCTCCCCTTCCCTCATTTTGGGGGCAAGGGGCTGGGGGATGGGGGCAGGGTTTTCAACTCCACAAATTCACCACTCCCGATTATTGCGAATCTGTAATCTGGTTCCAGATAGCATTACACTGGTCTTCTCCAATTGCGTATTGACCAGGCAAGTTTGCCAAGCATTCGCAGTAATCGCCTTTGTCGCTGAAATCACCCGATTCTTTACTAACCTCCCTGATTTCGCAAGCGCCCAAGCCCATGCCGATCTCGTCGAAGTCCAACTCGCCACGATCGTGCCAGTAGTCAATGTAATCGCTCGTGCTGGTGCTAGTGTCATAGTAATGCGCTTCCAGGCACTTGCTGTAGCCATACAAGCCAAAACCAAAACCATTCGGGTTCAGCGGCTGCTGCACAGCGTAGTCATAAGTCTGCAAGTCGATATCGTGCCCTGGCGAATTGCCCTGTCCATAGCGCGGGTGGTAATTTTCTGGATCGCAAACCGGTGGATAATGCGCTGGAGAGCCATCGTCCGGTTTTCTGTCAAAGCATTGATAGGTCGAATGCACGGGAGAAAGCATATATTCTGTGAACCACATATTGTCAGATTCGTTGGTCTCTTCGACCTGAGAAGCGCTGTCAATGCGGATTTGCAGGCGATAACGGTCACCAATCGTAGTGCCGTCGCGGACCACTTCATTTTCATTCAGGAACTCAATGGGCACGCCGCGCCGGTCGCCCGGTTTGAAGCGCCAAGCTGGCACAGAAATATCCTTAACCGGGAAGAGAAAACCCGATTCCAGGTGGATATTCTCCACGCTGATCTGGAAGTTGCCGTCGTCGGTGAAGAACTCTTCGCGCCCGGTATTGACGACCGCGGCCGTGATTTTGAGCGGCAAGCCACAAATGGCCGGATGTGGAGCGACCCGCGACCAGCCAATAACCAGGTTGACATTCTGCACGGAGCCGGGGCTGCGCGGCAAGAAATAGGCGACATAATTGACGAAGCTGATGTCGGCGCAAACCATGTCGTCATAACGCACTGAGGGCAGGATGTACCAACGCTCCGGGATATCGCGCGCCTCGCCAATCACCGCCGTTTCCCGATGTTCTTCTGGCACGCGGATGCAGTGCATCACCGGCTCGGGCAAAACGCTGTAATTCTCCGCTACGAGTTTGTAGAGTGGGCCTTCGCGCTGGACATCGATGAACCCCTCTGGGGCATCTTGAATGACCACCGGTGCCTCGACTGGCGAACCGACCAGGCAGGTCAGATCGACCGAAGAACTGCCGGGTTCCCACAAGAAGCCCGGGCAATTGTGATGTTCTTTGAAATTGGAGACATCCACTTCAGCATCTTCCGCCACCTGTTGCCCAAGCGGAGCGAGACGCGCCAATTCCAGACCCGTGGCTTCCCGCAGCTCAATGCCGATGCGCGCGATGCCATCCATCTGAATGTTGACTGGCTCGCTGCCATCGCCAGGACCCAAAACCACAGCGCGCGCTGGCGAGCTGAGGTCGAAAGGACCGCCCGGCGTCCAAGCCCAATAAGTCAAGGCAGACGCGCCGGAAGTATCGGCATAAAAGCGGAAGCCCACTGGCAGATAAAACCCGACCCAAGCCACTGTCTCGTTGACGAAAGCTGGCTCAGACAGAGCGATGCGCACATTGCCAGATTCGTTGATTGAAACGACCTCGCGATAAACAAGCGTGGCATCGCGCGGCGCGCCGCCAGTCGCATCTTCGTACACCACCACCACAACGCGCCCGCCGGGCACTGGCGTTTCTACCGACAAGGTCACTGCATCCAGCGCCACAGGCAAGTCATCGGCAAAGGCGGAAAGGTCAAAGCCGTTCATGACCAGCGACGGCTCGCCTTCAACCCAGAAGACTTCGTTCTCTTCGCCGCTGTTCAGGCTCAGGGCGACATCGCCGGCACCAGCGGGAGCGATCGCCAGCACAATCAGCAGGGTCAGGACGAAGCCGGCCACAATTGCCTTGGTTTTTGCGCTGCTCATTTTTTCTGCCCACCTCACTCGCTGGCGACAAGTTCGAACTGTATTGTATAAGATATCTGGTCGCATAGTCAAGCAAACGATGCGGTCTGGATATGCCCTGCATTCGCCACTATACTACAGGCGAATTGCGATTAGCCATTGAACAAAGGCAGCCATGCCAGAATTCGTGCTAGTCTTTGCGGTGCTTTCGCTGGCGCTGGGCGGCTATTGGGCGATGGTCATCTTCCCCAAGCAGCGCGCCTTCCAGCACAAGCAGAAAATCGTGCGCGCCTTGCATGTGGGTGACGAGGTGGTTACCTATGGCGGCATCGTCGGGGTGATCATTGATATTGATGTGGCGGCTGGCGTATCAATTATCGAGATCGCCGCTGGCGTGCGCATCAAGCTGCTGACAGCCGCTCTGCAGCAAGTCTATGACCCGCAAGCCATCACAGAAAGCGCCGCCCGTGGTGCCGGCCGCATCCGCAATCAAGCGTCGACCAGCGAGGAAGGCGAAAAAACATGAGCAGACACAGCCGCTGGCTACTCTTTATCGTCATACTCAGCGCCTTTTGCATCTGGGTAGCGACTCCACCCGAGAGCAAGGGCGTGGATGCCGCTGCCTGCGCCGCTGCCGATGATGCTGCGCGCGCCAACCTGAAGTGCACTGAAAATCTGGAATTTGACTCCGATGGCGATGGCCTGCCCGAATTCGCGCTCAATATCACACAAAGCCTGGGCTTGGATCTGGTCGGGGGTTTGCGCGTCTTGCTGCAAGCCGATATCGCCACCGACAGCTTCTCCGCCGAAGACCTGGGCGAAACAGCCAACAATGTCTCGCGGCGCGTCAATGCGTTGGGTTTGACCGAAGCAACCGTGCAAGTGCAGGGGCGCGACCGCATCCTGGTCGAGCTGCCCGGCGTACGCGACCCACAACAAGCTATCGCCACCATCCAGCAGACCGCCTTGCTGGAATTCGTGGACTTCGGCGGGCTCAGCGCCCAGACCTATGACCTGGTGGGCAGCGAGATCGTAACCAGCGAACAAGTCGAGATGCGCCGCAATGCCACCGTGCCCGAAGGCGAAGAAGACCCGCTGGCCGCTCGGCGCGCGCATCCAGTGACTGGCTTGCCATTCCGCACCGTGATGACCGGTGCCGGACTGCAGGCGGCCAGCGCCGTGCTCGCCCCGCCGCAAGGCACAGGCAGCGCCGAATGGATGATCAATTTTGAGATCAAAGAAGAGTTCCAGTCCGTTTTCGGCGGCTTTACAGCGGAACGCATCGGCCAGCCCATGGCGATCGTGCTGGATGGCGAAGTGCTGTCTGCGCCAGTCATCCAGGCGCAATTGAGCAGCGGTGGCGTCATCAGCGGTCAATTCACAGAAGACGAAGCCAACACCCTGGCCTTGCAACTGCGTTCGGGCGCGCTGCCTATCCCCTTGCGCATCGAAAGCACGCAAGAAGTCGGCGCGACGCTGGGGCAAGAGTCGGTGCGGCTGAGCGTGCAGGCGGGCGTCATTGGCGTGCTCGTCGTGCTGGCATTCATGCTCATTTATTATCGCCTGCCGGGCTTGGCTGCCGACCTGGCGCTGGTCGTTTTCATCTTTCTGAATATCGCCGTGTTCAAGCTGCTGCCGGTTACGCTGACATTGCCCGCCATAACCGGCTTTCTCATATCCATTGGTACGGCGGTGGATGGCAACATTCTGATCTTCGAGCGAATCAAGGAAGAACTGCGAGCGGGCTTGGGGCTTGAGGCGGCGCTGAAAGCCGGCTTCGACCGCGCCTGGACATCCATCCGCGACAGCAACCTGTCGACCATCATCATCTGCGGCATCTTGTTCATGTTCGGGCAGACGCCGGGCGCAAGCATCGTGGCTGGTTTCGCGGTGACGCTGGCGATCGGGCTGATGCTCAACTTGTTCACCGCCGTCATCGTAACGCGCACCTTCTTGTACATCCTCGTTGGGCTTTTCCGCAGCCGCATCGAGAACAACCGCGCGCTGCTGGGCGCTTGAGAGGGGGGCTGCCGACATGTTTACTATCGTTCAAAAGCGCCGCTGGTTTTTCGTTCTATCAACTCTGGTGATCGTGCCGGGTTTGGCGATTATGCTCTATTCGACCGTGACAACTGGCGCGCCCTTCCGCCTGAGCATCGACTTTCTGGGCGGCAGTATCTACGAGCTAAAGTTTGAGGATGCCGGGGCGAGCGAAGATGGCATACGCCGCGTCTTCACGAATTTTGGCGATGACAATGTAATCATCCAGCAGATCGGCGGCGCAGACGACTTCCGTTGGTCGGTGCGGGCGGGTTTTCATGAAGTGGCCAGGACCAACGACATTCTGGAGAGCCTGGGCGAACTCGCGCCGATCGACCGCGACAGCTTCGGCATAGAAACGGTTTCGGCGACCATCGGCGGCGAAGTTACGCGCTCGGCATTGGCGGCTGTGGCTGTGGGCGCGCTGGTGATCACCGGCTTCATCGTCATCGCCTTCCGCCAGGTGCCCAACGCCATTCGGTACGGCGTCTGCGCCATCGCCGCCATGATCCATGACATTCTGGTTGTGATGGGCGTGATGTCGCTCTTTGGCTTGCTGCTGGGCTGGGAGATCGATGCGCTCTTCCTGACGGCGGTGCTGACGGTGGTGGGGTTTTCTGTGCAAGATTCTATCGTCGTCTTCGACCGCATCCGCGAAAATATCCCCAAGCACTTGGGCGAACCCTACGAGACTATCGTCAATCGCAGCATCTGGGAGACCATCCATCGCTCGCTGGCCACGCAATTGAACGCTTTTTTCATCATGATCGCCATCCTGCTCTTCGGTGGCGAGACAGTCAAACAATTCATCGCTATCTTGTTCATCGGCTTGCTGAGCGGCACCTATTCATCGATCTTCACCGCTGTGCCGCTGCTGGTGGCTTGGGAACAGGGCGAGCTGCCTTTCCTCGGTGGCCGCGTTGATGAGGCTGCTGTCGAAGCTGTCTGAAATTAATGGCGGAAGTGGCGTGTCCCGGTGAACACCATCGCCATATCATAGCGGTCGGCGGCTTCGATAACTTGCGCGTCGCGGATGGAGCCGCCCGGCTGGATGATGCAGCGAATGCCAGCCTGCGCCGCCCGCTCAATGCTGTCTGGGAAGGGGAAGAAGGCGTCCGATGCCATCGCCGCGTCTTTTGCTTCTGCACCCGCCTTGCTGATCGCCAGTTCCGCCGCATCAACGCGACTGGGCAAGCCGCCGCCTATGCCGACAGTCCGCTTGGAGCGCGCCAGCACAATGGCATTCGACTTGACATGCTGCGCGGCTCGCCAGGCGAATCGCAAGGAAGCCAGTTCAGCCTGTGTCGGAGCGCGCCGCGTCACTGTCGTCAGTTGCGTCCCGGTTGGATCGCCCAGGTCGTACCGTTGCAAAAGCAAGCCACCCATGACGCCGCGCAACTCGTAGCCAGCGTCGTCAAATGTGCGCGGCATCTGCAAGAGGCGACAATTCGCCCGCCGTTTGCGCAGCTGTTCAATCGCTGCGTCGGTGAAGCCTGGCGCAATCAACCCTTCGATAAAGAGCGTGCCCAGCGCGCCCACCAGCTCGACATCAACTGCGCGGTTCAAGGCGATGATTCCGCCAAAAGCCGAAAGCGGATCCGATGCCAACGCCAATGGAAAGGCTTCTGTCAACTGATGAGCGCTGGCGATCCCGGTCGGATTCAGGTGCTTGACAATGACGGCTGTCGGCTCGTCAAAGCTGCTGACTGCCCGCCAGGCCGCATCGACATCCAGGATGTTGTTGTATGAAAGCTGCTTGCCGCCCAGTTGCTGCGCGCCCAGTGGCGTCTGACTTTTGCCGCGCGAAAAATAGGCGGCGGCTTGATGCGGATTTTCGCCATATCGCAAGTCATGGCTGCGTCGAAGACCGATGGAAATGCTATCGGGCACAGCCTGGTCGGCCGCTGGCGAAATATCGGAGTCGGCAAGCCAGGCGTGAATAGCCGTATCATAATCGCGGCAATGGGCAAAAGCTTTAATCGCCAATTCGCGTCGCAGTTGGCTGCTGGTTGCGCCGTCGTGTTTTAGCGCCGAAATCACCACGCCATAATCGCCGGGAGCGCATAACACCGTCACGCGCGCAAAGTTCTTCGCCGCAGCCCGCAAAAGCGTGACGCCGCCGATATCGATCTGTTCGATGGCATTGCCTAGCGCGACATCGACCGCTGCGACCGTCTCGCTGAAAGGATACAGATTGCAGACGACCAGGCTAATAGGCGCGTAGCCATGCTGCGCCAGTTCGCTTAGGTCCGCACTGCTGTCGCGCGCCAAAATGCCGCCATGTATGGCCGGGTGCAGGGTCTTGACGCGCCCGCCCAACAGCTCGGCTTGGCCCGTGAGACTCTCGACGCTGGTGACAGGAATGCCGCCCGCCAGCAGCGCCGCGCCTGTCCCGCCGCTCGCCACCAGCTCCCAGCCAAGCGCGATGAGTTCTCTGGAGAAATCAATGATGCCCGTTTTGTCGGAAACGCTGATCAATGCCCGCGGCATGGCTTCGTCCTTGAACCTGTGTGTACGACTTGATATTCGGATTATAAATGCCGCCGCGCAAACAGCACAGGCAAGGTCTAGTCGTTCAGCGCCAGCACAGCCTCCAGCGCCACAAACACGCGCACAGGTTCGCCGATCTGCGCAGGCAATTCACGCGTCGAGAATGACAGTTGCAGATCACCGTCCAGACGCAGGCGGATATCCCAATCCTCGCCACGGAAGACAGCTGCGAGGAGCGTGGCAGAAAAATCGACAGCCGGCGCAGATACCGGGCGTTCCAGGCTGATACCGCGCGGATGAATCAAAAGGTGCTGCGTTTGGCTGTCCAGCGCCCGCGCCTGCTTTGCCAATTGCAATGCCTGGGCATTTTCTGCGCGCGCAAATAGATTGCGCAAACCCAGGAAGCGCGCGACCTGCGCATTGGCCGGCTTGTGATAGAGCTGACGCGGCGAGTCGCATTGTTGGATGCAGCCCGCGTGCATCACAGCGATGCGGTCGGCAATAGCGAAGGCTTCGCGGCGATCGTGCGTCACATAGATCGCGCCGATGCCGGCCTCTTTGAGCAGTCCCCGCAATTCCAGCGCCAGTTGATCGCGCAGCTGGGCATCCAGCGATCCCAGCGGCTCGTCCAGCATCAGCAGCCGCGGGTTGGGTGCCAGGCTGCGCGCCAAAGCCACTCGCTGCTTCTGCCCGCCCGAAAGCGCCGCCACATCCCGCGCGCCCAAACCAGCCAGGCCGACCCGTTCCAGCAAGCCATCCACCTGGCGCTGTATGTCCCGCCGCTTGTCGCCGCGCCGCTTCAATCCATAAGCGATATTTTGCCTCACAGACATATGCGGGAAGAGCGCATAATCCTGAAACATCAAGCCGAAGCCGCGTTCATGGACGGGCACTGGTCGGATGTCTGCGCCGTCCAGCCTGATTTCGCCGCTATAGTTGCCCTCCAGGCCAGCGATAATACGCAGCAGCGTCGTTTTGCCACAGCCGCTGGGACCCAGCAGGCAAAGAATCTCGCCCGCCTGCAAGTCCAGCGTAACGCCGCGCAGCGAGACCACATCGCCATAGGCATGCGTCACAGCCGCCAGCCGCAGCATCAGAATTCGCCCACGCCAGCGACGCGCAGCCTCTCGATGAGCATAAATCCGCCCGCGCAAACCAGCATCAGCAAGACGCTCATCGCCAGCGACTGCCGGTAGGATGCCAAACCCGGATCGCCCAGCAGCCGATAGATGACCACCGGCATCGTTACCGATTCCCGCTGCGCCACAAACAGCGACGCGCCGAACTCGCCCATGCTCACGGTGAAAGCGAATGTCGCGCCGACGGCAATGCTCCTGCCCAACAGCGGCGCATCAATGGAAAGCAGCTTCTGATGTGGCTTTGCGCCCAGCACCCGCGCGGCTTCTCCCAGCGAAGACGGAATAGCACGCATCGCGGGCAGCACACTGCGGATCACAAAAGGAAGCGCGACCAGCGTATGCGATATGGGTATGATCAGCCAGCTGGCACGCAGGTTGATTGGCGGCTCGTACAGGGCCACAATGAATCCGAAGCCCAAGGTAACCGCGCTGGTCGCCAATGGTAGCATAAAGAGTGGATCCCACAAGCGCGCCAGCCGTCCGCGCCGCTTGATCATGCTGGCGGCGATGATGCCCAACAGCAAAGCAGCTGCCATCGCCAGCGAGGCGAATCGCAGTGAATTCACAATCGCTTCCAGCGGCGCGATGAAGAGCAGCGAACCGCGCGACTTTTCTGCCAGCGCCAAAAAGTTGGAAAAATCAAGTTGACCGTCAACCATGACCGCCCGCGCCAGCAAAGCAGCCAGCGGGGACAAGAGCAGCAGCAAAATCATACCGACACAACTGGCAACAGCGGCTTTCTCGGCGGCAGTGCGAGGAACTTTGGCGATTGTGGCGCTGCTTGCCAGTCGCAACTGCAGATTCCTCTGCTGGCGCGTGTAGATCGTCATCAGCGCGAGCATGGACAGGATTTGCACGATGGACAGCGCGGCAGCCAGCGGCAAATTGAATATATTGACCGCTTGATAATAAATCTGCACTTCCAGCGTGGCGAAACGAATGCCGCCCAAGATCAGCACCACGCCGAAGCTGGTGAAGCAGAAGATGAAGACCAGGATGCCCGCTGAAAGCAGCGCCGGGCGGATCAGCGGCAGGCGGATATCGCGCCAGACCGACCAGGCGCCCGCCCCCAGGCAGCGCGCCGCTTCTTCTGTGGCGAAGCCCACCGATGCCCAATAGCCTGTCATGATGCGCAGGGCGATGGCAAAGTTGTAAAAAACATGCGCGATGAGGATGAGAAACAGCGTGCGCTCCAGTTGGATGGGCGCATAATCCAGCGAAAAAAGTGCGCGCAACAGATCGTTCACGATGCCGTTTTTGCCCGTCAGAGAGGCAAATGCCAGCGCAACCACGACTGTCGGCAGCACAAAAGGCAGCGTGGACAGAGAGAGCAGCAGCGACTTGCCAGCAAATCGGTAGCGGGCGAAGACAAATGCGCAGGGCGTGGCCAACAACAGCGTAAGGACAGTGGACAAAGCGGCTTGATAGCAGGTGAACAGCAAGGTCTCGATGTAATAGTCGCTGGCAATCAGCCGCCCAAAGGCAGACAAATCCAGCTCGCCATCAGGGCGCAGGCTGATATCAAGGATGGACAGCAGCGGATAAAGGAAAAAAATGCCCAGAAACAGCAGCGGCAGCAAGTGCAGCGCATAGCCGCTCCTGGGCAGCCAGGCCCTCACCGCAGCATCACCTCTGCCCAGGCTTGAATCCAGGCTTCGCGATTGGCTTCGATATCCGCGGGCTCGACAAATGCCGGCTGAACGGGAATCTGGGCGTAGGCAACAAATGCCTCTGGCAATTCGATCGCTTCCACCACGGGGAAGACGAACATGTTCAGCGGCATATCGGCTTGAAACTCGGCGCTGAGCATGAAGTCGATGAGCAGCTGCGCGCCAGCTTCGTTGGCAGCCCCGTCCAGCACGCCGACATATTCAACCTGGCGGAAACACATGCCGGCGGCGATTAGCGCTCCGGTGACCGCGCCGGCTTCTGGATCTTCGCCATAGATGACCTCGGCGGGCGGGCTGCTGGCATAGCTGACCACCAGGGGACGCGACCCCGCGCCACGGCTGCCGACTGTGAATTCGCCGTAGTAGGCGTCTGTCCAGCCATCCGCGACCAGCACATCATTGGCGCGCAAAGCTGCCCAGTAATCCAGATAACCGCCCTCGCTCTCGTCGCCGAACTGCTCGATAGTCGCCAGCAAGAATGCCAAGCCCGGCGAAGATGTGGCGGGGTTTTCGACCACCAGCAAGCCAGCGTAGGCTTCGTCTGTCAGCTCGTCCAACGCCTGCGGCAGCGCCAGCTCGTTCTCGGCGAACCAGGCGATATCGTAATTGAGGCAAACATCGCCGAAGTCGACAGGCGTGACGCGGAAGTCATCGTCCCTTTGGAAATCCGCGGCGACCGTGTCCAGCGCCGGCGATTGATAAGGCGCAAAGATCTCGGCATCCAGCGCGCGGCTCAAAAATGTATTGTCGATGCCATACAAGGCATCGCCCAGCGGATTGTTTTTGCTCAGGATGGCTTGGTTGACCATCTGCCCGGCGTCGCCAGCTCGCAGCACTTCGACCACGATGCCGGTATGGGATTCAAAACTTTCCAGCACAGACTCAGATATGGCGAAGCTGTCATGCGTCACCAGCACGACCGTGTCCGCCTCTTGCGCCTGTGAGACAAGCGCGGCGACCAGCAGAACGATAATCAGCAGAATGCGTACCTTCATTGAATGCTCCCCTCCTATTGCCAAATGCAGAACGCCGATTTCACAGCGAACTGGTGGATGAGACTGAAGAGGAGCCGGTGCAGGAATCAACAACGCGCCGCGGTAACTCTTCGGCACGCTTCACAGTGGGGGTGATTTTGACATCCCTACGCCAGCATTACCTGGATCAGGTTGATGGGTCGGTGTGCTCACACACCCTCTCAGCCTACTCACGCAAGCTCCCCAAGTCTCGGAATATGTTACTGTGTAGAAGTATAGCCGGGTTGTCCAGCCAGTGCAAGCGCTTGTTTCGCGGAGCGTGTCTATATCCGTGGATTAGCTCACTCCCCTCGTTCCCCCGGCAAGTCGGAGGGAGTCAATACAGGCGCAAACCATCCCGAGTCCGTTTGCCTTGGCTACCCTCTCCGATTTGTCGGGGAGGGGCTGGGGGTGGGGTAAAATCAGCTGTCCAGGAATTCGCTCAAATAGGCATGAAAGTTGCCGGCATGGCAAGCATCGGTGTATTGGAGGAAGGCTGCTCCGTCCAGCGGATAGAGCGGAAAACAGCTTGTCGGCGCGGCGCCACCAGGCAGCTCCACGATCATGGCGCAGCCCGGATAGGGGATGATGACGCCATCTGTGCTGCGTTCCAGCTTGTCCACAATGCGCTCTACCGTGGCGATGACTATATCCGCCAGATAGACCAGCTCCAGGTCGATGCCCATATTGTTGTTGATGAGGACATTGCCCTGTCGGTCGGCAGCCAGCCCATGCAGCACGGCGACATCGCAGGCAATGGCCGGAAAGGCGATCAATTCATCGCCGCCGTAGGGGTCAATCACCTTGCGAACATCTGGGCGCAGCGCAGGCAGATCTGTGCCCAGCCAGGCGCGCGATGGCATAAATCCAACGCCGCTGATCTGTGCACGCATGCCCATAACGATGCTGGCTTCGGTCTCTTCGATGACGCGAATGCGCTGAGACTGCGTGAATTGTGTGAACATCGGCGCCAAGCCAAAGGACTCCAGCCCAAAGTAGGCAGAACGCACAGCCGCCACACAGCCTGCGCCAACCAGCAGATCGGATTCAATGCCGCCAGTGAAGCTGAGCAGGGTCAAATCGCGAGGCAGCTGTTCACGCTGCAGCAGCGCCCGCACAAAGCCGACCGGTCTGCGGTATAAAGTCATGCCGCCCAGCGCCAGTGTGCAGCCGTCCTGCACAGCCTCTGCCGCTTCGTCAATCGCGACCAACGTATTGATCATCGCTGCATCAGCCTTTCCGAATTCGCGGAAATCTGCCCTGCGCCCGAAAAAATGCAAAGCGTACGATAGCTTATACTACAGGCGAGACCAAAGGGCTAGTTGACCAGGGAGAGGCGATGACAGCCTTGCGCAGGCCGCACAGCGTCCGACCGATTCTGCTCATCCTGCTGGCATTCGCGCTGGGAGTCGCCGTTGGGGGGCTGCTCCCGTCCAGTCAGGCTGAACATGACCCGCTCTTCCAGCCATTTTGGGAAGCCTGGGATATCACCCAGTCGCGCTATATCGACGCAGTGGCTGTCGAGCAATTGATTGAAGGCGCGCTGACGGGCTTGGTCGACTCGTTGGGAGACGAATTCAGCTATTACATTAGGCCCGAAGTATATGCTCGCGATTACAATTACTCTGGCGAATTCACTGGCATCGGCGTGATGGTCAAGACAAACGACCAGGGCAGGATTGAGGTGATGGAAGTCGTGCCAGCCTCCCCCGCAGCCGCAGCCGGCGTCTTGGTGGGCGATATCTTTCATGCTGTCGATGGCGAGTCGGTGGCGGGGTTGACACAAGACGCTCTCAGCGAACTGGTGCCGGGTCCTCGCGGCACGAGCGTACGCGTCACATTCATGCGCGGCGATGAGTTGCTTAGCTTTGATATCGTGCGCGATGTTTTTGTCGTGCCCAATGTGGATTATGCGCTGCATGGCGATATCGCCTACATTGCCATGAAAGAGTTTCACAAATTGTCGCGCCAACAGCTGGAAGAGGCGCTGGCGGCAGTGGATATGCCTGCGCGCGCCGGGCTGATCTTTGATGTGCGCGGCAATCCCGGCGGCACGATCGAAAGCGCCATCGATGTCGCCAGCCTTTTCATAGAAGACGACATTGTGTTGCAGGAAGTTGATCGCGACGGGCAAACCAGCCAAACACACAGCAATGGCGGCAGCGCCAGCATCCATGCGCCCATCGTTTTGCTGGTTGACAGCCAAAGCGCCAGCGCATCCGAATTGCTGGCCGGCGCGTTGCAAGATCATGAGCGAGCCACCATCATCGGCGAGACGACTTTTGGCAAAGGCACCGTGCAGACTATCCAGGAGATCGCCAATGGCGGCGCGGTTCGCCTGACTGTGCGGCGCTACCTGACGCCACTGGGACGCAGTATTGACAAAACCGGCATCACGCCAGATATCCTCATCGAGGCAGATGACAATAGCGCCAACGACAAGCAACTGGCTGCTGCCATCGCCTTTCTGGAATCCCTGCGCGGCTGAATTGGGCTGGCAAGAATCCCGGCGCTGTGCTAGACTGCCGGCATTACGCGCTTGAATAGTGGTTGGGAGTTGCGCCATGGATGTTGTGCTGCAAGTCGCGGCAATCATCATTTCCATTACGTTGATCATCTTGATCTTGCTGCAGGTCAAGGGGGGGGCGCTGGGCAGCCTGCTGGGCGGCGATGCAGGCGGTGGCATTGCCCGCACACGGCGCGGCCTGGAAAAGACGCTTTTCCGCATCACCATCTTCTTGTCGATTGCCTTCCTGGGCATCGCCTTGTTCGCTGTCGCCACAGTCGGCTGAGTCTTCTCCCAACAGTCGTCATAGCCTGTTGGCGAGGTGAGGCGTGTTACGCGGCTTTCGCTGGCAGTTGATATTGTTGCTTCTGGCGAGCGGGCTGTTTGCTGGCAGCGCCTATTATCGTCTGTCCCGAGACGCAGCAAGCCTCCCGCCGCCGACTCGCGCCCACACCCCACAGCCAACCTTCACTGCCCCGTCCCTCCCTGTTCTGCCATCAACAGCCATCGGCAGCTCGACACCGCCCACAAGCTCATCGGCAAGCTATCGAGAAGGCTTGGTCGGCCGTGTGCAACGTTTGAACCCGCTCTTCGCCCACTTGAATCCAGTTGATCGCGACATCTCCAGTCTGATCTTCGAGAGCCTCTTCGTCATCAATGACTATGGCGAAGCAGTCCCGCATTTGGCGAGCGACCTGGTGATTTCGAGCGATGGTCTGGAGTATGTCATTCGCCTGCGCGACGATGTGTTCTGGCAAGACGGACTGCCTCTGACCGCGGACGATGTGCTCTTCACCATCGCGTTGATGAGCGACCCGGCGTATGCAACGGTATCTGCGGCAGCGGCGCTCTGGCGCACGGTCGAAGTGCAACAGTTGGGCGAGCGCTTGTTGCGCATGCGGCTGGCGCAGCCCCTGAGCAACTTCCCGCGCCTGCTGACATTCGGCATCTTGCCCGAACATGCCTTGCGCGGCGTTTCGCTTGACGAGTTGGCGCAGCATCCGTTCAATCTGTCGCCAATCGGCAGCGGCGCTTATCAACTGGGGCACCTACATATCGCAGCCGATGGGCAGATTGAAACAGTCCTGCTCGCGCTTTCGCCGATCTTTCAGCGGCGCTTCGAAACACAGTCTGGTTATCATTTCAAGGAATTGATATTCCGCCTGTATCCCGATGCCGCTGCCGCCATGGCCGGCTACATCGCTGACGAAATAGACGCGCTGGCAAATGTCGCGCCGCGTGAGCGACTGTTGAAGCTGCCGAGCGGAAGTCTGTACACCCAAGCCGAATCGTCTTTGGCGATAGTGATTTTCAACTGGGGTGAAGCGCCCTTTGCCGCCCGGCATATCCGGCAGGCGCTTTCTCTTGGTCTGGATGTGCCGCCTTTGATCGCCCGGACGCTCGGTACAAGCGCCACTTATGCCGACAGCCCCTACCCGCCCGGTTTCTCGGCGTACCTGCCCCACCCCGACTGGACAAGTTACGACCTGGCGCAGGCGCAAGCGGCCTTGGCGGCTGCTCCGACCGACGCATCCGCAGCGACCGCGCAGCCGTTTGTGTTGCTGGTGCAAGACCGTCCCGAGCACATCAGGCTGGCGCAAGCCATCAGCGTGCAATGGGCGCAATTGGGATTCCGTTTTGAGATTGTGGCGGCCGAGGCGCGGCAAGTTCACGAGCGCTTGGCAGCGGGGCAATTTGCTGCGGCGATTGTCGAACAGCGGTTCGGCGACAACCCTGATTTGTTTCGATTTTGGCACACGGCACAGCAAGGCGACGGCGGCAACTATGGCGGCGTCAGCGAACATGCGCTGGACGAATTGCTGGAAGCCGCCCGCAGCGAGATTTATGGCATGCGCCGAGCGGCACAGCTTCGGGAATTTCAAGCTGCCTTTGCCGAATATACAATCGCTATCCCACTGTATTATCCGCTGTACACAGTTGTCGCGCGCGATAGCGTTGAGGGCATACAGTTGGGTTATCTGAGCACGCCAGCCGACCGATTCCGCGGCATTCAAAGCTGGCGGGCGGCGACGCTGCCTTCGTAATTTTCCCGTTCCTGGCGCAATATGTCTCGCAGCAATGCCTTGCGAGCGCTGCCAGCCAGGGTCTCCAATTTCCGCGTGCCCAGCGGGTCAATCTCTTCGCGCAGCAAGCGCAGATCTTCGGCATCGGGTCGCGGTGTTTCATGCAGGTCGGGCGCGATCGCCAATGCAAAGCCGGTCTTGCGCCGCACACGCTGCAGTTCCACGCCAGAATGCAAACTGGTCAGGCGCATCTCCCCGCCATGCCAGTCAAATTGCCCCAGGTCGCTGATCAGATAGCGCGGTCCGCCGCCCGTTCTGCGCCAAGGCACATGTCCCAGCCCGCTGACAAAGTCGCATTTTTGCACAAAGGTGAGACGCGAATGACGCGGCACATACAGGTAGCTGTGGTCGTAGCAGGGTGTCACATCGGGGATGCCGCCGCTGCCAGGCAGCCGCATGCGCGGCTTGTGAACATCCGCGCCAAAAGCGATGTTGTTTGTGTTGCCTCGCGCGTCGAGTTGTGCCGGACGAAAGAACTCTTTTGGTTGGAAACTGGGCAGAATCTCCGCCGCGCCTGTCGCAAATCCCAGATGCACCAGCCCCTTACCCACCCAAAGCTCCTCAATATGGCTGATGCCCAGCGCGCCCCAGTCTTGCAGCAGCGCCTGCCCAATCGCCGAGGTGAAGCGAGCGTCTGGCGCATACCGCAGCTTGCCCAGGATCAAGCCAGCTGAGACCAGTGGCGTATTGATGCCCTGCGCCCAGACATCGCCATCGCGCACCTGCCGCGAGATGCAGACGCTGATGAGTTCATCTATTGTGTAATCAACTGCGCTCGCCATCGGCACGCACCAAACGCACAAATTGTCGCTTGCCCACCTGCAGCACAGCCGGCAGCATGTCCAGCGTGATGGTCGCCTGGGGACTGGCGACTTTCTGCTCGTTCAGCCGCACGCCGTTCTGCTGGATGAGTCGTTTGGCTTCGCCGCGACTGCCGACCATCTGCAGGCGCAGCAGCACATCGCGTATGTCTGCATCGGCGGACAAACTCGCTTCGGCAATGTCATCGGGCAAGCCACCGCCGCCACGAAAGACCTCGTCCCAACGCGCCTGGGCAGCCTGCGCGGCCGACGGGCTGTGAAAGATGCCCACGATTTCCCGCGCCAGGCGCATTTTGACATCGTTGGGATGCGACTCGCCGCTTTGTAGTTGTTCTTCGAGGCGGGCAAGCTCTGGAGGCGTCCAACCCAGGATCAGCTTGTGATAGATGCCCATCGCTTTGTCGGGCAAGCTCATCACCTTGCCGAACATATCCCAGGCTTCGCTGAGCAGCGGGATATGATTGCCCAGGCTCTTGGACATTTTAATTTCGCCATCGGTGCCGGGCAGGCTTTCGCCCATGATGATGGCGACCTGCGGCTTTTGTCCCAAACCTGTCTGCAGCTTGCGGCCCGCTACCAGAATGTTAAAAAGCTGATCTTGTCCGCCGACCTGCACATCCGCTTCCTGCGCGACAGCGTCATAGGCTTGCATCAGCGCATAAAAGAATTCGTGCAGGTAGATGGCTTTGCCGTCTTCGATCCGCCTGGAGAAGTTCTCGCGCGCCATGAATTGCTGCACGGTGAAGTGGCTGGCCAGGCGGATGATATCGGCGAAATCCAGCGGCGCCAGCCACTCGTCATTGCGGCGAACGCGCGTCTTTTCCCTATCCAGAATCTTGAAGGCCTGCTCGGCATAGGTTTGGGCATTGTCTTCGACATTGCGCATGGTCAGCTGGTCGCGGGCGCTGTCTTTGTCCGATGGATCGCCGATGAGGCTGGTGAAGGTGCCGACCAGGAAGGTTACATCGTGCCCAAAATCCTGAAACTGCCGCAGCTTGCGCATGGTGATGGTATGCCCCAGGTGCAGGTCGGATGTGCGCGGGTCATAGCCACAATAGACGCGCAGGGGCCGCCCTTCCCGCTCGCATTCCAGCAGGCGCGCATGCAGGTCGCGGCGCATATTCTCGCGCGTATCGGGGTCGCCATAAGCCGTGCCCGACATCAAGACTTCTATTTGCTCTTCAATCGTCGTCATCGCCATCTATTTTCGCTCTCCGCAGGCTGTAACAGCGCCAGTATAACACAGCGATGCGCCCTTGTTGATGCTGGGCAGCGCCCTCTATAATCGCCGCGCAGCGCGCAATCGTGGGGATGCAGCCATGAAACACATGAGCAGCGCCGAAGTCCGGCAAGCCTTTCTCGACTTCTTTGAGGAGATGAAGCACCGCCCGGTCGCATCGTCATCGCTGGTGCCCGCGGACGACCCCACGCTGCTCTTCGTCAATGCGGGCATGGTGCAATTCAAAGATGTCTTTCTGGGGCTGGACAAACGCAATTATAGCCGCGCCGCCACCTCACAAAAGTGCATGCGCGTCAGTGGCAAGCACAACGACCTCGAAAATGTCGGTCCTTCGCTGCGCCACCACACCTTCTTCGAGATGCTGGGCAATTTCAGCTTCGGCGATTATTTCAAGCGCGAGGCGATTCGCTATGCCTATACGCTGCTTACCGAAGTGTTTGAATTGCCGCCCGAGCGACTCGTCTACACCGTCTATGCGCATGACGACGAAGCCTACAGCGCCTGGGTGGACGACCTGGGCATCGACCCCAAACGAGTCGCCCGCATGGGTCCCGATACCAACTTCTGGCAGATGGCTGATACGGGTCCCTGCGGTCCCACATCCGAGATTCACTGGGACAAACAGCCGCAACTTGGCGAAGACGAGATCATCCCCCAGCTACAAGCCGAAGACGAACGCTTCCTGGAAATCTGGAATTTGGTCTTTATGCAGTTCAATCGCCAGCAGGCCGATCCACAGCACAGCGGGTTGTACGATGTGCCGCTGCCAGCGCCGGGCGTAGACACGGGCTTGGGACTGGAGCGCATCGTTTCGGTATTGCAGGGCGTGGAAGCCAACTATGAAACTGACCTGTTCATGCCTATCATCCGGCGCACGCAAGAGCTGACCGGGCACAGCGATGCCCAGCGCGATGCCAATATCGTGCCCTACCGCGTCATTGCCGATCATGCGCGCGCGGCTGTATTCCTTATCAGCGACGGCGTTTTGCCCGGCGCCAAGGGACGCGCCGCTATTCCCCGCATCGTCATTCGGCGAGCGGCTCGTTTTGGCAGCAAGCTGGGATTCGACCGCCCCTTCCTGGCGAAAATCGCGCAAGCTGTCATCGACAACATGGGCGAGCATTACAGCGAGCTGGTGGAACAGGCCGACAGCATCAAACACATCATCACGCTGGAAGAAGAGCGCTTCCACCGCACCATGCAGCGCGGCTTGAACGAGCTCGACAGCCTGCTGGAGCAGGTAGACAAGGGCGGCGAGTTGTCTGGGGAACGAGCATTTTATCTGAAAGCGACGCTGGGCTTGCCCTTCCAGGTAACCCGCGATGTCGTCGAAGAGCGCGGCTTTCGCGTCGATGAAGCCGGCTTCACAGCGGCAGAAGCGGAACACGCGCGCATCAGTGGCGGCGGACAAGCCATGGGGGAAATCGAGTCGGGCGAGATGTATGCCGCCTTGCTGGCACAGTTGCAAGCGGAAGACCAGCTGCAGGGCGAAGGCGTGGCTTATGATCCCTACCGCGATACGCCCACCGAGACGACCGTGCTGGCTCTGCTGCACAATGGACGCGCTGTCGACAACCTGATCGTGGGCGAGCGCGCAGAAATCGTGTTGGCTGCGACTGGCTTTTATGTCGAAGCCGGCGGACAGGTCAGCGATATGGGCAGCATCCGTGGCGACGATTGGGAAATCGAAATTGACGCCATGAAGCAGCCGGTGACGGGCATGATCGTGCATGTCGGCGATGTGGTGGAGGGTAGGCCCGCCGTCGGCGACCGCGCAACAGCCAGCATCGACAGTCAGCGCCGCAGCGACATCATCCGCAATCACACAGCCACGCATTTGCTGCATGCCGCGCTGCGCAATCAACTGGGCGCGCATGTGCAACAAAAGGGTTCGCTGGTCGCGCCGCAGCGGCTGCGCTTCGATTTCTCGCATCACGAAAAAGTCGAGCCCGCTCAGTTGGCTGCCATCTCCGCCGAAATCAATGGCGTCATCGTCGATAACCATGGCGTGCGCGCGCAGGTCAAACCGCTGGAGACAGCCCGGCGAGAAGGCGCAATGGCGCTCTTTGGCGAGAAATATGGCGATGAGGTTCGCACCGTCGTCATCGAATCGCCGGCGGGAGCATACAGCTACGAATTGTGCGGTGGCGCGCATGTCGCTCACACAGCCGAAATCGGCAGCTTCGTCTTCACCAGCGAGGGCAGCGTCAGCGCAGGCATCCGCCGAGTCGAGGCATTGACTGGTCATGCCGCCGCCCAATACCTCGCGGACAAGCTGGGCGCGCTGCAAAACATTGTCGAGCAGCTTGGCGCGGCACCAGAACAAGCATTGGAGCGCCTGGAAGCCTTGCAAGATGAGTTGGCTGCCGCGCGCCGTGATAACGAAACTTTGCGGCGCAAGCTGGCGAAGAGCGACTTCGATGACTTGTTGACCGGCAAGTTGGAGACCCTGAACGGTGTACAAGCCTTGCTGGCGCAACTGGACAACACGCCCATGGCTGCCATGCGCGATATGGCCGACTGGTTCCGCAACCGCATCGACCGTGGCGTGTTGGTGCTGGCAAGCGACAATGGCGGCAAGCCCCAGATCATCGTGGCTGTCTCTGATGCGCTGGTGAAAGAAGGCACGCGCGCCGGCGACTTGATCAAACCGATCGCCCGCGTGGTGGGTGGTGGCGGTGGCGGACGGCCGCAGATGGCGCAAGCTGGCGGACGCGACAGCAGCAAAATCGCCGGGGCGCTGCAGAAAGCCCGTGAATTGATCGCCAGCAGCTAACGATTTGCGCAGGCGTGGCAGATGTCCACCACAATTGAGCAATTGCATCTCGCGCCCAACGATACCCTGACCAGCCTGCGCGCCAGATTGTCACAGCTGCGTGGAAGGCGCGTCGTTCTGATTTGGGCGACCGACTGCGACAACCTCAAACGGCGCCTCGACCTGGTGTTGATCCAGCGAGAAGCCGACCGAAATGCCATCCAACTGGCGATCGTCGCGCATGATGCCGGTTTGCAAGCGGTTGCAGCCGAACTGAACATCAGTTGCTTCGAGAGCATTGAAGCCAGCCAAAATCAGCGCTGGAAACGCAGCCGCAACAAAGTCTTCCTGCCCCGTTATCATCGGCCGCGCGCCGACTTGCAGCCTGGCGACCTCGCCTGGATCGCCGACAGGTTGGCAGCGCCCCGCAAAAAAAACAAATGGCAAATCCTGATTGTGCGCGCCGCCGTAATCCTGCTCTTGTGCGCGGTTATCGGCGCGCTGGTTTTTGTCATTGCGCCGGGCGCGGTGGTGCGCGTTCGGCTGCGCAGCGAGCAGGTGGAGGTTGAGGTCGAAGTCACTGCCGACCGCAAAGCCGAATCTGTCGATCGGCAACGCGCGTTGATCCCGGCGATCCCGCTGCGCGAAACAATGCAAACCAGCGCGAGCATCCCCAGCAGCGGCACGCAATGGCTGGAAGGCGTTTCCGCAACCGGCGCTGTGACATTCACCAACCTCAGCAATCAGCCTATTGACATCCCGGCCGGTTCGACCTTGGTCACCAGCGCGGGCGAACCCATTCTGTTTCAGACTAGCGCCAGTGTGGTCCTGCCCGCTGGCATCGACAGCAGCATTGACGCAGCGATAGTGGCTGCAGAAGGCTATGGCGGCAGCATCGGCAATGTAGATGCCGGCACGATAAACAGGATCGTCGGTCCTCTGGCTGAAAATGTGTCGGTCATCAATCTTTCGCCCACGGCCGGCGGGAACGATCGCAGCGTCAAGGTCGTCGCAGCTGCGGACAGAACGCGCCTGCAGGATATCGCGCGGCTGCAATTGCAATCGCTGGCTTACGACCGCATGCGCGCCGGTCTGTCGGATGGCCAGGTCATCATCATCGAGTCGCTGCAAATCGCCGAAGAAAACAAAGACTGGCTGGACTATTCCGCTGTGGTCGGCGAGATAACTGACGAATTGTCGCTGACCATGCGCGCAGTGGTCTCGGCGCTGGCGGTGGATGAGAGGCTGGCGCGGCAAATCGTGCTGGCGCAGTTGGAGACGGCTGTGCCCCCCGAAATGACGCTCAGGGGCGATTCGTTGACATACGAGCGCGGCGCATTCAATCTGTCGCGCGCCAAAGAGCAGATTCGCTTCACGGCGCATGGCAGAGGCATCGCGCTGGCTACTTTGGACGCCAATGCCCTGCGCGAGCAACTGGCAGGCGTAGATCTGAATGAAGCGCAGAACATCCTGGGCGATAACAGGGCTTTCGCGCAACAGCCTCCGCCACAGCTCAGCTTGCATCCGCGTGGATTCGGGCGCATGCCGCTTTTGCCCATACGCATTCACATCGAAGTCCAGGCAGCCCCATGAGCGGGCGTCTGCTGGGGATTGACTATGGAGAAAAGCGCATCGGGCTGGCAATCAGCGATGCCTTGGGCATCAGCGCGCGCGAACTGGCGATTTTGCAAAGTCACGGAGCCAGCCAGGATTTTGCCGCCATCAACGAAATTGCCTGGCGAGAGAGAGCCGTGGCTGTTGTGGTCGGCGTGCCGGTCAATCCCAACGCGCCGCCCGGCATCGTCACGCAGGCCGCTATCGTGCGCGACTGGATCACAGCGTTGCGGAATGCGACTGATCTGCCTGTGCACGAGGTCAGCGAATACTTAACCAGCGAAGAAGCGCGGAATATGGCGCGGATGCTGAAACGGCGCGCTACCGAGCCGATCGACGACCTGGCCGCCTGCGTTATTCTGCAATCTTTCCTCGACGCGCGCAGCCGCCACTAGGTCGCCGCCGCTGGATTATTGCCGCCCCTGTGCTATATTGACGGCATGGTAAAGTAGCGAGCCGACATCTGTGCGCAGCCTGTATGATACCCAGCCCAGCCCCCGAACCATCCTGCGCCGCGACGAAGGCTTGCGCGCGCCGCCTCGCTGGCTGTTTTGGGGCATCATCCTGGTTTTTCTCGCCTTTGTGCTGGGCACAGCCTTCGCCGTGTTTGGCTTTCGCGAGATATTGCAGCCGGCGCAGCAGCAGCGCATCATCGACCAACTGCCATTTATGAGCGTCTTGCGCAGGCCGACCCCAGCCGGTGGCGTATTTCCGACAAGCGCCGCGCCCGTTGATGAAGCCGAAGCGCTGTCTCTGTTGGAGCTTCCGCTGGAATTGCCGCCGCCGACCATGACAACCGCACCGATTATCATTGTCCAGACAGCGCCGCCAACGCCGATTCCCGCCACCGACACAGCCGTCCCCACCGACATCAGCCCGCCCACAGCCACCGCCTCGCCACCTGCCTTGCCGCCTTCACCTGCGCCGCCCGTGGATTTTCTGCCTGCCAGCGCGCGCATTGATGGCGTCTTGCACCAGCAGCAGACCTGGAACAATTGCGGTCCCGCGACTATCACTATGGCGCTCAGCTTTCACGGCTGGCGACAGCCCCAAGCCTACGCTGGCGACATACTGAAGCCGAATCGCGAAGACAAGAATGTCAGCCCGCATGAGTTGGCCAGATTTGTGCGCGAGCAGAGTTTTGTCGAAGCGATCGTGCGCGTGGGCGGTTCTCTGGATTTGTTGAAGCGGCTCGTGGCGAACGGCTTCCCGACCGTGATTGAAACCGCCGCCATGTTCGAAGGCTACGACTGGATCGGTCATTATCGTGTGGTTGTCGCCTATGACGATGCCCTCCAGCTTTTCTATTTCTATGACAGCTTTTTGGGCGTCGGCACCGATGCCAACGGCGTAACTGAAAGCTATGCCCGCGTCGACAACGATTGGCGCGCCTTCAACCGCACCTTCATCGTCGTTTACCATCCCGAGCGCGAGGCATTGCTTCGCAACATTTTGGTGGAGCATTGGGACGAGACAGCTGCGGCGCAAATCGCTTTCGAGACAGCGCAAGGCGAGGCGCGCAACAATCCGCAAGATGCCTTCGCCTGGTTCAATATGGGGAGTTCGCTGGTGGCGCTGGGGCGGCATCAAGAAGCGGCGGCGGCATTTGACCAGGCAACCAGCACCGGCCGGCTGCCCTGGCGCATGATGTGGTATCAACATGGCGCATTTGCAGCTTACTTTGCCGTCGGTCGCTATGAAGATGTATTGACCCTGGCCGCTCACAACCAGAATACCGCCCCGGAGCTGGAAGAAACCTATTATTGGCGCGGGCGTGTCTACGAGGCGCAGGACCAGAGCCAGCAGGCTGCCTCGGCATATCGGCGCGCTTTGGGCTACAACCCCAATTATGAAGCGGCGCGACAAGCGCTGGACAGCCTAAGCCAGTGACCAGCATAGCGGACAGCACGAAATCCCTGGGGCGAAATCGGCGCATCGCCCGTTCGACCGTGACCGTTATGCTGGCTTTCGCCGCGGCCAAGCTCATCAGCCTGGTGCAGACGCTTATCATTGCCCAGACATTTGGGGTGGGCAGCGAACTGGACGCCTATGTCGCCGCCAACCGCATCCCCGAGCTGATCGTCATCTTGATCTCTGGCGGTGCGCTGACGCATGCTTTCATTCCCGTCTTCAGCGGCATGCTCGCCAGGGGACAGCCCGAAGCAGCCTGGCGTTTGTCCAGCAACCTGATGAACACCATCTTCGCGCTGGCGCTGTTGATGAGCGCGGCGGTTTTCTTGTTTGCGCCTTGGCTGGTGCGGGTGCTGGTCGCGCCGGGCTTTGATGCGCAGACAGCGCAAAACACCATCGACATGATGCGCATTTTGCTGCTGAGCACGATCATTTTTTCCGTCAGTGGCATCTTCAGCGGCATTCTTAATTCGCATCAGCATTTTCTGCTGCCGGCTTTGGCACCCATCATGTTTGATGTAGGCATTTTATTCGGCGTGCTTTTTCTGCTGCCGATGTTTGGCGTGCATGGCATTGCCTGGGGCGCGGTCATCGGCGCGGCTTTGCACTTTAGCGTCCAGCTGCCGGGCTTGGCTCGCTACAAAATGCGCTGGCGGCCCGAGCTGGGCTTGAGCAATCGACAACTGTGGCGGGTTATCTGGTTGATGCTGCCGCGCATAGGCGGGCTGGGTGTGTTTAGTCTGAACTTCCTGGTGATGAACAATATCGCCTCGCGCTTGGGCAGTGGCTCCGTCAGCGCGCTGGATTGGGGCTGGCGCTTGATGCAGATCCCGCAGACACTGATCGGCACGGCCATGGGCATCGTCATCTTTCCGACCTTGGCCGCGCTGAGCGAGATGGACGACCTGGCGGGCAAGCGCTCTGCCATGTCGGGGGCGCTGCGCTTCATCCTGGTGTGCAGCATACCATCGGCTGTCGCCTTGATTGTGTTGGGCAGACCACTGATCAGCCTGCTGGAACGCGGCGCGTTTGACGCATCCGCTTCGGCGCTGGTCTACAGCACATTGAGCATGTTCACGCTGGGCTTGATCGTGCATGCGGCGCTGGAGGTGATCGCGCGCAGCTTTTATGCCGACAAAGACACGCTGACGCCGCTCTTCGCCGCTCTGGCTGGCGCGCTGATCAACTTTGTGGGCGCCCTGGTCTTGAGCGAAGTCGACCTTGTCGATGCGGCCGGCTTTGGCAATGCGGTGGCGCGCTCGCTGCCTTGGTTGGGTTTGCGAATCGAGATCGGCAATGTGAGCGGGCTGGCGCTGGCAAATTCGCTGGGCGTCATGTTCGAGGTGCTGTCGCTGCTGCTTATATTGCGGCGGCGCTGGCAGGGCGCGCACGAAAACGAACTGACGCGCACACTGATGAAAACACTGGTCGCTTCGTTGATTATGGCGGCTGTGATCGTATCCGCAGATACGCTGTGGTTGGTTGCCCTGCCCGAGCGCGGCTTGACCATGACCCTCGCGCGGCTGGGTTGCGAAGGGCTGCTGGGGCTGGTGGCTTTCGCGCTGGCAGCTTTCGCGCTGAAGATGCAGGAAGTATCGGAACTGCACAGCATGCTGCGGAGCTCGCAATAAGAAAGGAAGCGCATGCCATTCGCTATCAAGTCGCTGACTCTGGGCGCATTTGCCACCAACGCCTATCTGGTGGCGGACACCGCGACCAAGAACGCCCTGCTGATTGACCCGGTCGACAGCCCCGATCTCATCCTGGCTGCCGCTGCAGAAGCAGGCTGGAGCATACAGATGATGGTCGCCACGCATGCCCACCTCGACCATGTGCTGGCGGCCGCCGCGCTCAAGAAACAACTGCGAATCCCGTTCTTCGCGCACAAAGACACCCCGCCTCTGCTGCGAGAAGTGCCCATGCAAGGGATGTACTTCGGCCTGGGCAATCTGCCCGCGCCGCCCGAACCGGACGACCTGCTGGACGATCAAGCAACGGTCATTTTGGACAGCCTCGAATTGAAGTGCCTGTATACGCCCGGCCACGCGCCAGGCCACATCAGCTTGCTAATGGAAAAAGAAGGGATTCTCTTCAGTGGCGACACGCTATTTGCTGGCAGCATAGGCCGCACCGACTTGCCCGGCGGCGACCACGCGCTGTTGATGCACTCAATACTGGACAGGCTGATGCCGCTGGACGATCGCGTGCGTGTGCTGCCTGGCCACATGGCAGAAACGACTATCGGGCGGGAGCGCAAGACCAACCCCTTCCTGCTCGCCCATCGCTAAGCCGCCGATGCGCATTTTGACGCTGTTTCTGGATGGCATTGGTTTGGGCGCGGACGACCCGCTGCACAATCCCTTCGCTGTTGCCAACACGCCGAACATGCACAGCTTGAGCAATGGACTGCGCTGGTTGGCGCGCACGGGCATCCAACAGAGCGAACGCGCCGTCTTCATGCCTGCCGACGCGCGGCTGGATGTGGCTGGGCGCCCCCAAAGTGGCACCGGGCAAGCGGCGCTGCTGACGGGCGTGAATGTGCCGAAAAAGCTGGGACGGCACTATGGACCGAAACCGGATGCCGCGACCCGTTCTATCATCAGCCAGCACAGTCTCTTCCTGCGCCTGCGAGATAGCGGTAGATCGGCCAGTCTCTTGACTGCCTATCCAGCTCGACTGCAGAAAGACTGGCAGCGCGGCAAGACGCTGCGTTCCAGCATTCAACTGGCGGATTTCGTGGCGAATGGCGCGCACTTTGGCATCGACGATATCCGGCAGCGGCGCGCTTTGACGGCTGAATGGACGACCGAGGGCTGGCGGCGGCATCTGCACCTGGGCGACCTGCCCGACTACAGCCCCGCAGACGCCGGACGATTGCTGGCAAAGCTGTCAGGAAGCTATGACTTCGCATTCCACTCCCACTGGATGACCGACCGCATCGGGCATCGCGGGACATTGCCGCAGGGTGTCGATTTGCTGGAACGGTTTGATGCGGTGCTGGGCGGTTTGCTCGAGGCTTGGGATGATAGCGCCGGCTTGATCGTCATCACCAGCGATCATGGCAATTTGGAAGACTTGAGCACGCGCCGGCACACACTCAATGCCGTGCCCACAGTCGTTGTCGGTTCGCGCGCAGCCGATTTCGCCCGTGGCTACCAGCGCCTGACCGACTTCGCGCCCGCCTGCAAGAGGATGCTGCAGAATGACTGCTGAACCAGCGGCGACAGACCGTCAATTTGACAGCGGGGTCATCCGCTCGATCCTGGCTATCGTTTTCGCGCGGCTGGTCATCAATGTCAGCAAACGATTCGCCTATCCCTTTGTATCAGCGATCGGCGGCGCTTTTGATGTATCCGCCGTCAGCGTACAGAATGTCATCGCCTTGACCAACAGCGCCGGTTTGCTCAGTCCCTTGCTGGGCACGATATCCGAGCATTTCGGTCGCAAAACAGTCATGGTCGGCGCGCTACTGATGATGACTGCCATGAGTCTGTTGGGCGCGCTATTTGCGCAATGGGGCGTGTTTGTGCTGGTGATGTTTGCGCTGGGTGTGGGCAAGATCATCTATGACCCGACCTTCCAGGCCTACCTCGGCGATGTCATCCCTTTCAGCCGCCGCGCGCGGGTGATGGGTTTTGCCGAACTGAGCTGGGCGCTTTCATTGGTCATCGCCGCGCCTGTCGCCGGATTCCTGCTGGAAGCCAGCAGCCTGCAAGCCGTATTCCTGTTCATTGCTGGCTTGCTGGGCTTGGGAACTTTGGCTGTGTGGCTGTTTGTGGAAGCCGATCATGACCCGCAGCACCACCACGATCGCATCCGCGTCATCAATCCCTTGACCGCCATGCGCCGCGTCAGCCGCCACCGGCCAGCCATGTTTGCCTTGTTGTTTTCGCTGTGCCTGACCGCCGCCCACGAGACCTTCTTCATCAATTATGGCTTGTGGATGGAGGACTCATTCGACTTGATGCTGACTGCGCTGGGCACACTGACCATCCTCATCGCCATCGCCGAGATCGTGGGCGAATTCATCGTCATCGCGCTGGCCGACCGGCTGGGCACAAAACGCACCGCCGCGACTGGCATGTTGATCGCCGCGGTCTGCTTTTTCCTCATCCCCGGCCTGTCGTCCAGCCTGCCCCTGGCCATGCTGGGCATATTTGTCCTGTTCGTCAGCATCGAGACATCCATCGTGTCGGCGCTGCCCTTGTTCACCGAAGTCATGCCCGAGGCGCGCGCGGTGATGATGTCGGCAAACCAGGGCGCGCATTCGCTGGGCAGGGTTGTCGGCGCGGCGCTGGGCGCGTACATATACCAAATCAGCGGCGGCGACTTCGTCATCATCGGCGCCATGGCGGGCTTGCTGGGGCTGTTGGCGGCGCTGTCGATGCTGCGCGGCGTGCGCATAGGCAAAGGGGAATGGTGAATATGTTGGTATGATGCTCTGCTGGTCATGTGAAAAAATGTCCACACTGCCAAGACTACGATGCGCACCTGTTTGAATTCACATAACAAGATTTCACCACTCCCGGAAAAATTTGCATGTGGCGCGAATATACTCTATACTTCGCTTGCTGCAATGCGCTCACACTGCTCTTGGGAATACGATCATGATTGTCTACTGTGTGCCGCGACCTCTTCTGTATTTCTTGCTGCTGCTTCTGCTCATCGCCACGCTTTTCGGTGTACCCATGGCGCAGGCGCAAACGAAACCCATCCGCAAACTGAACATCAGGAATATCACGCATGACGCCGCCAAAGTAACTTGGCGCAGCGACCTGCCCATCAGCGATACGCAATATTTCCGCTCTGTCGTCTATCCCAAGGGCAATCCGTCGCAATCCGACACAGTTGTCGGCACGCAGAACGCCAAACATGTCGGGCTAAGCCCAAGCACTGACTACATCGCCGAAGTGCGCTATTTTGACACGGGTGTGCAGCAGACGCCGCTGCATGTGGTCTCTGGCGAATTCCGCACGCTTGACCCGCCAATCGCGACGCTAACGCCAACGATTACACCAACGCCGATACCGAGCGCCACGCCTATCACCCTAACCGGCACTGTAGAGGTAGAACGCATCACTCATGATTCCGCCCTTTTCAACTGGGGGTTTTTCGGCACCGGCTTCCACGATGGCGGGCTGAAATTAATCTTGGTTATCCAGGCTGCCGGCGGCAAAACAATTACCTTTTCCACCCCTCCCAAAAAGCTTGGCATAAACCATAAGCTCGAGCCCGATACCGAATACACTGCCTGGGTAAAGATATGCAACAAGGATTGCGAGGTTGTTTACAAGCAGTCCTTGTCGACCACATTCCGCACCCCGAAAGATCCAAACCGGGCGGATCAGCCTGGCTTTGTCCAGATTGTCGCGAAGCGATATGACTTCGTCAAAATCCGGTGGGTCGGTCTTATCGGGCTGGTGCAAACGAATCTCGACCCCGTCTTTAGGGTGTATATCGGTCCCGCTGGCAACCTCCAGGAAAAGACGATAATCGATGCAAAAAACTTTGAGTTTACGGCGGCGAATGGGCTGCAGCCGGACACGGAATATACGGTGCAGGTGACCGTCGCCGACAGACAGTGCCGGCAGAAAACCTGCGACGACAAGCCCTTGGCGAGCCTGGCTCCAGTCACCTTCCGCACTCCGAAAAAACCGAGTGGCGCGCTTACGCCCTATGGCAAGATATTCACCAGGCTGGGCGCGTATAAAGACATCTATGTCATCTGGGGCGGCTGGACCGACGGCTGGCTGGGATTTTCAGTATACAACTTGTATGTTGTTGTCTATGGCAAGCCCACT
>JAJEBK010000034.1 GCA_022823945.1 Anaerolineae bacterium | reverse complement strand
GAACTCTAGTTCCTTAAAGATGATTTCCCCGTCAAGAGAGATTAAGGTATAGTCCTTCCACGCGCGGCTTCTAGCCGAATTGGGATCAGTCCAAGAAAGCAGCGCCGAATCAGCAGTGATATTGCTGATCTGCAAACTATTCACCGTCGTCTCTTTTTTGGTTGTTACATTGACGGTGAAATAGTTTGTAATGACGCCGCCAGTAACTTCCTCAATGGCGATAGCATTCACGCTGCCGGGGCGCAACCACACAACCCAAATGCCATTATTAGGGGCTGTATTGCCAACCTGCATCCGGTAGAACCAGTTGACATAGATATTATAGCGCACATTGCTCGCCGCTGCCGCGCTCCAAGAGATGACCACCGTATTTGTTGTAATGGCGTATGTGTTGACAGTGGGCGCGGAGCCGCTGCTAGGCGCCGCCTTGGTCGTGAAGTGAACGTCAACGGTCTGCGCATTCTGGTAGTCTTTGTCCACTAGCCTTAAGGTGAAGCTGTAGCGGGTGTTGGGCTGGAAGATACGCGTTTCCCAACGCCTCTTTTCTTTATCCCAGCCCCAAAGGTATCTTAACTGCCATTCGACTGGCGCCTGTATATGATAATTGCGATAGATGATGTCGCCATGTTCGCTAACATAATCGCTCTGACCGGCCCATTTGGGGTTAAATCCCTGCTGCTGAAGATAGTCGGTGAACGCGCCCCAATCGATGTCGGCGCTGTTATGCGTGATATTATAGACTTGGACTTTGAAATTGTCTGAATAGTGCGTGGGACCCAGCGCTCGCGCCGGGGACGCGCCGAGAAGCGCGATGAGGATGATGAGAAGCGGCAAGAAAAACAATCCATTTTTCGGTACACGGCAGGCAACCACGATCAATTCCTCAATAGCAGTGTAAGCATATTGGAACATTTGAAGTATAGCCTGCATTCGCGCTGAAGTCAAAATTATTCAATGGTGCGGAGTGTCGAATGCTGTGGTTGCTGTAGAATATAGATATGAGCCAATGTCCGTACTGCCATTCCACAGACCGCCAAAGCATGGCGGACTTCACCAAAGCGGGCAGTCAGCGCTTCCATTGCGGTCCCTGTCAATGGTGCCACAAGCGCATTTTCGCTTATTGATTCATTGGCTGGCGGACATTTTTCGATGCTGTGCCCAGCAGCGCAGACAGCTGGTCGGCAGCGCAAAGCTTGTGCGCGCCATTTTGCAGTGCCGCCTGGTTGCCGCTGGCAGGCAGGTCGAAAGTGAAGATGGGGCGTCCTTGCGCCTTGGCAAAGCGCAGCGCATGCATCGCGCCGCCGTCCAGCTGCGATTCAACCAGCACAACCTGACTGGCCAGCCCGCTGATGATGCGGTTGCGCGCCACCAGCCGCTGCGCATTGACAGCCTGCCGCGGTTGCGCCTCGCAGAGCAGCAGCCCGCCCTGCTCAATCTGGCTGGCCAGCCCACGATTATGGGGTGGATACACATTCAGCACGCCGCTGCCCAGCACAGCCACAGTGGCAGCGCCTGCATCCAGCGCGCTGGTATGAGCGACCGAATCAATGCCCAGAGCCAAGCCGCTCACGACCGTGATGCCAGCCCGCGCCAGCTCCAGCGTCAGCTGTCGCGCCTGATTGCGTCCGGCCGAGGAGGGCTCGCGCGTGCCCACGACCGCCACCGTGCGCGTCCACAACCGGTCGTGCAGGCAGCCACGCGCGAAGAGCAAAGCCGGCGCATTGTCCAGCTCGCGCAAGGGTCCTGGATATTGCGGATGTCGCGGCGTGAGAATGGTGATGCCTTGCTGCTGCCAGCGGCGCAAAGCAGCGGCGACTTCGTCCAGGTCAATAGCGGCTATCTCGTCAGCGATGGCCACCCCGATGCCCGGAACACGCAGCACTTCCTGGCGTGGCGCGGCGAGCAGCGCCGACAGATCGCCGTCAAAATGATTCAGCAGTTTGTCGAGGCTTTTGCGCCGGATATTGAGGGAAAGGCTCAGCGCCACCCAGCCTATTTCAAAGTCGGCATCAGCCTGCTTCATCATTCGCTCGTTTCGCCTACTCAGTAAGACCAAGAAAATAATGCAAGAAAAATGAGCCACCGAGTACACCGAGTACACCGAGTTGAATGAGTATTTCGAGTGAATTAAACCTCTGTGCTCTCTGTGCCCTCTGAGTTCTCTGTGTCGAAAAACGCGCAGTACTTTGTTGGTTTCACTTCTGTGACCCGCTTCCAGTCGTCAGGTTTTTGCCGCAGCCGCCAACGCCATCCCTGCGGATAACCCAGCATCTTCGCCATATCGCCCAGCAGACGCAGCAACGGGATCAAAGCGATGCAAAGCATCCACAGCGCCAGCGAGCGAATATCCGCAGCGCGCATAAGGACCGGCAAACGTCGATAAGGGCGATAGAGATAGACTATGCCGCCGATCAGCCAGCCGGCCCACAACAACGGATGCGCCAGCAAGCCAGCGATGCCGATGCCCGGCACAAGGCACAGGTAGGTCGCATAACGGACGAAGTGCCGCTTTCGCCATAAATCGGCTTTGCCATCACCGCGCGCATACAAGTAGTATTGGCGGAAGTATTTGCGCAGGCTCGCGCGGGGGCGGAAGTAGACCACAGCCCCCGGCACGAAGACGAAGCGCTCGCCAGCCTGCCGCAATCGCAGGTCAAAAATCAGGTCTTCGCAATAATCCAGCCACTCGGGATAACCGCCGATGTCCTGTGCAGCGCGCTTGCGAAAGGCGATGCTGCGGCTGCTGGGCAAAAAACTGCCCGCGTCGATTTCGTCCACGAGCGGCAAGGTCGCGGCGCCCAGCGCGATCTCAAAAGGCGTCTGCGGGTCGGCGCGGAAAAAGCCAGCCGCCACACCCAGCGCATGATCGTCCAGCAGCGGCGCGGAGAGCGTCTCCAGCCAATCCACAGCCAGGCGCACGCCGGCATCAGTCGCGGCGATGATGTCACCGCGGGCTTCGGCGATAGCAAGATTGCGTCCCTGGCTGATGTTGCAGCCCGCGGCGATCAGCAGGCGCAGCGGCAGTCTCTCGCCATAGCCACGCAGAATCTCGACGGTGTTATCCGTGCTGCCGCCATCGACGATGACGATTTCCTCTGGTGGGCGCGTCTGCCCGGCGATGGAATCGAGCAATTGCCGGATGTTGTCGCCTTCGTTGAGCACTGTGACGATCAAGCTTATCATGGCTGTGTCGGGTCGATATCGGGGATATTATGCGCGACCAGCAGCTGTTTGCGAAAGGCGTGCACATGGGCGTCGCCGCGTTGTGTCAAGATGGCGCTGCCAGCCTCCAGGCTCACGAATCCCAGCGCGCGCAGGCGCATCAAAACGCGGTTCATTTTTTGCGGAGTCCAGCGGAAGTGCTGGTGCAGGGTGGCGGCGCGCAGCTCAATCGCATGGCTGGGCGTGCCCTGGTGATTGTGTATATGCGCCAAAACAACCTGATCATCAAAACGGCGGCGGCTGTTGGCGCGTCGCACCGCCGAGACGACCAAACCATACCGCGGCGATAAAATCCAAACCAGCACAAAGATCACGAACATCGTCAGCACCACAGATGCGCTGATGGAAGAATCCCAGACTTCGCGCAGTTGCAAGCCGAAGACCGCATTGAGCGCGGCGATGCCCTCGGCAACCGGCAACATGCCGAAGAGCCAGCCACGCGCCAGATCATAACCGAAGAATGCGCCCGCCCCGCCAATAATCGGGCTGAGCAGCAGCATGCCCGATAAGCGGTCGGTCAACAAATAAGCTGCGGCCGGCGGTATGATGAAAAAGGCGATCACCAGTATCGAGCCCACCGCGTCAAATGCGCCCACCGCCACCAGGCTGACCAAGATCATCAGCGCATAAGTAAGCGCGGCCGGGCGGAAGCCCAGCGACTTCGCCAGAGCGGCATCGAATGTCGTCAGCTTAAGCTCTTTATAAAAGACCGCGACGAATCCGACTGTCAAAGCCGTCAACACCAGCATGACAGTGATGGACTTGGGGAAGAAGACCAGCGTCGGCACCTCGTCCAGCAAGCCAGCGCTCCAGGCCTGGGCTGGAGTATAGACGCCGCAATTGCCGCAAACCTCTCTGAATTCGGCGCGTTCGTCGCGGGGGCTGATATTCAACTCGCGGCAGTTGGCGCATTGGCGCGTCTGTTGAGCGGCCGGATGTTCTGGCGTGATGCGCAGCGACTCGCAATTTGCAAAGCAATGGCTGTTGGTATTCGCCCAGGCCAGGCCGATCTCGCCCACCAGCACGGCGTCATCGTCCAGGTGCACATCGTCAACGAAGCGCGAGACCAAAATAACGGCAATGGCAAAGAGCAGCGGAAATGCCAAGCCCAGCGCCGCGTCTTGCCGCACCAGCCCCGAGCGATGCAGGGCCTCGGTCAGCACGACTGTGCCCACGCCAGCCGCCGCCGCGCCCAAGATCAACCAGGGCGACGCAGTATCGCCTTCCAGCCCAGCGCCCGTCATCAACATAAAAGCCAACACGATACCCAACAAGACGGTGTGGCTGATGGCATCGCTGGTCAACGACATGCCGCGCAGCAGCAGAAAGGTGCCCAGCAACGCCCCGCATACGGCGATCAGGCAGCCGACCAAGCTAGCTGTGTGCTGTGGCGAGCGCAAGAAGGCATTCAATGCGTCATGCGTGACAAAGTGCAGCAGCAGCTCGATCAACGCGCGTTCCAGCCCCATCATGCGCCCGGCTCCAATCGGCGAGAACGAAAATTCCGGCGGTTTTCGCGTTGACGCAGTTGCCTCCAGAGCACGCCCCGCCCCGGCGCCAATGTAATCGACAGCGCGACCAACGCGAACGCCACCACGATAATCATCGGTCCGGTAGGGATATCGCTGTCCAGCGCGCTGATGACTGCGCCGCTGCCACCTGCAAAGGCCCCCAATGCAGCAGCCAACACAACCATCTGCTCCAGCGAATGCGTCCATTGACGGGCGGCGATGGCTGGCGCGATCAACATGCCGACCATCAGAATCACGCCAGCCAGTTGCAAGCCCAGCACGATGGTGACGACGATAAGCGTCGAAAGCAACGCATCGATCAAGCCGCCGCGCAAGCCGCCGGCGCTGGCGAAATCGGCATCGAAGGTGATCAATTTGAATTCTTTCCACAACAGCGCCAGCACGAGCGTCACAGCCAGTCCCACACCGCCCAGCAGCGCGATATCGCTTTCAATGATGGCGGCAGCCTGCCCAAAGATGAAGCTGTCCAGACCAGCCTGACTGGCTTCGGGCAGCGATTGAATATAGGTCAGCAAAGCGATGCCAGCCGCAAAAAAGCTCACCAGCACGATGCCCAGCGCCGCGTCTTGCTTGATGCGCGTCGTCCGCAAGATAGCCGCCACCAGGCGTAAACCCAGCCAACTGGCGATGCCCGCGCCAACCAGCAATGCGCCCAGCTGCCTGCCCGCCAACAAAAAACCGATCGCCACGCCGGGCAGCGCCGCGTGCGAAAGCGCATCGCCCAGCAGACTCTCTCGCCGCAGCACCGCGAAGCAGCCCACAGCGCCACTCAATGCGCCCAGCAGCGAGCCGCCCAGCGCCACCACGCGCACCGTATAAGTCAGCCGCAAGCCAAAGAGCGACTGACTCAGCGGCAACAACAGAACACCCAACGCCAGCAGCGCCACGATCATCGGCCAAACGCGCCGCTCTGCCATGCTCAGCCGCCTGCCGCCAACACCTGCCCGCCATGCAAGCTGGTCACGCGTCCGCCATAGGTTTTCTGCAGGTTGTCCAGCGTGAAGACCCGGCAGGTGGGACCCGAGGCAACGACCTCGACATTCAGCAGAGTCAACCAATCAAAGTATTCTGGCACGGTCTGCAAGTCATGATGTACGACCAGCACGGTACGTCCGCGTTTATTAAGCTCGCGCAGGATATTGACGATGGCGGCTTCGGTTGTGGCATCGACCGCGGCAAAAGGCTCGTCCATGAAATATATCTGCGCGTCTTGCACCAATGCCCGCGCCAGGAAGGTGCGCTGCTGCTGCCCGCCAGAAAGCTGGCTGATCTGCCGCCCGGCATAGTCGAGCAAACCGACCTGTTCCAGCGCCGCCAGCGCCTTCGCCCGCTCACGCCGGCCCGGCCGCCGCAGCCAGCCCAGCTTGCCATACAGCCCCATGGTCACGACATCCAGCACCGAAGTGGGAAAATCCCAGTCGACGCTGCCTCGCTGTGGCACATAGCCAACCAGGTGTCGCGCCGCTTCGTAGGGTTTTCCGTGAAAGAGCGCCGAGCCAGCCGCCCGCGGGATCAAGTTCAGCGCCGCTTTGATCAAGGTGCTCTTGCCTGCGCCGTTCGGACCCACGATCGCCATCAGCGCGCCTTGCGGCACCTCGAGATCAATATCCCAGATGGCGGGCTTCTGGTCATAGGCGACGGTCAGATCGTCGATGGCAAGCGCCAGTTCGCCGGGCTCAGGCATGGCAATCGATATTCCACAGCTCGTCTGGCGGCGCTGGCAGCAGGTCGGCGGGCCAGGCAGGGATGGTCAGTCTGGTGCCCATGCACTGATACGATTGCATGATCGTCAGGGCATTCTGCGCCAGCATGCCGATGTACGTGCCGCCGAAGCTGCCGGGCGCGTCCATGGCGTCGCCGTACAATTCGCGAACGCCGATGCGGGTTTCGTGCCCTTGCGCGCGCAATGCCGCCACCACCGCTTCAATGGTATCGGGCGGCACGCTGCTCTCGACGAAGAGCACAGGGATTTCGTGCGCCAGAACAAAGTCGACTGTCGCCTGGATGTCGCCGACGCCAGCCTCGTCTTCTGTGCTGATCCCCTGGATGGCTTGCATCTGCCAGCCGAATGCCGCGCCGAAATACTGGAAAGCATCGTGCGAGGTAACCAGGTAGCGCTGCCCAGCCTCAACAGAGCCCAAACCGGCCTCCGCCCAGTCGAATAGCTGTTGAAGCTGTTCGCTGTAGGCATCGGCATTGGCTTTGTAGGCGGCGGCATTGGCCGGGTCGAGCATGGCCAGGCGCTCGGCGAGGCCCTGCGCGGTCAACTGCCAGTTGCGCGGGTCGAACCAGAAGTGCGGATCGTCCACATCGGTCAGCTCGTCAGACAGGTCGAAGCCGCCGATAACGAACCCGGCCGATTTAACCGGCGCGCTGAGGGCATAGACCGAAATGCCCTGCTCAGCCAGCGCCGCGAAGACCGTGTCGAATTGCCCTTCCAGATGCAAGCCGCTGTAGATGACCATCTGCGCCTGGTTCATGGCGGCAATGTCCGATTCGGTCGGTTGGTAGAGATGCGGGTCGACGCCTGCGCCCATGAGCGGGGTAATCTGCACATCCTCGACACCCGCGCTGAGAATATGCGCCAGGTCGGCAGCTTGCGTGGTGGTGGCGACGATATGCAGCGAGGCGTCCGACGCCAGGCTGGGCGCGCCAAGCAACAGCAAGCACAAAGTCAGCAGCCAGCGATGTTGCGACATAAAATGCTCCACGATCAATTTCAGCGATACTAATTATATTTTTAGCCCAGCTTAAATATCCTGTCAAGTACAATCTTGGCGAAGTTGCCGAATGTCGACCGAACTGGAATCGGCTGCACGCGCTTTGCCGCTCACCACAACTTCCAACGACGTTTTTGGGGACGGGGCGCGCCATGAGTCAGTGTGGTCAATCCACCGCCATAGGCACAGAAGAGTGGTCGCTGCTCGGCAAATAGCGCCTCAATGCCGCGCGGTGGCTGTTGGCGATTGACCAGTTCATAGAATGCGCCTTCGCGCCGCATGACAGTCTCGGTATGCGCCCGCGTCAAGCCCTCTCCCCAACGCCAGCGCTCGGGAAAATAGTAATAATAGTGGGTGTAGGCGGCGGCGGTATGAATGCTGACAGCGCGTTTGTCATAAGCCCACAAGTTGAGACCGCGTTGCCAGGCCATTTCCGCGATCAAGACAAGCGCGCAGGTGGCGGAAAGC
This sequence comes from Anaerolineae bacterium, assembly GCA_022823945.1. GTDB lineage: Bacteria > Chloroflexota > Anaerolineae > Aggregatilineales > Phototrophicaceae > UBA6055. The sequence goes on along the minus strand of JAJEBK010000034.1, from coordinate 3,885 downwards.
TGCCGTTCGTAACTGTGCCGCCCAGCGTGCTTGTTTTCCATGTCGACCATGCCCCTGATGTAGCCCTCGGGGTGGATGTGCTGGTCGATTGCCCGGCGGTAGGTGGTGGCGGCGCGGTCGATATACGCATCGGCATCCCGCAGGCAGCCAAGCGCCATGGCGACCACAGCTGCCCAGAACTCTTCCAGCGCATCATCGTCGGGCAAAGGCAACGGCAGACGCGCGATTTCTGCATCCAGCGCATCGTCGACGCCCGGCACATCCCGCAACATAGCCAGGGTCGACAACTTGCCCAGCGCTTGCTGATGCCCAGAACTTTGTGCATCGGCCTCGGCTGATGCAAGCTCGCGCAGGGCTGCCAGCGCCGCAGCGCCATCTTCACGCTGCCCGCGCAGGATATATCGCAGCGCCAGAATCTGCGCCTTTGCCAGCGGCTCGGTGGGCGGCGAATCCAGCATGGCCGAGGCGCTTTTGATCGGTTCACGCTGGAGATTGTCGCGGGCCAACTGCAAATCGGCAGTCGAGAAGAAGAGGCTGGGAGATTGCGGCATCTTTCTACCTCCCTCGCTCCCGCCGAACAGTCGGGCGGAGGTGAAATGGGCGCGTAGATTTTGTTGCCAGCAGCGCAAAGGTCGCGCCAGCCAGCAGCAAAGCCGTGGCCAAAGCGCCGGCCGCCAGCAGCAGGCCAACTATCGCGCCGTCTGTATGATCTGTGCTGTGCGCGTGGGCGCGCGAGTCTTCAAAGAGAGGCAAGACGCCGATATCAATGCGCGGTGGCGGCTCGCCCACGACCACTGTCGCGCCCTCGGCAATGTCTGTCGTGGCTGCATACGCTGCGCTGGTCAGCCGCAGACGATAATCGCCGGCAGCCAGCTGACTAAAACAAAGCAAACCATTGGTTGCAAAAGGCGAATCGACCAGCAACCGACTGGCGATCGTGATGCCTTGCGCATTCAGCAGATCTGCGCCGATGCCCTGGTTCAAGGCGGGCTCATCACGATCGCGCGCGCCATCTTCGTTCCAATCCGCATAGGCAAACAAGCAAATCTGCCCGACATCTTGAGCGTTCAGCACGGCGCTGCAGAATAAAAGACCAGCCAGCGCCAGCATACGCAAGCGGCCCATCAGCGCGTCCGAACAAAGAACGCCAGCCCAAAGCCGCTGACCAGCACCAAGCCAGCCAGCGCCAGGAGCAGCAAACCACTCAAGCTATAGAGCACATTGGGTTCGTCGTCTGCTGGCAGAACAGTCGCTTCGGGAACAGAGACATCAGGCGCAGAAGGTGTCTGCCTGCCTTGTCTTGCGCCGATTTCCAGCCTAATGTCGCTGCCTGCGCGCAACTGGATTTGCCAATTCGCGGGCGTCGTCAAACCGTAGCCGGGCGGCGGGCTGACCACAAGCTGATAGTTGTTCGGCGACAGATCGCGCTGGCAAATCGGTTGGGATGCGCTGACGATGCGCTGCTGTTCGAGTCCAGCGTCATCCAGCAGCCGAATGGTCGCATTTGTCAAAAGAGTCTCGTCAGGTTCCATTGTGCCATTGTCATTGCGGTCGGCATACACAATCAGGCAGAGCGTGGCATGTTGGTCAGTCAGATCGACCTTGGGCGCAGCCGGCGGCGTCAGTGGCGCGGCAGCCAATATTTCCGCCGCCAGGCCAGCTCCAAGAGCGACCGGCGCTGCTTCGCTGGGGGTGGTTGTGGGGTTGGGGTTGGCATCGGCCCGTTGCCTGCGTTCTTCCGCCGTGAAAATTAGCAGCTGCTCGCCGACCGACAAAATGTCCGGGTTGTCCAGGCTGTTGCGGCTGACCAAGTCTGACACCGTGACGCCGTAGACTTCGGCGATGGAAGTGAGTGTTTCGTTGGCGGCAACGGTATGCACAAGGTCTTCGCTGGCGCTGTCTTGCCCGCGCGAGATTCCGCCGCCCCCCAGCATCAACAGGACAATCAGACAAACACAGCTTGTGGGCAACCGCTGCCAATCCGCGAGAGAAATCATAGCAGGCGCATTATATCACGGGCGCGTACAGCCAGTACGCCATAAGCGTATTGGGCTAAAATGGGTGATATGACAAGGGTGATCTATACATTGATGCTGGGTCTGCTGCTGCCACTTGCCAGCCTGGCGCAAGCGCGCGACCTGCCAGCGGACGCGGCCGGCATCAGCCAGGATGGCAGCATCCGCGGGCAATTGGACGATGCCAATCCGCGCGATGTCTATTTCCTGGATGGGCTGCGCGGCGAGGTCATCGGCTTTGAGTTGAGCGCCATCAGCGGCGACCTGGACCCTGTTCTCAATGTCTTTGACGAGACGGGCGAGCTGGCGCTGTGGCAAGATGACTCGGCGGGCGGGCTGGGCGCGCAGACCGACCTCACCATCGCGCGCACCGGGCGCTATTTCATCATCGTCGGCCGCTTCGGATACCAATTGGGCAACAGCGCCGGCGAATATATGCTGCGGCTGAACCGCAAAGGCGTGCTTTCGGAACGGGGCAGCACCTTGCGTTATGGCGACTCGGTCATCGGCACGATCAGCGATGTCAGCCCGGAAGTCTATTACACATTCCAGGCGCAGCAAGGCGACATTCTGACGATATCCATGCTGCGGTCGTCGGGCTCGCTCGACCCCTATCTGCAAGTTGTCGATGGCGAACGCTTCGTCATCGCCCAAAACGACGACCAAACCGGCACCGACACGCGCAACGCTCAAATCGACGCGCTGATCATCGCTCGCAGCGGCACATATATCATCGTGGCCACGCGCTACGACAACAGCGCCGGCAGCTTTGTGCTCACGCTGGAAGAAACAGTCGGCAGCGGCAGCGGCAGCACGCGCCTGGCGCCCTTGCCACTTGTATATGGCGAAAGCGCAACAGGCAGCCTGGACAACCAGCAGGTCGCGCGCTATTACAGCTTCGCGGCACAGGCGGGCGATCTGGTTACGATTGATCTGGAGCGCGGCGGCAGCGGCGACCTCGATGCCTATGTCACGCTGGCGGATAGCGACTTCCAATTGCTGATAGAAGATGATGACAGCGGCGAAGGTCAAAATGCGCGCATCGCCGATTATCGCATCCCCGCAGACGGTCGCTATCACATCATCGCCACCCGCTTTGAGGGCGCGACCGGCGCAACCAGGGGTGAATATCGGCTGGCGCTGGACAGGCTGGACAATCCTTTTTCTGAACTGCCGCCCGACACCGCGACTTTGCGTTATGGCACCAGCGTTACGGGAGAGATCAACGCAGACAATCCGGACGATTTGTATGTCTTTTATGGGCGCGCTGGCGAAGTCGTGTCCATCTCCATGACGCGCGTCGATGGCAACCTGGATGCCTATTTGGAATTGTTGAACAATGCGCAGGAGGTGGTGGCGGGCAACGATGATGGCGGCAACAACCAGAATGCGCTGATCGCCAACTACTCGCTGCCAACCACGGGCATGTACACCATCCGCGCGCGGCGATTCAGCGGCAGCGAAGGCAACCCCAATACAGTCGGCGCCTATGTGCTGGTGCTGGCGGAGCGTGGGGGATAAACGCCTCAGCCTCTCTCCTCATCTCAATGCAGCGCATCTTCATTACTAGAAGTAAGCACCAGAAGTAAGCGCGGGCAAGTCGTACAACAGAGGCACGGAGGCACGTAGAAAACCGTTTCTATCTCTCAGTGTACTCTCTCGACTGGGTGTACTCGGTGGTTCAGCTTTTTCAGTTGTCTTGTTGGTTTACCTGAAAAGGGAAGCATTGACTACCTGTATAGTCCCATATTGAGATGGTGTGGTTTTTGATGAAATCGTTCCGGTGTTTCTCGCCAACGATCACAGATGAATTCATAGGGACTTCGCCCCTTCAGGGTCTTCAGTCTTTTGCCAAAATTGTATGCCTGCA
>JAJEBK010000010.1 GCA_022823945.1 Anaerolineae bacterium | reverse complement strand
ATCAGAGATATGAGGGCAGAGGACAGAGCCATGTCACAAGCAGACCCCAGCGCGCCAGTGAAGACAAAAGAAAAAGAGCCGGTAATCGCAGAAATGCCGGACGACATCTACGACGCTGACGAGCCGACAACGGAAGAGTTGGTCGAACGCCTCCGACAAAGTCTGCGCGATGTAGAAGCCGGCAGAATCCGCCCGACACGAGAGTTAATTGCCGAGATGCGTGCCAGGCAAGCGGCTGATGCCAACGCATGTAATTAACTCCTCCATCTTTGACAATGACGCCAAACGGCTGCAACGGAAATATCCTTCCGTCGCGGACGAAATCGACACATTGACCTCACAGCTGGAGCATGACTTGCACCCGGGCGTTCGGCTGCGTCGCGTGGGTTCTCATGTCTACAAAGTCCGCCTGCCCAATCGCTCCGCCAGGCGCGGCAAGAGCGGCGGTTTCCGCGTCATCTACCGGGAGCGCGATGGCGCACTGGTGCTGCTGCTGTTGATCTATTCTAAATCCGAGCGCGCCGACATCCCCGATGATGTCATCCGCCGCGTCATCGCCGAATTTGAAACTTGAGCAGCCAGCGGCAGTTATCTGCCCCGCCGGCCACAACAGCGCTTGAACTTCAATCCGCTGCCACAGGGACAGGGGTCATTGCGGCCCGCTTGTCGGAAGGCTTTTTCCAGTTCAGAATCATAATGGGCCATTTGCAGCATGACATTGGCCGGTGGTCGCCGCTGTGATAATTCGCCTGCCATGAACTGCATGGTCGGGCGCACATGGTTGAAGAAGGCACGGTAGCCAGCGCACAGGTAGTTCAAGCCGCTTTCGCCAGTCGGTGTCTTGATGAAGCGGTTTTTTGGGCAGCCACCATTGCAGACGAACTTCACTTCGCAGTCCAGGCAGTATTGCGGCAGGGTATCGCGCTTCGCCAGACCAAAGTCGCGCTGCTGGTCCATGACGACGATCTCGCTCAGCGGCACATCCATGATATTGCCCAGCTTGTAATCGGGCTCGACATAATGGTCGCAGGAATAGACATCGCCGTTGTGTTCCATGGCCATCGCCAGCCCGCAAGTTTCGTCAAAAACGCAGAGACCGGGTGGCGCGCCCGTCCAGGCTGCCAGCGCGATATCGAAGATCTGCACAAAAACGCGCCCGACATCCCGCCGCACCCACTCCTCATACATGTCGATGAGGAACTGCCCATACCCGGCGGCTGTGATTGAGCGCTCGGTAACCACCTCGCCCTCCTGGTAGCCCGTGTCGTTGTCGCGCTCGACGATCGGGATGAACTGCATGAAATTCGCGCCGACCTCATCGCGCAGGAATTCGTATACACGCGCGCCATGCCCCTCGTTGGCAGCGTGCACAGTCGTCAGGATGTTGAACTCGGCGTTGTGCTTTTGCAGCAGGCGCAGGCCACGCATGACCTTGTCGAAAGTCGGATTGCCGCCTTTGTCGACGCGGTAGAAGTCGTGCAGGTCGCGCGGTCCATCGAGGCTGACGCCGATGAGAAAGTCGTTGTCCGCGAAGAACTCGCACCAGTCGTCATCCAGCGTCACGGCGTTGGTCTGCAGCGCGTTGGTGATGCGCATGCCCGGGCGCTTGTGCTTCTGCTGATAACGGGCAGCCTGCCGAAAGAAGTCCAGTCCCATCAGCGTGGGTTCGCCGCCCTGCCAGGCGAAATTAATGTCGCGCACCTGCTGCGCCTCGATGTATTGGCGGATGTATTCTTCCAGCAGGTTGTCGGACATGCGGAATTTGCTGCCGGGATACAGCGCTTCTTTGGACAGGAAATAACAATACTTGCAATCGAGGTTGCAGATAGCGCCGCGCGGCTTGGTCATCAGGTGGAAAGCGGTGGGTCGTTCGAGTGTTGTGGTCATGCTGGGGAGTATAGCGCATATTGGCGCGGAGAGCATAGCGGGTGGGGAACTTGCGGAGAGCGGGCGGGTGTGTTAGAATCTGTCCAACAGTCTTTACGAAACTATGCGAGCATATACATGAGTTTACTTGAGCGCATCTGCAAGATTTCAGCCGACATTAAGCAGCAGCGGCAGTATATTCGATCGGTCGAAGCAGCAAAGCAAGTTTCTGTAGGGCCTTTCATCCAGTCGCTCGGTTACAACCTTTCCAATCTCAATGAAGTTACTCCAAATTATAGTTTTGCTGGCAATAGGAAATACGACTTCGCCATCGTTGTTAATGGTGAACCGCAAATCCTTGTTCGAGTCTGTACCGACGCGAAAACTCAGGGTGCAACCCTATCCGAGCAGCTTTCAAGTGATCTGAGACCACCAGTCCACCGCATTGGAATCATTACAGATGGTGTGAATTACAGATTGTATTCGCCAGTACAAAACATGAAGTCTGTTGATGTAGAGAGATGATAATACAATTCGACTTGAGCGATTTTGACGAGGCATCTATCGCTAATCTCAAGTATCTTTCCAAACAGAAATTCAATCCTAAAATGATTGTCTATCATGCCACGAATTTAAAACAAAAGAACGACATACGCTCTATACTGGAGGCGAACTACAAGCAGCCTTCGGAAGAGTTCGTAAGATTCTTCGCGGCTGAGATGTACAGCGCAGTAATACCATTGGGCTTTGTGGATGAGTTAGCGCCGCTGGTTAGGCAAGTGTTTCGAGATTTTGTAGAAGGTGAGAACAAGTCTTTCCCGGTCAAGGATGTGCTGGGCAAAGTTAGCCGAGAAGAAGTCGTTTTATCACAACCAACCACTCTTCATGATTTCGGAAATGAACCCACTGCTCGTGAGTATGTACTGATACCGGTATATGCGCATTATGAAGGCGAGGACATTACCGCGCAGTTCAAGGTCAAGCGCGGGTATAAGCAAAGAGGTGATAAGGTCATTCTCTATGAAGGGGTATGGGGCAGTGTTTCAGGATGGGCGAAGGAATTGAAAAATAGAATTCACAGAAAGTTGAATATGAATATAAAGAAGTCCTCAGAAACCGCGGGTTGGACTAATTTCTGGTACTACAAAGATGCGAAGGGAAAAGAGGGTATACTTGATGACTTCCGCAAAAATCCAAAACTCGTAGAGCGATACCTTCGCGATAGACAGCAATAATCTCTCCGCCCCCTGCGCCACTTCCCTACCGTAGCTTATCCATCACACTCCGCAGCCCGCGAAGGAAATACTTGACAGCGTTCACTAGATGAAGGAAACTGAAGGGCAAGATTCGGCAATTTGATACATATGAGGATACGGTATGGTAGCGAGAACCCACGCAGAAGACAGCTTTGTGATTGAAACAGTCAATCGCCATGTCGAACAGATTGCCAAACTGGAAGCAAGCCAGGAGCATGTGGCAACCAAGGCTGATGTGGCAATGTTGCAAACCAACATAGAAAGACTGCGCGCCGACATGGAAAAGCTGAAATCCGATTTGACCTGGCGTATTGTATTGGCTATGAGCATTATGACGGGTATTTTCGTCGCAATAGTGAGACTTCCCGCTGGAGGCGTATAACTCTTCGCTCCGCTACTTCTGCGCCCTCTGCGCCACTTCCCCCTACCGCAGCTTCTCCATCACGCTCCGCAGCCCCACCGGCAGTTCGCTCACGAACGCCAGCCGCTCGCCACTGACCGGATGGTCAAACGCCAACTCATGCGCGTGCAGGAAGAGCCGCTTCATCCGCAGCCGCTGCTTGCGAAAGCCATAGACCGCATCGCCCACCACCGGGCAGCCGATGAAGGCCATGTGCACGCGGATTTGGTGCGTCCGCCCCGTCAGCAGCTTCAGCCGCACCAGCGCGCGGTCGTCCTGAAAGTGATCGTCCAGCACTTCGAATTCAGTCTGGGCGCTTTTGCCGCCTCGCCGCACAGCCATGCGTTTGCGCTGCCGCTGGTCGCGGGCGATGGGCGCGTTGATCAAGCCGGCATTGGATTTGGGGCGTTTCTCCAGCAGCGCCAGATACATCTTATCGACCGTACGCGCTTGAAACTGCCCCATCAAAGCCAGCAGGGTCGGCTTGTTGCGGGCGACAACCAGCAAGCCGCTCGTGCCGCGATCCAGCCGATGCACGATGCCCAGCCGCTCGGCAGTCTCGGGGTCGCCGCGCATATTCGCCAGTTCGGGGTAACGCCACAGCAGCGCATTGACCAGCGTGCCGCCTGGGTGGCTCGGTCCGGGCTGCACGACCAGGCCCGCCGGCTTGTCTATCACCGCCAGGTGCGCGTCTTCATGCATGATTTGCAGCGCGATGTCTTCTGGCTCGATAGTTGTTGATTGCGGCTCGGGCAGATGCAGCGTGACGACTTCGCCGCCTTTGAACTTGTAGCCGGTTTTCTGGGGCGCGCCATCGACCAGAGCCTGGCCGTCGCGGATGAATCGCTGGATTTGCGCGCGCGAATAGCCCGGCAGGTGCGCCAGCAAGAATTTGTCCAGGCGCAATTTGGGCGTGGCGGCGTCGAAGGTTAGCGATCGATCTGACACGGGTAGTTGCCCAGCAGCCGTTCGTCAAAGCGCTGTTCGATGCGCGTCGCTTCATTCATCCGCAGCACAAGCGTCGTCGCCCGTCCTTCAGGCGTATTGCCCGAGAGCGACGCATCCGGGTTGATAAGAAAGTAATCTTGCCAGTTCTGCTGGCGGGGGTTAAAAAGCCTAGTCGCGTCGTTAGTCAGGGGATCAATCGCAGCGACATCGGCACCCTTGAAGCGATTGCAGGGCGCGCAGGCCAAACATAGATTGCCGTCTACATCCTCACCTCCGTGCTTGAGAGGAATGATATGGTCGATTTCAAAGGTGGCATATCGAACATCTTCGGCGATGCGGCAGTATTCGCAGCAGCCTCCAGCCCGCGCTAAGATCGTACGGCGCTGTTGAGCAGAAACCGCCATTAGGCAAGACCTTTCTGTCTCAGTCTAGTTTTGGTTTTCATCCGCGAAATCATATGGTCGGCGCGGATGTAGTCATCAAGTTCATGCCGCTGTTCGCAGGTCAACTCAGATTCCCGGTTGAGGTACAACAGTTGACTCAGGCGCTCTTGCAAATCATCTGGCAGTTTGTAGGACAGCAATTCCTCATCGCTGGGATCGGACGACAAAAAGTCCGTGATGACGGTAAAGACATCGCGTTCGGAAATCTTCATCATCGCTGCTTCTCCTTACAGCCCGTGTTCATCACGATTGTAGCGCGGATTCGAGCGCAATTCACGAGTTCGGCTTCAGACAGTCCCCAGCGCCGAAGCCAGCAGCGCCGCTATCGTGCCCGCCACGACAATCGCCAGCAGCAAGACCAGCGCCATGCGCAGCAGCTTGCGCAAAGCCCGCCGCTCAGCCTCCGTCCAGCCTGTGTCGCTCTGCGTCTCGCCTCGCATACTCTCGTCCATCGCCAATTCGCATTTGCCTATTATACGCGCGCTTGCCACGAGCGATGCGCCGACTTGTTTGCAGCGGCAGCAGGGCTATAATCGGCGCGCAGACAGGAGCGAAACCATGACGATTTTGGTGACGGGCGGCGCCGGCTACATCGGCAGCCATGTGGTGCAGATGCTGGTCGAAGGCGGCTATCGGGTGGTGGTCTTCGACAACTTGAGCACAGGGCATCGCGCGGCTGTGCATCCCGCTGCGCGCCTGGTCGAAGGCGACCTGCGCGACCAGGCGGCGCTGGGAGGGCTGTTCGCGGCGCATCGATTCGACGGCATCATGCACTTCGCCTCGCGCATCCTGGTGAGCGAAAGCATGCAGCAGCCTTTTGCCTACCTGCGCGACAACCTCTACACCATCATTAACCTGCTGGAATGCGCCAGCCAGCGCGGCGTCAAACGTTTCATCCTGTCGTCCACCGCCAATCTGTACGACCAGCCCGCCCGCATACCCATCCGCGAAGACGAGGCGCTGCTGCCCGGCAGTGTCTATGGCGAAACCAAATATATGGCGGAGCGGCTGCTGCTGTGGATGGAACGGCTCTTTGGCATGGCATTCTGCTGCCTGCGCTACTTCAATGCCTGTGGCGCGCATCCAGACGGACACATCGGCGAGGCGCACGACCCCGAGTCGCATCTCATTCCGCTGGTGCTGCAAGTAGCTTTGGGGCAACGCGAATCAATCGAAATTTATGGTACAGATTACGACACGCCCGATGGCACCTGCATTCGCGATTATGTGCATGTCCAAGACCTGGCGCGGGCGCATATCCAGGGGCTGGAGGCGCTGCGCGATGGCAACAGCCGCGTCTATAATCTGGGCAGTGGCAGCGGGTATTCGGTGCGCGAAGTAATCGCGGCCGCCCGCCAGGTCACCGGGCACAGCATCCCGGTCATTGAATCGCCGCGCCGAGCGGGAGACCTGCCCGTGCTGATTGCCGACAGCGACAAAATCGGCAGTGAGCTGGGCTGGGAAACGAACTACAACGACCTGCAGACCATCATCCGCAGCGCCTGGCGTTGGCACCGCCGCCATCCGCGGGGATTCGCAAGCTGAGTGATGAATCGACCATTGCGCGCTGTATTGCTGCTGTAGCAAATAGGGGATGCGATGACTCGATTGGCTGTGCTTGCGGATATCCACGGCAATTTGCCCGCGCTGGAAGCTGTGCTGGCCGACATGCAGCGCTTTGCTGTGCATCAGGCGCTGGTGGCCGGCGACACCGTCAACTGGGGACCATTCTCGCGGGAGACACTGGAAATTGTAACGCAGCGCAGATGGGCGGTCGTGCGCGGCAACAACGAATTCTACGCGCTTGATTTTGACACGGTGCGCGCGCCAGCCCATTGGTCGCGCTTCACACTGCCACCGATGCTGCGCGAACAATTAGGCGAAGACGGCCTCTGGCTGCTCGCCTGCCAACCCGACACGCTAAGCCTGCGCTTCCCCGATGCGCCGCCGCTGCGGATTGTGCATGGCATTCCGGGCGATCCCTGGCGAGCGATCTTCCCGCAGACAGCAGAAACCGTCATTGCGGCTTGGCTGGATTCCGTAACTGAGAGCACAGTCGTCTGCGCGCACAGCCATATTGCGCTGGAGCGGCATGTGGGGCGCTGGCAACTCTTCAATCCGGGTTCGGTGGGGGTGCCGCTGGATGGCGAGCGCAGCGCCAGCTACATGATCATCGAGGGCGCTGAGGACGGTTGGCAATTGCTTGCGCATCGCCGCATCAACTATGACATGCAGCCGATCTTCGCGGCCTTCGCGCGCATGGAATACGCAGAGCGCGGCGGCAATATCGCTCGGCTTGCCATCGAAGAGTTTCGCAGCGCCCGTCTGCAAGTTTATCCCTACCTCAGGTGGAAACAGACGCACAGCCCTCACGCGCCAGACAGCCCGGCTCTGCTGGACGAGTTCATGAATGTTGACGATACCCGCCCCTATCTCCCGCCAGAATACCGCGATGTGACCAGCCAGCTTTATCGCGCCTGAACGCACCGAAGGGAGCCGCCCATGTGCCGCAACATCCGCCCGCTCTTCAATTACCAGCCAGCCAGCAGCCCGGCCGATATCGAAGCCGCCGCGCTGCAATATGTGCGCAAAGTCAGCGGCTTTCGCAAACCATCCGCGCGCAACCAGCCGGCTTTTGAACGAGCCATCTGCGAAGTAGCGCAGGCCACGGCCCGACTGCTGGAATCGCTGGAAACCACTGCCCCGCCCCGCAGCCGCGAAGCAGAAATCGCCAAAGCCCGCGCCCGCAATGCCGCCCGCTTTCCCCGAGCAAGGCAATCGCATCAAAATGATAGCCGCTCGGGCAATGCTTAACCACCGAGTACGCCGAGGTTTATTCGAGTACACCGAGAGGCAAGTTATGGTTTTGCGCTGCGATGCTGCAACCCGCAAGTCGAAAAAGGGTTGGCTGCGAATCTAATTCCATCGTTAGGTCAGTATTCAGCGGCGCAGTTGCGCATAGCATAGCCTTTATCCACATTGCTGCAATCAAGCCCTCGGTGCACTCCTCTTTTCCTCGGTGTACTCGGTGGTAACAGAATTTGCTGCGGTCACCCGCTTTCCCCGCGCCTGACCGGTTTACATTCGCCAACGATTGCACTAGACTTGCCGCACAATCACCAGCGAATATCCGGGGAAGCAGTATGACGCAACAGCGCGAAACCATGCGCGCCGTCATCATCGAGAATATCGGCAAGCCACGCGTCTTGAAATATGCGCGCCGATGGCTGCCCCAGCCCGCTGCTGGCGAAGCGCAGATCAAAGTGCAGGCCGCCTCTGTCAATCCGCGCGATCTTCACTTGCGCAGCGGGCGCTTCATCATTCGCAAGCCCCTGCCGCACATCCTCGGCGGGGATCTGGCGGGCACGATAACAAAGCTGGGAGCGGGCGTGGCAGGCTGGCAGGTCGGCGACCGTGTCTGCGCCTGTTTTGATGAGCTGGGCTGTGAGCTTGATGGCGCGTATGCCGAGTATTGCTGCATATCGGCTGAGCGGCTGGCGCGCCTGCCCGAGAAGCTCGAATTTCAAGCGGCGGTTGGCGCTGGCGCAGCCTTCGCCGACTCCTACCTGGCGTTGATGAACAATGGACATCTGCAGGCGGCAGAAACACTGGTCATTCGTGGCGCAGCCTGCAGCCTGGGCGCGGCGGCAGTGCAAATCGCCAGCGAGGCCCGCGTGCGGGTCATCGCCATCAGCCCGCTTGAACACGCCGAACAACTCCGAGCCATCGGCGCGGATATCGTGCTGGAAGATGCTGGCGACGACTTGGTGCGACAGGTCAAAGTGGCCACAGCTGGCGCTGGCGCAAACCTCGTCTTGCACAACGGTCCCCGGCTCAACCTGGCGGAGTCGCTGGATATGCTGGCGGCGCGGGGACGGCTGGTGCTGGCTGGCGCGCTTGACGATCGACTGGTCAAGCTGGATGCCCAAGACCTGGTCGCCAGAAATCTGAGCATCCATGGCGCGCAAGGCTCGATCGCGGTGGGCGATTTGGCAAAGCTGCTGCAGCATCTGGCCGATGGCGCTTATCACGCGCTGATCGACGATGTGCTGCCACTGAGCCAAGCGCGGCAGGCGCATCAACGAGCGCAGAAAACGGCGAGCCTGGGCAAAATCGTGCTGGTGCCAGATTCTATCCTGGAAGCCGCCAAGAAGCCCGACAACTGGGTGCCCATCACCTAAGGCCCCGCCAGCCCCGGATAATCCAAAAACAGCGCGTCCAAAAGCAGCCGCAGGTTGGCATTGGTGGCCAGAGCGCTCATGGTTGCGCGCGTCGCTGTGATTGCGGCGTGGGCGGCGGGAGTTTCCAGCTGTGCCGCCAGCGCATGAATGTCGTCGCTGCGGTCGCTGTTGCAGGGTGTGCCCATGTCTCCACAACATTGCAGCAACACATCGCGCCAAAAAGTCGTCCAATACTCCAGAATGCGGCGCAGCATGGCTTTGTCTCTGCCGATGCGCTTGCCCAGCTCGTCCGCCACTTTGAGCCGCTGCAAGCGCCGTCCCGCCACGATTGTGCAGAGCAGGTCGATCATTTCGGCGCGGAATGCCAGCACAGAGTCGTCTTCCAGCGCGGAAAAAGCCCAGCCGATGCGCCCGCTGCTCAAGCGCGCGATGAGGTCGGCTTGCTCGGCCGGGCAGCCACGCGAAACCAACTGCGCGGCGATCAAGTGCGCCGGGACAGGCCGCAGCGGGATCTGTTGCGCGCGACTGCGGATGGTGGGCAAAACGCGCTCGATATTGCCAGCCAGCAAAATGAGAATGGCATGCGGGGCCGGTTCTTCCAAGGTCTTCAGCAGCGCATCTTGTGCCAACGGCGCGATCTGGTCGAAGTCGGGCAAAATTGCGACACGGAAGCGAGCGGCATAGGGCTTCAGCGCCAACATGCGCGTCACCTGGCGGATGGTGTCAATCTTCAGCGGCGCGCCATCTTCTCCAGCCGCCAGCAGCAGATCGGGGTCGGATTCATTGGCGATGGATTTGCAGGATCGGCATTGCCAGCAGGGACGCGCATTGGGGCCTTCGGACTGGCAATTCAGCGCCATGGCAAAGCTGCGCGCCAAGGTCATTTTGCCCAGCGAAGCGCTGCCGCTGATCAAATAAGCATGCCGGCTGCGCCCTTTCAGCAGGCCGCTGCGCAAAAAGTCCACCGCCCAATCGTGCCCGATCACGTGCCAATTCGCCTTGCCATCCATTGTGCCAGCCATGCGCCCATTGTAGCCCAGATGAGCCTCGCTGCCAGAGATGCTATAATGGCGGACGGCGCGAAGTCGGTTCGCCCTATTCGCGGTAAAACGAGGTGTGGCGATGTGCATGAAAAGAATGGCAATTGCCGGGCTATGCTGGTTACTCTGCTGGCTGTCGCTGCCCGCCTTGGCGCAGATTTCACCATCATTATCCATAACGCCCGCCACTGGCGAAGTCGAAAAAGCGGTATTCCTGATCGAGATCGACGGCCTGGAAGCGCACTCGCGTTATCGCATCGAGGTCGACTTTGCAGACGCAACCGTCTACGCCACAGACGAAGAGAGCGACGCCGCCGGGCACATCCCCTTCCCCATCAGCAGCACCCCCGGCGACCAGCCTGGCGTCTATAGCGTGCGAGCGCTGCACAATGACAGCGTGGTGGCACAAGGTGAATTTGAGCTGACCGCGCCGGCACAGCCGACCACAGGCGCGCAAGTCACTGTGCAGCCGCAGCGCGCTGCCTTCGGACGACCGCAAGCCATCCAAATTGCCGACCTGTTGCCTAACATCGCCTACACCATTGAGATCATCACCGACCAGACACTGCAGTTGGCTTATCGGCGCACGCACAAGAGCAGCCAGGCGGGCGAAATCGACTTTCAAATTTTTGCGCAGACTGGCGATACGCCGGGCGCTCACAGCATCGCCGTCTATGACGAAGCCGGCAACCTGGTTGCGCAGGCTGGCTTCAGCATTGAAAAACCGCTGGCACGCGATGTGAGGCTTGAGGTGAGCCCGCGGTCTGTGCAAGCAGGGGACTCGGTGGTTTTGCAGGTCGACGGGCTGGCGGCATTTGACGCGGTCAGCGCCCAGTTGCTTTCGGCAGACGGTATCTTGATCGACGCGCTTTCGACACGGGCATCCAGCGACGGGGCGGCTAGTTTGCTTTTCGCCACGCCGGCAGATCTCGCCGATGGGGAATACACAATCGCGCTGTATGTCGATGGCGGCGAAATGGCGAAGGACAGTCTGATCGTCGGCGCAGCGCCAACAGACGAGACAGCCACGACTCCCACAAAGCCCGAACAGCCAGCGCCCGCAGAACCAGCAGACGCCGCAACGATGTCAGTCGAGCCGCTGTCCGCGCCCATCGGCTCCAGGCACCGCGTTCGTGTCAGTGGATTGGCAGCGGTCGAATCGCTCGTCTTCGAAGTCAGCCTGGCTGGCGAAGTCGTCTTTTCCACGCCGCAGTTCGCCGATGCCAATGGACGCGCTGCGCTGGAGTTTTTGACCGGACCCGAAGACCAGCCAGGCGAATACAGCATCAAGCTGCTGCGCGAAGCGGGCAATCAGCCGACCGCCAACTTCGTGGTTATCGCTGCCGAAAGCGTGGAGCTTGCGCCGAAGCCAGCGCCCACAAGTTCGCCCATCCAGGTCATTGAGAGTCGTTTGCAAAGTGGAGCAGCGCAAGTCAGCTTCCAGGACACAGCCGGGCGGGTGGTCGAGGTTCGCGTAGAATCGGCTGAATTCGATCCAGCAGCCACATTGATCGGGCGGGACGAGACGTTGGTCATCGCCAGTGACGACAGCCGCGGCAGCAAGAATGCCATCCTGGGTCCGCTGGTTCTGCCCTACAGCGGGAGTTATCAACTGGCGGTTGCCGGCGCGCCGCTGATGATGGCGCAAGGGGCAGATTCGGGCGGGTTCCATGTGGAGATTGAAGAAATACACCCTGTGCCATTGCGCTCTGGCGAGACTCCCTTCGCGCTGACAGCAGAATCGCCCAGGCGCTATTACCGCCTCTCTTTATCGGCTGGCGACACGTTGACAGTCAGCATCGACACAGGTGGCGCGCTGGACAGCATCTTGCAATTGGTCGCGCCGGATGGGAGCGAATTTGCCTTTGATGATGACAGCGGCGACGGGCTGGATGCGGAGTTCAGCAAACTCGCCATAGAGCAGTCGGGCGACTATATCCTGGTGCTAGCGAGCTTTGATGAGGGGGTTGGCAGCGGTGTCCTGCGGCTGGAACACAATCCTGTGCGTCAACTGGATGAACGCGCTGCGGCTGTGACGCTGAACGATAAATCTGTCCGCGAGCGCTTTGTCTTTGATGCGGCGGCGGGAGAATTGCTGATCCTGAATATAATCAAACGCAGCGGCGATGTAGCCGACCTGCTTGTGCGCGCCAGCATCGAGGGCATGGAGATCATGTCGCACAGCACCATGGGCGTGCCGGATGCGCTGCCGCTGCCTTTCGTGATGCCCATGGGAGGGCAAGCGCTGCTGACGCTGGAAAAGATCGGCGTGGACGATGGCATCGCATTGGAAGTGTCGCTGCAGCGGCCCGGCTAATATCGTTGCAAACCCCGCGCCTCGCGTCTGTCGTCTCGCCAGGCTTCATTGGCGCTGTTGTGCACAGGCAGTTGCTTGACGCGCAAACCCGATTTCTGAAGAGATTCATGCCGGGCAAAGTATTCATCAAGCCGCGCTTTGAGCTGCGACGCCAATGCTGGCTGTTGCGCAAAGATATTGTGGCGCTCGCCGGGGTCCGCCTCAAGGTCAAAGAGATCGTGCGGCCCATCAGGATAGCGCCAAACCAGCTTCCACCGCTTGTCGCGGATCATGCGCAGGTCGCCATATTCGCCATAGCGCGTATTGTCCCAAATCATGCCCTTGCCTCGCAGCACGGGCGCATAGGACTTGCCTACGAAGACTTCATCCGCCGGCAGCTCGACGCCTGCCAGCTCACAGATTGTATGGAAAGTATCGCAGTGGTCCACCTGGCAATGGGCGATTTGCGCCGGCAGCTTCGCGCCAGTCACGATCAGCGGCACCTGCAGCGAGATATCATACATATTCAGCGGACGCGTGCTGTTGCCTTTGCCGAAGAAGCCCTGATGCCCGATAGCGCAGCCATGATCGGATGTATAGATGATGATGGTGTCTTCGTACATCATGCGCAAACTGAGCGCACCGATGATGCGGGTGATGTTGTCGTCAATCTCACTGGCGGCGGCATAATAACCGATGTAGCGGTCGCGCAGGTCTTGATCGCTTAACTCGTTCCCGCCACCTTCGTTTTTTACCCAGGCGTGTGGATGATAGGGCGGGATTTCGTCAAATGCGCAATCTTGATAACGCCTTGTCCGTTCGGGGTCATGCGCGCTCTGCTGATATGGCGAGTGCGTGGCGATATAACCGACATTCAGGAAGAAAGGTTTGTCGGCGGGCACGGTATCCAGAAACTCAATGGCGTGGTCGGTGATGAAGCTGCTTTTGTTGCCTTCCAGCTCAACCAGGTCGCCATTGCGGACATAGGTATAGTTTCCATTGTGAGCGCCCTGCCAGCCGGGCAGCCCAAAGTGATAATCGGCGCCGGACGGTGGCAAATGCGACTGTCCCAGGTGCCACTTGCCGCTCAAGCCAGTGTAATAGCCGGCATCGGAAAGCCAGTCGAAGAGCGTGCGCGTCCCCTCCAGCCAATCGCGCCTGCCGATCTCGGGCACTGCTTCTTCCAGCCAATCGTGAATGCCGACCTGCGAGGCGGTTTTGCCAGTCAGCAGACAAGCGCGCGCCGGCGAACAAACTGGCGTGGGGGTATACGCGCGAGTAAAACGCGTGCCCAACTGCGCCAGGCTGTTCAACGTTGGCGTCTGCACTTCTGTGTTGCCATACGCGCCAGTTGCCCAAGCGCCATGATCATCAGTGAGGAAGAGCAGGATATTGGGTCGTTTGTCTCTGCGTCTGCGCTTGGACATGCCTGCGCCTCCATTTTTCATCACCGGGCATCGCCAAGTAGTTTGCCGTGAAACTGCGGCGGACTCTAGGGCTTGTCCAAGGCAATCGCATCAAATCTTTTCACCACCGAGTACACCGAGTTGAAGGAGTTCACCGAGAGTTTGTTGTATAGACATGCTCAAAATGACTGCACCTTGTGAACTTGTGGCGTGGACATATCGCCAATAGACGCAACCAGATCCCTGATCGAACTCATCGGCATTGCGGGTGTGCAGGCACATACCGCCGACACTGCGCAATACCTTTGCTTTCCTCTCGGTGTACTCGGTGGCAAAGTATGCTGGGCGCGGGCTTTCATTTTATTGCGATTGCCCTGAGGGCTTGTCCAGGCAGGATTTACAGCGCTGCATCCCTGTTGTTATACTTGTGGTGCACTTTGGCAGACGAGAGCAAAAGGCATGGTCATGGTAACATCCCAACAAGTCAAACAATATCATAGCGAAGGTTACTTCATACTGGAATCGGTCATCCCTGCCGATGTGCTGGACGCGCTGCGCGACGAGTGCATGCGCATGGTCGAGCAATTTGAACGCGAGATGGAAGCCAGAGGCACCACATCGCACAATATCACGCATTACAAGAAGCGCTACTTCATCAGCAACCGCAGCGCCAGCAGCCCAATCATGACCGATTTCTTGTTCAGCCAGCTAATGGCGGATATTTGCCGAGCCACCCTGGGCGCTACCGCCTATCTGTTCAATGAGCAATATGTCGTCAAGGCGGCTGATGCCGATACCAAGTTCGCCTGGCATCAGGACTCGGGTTATGTCGGACATTATCACCAACCTTATCTGTCTTGCTGGTGCGCCCTGGATGATATGACCGAAGAAAATGGCACGGTCTACATCCTGCCCTATTCGCGGGATGGCCGCGTCGACAGCGACCAAATCACCGATCACAACACGGAAGAGCGGACAAACGACCGGGTCGGCTATCATGGCGATGACCCCGGCCTGCCCGCGCTCGTGCCCGCTGGCAGCATCGTCGTTTTCAGCAGTCGCACCTTTCATCGCAGCAGCGCCAACCTGACCGATAACTATCGACGCTGCTACCTTGCGCAGTATTCGCCCGAGCCGATCATGAATCGGGATGGCACAGGCTTGCATGCCCGCGCCGAGCTGGTGCTGCAGAATGGCGAGCGAATGCCAGCGCCTGCCTGAGCTTCAACCGAAGAGCGACAAAGCGCCGCGCATTTCCATAGGCAGCGTGAAGATCTGCCAGGCCGCCAGCATCAGCAGCAAGTGCAGCAACGCCCAAGGCAGCATGCCCAGCGTGGTTTTGCGCCGGTAAAGCCGCAGCGCCGTCTTTTGCGCCAGACGCAAACTCCACAGAAAACCGCCAATCAGCGCGGCAACCTGCAACAGGCCTATGACGCTGGCATCGAGGCTGAAACTCCAGGCCGACCAATCGCCAGTGCCGCCCAGGAATTCTTGAATGACGGGCACGACCAAGCCCGGACCGACCAGAAAGTGGAAGCTGTAGTGCGCGAACCAAATGCCAAAGCCGATGGGCACAAATGAAGGCGCAAAGGCAGCGGCTGTATCACGCAATGAAGCGCGCATGCCTGCGCCGCCCAGCTTTCTGCCCGCATAAGCCGCGCCCCCGCTTGTCAACGCCGGCAGAGCCAGATTGAAAGCACCGAAAATCAGCAGCAGCACGACGAACTCGCTGTTGATGCCCAGATTCAGCGCCAGCCACTCCTGCAAAGCATAATATGGCGGCACCATGCCAAAGGCGTTGGACACGCCCATAAAAGCCAGCGCGATGAACAGCAGCGACATATCCCAACGGCGCGGCAGGCTGTCTGGCCGGCTCAACTCGCTGCCAGGCGCGCGCAGGAACAAGCCGGCATTGTCGTGTGGGCAGGCGCGGACGCAATCCAGACACATCGTGCAGTCCATGTTGCTTTGCACCTGTGGGGCAAAAAGCTCTGTGCCACAGCCGAGCGCGCCAGTCGGTCCATGCGCTACCGGCACGGTTTGCGGGGGACCGCCGCCGTCTATTGCGATCTCGTCGATGCGAATGACGGGCTGCGCCGCATAACTGCCATTGATGCATTCCTTGCCCACGCATGTCGCGCAGATATCGTGAGAGCGCACCGAAACCCGCGTCGGCGACAGCGTCGAATAGACCATGTTGAAAGAGCCAAGCGGGCAAATGTACTTGCAAAAGGCCGACTCGCTGAAGAGGGCTTCCAGCACAAACGACGCGATGAAATAAGCCACGATCAACCAGGCTGTCAGCAGCGGGCTAGCCCACAGGTCCAGATATTCATAGGCGAAGAAAAGCGCGAACAAGCTGCCGATCGCCAGCCACTTGTTGCGCAAACGTTGGGGGAAGCGCCGGCCGCGGCTGGACAATCGCTTCGCCAGGCTGCGTGGCAAGGTGAAAGGACAGCCCATGCAAAACAAGTTGCCCGCCAGCAGCAGCGCCAGCACAACCAGCCCCCGGTAATGCACCCAGGGCGCAACAGTCGCCAGATTGCGGGCTGCCGACTGCGGTCCTGTAAAACCGTCTATCACCAACAGCAGCGCCAACGCGGTCAAGGGGATCTGCAGCAGCAACCGACCATATCGCCCACGCAGCAAAGACCCGATCAGCGGCAGCCGCAATGCATCCCGCCCTGACACAAACTGCCGCTGTGCTGCATTCATGTTTTTTCCCTCATGCAAGCAAGGTATACAAGACAAAACCGCCGTATAGCAGCAGCAGCCAGCCCTCGCGAAGACCCGGCAGGCGCTGCGTCTCCAGAAAGAGGCAGAGCACGGATTTTACCACCGAGCCGGGCATTCGCGCCGCGCAGTCTGCCTAGGGACTTCCCATTGCCAAAATCGCGCATCGCCTGTGTTATACTGGCGCAATTCGCGTTGCTAAAGAGGGGTTCTCATGAATCTGTCGGCGGTCAAGTTTCTGTATGGCTACAACAACTGGGCAAATCAGCGGATTCTGACGCAAGCAGCCAAGCTCACGCCCGAAGAGTTGCGGACAGAAAATTCGCTGGGCTGGGGCAGCTTTCTGGGTGGGCTGGTGCACATCATGGTCGCCGAGAGCTTGTGGACCAGTCGCTTGTTTGACGAGCCGGCGGCGGGCGGATTCGAGCCAGGAGATTACGTCGATGTGGCCGCGCTGCAAGAGCGCTGGACGCAGGAGCAAACCCGCCTTGCGCGCAACCTGAATGCCATGAACGAGGACGATCTGGCGCGAGTCTACACCCGCGAGCGCGCTGGCAAGACATTGACAGTCAGCCTTTGGCAAGCGCTGCTGCACCTGGCTAATCACGGCACACAGCACCGGGCGGAATGCGCGGCGATTTTGACTGGCTTTGGGCATTCGCCTGGCAACCTGGATATGACCGTCTACATCGGTCAACAAGGCCCCAATAGCGATGGGCAACAGATGAGCGCCGAGGCGATGCAATTGCTATACGCCTACAACGAATGGGCGAATGCGCGCATTTTCAATCAGGCAGCCCAGCTTGAACCGGCGCAGCTTCGACAACCCAATGATCACGGCTGGGGCAACATGTTCGGCGCGCTGGTGCATATCCTGGACGCGGAGTATGGCTGGCGGCACTTCCTGGAACATGACACAGATGTCAAATGGCTGGAAGAGAGTGACTTCGCCGATTACCCGGCAGTGCAAGCGCGCTGGGCAGAAGAAAATGCCCAATTGCAGCGCTTCGTCAACAACCTGGC
This sequence comes from Anaerolineae bacterium, assembly GCA_022823945.1. Taxonomy (GTDB): domain Bacteria; phylum Chloroflexota; class Anaerolineae; order Aggregatilineales; family Phototrophicaceae; genus UBA6055. The sequence goes on along the minus strand of JAJEBK010000010.1, from coordinate 37,727 downwards.
TGATGACGATATGCTGCGGCTGGTCCATTACGATATTGAGGGGGACCGTGGCAGCCATATTCTGTGGCATTGTCTGTGGCATATGGTCAATCATGGCACGCAGCATCGAGCCGAATGCGCGGCGCTGCTGACCGACCTCGGGCATTCGCCGGGCGATATGGACTTCACCGTGTTCTTGCGCCATTTGAATAGCTAGGCGCTTGCGGTGCGACTCGCCGATCTCATTCTGCTATTTGACTATCACGACTGGGCGACCGAGCGCTTGCTAGCGGCGGCTGCGCGTTTACAGAAGGCAGCGCCGCAAGAGCTGCTAAATACGCTGGCGCACATCTGCGAAGCGCAAAGAGCCTGGCGCATGATGCTGACCCACGGCCGCTTCGACGACTTTCTACAGCCAGCCGATTATGCCGATCTGACCGCGGTGCGAGCGCTTTGGCAGCGCGAAAAAGACGCGTTCTGGCGTTATCTGCGCGGCTTGGACGAGGGCGACCTCGAGCGGGAATTCGTCTATGTGGGCGATGCGGGCGAGCGCAGGCGGCTGGTCTGGCATTGCCTGTGGCATGTGGTGAATCACGGTACACAGCACCGAGCCGAATGCGCGGCGCTGCTGACTGAGCTGGGATGCTCGCCCGGGGAGCTGGATTTTCCGCTATTTCTGGATGAAGTTGCGGGCGCTGCTGGCTAATCACTCCCGCCGTTGTTTGCGTTCCAGAAGGCGCGCGCCCAGATTGGGCTGATCATCCGGCGGTTCAAGGAATTCCGGCTCGCGCGCAGACTTGCGTGGGCTGGCTTGCTGCGGGGTGGGCGGCGGGGGAGGTAGTGGGCTGTCTCCACCGGGCGGCCTCAAGCCTGCGGGCAGGTCATCGCCATAGCGGGTCGTCTCGCGGCTGCGGCTGCGCGCGCTGAAGAGCGCCTGCATCTGCTGCGTGCGAGCTTGCTGCGTCCCGCGCCCGGTTACGAAAGCCCGCAAGCGCTGCAAATCTCCGCGCGTGATGATCAACCGGCGCAGCGCGATATCCAGTGGCAGCAGCAGCAGCGCCAGCAAAATCAAACTCTCCCAGATATCGTTGGCTGCCTGCCGCTCGCCCAGGTTGTGCGCGAAGACCCCATCTGGCGCATCAGCCAGGTTGCGTCCGCCTGTCACTTTCGCCAGGTTCGCCAGCAGCCGTTCGCCACCTGCATGTGGCAGGTATTCCGGCGAATAGGACCGCACCCAGCCTTTGAGATCGGTCAGTGGCGCAGCGCCAGCCTCTGGGACCGCCTCGCCGCTGATGTTGAGGAAGTAAGCGCCTTCCCTGCCGGGCGTGAAGCTGGCTTCATAACGGCCGGGCGCAGTCTGCTGCAGACCCAGGCGCAGGCTGTTGCCATTTGGATTTAGCACCGCGCCATCAAGCGCCAAGCCATCCAGGAATCCGCCGGATTCGTCTCGGGCATCGACGACAATCCGCGCGCGCTCGTCTTCCAGCACGATGCTCGTTTCCAGATTCTCGTTGGCGCCGGCATTGATGCTCCAAGCCACCGTTTGTCCCCAAAAGCGCGAGAAATCTTCCCACACGACCCATTCGTTCGCCCAACGCGCGCTGGCATCGGCGGTAAAGGCGACCACCCTGCCCAAGCCATATTGCCAGGCGGCCAGGATGGGGTCTGCATAGGGCTCGGGTCCGCTGAGGATGCGCTGGGCGGCGGTCTTTGGCGTGGAGGCGACATAACCACGCAGCGGTGGCGGCGCGCCGATACCATCCAATATCGCGCTGCTGCCAGTTATGCGCGGCGTAAAAGTCTCTTCGACGATGTAGGATCGAGCTGCCAGAATCGTCTCTTGCGCGAATATGAGCGGGATCTCCTCGACATTGGCTACGCGGTAAAAGTTGCCCTGTCCGGCTTCGGCCATGGGTTCCAGGAATGCGCCCGGACTGCGCCCGATGGCGATTGCCGAAAGCGTCACGCCATGTTCGGCATGCAAGGATTCGGTCAACTCCACCAGCCCAGCCGAGTTTGCGCCACCGTCTGTCAGCAAGATCAGGTGCTTGAGTTGCGATGGCTCTTCTTTTATATCGCGCTCGACCAGCCTCAAGCCCGCCAGGATGTCTGTGCCCCCGCCCGAGCGAATGGTGTTGGTCATGGCGATCATGGCTTGGGCATCGTTGACTTGCTGGAAGGGCACAACCCAGGCACCGCCGGTGTCGAAAGTGCCGATGGCAGCCCGGTCGCTGGCTTGCAGCAACTCCAGCGAGAGCACAATCGCGCGCTTCGCCAATTCCAGGTTGGGAACGCCGCTGCGCCCCACCTGCCCCATGCTGCCCGAGCGGTCGATCAAATAAGCGATTGTCAACTGCGGCAGGCGGCGCTGGTCTTTGATCTGCATATCCACCGGCAGCGTGCGCTCCAGCGGCGTCTGATAATAACCACCGGGGGCATAACTCTGTGGTCCGCCGATCATGACCAGTCCGCCGCCGATATCGCTGACATACTTGTCCAGCAGGCTCATCTGGACGCGACTCAGCTGGGTGGCTGGCACATTCGCCACGATGACGGTCTTGTAATCTGCCAGATCAGCCATATTGACCGGCAGCCTGTGCGGAGGCAGCTGCTCGACCTGCAAGCCCGCCTGCTGCAGCGCCGGCAGCAAGAATTGCGTCTCGGTTGGCTCGGCGCTGACCAGCAGAACGCGCGCTGGACCGATCACCTGGCTGAATGCGCCAAGCTGATTGTTCTGGGCGAAATGGTCGTTTTCGCCCGGCACAATGACTTGGGCGGTGAAGTCGAGAAAGCCGCTTTTGCCGCTGTGCTGGGTCAAGCTATAGCGGTTTTCGCCCGCCTGCAAGTCCAGTTGCTCGTCGTGAATCAGTTCGCCGCCAGAAAAAACCAGCAGCGTCGCCGGCGTGGCGGTATCGGCTTCGATGCTGACGGCGATATCAAAGGCTTGCTCTTGCGCGACTCGGCCAGGCGCGTCGAGAGAGCGAATACGCACATCGGAGGCTGGCTCGCGAACATAGGGCACATAACTGACCTCGACGCCGGCAGCAGCTGCGCGTTGCGCACGAGCCAGCGCATCGCCGCGCGTAGCTATGCCATCGCTCAAAATGACGATGCGGCGGGCGGCATCGGGCGGGAACATGGCCAGCGCGGTTTGCAAGGCTTTGGCGATGTTGGTGCCACTGGCGCTCGGCGTGGAGGCGATGTCATCAATCTCGGCGAGCGCGCTGAAGTCTCGCTCGGGCACGGCATTGTCGCCGAAGACCAGCAGCGCCCATTCATCTTCGTGCGGTTTGCTTGCCAGCGCGCCCTGCAAAAAGTCCAACTGGGCAGATTCGGCAGCGCTGCCCATGCTATCGGAGGCATCGACCAGGAAAACAACCGCCAGCCTTTCGATCGCTCCCACTTGCTGCAAGCCCGCCAGCGCGAGCAACAGCAGCGCCACAATCAGCGAGCGCAGCAACAGGCTGCTGATATCGCGACGGCGACGAAAAGCATGGCGCGGGAAGCCGATCAACCACAGCAGCGGCAGCAATATGACCAGCAAAAGTGCTACAGCTGGCGCTGTGAACTGCATCGGGCTGTCCTATCGCTACATGAAGTGGCAGAGCCGCAGCGCGACCCAGCATCTGGAGCCGATTGTAACCAAGCTGCGCGAGTCTTTACAGGTTGTCTACACTCGTTGATTGCGACAGAGCACAGCATATCGCTTTGCATATAGCGCAATTCGATATTGTATGATAACATGGCGATGCTGTAAGTTATCGTAATCTTATCTCTTTGCAGCTACCCAGCGCATGATAGGCAGCCGGCCAGCGCTTTGTTGCATGAAAGAAGGACACGATGTCCGAGTATAGTCATTTGACCCCGAGCGAGACATTCACATCCGAAGCGGGTCAGGACGCTGCAGAAGGCCCGGAGCTCATCAAAGTCTCGGCGCGCTCGCGTTCCACGGCGGTTGCAGGCGCAATTGCCGGCGTCATGCGCGAACATGGCATGGCAGATGTGCAAGCCATCGGCGCTGGCGCAGTCAATCAGGCGGTCAAAGCCCTGGCTATTGCTCGCGGCTATTTGGAACGCGATGAAATCGACCTAGTTGCCACGCCCTACTTCACCGATGTAGATATCGACGGCAACGAACGGACAGCCGTGCGATTTCGCGTCGAGCCGCGCCCGCTCGGCGACTAGCCCGCCAATCCCTTCTTTGCACAAAAGGCTATAGCCCTGCGCCCCGCCGCTGTTATACTATTCGCGGTCTGTGTTTGATTGCGGCAGGGAGTCTCCTCGTGTCCGACTTGACAAATCTCGCCATCAATACCATCCGCACGCTGTCGATAGATGCGGTGCAAAATGCCAACAGCGGGCATCCGGGCTTGCCCATGGGCGCAGCGCCGCTTGCTTATGCCTTGTGGCTGCAGCACTTGCGGCACAACCCGCGCAACCCGGGCTGGGCAAACCGAGACCGCTTTGTGCTGAGCGCTGGGCACGGCTCCATGCTGCTTTATTCGCTGCTGCATTTGACCGGCTATGACCTTTCGCTGGACGAGATCAAGCATTTCCGCCAGTGGGGCAGCAAGACGCCGGGACATCCCGAATATGGGCATACGCCGGGCGTCGAAACGACCACGGGTCCGCTCGGGCAAGGCGCGGCGACGGCGGTGGGTATGGCGCTCGCAGAAGCCTACCTGGCTGGCTACTTCAACCGGCCCGGGCACGATATTGTCGACCATCACACTTATGTGCTGGTCAGCGATGGCGACTTGATGGAAGGCGTTTGTCTGGAAGCCTGCGCGCTGGCCGGGCACTGGGGCTTGGGCAAGCTGATCTTTTTGTATGATGACAACCAAGTGACGCTGGATGGCGCGGCCGAGATGACCTTCAGCGAAGATGTGGCGCAGCGCTTTATGGCGATGGGCTGGCATGTAGACCGCGTTTCTGACGGCAACGATGTCGCCGCGATTTCCAGCGCGATTGCCCAAGCCAAGACTCAGACCGACAAACCCAGCTTGATCGCCGTGCGCACCATCATCGGCTATGGCAGCCCCAACAAACAAGGCAGCAGCGCCGCGCATGGCAGCCCGCTGGGCGTGGATGAAGTCGCGCTCGCCAAGCAGAATCTGGGCTGGAGCACGAGCAACAGCTTCTTCATCCCAGGCGAATCGCTGGAGCACTTCCGCAGTTGCATCGATGCGGGAGCAGCCGCCGAAAGCGACTGGCAGCGCAAGCTAGACGCCTGGCGCGCGGCTTATCCCGAACTGGCGACAGACTATGACCGGGCGCAAGCGGGCGAATTCGCAGCCGGCTGGCGCGATGAATTGCCCAGTTGGGAGGCTGATACGCAATTGGCTACCCGCAGCGCAGGAGGCGAAGCGCTGAATGCCCTGGCGCGTTTTGCACCCACCATGATCGGTGGCGATGCCGACCTGGCCGGCAGCACGCGCACGCTCATCAATGGCGCGCAGAACACCGGACCCGGACAACCCGCCGAGCGCAACCTGCGTTTTGGCGTGCGGGAACATGCCATGGGCGCAATCGTGAATGGATTGGCGCTGCATGGCGGCATCGTGAAGCCGTATAGCGCGACCTTCTTCACTTTCAGCGATTACATGCGCCCGGCCATCCGCCTCGGCGCGCTGATGGACCTGCCGACGGTGTATGTATTCACGCATGACAGCATTGGCTTGGGCGAAGACGGACCAACCCACCAGCCGGTCGAGCAGCTGATGTCGCTGCGCGTCATGCCCAATCTGCATGTCTTCCGCCCGGCCGACGCCACCGAAAGCGCCGGTGCCTGGGCGGCCATCGCCGAGCTAGATCATCCCGCCGCTATCGTGCTCAGCCGCCAGAATTTGCCCGTGCTGGCTGGCAACGACGCCGGCATATTCGAAGGCGTTTCGCGCGGGGCGTATGTGCTTTCCGAACACGAATCGAGCGAGCTGGACGCCATCATCATCGCCACCGGCAGTGAAGTGTCGATAGCGCTGGACGCAGCGGGCTTGCTGGAAGAAGCCGATATCCGCGCGCGCGTCGTCTCCATGCCCTGCTGGGAGCTGTTTGAGGCGCAAACGGACAAATACAAAGCCGCAGTCTTGCCACCAGAAGTCACTTGCCGCGTCAGCATAGAAGCCGGCGCGACCCTGGGCTGGGAGCGATACATCGGCAGCGACGGCATCGCGCTGGGCGTCGACCGCTTTGGCGCAAGCGCTCCTTATACTGAAATCTACCGAGAGTTCGGATTGACGCCGGGGCACCTCGCCGAGGCTGTCAGTTCGCTGCTAGATGACTGAAGGCGCTGCGGGAGAACAGCCGCCCAAAGTGGTGGTCGTCCTGCCGACATACAACGAGCGGGACAATATCACGCGTATGCTGCCGGCGCTCTGCCAGTTGGGTGTCGCCAATCTGCATATCCTGGTCGTCGATGACAATTCGCCGGATGGCACGGGCGAACTGGCGAATGAGTTGGCGCAGCGACCCGAGTATGCGCGCCGGCTCAATGTCTTGCACCGACCGCACAAGCAAGGGCTGGGTCCCGCCTATATCGCCGGTTTCAAGCGCGCGCTAGCCATGGGCGCCGATCTACTCATCGGTATGGATGCCGATTTTTCGCATCAGCCAGAGCGCATCCCGGCCATGCTGCAGCGGGCGACAGACTGCGATATCGTGATCGGCTCGCGCTATGTGCCGGGCGGCAGCGTCGACAGCAACTGGGGCGCCTGGCGCAAGTTGCTGAGCTTTTGGGCGAACCGCGTGTATACGCCGCTCATTTTGGGCTTGCCTGTGCGCGATGCCACGGGCGGGTTTCGCGTTTTTCATCGCGCCGCGCTGATCGGCATCGACCTCGACCGCGTGCGCTCCAACGGCTATGTTTTCCTGGTGGAACTGGTGTATGTGGCGCAGCGACTGGGATATACGCTAGGCGAAGTGCCCATCCACTTCCCCGACCGGCAACATGGCCAGTCCAAGATGTCGAGCCGCATCGCGCTGGAGGCAGCGCTGCGCGTGTGGCAGATTCGCTGGCGTCACCGCCGGCTTTCTCGCGCCGACCGCCGCACGCGCCCCTATCCGCTATAGGCTGTCCACCGCCCACAACAAACCGCGCCGCACGATCTCGCGCGCTTCGGGCACATCGAAGTCGCCAATCACATGTCCCAGCGAGCTATAAAAGACTTTGCCCGCCCCATAACGCCGCGTCCAAGCCACTGGCATGACAGTGCCATCGATCCAGGCAGCGTGATCACCGCTGAAGGTGGTGGTCGCCAGCACCTGGTTGGATGGGTCGGTGTGCATGTAATACTGCTCGGAATGCATGTCGAAGTCGGCGATTCCAGCCGTAATGGGATGCGCCTGGTCTGTCACATTGACGCGGTAGTCGATGATATTGCCAGGGTGCGCCACCCACTGTCCGCCACACATAAACTGGTATTCGGTGTTGTTGCGGAAGGCGTCTGCCATCCCACCGTGCCAGCCGCCGACATTGACGCCCCGCTCGCGCACGGCATCCAGCAAGCCGGCCTCTTGCTCGCGAGTGATGCTGCTCATGGTGTAGACGGGCACGACCATGTCGACCGCGCTCATCAACTCGGCATCCAGAAAGCTGTCCAGGGTCTCGGATAAAGTGACTCGCAAGCCAGACTCTTGCAGCAAACCCGCGAACAAGTGCGAAGTCTCGGTCGGGTCGTGTCCTTGCCAGCCACCATAGACGATTAATGCATGTTTGTTCATGGCTGTTCCTTTCAATGCGTGGTTTCAGCTAGTGTAGTCTGCGCCGCGCCGGTCTTGCAACATCAGAGCGGGAAATCGACTGTCATTGCCGGCTCGCCGCTTATTGAAAAGTCATGTCGATGTGGAAAATGGTATTGCCCGAAGCGACATAGATAATATCTTGCTCGGGATATGCGACCACCGCCGAAATCAACTCCAGCTTGCTCTGGTCAAAAGCCTGGTAGCTGTCGATGAAAGTGCCCGCGACAGTCGTTTCATAGATGGTGCGCGCGCCACGGCTGATCAAAAAGAAGCCCGGCGCAAAGGCGCTGTCATTTAGCGCGAAGCCCTCGGTGCGGACGACATGCGGTTCGCTGCCTTCGTTGAAGCCGCTGAAAGCAAAGGGCGCTTCGCTGCCCGAGATATAACTTTTCATCACGCCATCGTCATAGAGCACAAACACAACGCCATCATTGCTGATCGTGAAGTCGACGACATTGCGCAAGTTGGGTCGTGCAGCGCCAGAAAAGTATTCGCGCGGCGCGCTGACATAACTGCTGCCCGAGGGGTCATAGCGCCAGATCTGCCCGCTTTCGCTGTCGAGGATGTAGAGCCTACGATCCCATATCGTCAACGAGCTGGGGTTCTGCCAGTCATCCGCATTGAGCACGCGCTGGGCATTGCAATTGAGGATGATCTGGGGCTCGCAGCGCAGCAATGTGCCATTGGCGTCCAGCATGGCCAGATCGCCCGAATAGCTGTCGAAGGCAATATCAACGATCTGCCCGATTGTATAGCCTTCGTAGGTCGCCCCCAGCCGCATGCGCGAGACAGGGTCCTGGCGCAGCGCTTGTTTGCCATCGTCAGAAAGCGTCACATGATAGACGAGGTCGTTGCGGTCATCCAGCGCGTACAAGTCGGTGCCTTGCAGGCGCAGTCGGCTGATAGCGGCGTTTTCAAAGTTGGTGAGGGGCACAGCTTCGCGCCGTTTGACCTTGTTGATCGTATCAATAAGCGCCTGAGCTTCGCGCTGCATATTGTTCACGAAAGGGTCATCGGGACGCATGATATCGCAGGCATCGGCGACTTGCAGCGTGGCATTCCAAGCGGAGATGGTGCTGCGACGGTTGCTGGAATCGATTGAACGCGCCAGATTGGATGTCTCTTGCAGCTTGCCCAGACACTGCTCAAATTCGGTTTCGCCGAGATTGGACACCCACGAGATGATCACGATGCTGACGATGATCAACGGAATCAGCAAGACGGTGAGGATCAATGTGCCAGACGAAGCGCGGCGAGAAGGCGCAGTCGCCGGCAGCGGAAAGAAACGTTGAAAGAGCGCGCCCAGCGATTGGAAAAAACCGGCCGCCTTGCCCGCCAAACGCGCCAAGCCCCAGCCAAGCAAAGAGCCGAAGTCGTTGCGGCGTGGCAGTTGCCATTGCGGGTTATCCGCCTCCAGCTGCATGCGCGCTTCGCCCAGGCGCGTTTGCACCTCGTGGGACGATTCGCCGGGCGCTGCCAGCACCGGCGCTTCGTATTCTGGCGGCACTAGCTCGACCAGCATCAACTGACACTGGAAGCGAATGGTGCGGCGCAAGCCATCCAGCACTTTGCCGATGTCGTTTTCCAGCAAGATGCTCGTCAAGCGCTCGGACGGGATATCCGCCAGGTTGGCATCGGAGAGCACCAGGCGGCTGCCAGCGTTGACGCCATAGCGCACCATAGCCACTTCGGGCTCGGGCAGCAGGCCCAGCGGCACGCTGAAAAGAGGCTCTTCTTCGCTCAGATCATCGGGGAAGGTCAATGTCAAGCCGGCGGTTTGCAAAGCAGAAATCACCGGGCCAGCGCGCGCCACCACCATGTCGTCTTCGTGCAATACAGCCGCGATCACGCTGGTTTCGAATTGCTGTTTGCCAGCCGCCGCGTGCTCCAGGTTGTGCTCGTAGAGATTGCGGTTGATCTGTTGGAACATGTTGCGCAAAGCCAGCGCGACGCTGCCACCCATGCTGAAATAGCGCTCGGCTGCCAGTTGCGCCAACTGCTCGTAAAAGGTGGTCGGGGCGATCGAGCCAGAAGGCAAGATGAGGATGAAGAAGGTATCGCCTTCTCGTCCGCGCGCGGCAGTGGTCGGGGCGACCTCGACCAAGGCACCCGGCGGGTTGATATTGATCACGCGCCCGCCAACAATATAGAGATGCCCAACCAAGGCTTCCAAATCAAATGCCATGCTTCGCCAAGACGGTTGACTTCGACAACAGCCCTGATTCTACAGCAAGTCGCAAAACGCGCTAGCCAACTGCGCAGGGCTTGGGCAGGGATTGGGCCGCTTGCGCCGGGCTGGAAAGTGCATCCGCCCGAAAGGGGTTTTTTGGATATAATGAAAGCAATGACTATCGGCAGGAGAAAGCATTATGACGAGCATAGGATTGCTGCGCGACAAGCTGCGCGCGCGCGGCACAGACCAGGCGGCAGCCAACCCGGCTGACAGTATCCAACTCGACCGCTTAATGGCGCTCACAGCATGCTTGATCACATTCGGTCTGTTCATTGATGGCTGGGCGCACAACCACGGCCAGGTCGACGACAGCTTCTTCACACCCTGGCATGCCCTGCTGTATGGCGCGGTGGCGCTGTCCGGCTTGATCCTCATCGTCACGCACATGCGCAATGTCGGCAAGGGCTTTCACTTTGGCAGCGCGTTGCCGGCCGGCTACACACTCTCGCTGCTCGGATTCTTCCTGTTTGCGGCTGGTGGAGTCGCCGATATGGCTTGGCACGAGATATTCGGCTTTGAAGAAGGGACAGAAGCGCTGATCAGCCCATCGCATCTTTTTCTGGCGGTGTCGGGCTTGCTGATCGTCACCGGACCCATACGAGCGGCTTGGCAGCGCAAGAGCGACGAGACCTGGGGCGACCTGCTGCCGGCGATATTGTCTTTCACCTGCATCACCTCGATCTTCTTGTTCTTTGTGGCTTTTGCGGCGATAACGAGCAGCACCGCCATGTTGACGGGGGCGCGGCCCGACTCAACACGGCTGATCGACAGTTTGGGCATTGTCGCCTTTATGCTGCACAGCAACATATTGCTGGGCGTGCTGCTGCTGACCACACGGCGCTGGCGGCTGCCGGTCGGCACAGCCACTCTCGTCTTTGGCGCAAGCGCGGCATTGATGACCTGGCTGCGCGTGCAACACAACGAAGAGTTCATCTTTGTGCTCAGCGCGCTGGCTGTCGGCTTGCTGGCTGATTGGCTGTTGCAGCGCGGCGCATTGAATAGTGTGGCTGGCACACGGATCTTCTGCATCGTGATTCCTTTCACCTACAGTCTGGGCGCGCTCATTGTGGTCGAGATCCTGGGCGCGACTGTCTGGGGCGCGGACGGTTTGTGGTGGTTGATTCATATGTGGCTGGGCGTTCCAGTGATGGCTGGGGCATTTGGCTATGGCTTGAGCCTGCTGATGCGACCACCTGCCGCGCCAGCATAGAACGAAATCCATATAGAGCTGCAAAGCACAATGATAGTTGCAAACCCATTGCGCCTGTGTTTGCTGGCGACGCTGCTGCTCCTTGGTGCCGCCTGCCGTCAAGAACAGAAACTGGCTGCCAGCGAGGTCGTGCTGGATATGGCCGTCAGCGATTTGCTGGTGGGCGACACCACATTGACGATTCGCGCGAGCGACAAACAAGGCAAACCGCTTGCCGAGCCGGGTACGCTTAGCCTGCGCGGAGATATGGATCACGCCGGCATGACGCCCGTATTGGCAGAAGCGGATACCGCGGTCGAAGGCGTCTTCACCGTGCCATTCGAGTGGACGATGGGCGGCAGCTGGACTGTCGAAGCCAGCCTGGGCTTGTCCGCTGACGAGGTTGTCCGCCAGGTATTTCGCTTTGACATCGCCAATCCGAGCGCCGAGCATGCGATGGCTCATGACCACCACGGAGCCATGGCCGACGCAGCCGGGGCAAACAGCGCCGCATACATGCAAATCGCCAACCGTGGCAGCGATGATATCGTGCTGGTATCGGCATCCAGCGCGGTGGCGGGCGCGATCGAGTTTCATGAAACGCGCGTGGTAGACGGCGTGGCATCCATGACACACCTGGATGAACTGGTCGTGCCGGGCAAAGGCGAAATTGAACTGGTGCCGGGCGGCACGCACCTCATGCTGATGAATCTGACCGCCGATCTGCAACTTGATGACAACTTCGTACTGGAATTGACCAGCAGCGCGGGACAGTTGTATCGCCTTGCCTTTCGCGTCAGCGAACCACCGGCCAGCGACTTGGTGGATGGCGTAACTCTGGACGACCTGGTCTTCAACAATCGCTGGGCGCGTCCCGCCAGCGCTGGCTGAACCGAAAGTGCGCATCCGCCCCGCCCATTCTGATGAGGCCGACTGGTTGCAAACAAGTTTTGCGGCTGGGATGGATTGGCACAAACCGGCCGGCTACTTTGAGCGCGTTTTGGATCAGCAGGCTTTTGGCGCGTTGATTTTGCTGTTGGCGCTGGACGCCGACGCATACCTCGGGCATTGCAAGCTGGTTTGGTCGCCTGGCTATCCGGGCTTCCGCGAGCGGGGCATTCCAGAAATCCAGGATCTCAATGTCAACCGGTCGCGGCGGCGGCGTGGCGTGGCATCGCGCCTGCTGGAAGAGGCAGAAGCGCGCATTGTCAAACAGTCGCGCTTTGCCGGCATCGGTTTTGGCTTGTACGCCGATTATGGCGCGGCGCAGCGGCTGTACATCCAGCGCGGTTATGTGCCGGATGGGCGCGGAGTCCATTATCATCACGAGCCGCTGCCACCGGGCGCGACCTGCACGCTGGACGACGACCTGGTGCTCTACCTGGTCAAACAGTTGCGGTGAGCCAGCGCAGCAGTGGCAGGTTGCGCGCAGATGCTGGCAACAATTTCAGCAGCGCTTCCCCCTCGGCGGCATCCAGCGGACGCAGCAGCAGCAGCACGCTTGTATACGCCGCGCCCGACGCCAGCAGCGCCAACAGCGAGCTGCCCAAAACTAGCAGCGCCAGCCCCATAGCCGCCAGAGCCACCAGCGGACGCCAAAGCAAACTGTGCACGCGCAGGTCCCTCAGTTCGCGCTTCAGCAGGAACAGGAAAGGCACCAGCAGCGCCAATTCCGAGGCAATTGTCGCCAGCGCAGCCGCCTGGAAACCGTATTGCGGGATGAAAATCAGGTTGGCGGCGATATTGAAGAGCACAGCGCCGGCGAATGCCCGCGTGATCAGCCGCTGCAAGCCCAACGCGATCAAGGCATACTGCGTCACGCTGTTGAGCCAACCAAAAGGGATGCTCCAGATCATCAACTGCAGGGCGATCGCGCCATCGGGCAGGTAGCGCGCGCCACCCAGAAGCAGCGTCAGCGGCTCGGCCAGCAGCGTAAATGCCACCGCCAGCGGCAGCGTCATGGCGAATAGCAGCTTTATGGCGAAGCGATAGGTTTGGCTGAGGGCGTGCCGGTCGTCTTTGGCTTGTCGCGAAAGCACCGGAAAGAGCGCCTGCGTCAAGAAGGCCGGCACGATATTGATCGCCAGCAGCCACTTGTAGGCTGTGCTGTACTGCGCCACGGTCGCCGCGCCTTTCAGTGCCTGCAGGATGACAATATCGATCTGGAAGAAGACTGTCGCCAGAAAATGATTGAGCATCAGCGGGAAGCATTCGCCGACCATGTCGCGCACCAGCCGGCGATCGGGCAGCCGCGGCGCGAACCGACCGATCAGCGCCCGCCCCGCCCACAGCAGAACGGCAAGAGTCAGCAGGTTGTTGAATATGCTGATGGCAGCCAGCCCCACGATGCCATAGCCCAGCAAGAGCGCGATCACGCCCAGCACAGCTTTGTTTATGGTGGTAATCGTGGCGATGGCGGCTGGTTTTTCGGCTTGTTCGTTGGCATAGAAGAGCGATGTCATGCCTTTGGACAAACTGGCCGGGAAGAGCCCGATATACAGCAAACCGATAGCCAGCAAGCCGTCGCCGCCGATCGCCTCTGCGCCCGAATTGCCCCACAGCAGCAGCACGCCAGCCAACAAGGGCGCGCCAGCCAGGCTCAAACACAGCCGAAACAGCGATGTGTTGTACAAGAGGTGGCCCGCCCGCGACCTGTTCTGCGCTGCTTCGCGGATGAGAAAGACATCCAGCCCGAAATTGGTGAATATGTCGAAAGCGACAAATAGCACGATCGCGAAATTGTATATCCCCACCTCGGCCGGCAGAAGCAAGCGATACATCACGATGGCGAAGACCAGGTCGATGCTGCGATTGAACAGATTCAAGATGATGGGCGCGATGCTGTTGCGCGCTACCTTGGCTACGCCAGAAGAGTCGGCGCTGTTCAAGCCGATATAAACGCGCCAAAACCAGCCGCCCAGAACAAATACAATCAGCGCCACGCTGATGGAAGACGCGAACATGCCCAGCTGCACGCTGGCCGGGCTATAGACCAGGCGCACAGTCCAATCGCCCGCCGGCAGCTCGACGCCTTGCACGTTCGCCAGCACCAGTCGCACTTCCAGCCCAAATTCCTCGGCTTCATCCGCCCCAAAGGGCCGAGCAAAAGCGCGCCAGCCCGGCATGAAACTCTCGCTGACGACCAGCCAGCTATCACCAGGCACGTTGATGTCGATGAACTTCTCGCGTCCAGTGTCCCGCGTGATGACAGCCGGCTGATAGCGCGGAATATGCAAGCCGCCCTGCAAGATACCCAATTCATCAAAACGAAAGCCGCCGCCGTGCTCGGCCAACCAGCGCGATTCCCAATCGGCTTTGTCGACTGTGAAGGCGCGCGGCATGACCGATTCGTTTTCCCAGATGGCGATCTCTTGTCGATAGACTGGTTTCCAGCCTGCCAGCGGTATCATCAGGTCGGGCGCTGTCAGCACATAGCGGACATTGAGCAGATTCAGCAGGTCGGACTGCAGCGCGGTTTCATAGCCAGCGTGATTTTTGTGTGGCGCAGTGAACAGTGGCGAGATGCGGTTGTGGTCCAGGTTGTGCGCCGGTTGCAGCGAGCGCATGGTGGCGACATAGCCGGCCGGGATGATGCTGTCGTAGCCGCGCACATCGTCCAGCCCGTAGCGCATGCCGCTGTTGGTGACCAATATGGGACCGCCAGCGCGCTCGTCTTCGAGGCTGGTGATGCGAAAATGTCCGCTCTGCCCGCGCAAAAATTCGATGGCCGGCGGCGTGAAATCCAGCAAAGCGGCATCGCTGGCCGGATTGAAGCCCGCAAATGCCAGCAGCAGATCGCCCGCCACCAGCGCCAATGCCAGCAACTGCCAGCGATTGTCACGAGCGCGAACCGCCCAAAGCAGCGCGACTCCGCTGAGCGCCAATACCGCCGCCAGCAACAGCGCTTGTGGCAGCAGATAACTGAACAAGGCTCGCCCGTCCGCGAATGCGCCGTCCGCCAGCGCCACAGTCTGGACAACGCGGTCAAATATCGCTGCGAAATTGTCGAAGCCGAGCCAGGCGATCGCCGCGCATAGCCCCAACCCGCCACCAGCGAGCAGCAGCAGCCGTCCCAGCCACACGGGTTGACAGCACCGCTCGGCCAGCATACTCATGCCCAGCCCGGCCATGACTGCCAGCGCAAAACTCAAGGCATAGACCCAGCGAAAAGGCGAATTGAGCTGATTTATGCCCGGCAGCTGATAGAGCGCAGCATAGGTCGGCGCGCCAAACATGAAAGACAGCGCGACCAAAGCCAAAACAGCGAAAATCAGCAAGAATTGCGCTTCGGGCAGGCGGCGGCGTAGGCTCGTCAGCAACGCCCAGCCAGCCAGGCAGAGTGGCAGCACACCCACATACAGCGTGCCTTCGACATAATTTTTGACGCCCCAAAAAATGAAGTCGATCTTGTTGCCAGCGGCATCAACCAGCGCCGTGATGGTCTGCCCGCTGAAGACATCGAGGTAGCTGTGATGCGCCGGGCTGCCAAAGACATTGGGCAAAAAGAAGAGCAGCAGGTCCCGCGGCGGATGGGCATAACCCAGCACTGTCTCCAGGCTGGAGCGCTCTGCCCGCCAGTTGCTCTGCGCGAATTCGTACAGCGGGATCAACTGCAGCGCAGCCAAACCGACGCCCAGCGCAACCAGCAGGAGCAGCCAGAAGCATTTGCCGCCCAGCCAGCGCAGGGGCAGATCCCCCGTTTGCCGCCATTGATGCGCGCCGGTCCACAGCAGGCGCAAGGCGGCGTAATAGCCAGCGATCAGCAGCGTGTAGATCGTCATTTCGACATGGCCCGCCAAAATGCAGCAGCCAACTGCGACCGCGCCGATGACGATCCACAGCAGCGCCGTGCCGCGAAAGATCCACAAATTGCGCTCGCGCAGGATATTTTCGATCATCCACAGAATCAGTGGCAGCCAGACAGCCGCCGCCACGATCATGGGAAAGACCGCGTTGGCGATCAGAAAACCGCACAGCTGCCAACTGATGCCAGCCAGCGCAGCGCCAGCTCGGTTGCTGCCCAATGCGCGCAGGTAGCCAGCCATGAATGCGCCGGCCAGCCACAGATTCAGCACGATAAACCAGCCATAAGCGGCGCTCAGCGGCAGCAGATAATAGACGATGCTCAATGGATACAGCGCGGAATGCTGCCCAGCCGCGAAGAAAGGGATGCCCGCGAACAGATGCGGATTCCACAGCGGAATTTCGCCCTGTGTCATCTGCGCGCGGATGAAAGACTTCCACGGCAAGTTTTGCAGCACCATATCCGACAGCAGATGGTTGTGCGGCGCGGGAGCTTTGGCGACTTCGCGATAAGCGGCGTAAGGCGGATATTGAAACAGATTCTCGGTGGGCAGCAAGGTGCGGCCGACCAGGGTTTGCTGGTGAAACAGCAGCAGCGGCATCAACAGCAGCAGACAGATCAAGGCGATATCGGGCGCGGCGCGGCGCAGCGGTTGCGGCATGGGCGGCTTCGATAATTTTGCCAGTTTATTCACAAGAACCGCAGGGATTGCGCGGCGGCAGCGCTGTTTGCCAGGTTTTCATGCGCTACATTGTCCTTGCATACGCCGCAAGTTTATAGGGCTTGTCCATTTTATGCGCTCTGACAAGGCGTCAATGCACAGTTCGCAGCCTATCCTGCTTGCGCGCTATGCCGATAGGTCTACAATGGAAGCGGTTTTTGCTCTTCCAACCTCGCGCTGTTTGTCTCACATAGTGGGTTCTGCCGGGGCAGCGCCAGAGGCAGAGGGTCATGGCAAACAGCCTGTTCGACAAGCGGTATCGTTATAATTACATTTATCCGCGCGGACGTTCTGGCGAGACTCTGCGAGCGGTGGATACGCTGGACGATGACCGGCCTGTCGCCATCAAGCGCCCGCATCCCAATGACGCGCCGCCCATCCGCGCCGGACAAGAAGTCAGCATAATCAACGAACGCGAGGCTTTGACGCGCCTGGCAGGCCATGCCGTTTTGACCAAGCTGTTGGGCAGCGGGCAATTCTTCGTCGGCGGCATCCCCCAGCAATACATCGTCATGGAACGCGCCGAAGGCATCATCATCGCCGACGAAGTGGCGCGGTTGGCTGGCAATCAACAGCGCCTGCCCGAGCTGGAAATGCTGGAAGTCGTCGGGCAGTTGATCGACCTGTTGCAAGCGGCGCACGACAAAGACATTGTCTATAACGATGTGGACGCCAAGCACCTGTTTTGGAATCGCGATGCCTATCAGTTGAAAGTGATCGACTGGGGCAACGCCGTCTTCCTGGAAGGCGACGAGACAACAGCGCAAGGTATCAGCCGCCAGACCGATATTTATCAACTTGGCGAGCTGCTTTATTTTTTGCTGTCGGGCGGTCGTCGTGTCGAAGTGCCGCGCGCCGCCGATACCGATTTCGCAGTGGACTTCCATCAAGACGCCAACCAGGTCGACCAGCGCCTGCAAGCCATCGTAGCCCGCGCCGTGCATCCCAACCTGCGCTATCGCTATGCCGCGCTGGTAGAACTGACGACTGACTTGCTGCGCTATCGGCATCCTTTGGAACAGCGCCGCGATGAATTGGTAACGCGCACCAATGAGAAGCTCAAAATTAACGACTTGAGCCGCAACGACCTGCTGGCATTGCAAACCACATTGCAAAGCGCGCTGCGTCAAGACCCGGCGCATCCAGCCACGCGCAAGACACAAGGCGAAATCGTCGATCGTTTGCGCGACCTGGAAGTTTCTGCCGATCTGGACGCCGTGCGCATCCTGTTGAGCGGTTCAAACTGGTCGGGCGCGGCTGACTTGCTGGCAGACTTGCGCGAGCGCGCCGGCAGCAAAACCGCGGCCCTGGTGCATCTGCTCTTTGACTGGTGTCTGCTGCTGACCGATGCCCCATCGGCCAGCATACCCGGCTGGATCAGCGAGACGACGGCGCTGCTCTTCGAAGGCAATGCCGATAAAGCCGCCAACCGACTGCTGGCAAGCGACGCTCCCAACGATGCCACCCGACGCCTGCAATGGCAGTTGGCAGAACGCATCAGCGCCCATGTGCCCGCTGTGCTGCTGCTGCGGCCCAATCTGGTGCAGCTTGACGAATCGCTGCATCAGTTGGCGATGCAAGGTATCGAGATAGACGAAGCGCGCGCCAGCCTGGCCAACATCATGCAAACGTTGGATATCGCCAACGGCACAAACATCCCCGGTGCCAACAGCCTGCACAGCGCTTGCCATGAAATAGTCGTGAGCTTGTCTGCGCTGGACGGCGGATTAAACCTGCTCAGCCAACGTCTCGCCCTCTCAGAACGGCGTCTGCCTTTGTTGGCGCTGTCCCGGGCGCTGGATGCGGCGCGCGCGTTGGAAGACAACATGCGCACAATCGGGCAATGCGCCGCCAGCGATCCACGCGCGGCCTTGTATGCGCTGGGGGTCTGCCGCGCCATCGATCCGCCCAACCCGGCCTGGGATCAACTCGAAGATTTTTTGAGCCTGCTATACGAAATCCTGCAAGACAGCCAGCAATTTGTGCCGGCCGCAGATGGCGCCGACCTGGATGCCTGGCTGACTGCCAAACATGCCGAGCTGCAGCCCTTCTCCGCTCAGTTGTTCGATGAGCAGTTGGCTGGCATATTGGCTGGCATAGACAGCGCGCAGGCCGCCTGGGACCACTATCGCCAGGCCGTGGTGGCGGGCGACAGAGCCGAAGCGACAGCCGCTCTGGAACGCGCCGCAGAGACTCTACGCTCGCTCAGTCCTGATCTGGCTGGCTGGTTCGGCCTACTGCGCGGCACGGTAGAAAGCGCGAATTATATCGAGCGACATGCGTTGCCCGGACACCTGGGGCGGACGCTGGCGGATGGCTGGGTGGCTTTCGACAAATCGCAGCTGGCAGACGCACAGCGACTGGGCCAACAAGCGCTGGAGGTCGCCCGCAGTGACAGCGAGCAGTTCATCGCCGAACGACTGATGAAGCTATCGCGTGGTTTGCGAGACTGGCTGGAGCGCAACGGCATCGAAAGCGAAGCCCGCACCGAAGCTGCCCTCACCGAAATTGAACAACTCTTCAGCAAAACCGAAGCGCGCGCCATTGAGCAATTTGAAAACCAGATGCCGAGCACCGAAACCTACCTCAAGGCGATGGGACAGGGATTGGTGCATAGCTTCGCAGCCAGCAATACAGCGGCGCTGCGCCTCCTTTTCACGCAATATACGCTCAATGGCGTCTTGGCCGCGCACGAATCGGCTCTGGACGATGCGCGCTTTTGGCAGGCGGCGGCAGAACGGTGCTTGCCGGATGTCGCCGATGGTCACAGCGCGGTCGGCAAATTGGACGAATTCATCCAGCGGCGTGAGAATCTGCTGGCGGCGCAAACAATTTTTGACGAGCTGCGCGGTCCTTCTGTCGTCGACAGCCTGGGCGAGCTGGCGCGCCAACTGGAAGATAATCCACAAGCCGAACTGCTGACATCGGGCATTCAAAGCCTGCGCGCGCTGGAAGCCGCCTTTGCCGATTGGGCAGATGCCGAATTTCGCGCGGCCGGAATCAAGCTGGAGCAGGTGCTGCGCTATATCACTGAGGCTGAAGCCGATGCTGATCTTCAGTTGGACAGCTACCGCGCCTGGATCATGGACTTGCAAACCGCGCTGGCCGAGCTAAGCCTAAAGCGGCGCAGCCTCAGCCAGGCTATCGACCGCCAGAGCGCCGAGCCACAGCCGACTATCCGTGAAGCTATTCATATGCAAGCGGATGTGACCGAAGACTTGCTCGGCTATCAACAGGCGCAGCTGATGCTGGGCTGGCGCGATACCTACGAAGCCTTCGTGAGCATCTACACAAGCGAAAAACGGCGCAAAGCCAAGCTCGAGGCAATGGATGAGCATTTCAAAGCCATGTTCATCGACCGCAATCCGGCTTATTCGCTCTTCCGCCATTGGTATCGACTGGTCGAGGCGCAGCCCGAAGAACCCCCTGAGCCAGAAGAAGAATTGCCAGCCCCGTCACAAGCCGTCACGCCACACGCAACAGACCTGGAGACAGACCCTCTTCCCGACGAGGATATCGATCCAGCGCAGCAAGCGCCGACGCGTCGCTGGCTTTTCAATTTGGCGACCATCATTGGCATCGTGCTGGTCGTAGGTGGTTTGGCGGTCCTGGCAGGCAATGGCAGCTTCGATTCGCTGCTGGCGATCGTGCAGCCCGAGCCGACCGCCACTTTGACGCCTGGCAATACACCCACCAGTGCGCCCACCGCTACGCCAACCAGCAAGCCGACCCAGGTACCAACCGACACAGCCACGCCCGAGCCATCGCCGACGCCTGTGCCCACCATCGCCGATACGCCAACGCCCACCGCGCAGCCCATCATCCAGCCCACACTCATCTTGCCGCCTGGCGGGCTAACTGGCGCGCAAGACTTGCTGGCGCTCTACCGCGACCGAATTGCCGCGCCATTTTGGGATGCAGACCTATTCAAAAAAGAAGACAATTCCTGGCTTTTGGGCTCTGAAACAGCCGCTGGCGAACCTGTCGTGCTTAGCCCGCCGGTCGATTTGCTGGAGCAGCAATACGGCAGCCAGCCGACAGCGCGCGTCTCCGGGCTGCTGACCGAGTTGAGCCTGCGCAGCAGCATGGCGGCGCTGGTCGCGGAGGGAGAAGTCAGCTTTGGGATTCGCCTGCAGTCGACAGAGGGCGACGAGAACGCCGGCATCCAGATCCGCCAGGACGGCAACGGCATCATCAGCCTGGCTCAAGTACGCGATGGCTTTGCCGATATCATCAGCCAGCGCAATGTGCCCAATATGATCGCGCGCCTGCGGCTGGAACGAAATGGCGAAACTGGCGAGGTCCGCGCCTACTTCAACGACAAGCAGATCGGCGAGCCGATGACAAACCTGCCGGCGGATGCTGCTGTATTGCCGGCGATCGTGGCGGCCGATGGCGTTGTGCTGGCTGTGTCTACCTGGCAACTGGAGCTCAAGTAAAAAAGGGCGACCGCGTTTTGATCGCCCTCAAGCTCTCCGCTTATTCGATGGCTACTTCGCCCAGAGGCATCGGTTGTTCCTGGTGTTTGCCATTGCTGCCATGCGCTTGGCTTGCGCCATTGCCATTGATCGAGCCGGCGATGTTCTGCGCGATTCCCGTCAGTTCCATGGGCATCACGAATTTGGTCGACGGGCTGCTGCCCACCTTTTGCAGCATGTCCATGTACTGCAAAGCCATGGTGTTGTTGTCTATGCCACGAGCTTCCTGATAGATGGCATGCAAGGCATTGGCATAACCCTGCGCGCGCAACTCCTGGGCTTCGCGTTCGCCTTCGGCACGCAAGATTTGTGATTGCTTCTGCCCCTCGGCTTCCAGGATGGCGGACTGCTTGCTGCCTTCGGCGCGGGCGATGGCGGCTTCGCGTTCGCCTTCTGCGAGCGTAACTTCGGCGCGGCGGTCGCGTTCGGCGCTCATTTGGCGGTTCATGGCTTCCAGGATAGCCCGCGGCGGCTCAATCTCGCGGATTTCGACCGTCGTGATCTTCATGCCCCAGCGCTCGGTGGTTTCATCCAGTTTGACGCGCAGCACATCATTGATCTGGTCGCGGCGGGAAAGCACATCATCCAGCACGATATCGCCGATGACCGCGCGCAAGGTGGTCGTGGCGATTTTCCCAGTCGCCTCGACGACATCCTCGACTTTGGTCACCGATAATTCTGGATCGGTTATACGATAATAGACCAGGAAGTCGATGCCGATTGAGGCGTTGTCTTTGGTG
The DNA here is from genome assembly GCA_022823945.1 of Anaerolineae bacterium. Classification (GTDB taxonomy): domain Bacteria; phylum Chloroflexota; class Anaerolineae; order Aggregatilineales; family Phototrophicaceae; genus UBA6055. The sequence goes on along the minus strand of JAJEBK010000010.1, from coordinate 15,843 downwards.
ATGGCCGTCTGCGAAGGGATGTCGATGATCGTCTCGCGCATATCGACGCGTATGACCGACTCGACAAAGGGCAGCACGAAGGTCAAGCCAGGACCGCGCACCGTGCGAAAGCGCCCAATGAAGAAGATCACCAGCCTGTCATATTCTTTAATCGCGCGGATCGATGTGCGCAGCAGCCAGATGATGCCCAGCACCACGACAACCAGCAGCACGCCCTGTGCGCCCGTGCCTATCGCTTGTTCAAATTCATTCATTGCTGTCTCCTCTGTCTCGTATTGTTATCCAAAATGGGTGACAGGTGTTGGCAGACCTAGTCGGCAGCCTGACGTTTGGCTTTTTCTACATGCAGCTCCAAACCCTCTTGCTGGGTAACGACGATTTCTGTGCCAGATTCGAGTCGGCTGCGGCTGCGCGCTGTCCAAAGCTCGCCCTTGACTTGCACTGTGCCGCGCTCTTCTATGGCGGCCATCACCCGTCCACGAGCGCCAACCAGGAATTCGTCCTTCTGCGTCGACGACAACTCGCGCTGCTGCTGCAAGATCGAGTGCAAGATGCCCCGGTGATAGGCAAATGCCAGAATGACTCCGACTGCAATGAACAGGGGCGATACGCTGGCTTCGCTGAACAAGAAGAAGCTGGCGAGCGCCTGGAGCGCCAAGCCAGCGATGGCAAAGGACTCCCACTCCGATTTTAGCAAGGGCAGCAAAAAGAAGAGCGATGCGCCAGCTACCAGCGCCAACACAGCCAGCCAATTCGCCGCCAACAGGCTCATCAAATAGAGCGAGCCGATGATCAAGGCGATGCCGACAATCTCGGCTATCCCGGTGCCAGGGATATAGGTGCCGGTCGCGCTCACCCACATGCCAGCCATCAGCAGGAAGTACACAAAGTTGGCGTCGCTCAGCATGTCCATGCAGCCATCCCAGCCCTCTTCAAGCGCTCTTCTATCATCACCTTCATTATATGCCCGCAATTCAAACGCTGGCAACTCGCGCGATAATGGGCAACGCACCTCTTTCCCATAGTAACAGAGGGTCAAGCGCGGCAACCCCCCAATGTTTTGCGGAGTTTTGTGGGAAAGCAGGTTTTTCAACCCCACCCCCACCGCCTGTGTCTGCACGAAGGTGTTGCGGAGACCAAAAGGCAAGCGGGTGAGTCACCGCCTCGCCCTTACGCGAAGATGTAGTAGAAGCCGAGGGATGTCAACCTGCCCCTGACTCGTCGGAGGGACCGAGGGGGGTCAGCCGCCATGCCAGGTATCTCTCGCTTTGGAAGTCCAGCTCGACAGCGAAACCCAGCGCTTGCAATGCAGCCAGCCATGTTTCGTATGGCTTCTCGACAGGGGCGACAAAATAGCGAAAACCGCGCTCGCCCAGCGCAGCCGCATGCGCCGCCAAAGCCTGTGCCGTAGGGTGATGTACGCGTCGCTTGTCGTGCCACACGCCCAGATAATAACCCAACTGCCAGCCCAACCAGGGATCATAAACAACTGTGGCGACCGGCTTGCGATTGAGGTATTCCGCCAGCGCATCAATACCAGCATGCTGACTGCGCGGCTCTTCGAGCGGGTTGTTACCTTGCTGTAGCGTCCACAACGCGCCCAAAGCGGCCAATATGGCGATCAGGATGCGCAAGCGGCACCTGCCGGCAGCTGAACAGGCCACCATCAAGACCAGTGGCGGCATAATCAGCAGCAGATAACGCGCATACAAGTTGAGATTCAAGATGGTGTGGCCAGCGATAGTAGCAGCGACAATCGCAAACAGCGCCAGGACCAAGCGACGGTTTGGCTCGTTACGCCAGTTGGTTGCCACAACTGCGATCAAACTCCCAGAAATCAACGGCGGTCCCAGCAGCCAGCCAGCCGCGGCCAGCCAGGCCAACAGCCGCGACCACCAGATTGCCGGGTGGGCAAAGAGTTCCGCAGTCAAATTGTTAGCCGCCGCCAGCTGGAAGATGCTCGTTTCTGGACGGGCAGCATCCCACAGCAGCAGCGAGCCACAGACCAGCAGCATGGTCAGCAGCAGGCGCAGCCAGGCTGGACGAGGAGCGCGCTGAAGCCTTGGCAGCATCAGCAAAAGCGGCAGCACGAAAAATGCTTGTGGCTTGCACCAAAATGCCAAGCCCAACAATGTCCCCGCCCAAGCCCAGCGCCGTGCCAGTCCACAACTGAGGGCAGCCAACGCAAAACAGAGCAAGCTCATATCGGTAAACGCGCTCGCGCCATACATCAGCAGGTAGGGCGAGCAAGCCGCCAGCAACCCCGCCAGCAACGCGCCCCGATCTCCGCCACCCACTTGAGCGCACAAGCGCATCATCAGCGCCACAGCCAATACAGCGCCCAGGCCGTTGGGCAGTTTGCCGGCGAATTCACCGATATGCGCGTCCAGGTGCAGCACGCCGTCTGCGTCGCGGGTATTGCCGGCGAACGACATGCTGATGGCGCTCAGGTAGATCGACAGCGGCGGTTTGTCCAGCGCGCCCGGCAGCAGCCACTCTCCCTGGACAGCGGCTCGCCGAGCAAAGGTCATAAAGAACGCTTCATCGGGCAGAAGACGTTGATCCAAGGCGAGGGCAGGAAAATGCAACAGGCAGGCGAAGAGCAAGACCAGCGCGCCCGCAGACAGCCCGGCGAGACGCTCAGCCAAAGCGCTCGCGCAGGTAATCCAGCGCCACGCGGTCGATCGTGCTGCGATTTTTTTTCAGCGACCAGCGCATTTCCAGGTTTTCATTGCCGATGAGCATGGCGAAGACTTGCTGGCAGACTTCGTCCCAAACACCATTTATCTCGCCCGTCATATACCCTTGCCCGATCATCATCGCTTGAAGTTCGCGCGCGATATCGCCATCAATGCGCACGGCGTCTTCGGGCTTGGGCGGCTGGAAGTACAGGTGATGCATCTGCACCAACTCGCCAAGGCGAGCGACCGGCTCGGCATGGTCGTCAACGCGCAGGTCGAGGTAACGGTCGGTGTCTTCGCCATAGCCGCCATTGGGGCGCGCCACCTGCACCGCCGCCGATTGTTTGCCGCGCCTGTCGCCACCGGCATATTCGCCAGCTCGCAGCGCAGTCACCAAGCGATCTGCCAATTCGCCTTCGGAGCGCATGAAAGCCGTGGCCATGGCATCGATGACCGCTGCGCCCGCCAGCAGGTTGCCTTGCACACTGAAGCCATCGCCCAGCCTGTGGCCCGCCCAATTGTGACAATCCGCGCCGGTGTGCGCCGCCACACGCCCTTGCGCATCCACCAGCGCCACCTGCCGGCTCGCGCGCATTTCGTCCGCGTCCAGCAGTTGCTGCAGAGCCTCGCCAGCTGTCGCGCCGCCCTGCATCAGCGCCAAGCCATCGGGCCCAAAGCCCATCTTGGCATACGATTGGGTTGCCACTGCGCCAGCATCCGCCCGCGTCCAAGGCACCACCGCGCCGACAGCCGGGAACTTGCTGGCAACCGCAACGCCCCAAGATGCTTCGGACTCGCTGTAGGCAACGATTGAAAATGTATGGATGCGCATTGCCAACTTCCCTTCTCTCTTAGGGGCAGTATACCAGACAACGCGCCAGATTCTGCTGGCGGCTGCCCATGGCACAGGGGCCAGCCCTAAACATAGCTGCGCCGCTGGCGTACAATTACACGCACACAAGGCAAGTTTGGCCACGGGACTGATAATGGAAACTCGCATCTTGGGCCGCACGGGTTTGCGCGTATCCGTGATGGGCGTTGGCGCTGGCGGACCCAGCCGACTGGGAGCGCGCGATGATAACCTGACCCGGCAAGAGTCGGTCGCTCTGCTGCTGCGCGCCCTGGATGGCGGCGTCAACTTCATCGACACGGCGGAAGCGTATGGAACCGAAGAACTAGTCGGCGCGGCAATTGCCCAGCGCGACCGCAGCCAGTTGGTCATCTCCAGCAAGAAGCGCATCGGCAAAGAATTGATCACGCCCAGTCAACTGCGCGCTGGTTTGCACGAGAGCTTGCGCCGCCTGCGCACCGACTGCATTGATGTGTATCATCTGCATGGATTGCGCAACCAGGAATATGACTATTACCTAAACGAAATTGTGCCAGCCATGCAAAACTTGCAGCGCGAAGGCAAGATTCGCTTCATCGGCGTAACCGAGCATTGGAATGCCGACCTGCAACATACCATGCTGCAGCGCGCCCTGGCTGATGGTGTCTGGGATGTGATCATGGTCGGCTTCAATCTCTTGAATCAAAATGCGCGCCAAACCGTCTTGCAACCAGCCATAGAGAGCAACATCGGCGTGCTGATCATGTTCGCCATTCGCCTGGCGCTGAGCAAACCAGCCCGCCTGCGCGAAACCTTGCGGCAGCTTGTTGACAGTGGCGAGCTTGATGCGGGCGAAATCGACCCGGACAATCCCCTGGCATTCTTGACAGAAAACGGTGCCACGACCATTCCCGATGCAGCCTATCGGTTTTGTCGCGACGAGCCGGGCACGCATGTCATCTTGTCAGGCACAGGCAATCCGCGCCACCTGGAAGCGAACCTGAGGACTTTCGCGCGTGGTCCTTTGCCAGCCGAGGACACCGCACGCCTGCAGCGCATCTTTCGCCGAGTGCATTCGGTAACTGGACAATAATCCCCCGCCACCAGGCAACAAAAAAGGGCGAGCCATTTCGGACCCGCCCTTGGGAATGCTGTGGCGCTGCAGCTTATTGTCCGCTGCAACCCGAATAGTGCGGGATTGACATGGCAGCCGGCTGGGTAACCGCGACATCGATATTGAGCATGCCATTGGATCCGCCCTCTGCGTGGCTGACGACCAGCGTGTACTGCCCACTCTTCGGCAGATGATAATCGCTGATGGTCGAGTCGTATTCACTGATGGAGATATCATCATCGCCAACCAGCGGCTTGCCATCTGGGCCGATCAAAATAATCAGTGGATCGACGAAGCCAGGCTCGCTGGTCGCGACGCTGATATCCAGTTCTTGCCCGCGCTTCCCGTCAAAGGGGATGCTGTAGACCCAGCCATCGCGCATGGGCAACTGGAAGTTGCTGTCGCCCTCGAGCTCGGCGTGGAAGAGCGTGCGGCTGCGGTTGCGCATGGCGTACTGGAAGTAATCGGCGGCGCTGGCTGCCGAATCGCCCATCGCCTCGAAAGTGATGCCGCGCGACAAATAGGGCAGCGAATAGCTCTCGTCCAGGCGCATGGCCATACTGATGTGCGTTACCGAGGCTTCGTAGTCGCCCATGTAGCGGTAGGTGACGCCCAGCCAGTTCATGGCTTCGGCATCCTGGTGGTTGATGCTCAGGGCGCGGCGGAAGTTCTCCAGCGCGGCGCTGTAGTCGCCCGACATCAAGGCGCGGTAGGCATCGCTCTTGAAGCGCGCGCCATCGTTGCCCATGGTGAACTGCCCGGCGATATCAAAAGCCACTTCAATCATGCCCTCGGTGCTGCCGCCGGCGTGCGTCATGACAACAGCATATTCGCCGCTGACCGGCGCGCGGAATTCAACCAGGCTGTCCCACCATTCGCCCGTGTCATCATTGGCGATCAACGCTTCGCCCTGCGGATCGAGGATCAGCACCAGCGGATCGGCATCCAGATCGCGCTGAATGCTGGTGGCGCTGACGACCACATCCTGCCCGGCGCTGGCGTTGAAGGGGAAGACATAGATCAGCCCTTTTTCCATGGGCACTTCCAGGCTGCCCTCCCAGACCAGGTTATCGTTGCGAACGACCCGACTCTTGTTGCGCTTCATATACTCGACATAATCAGCGAGCGCCGCGTCCATCTCGCCTTTCATCTCATAGACGATGCCGCGGTTCAAGTATGGATAGGCCTCGTCTTCAGAGAACACGATCAGGTCGTTGCAATCGGCCAAGGCGCGGTCGAATTGCCCGATCTCGCTGAATGCCCAGCAGCGGTTGTTGAGCGCGGCAACATCGGCGGGGCGTTCTTGCAGGACGGTCGTATAATCCTGCGCCGCTTTGGCGTGCTCGTCGATCATGCTGTAGGCATAACCGCGCGCGAAGATGGTGTGCAAGTCGGCTTCGCCCTCGGCGATCAGCACAGTATAGAGCGCGATGGCAGAGCGATATTCTTCGCTGGACAAGCTGGACCAAGCCATATCCTTGGCTGCGGATGCGCTGAGGAAACCGCGTGGGATGGCAGCCGCTTCCGCAGCTTGCGCCACGGCTTCTGCGGCTTCTGTCAATGCGGCTTCTTGCGCGGCGATGACTGCTTCCAACTCGGCAATCGTGTCGCTGTTGTCGACAACAGGCGCTGCCGGAGTCAGAAAGCCGATGGTGACCACGACCGCAACCAGCACCAGCAAACCCTCGATAATCAGAGCGCTTGGGCGCTGGCTAAAGACGCGATCTTTGATTGAACGCTTCGGGATATCATATTGCGGGTACGATTTCGGCATAAGGATCTCCCCCCTCGGCCTTTCAGCTTTCTACTTCACTGAACCTACTAACTTGACGATGAGTATAGCATATCCGACGGCGCAAGAGTCAAGCGATTGCCTCATTTTGCCGCCAAGTCACTGACGGTGAGTTGCTGATAGCGCATCAAGCTGCGTTCCGCCGCAACTTCATAGCCCATTGTAGCGTATAGGCGGGCGATATCCAAATACATCTGGGCATAAGCGGAACCAATATGCGCCGCCAGGTTGAAATGCTGCAGGGCGGCATCGGGCTCGCTGCGTGCCAGAGCTATGCGTCCCAGATTGTAATGCGCCAGCGCGCAAATATCGTTGTGGCAGTCCACCAGCAACTCCAGCACAGCCAGGCAGTCGTTGGCCGCGGCAACATAGGCAGCCATTTCGACTTGTAGCCAGCAGCGATTCTCCAATGCGCTGGCGCGTTGCAGCGGCGATTCCGCCAGATGCAGCGCCGCTTCACAATGCTGCAGGGCGGAAGTAAATTCGCCCAACTCGCCTTGTGCCCAGCACAGCGCATTGTGTCCGTCAAACGAGGCGGGCGAGAGAGCCAGCATGGCAGTGAAGTCGCTCTGTGCATCGGCATAATCGCGGCTATGCAAATTGATCGTGCCCAACAGGGCGAAGTTCAGCGGCTCGGTCGGGTCGCTGGTCGCCGCCACATCCGCGACCGCTTCAGCCGCGACGAAACGCCGCTGGGATAAGTAGGCCAGACTGGCATCCCAAAGCGGAAGCAGTGGCTCGTGCGCCACAGTCACTTGCGCAGCTTGATCGGCGGAAGCAGCCGATGCGCCCTCGAAGGGATCGAACAAATCGAATGCGCTGCCAGCCGCCACTGTGATGACCAATGTCATCACCATTTCCAGAACGATCGCCCCAGCCGGCTGGGCGAAGAATCGCTGCACGATGTTGTTCTGCGGCACATGGTGCTGTGGGTAGTTGTCGTACATGTCCACCCCCCCCATAACTCACTGTCAGTATATCGCAAGTCGCCGGCGCTTCGCAAGCCTTTGCCCGCAAAAAAACTCCGCCGCGCAACCGCGACTATACTCCAGACAAGCCGCGCGAGATACCAATAGCCAAGGAGGCAATCCATGAACGATCAGCACTCGCGGCAGCAACTCGTCAACGCCTTGACTGTTCGCCAGGCTCACCAAAGCTTTGATGATGCCATCGCCAACTTTCCCGCAGCGCATTTCAACACGCGGCCGCCTGGTGTGCCTTACACTTTCTGGCGCTTGCTGGAGCATTTGCGCATCGCCCAAGCCGACATCCTCGATTACATGCAAAATCCCGATTATGTTTACAGGAAATTCCCCGAAGCGTATTGGCCCCCGCCCGATTCGCAGGCGGACGAGGCGAGCTGGCGGAATACGATTGCGCGCTTCAAAGCAGATTTGGCAGCGCTGGTGGCGATTGCGGAAGATCCAGCGCGTGACCTGGTTGCGCAGATCCCCCATGGCGAGCCAGGGCACAGCATCCTGCGCGAGATCTTGATCGTGGCCGCGCACAATGCGTATCACATCGGCGAGTTTGGCATCCTGCGCGCGACACTGGGCTTGTGGTGAGCTGACCGGGTAGTCTGCTATACTGCGGGCTGTATGCAGCAAGTTGGTGGGAAGGGTTGTTCTGATGGCAGCGACAGCACCCGCGCTCGCGGAAAAAGTGACGGTCAAGTGGACGTTGGGCGAGTTCCTTTCATTTGAAGAAACCGCCCAGATCAAGCATCAACTCGTTGCCGGCAGAATCTACAACATGGCTGGAGGAACAGACGCACATAGTGAAATCGCTGTAAATGTCTTGGCCGAAATCCATTTTCGCTTGAGGGGAAAAGACTGTGGCACGCTTAACAGCGATATGCTCGTGCGCATTGATGAGCACAATGCCGTTTATCCCGATGCAAGCGTAGTTTGTGGCGAAAGGCGCTTTGCCGATGACGGCAGATTGGCGCTGTTAAACCCGATCCTGGTTATTGAAGTAACCTCACCATCTTCTATGGAGGACGACCGCGGCTGGAAATTGGACCTTTACAAGTCGCTGCCGTCACTGCGCGCCTGCCTCATCATCGACCAGCAGCGCATCTTCGCCGAATTGCATACGCGCGCCGATGATGGCTGGCTGCTGCAAACCTTTGACAGCCTGAACGATCGCATTCCACTTGCCCCGCTACACATCGAACTGCCAATGGCGCTGGTGTATGCCGGTGTCTCTGGAGATTTGGCGCGGAACTAGCCAGGCAATTCGCTCAGCAACAATTTCAATGCTGCCGCTACACTGCGCTGTTTGTTTTCTATGCGGCCACCCGACCAAATGTACCGCTCCACTTTCAAGATACCAACCTGCCCCGCCAGCCCAATATAGGTCAAGCCGACCGGTTTATCGACAGTTGCGCCACCCGGTCCCGCGATGCCGGTTACGCTGAGGGCAAAGTCACTGTCGAAGATTTTCTGCGCGCCACGGGCCATTTCTGCAGCTGTTGACCTGCTGACCGCGCCATGCTCAATCAACGTCGCCTCGCGCACGTCCAAAAAGCGCATTTTTGCCTCATTGGAATAGGTAACGAGGCCGCCCAAAACATAGGCGGAACTGCCCGCCAGGTCTGTCAATGTGCTGAGCACCAGCCCGCCCGTGCACGATTCAGCCGCGCAGATAGAGGAGCCGCTGGCTGTCAATGCCGCGCCGACTTGCTGTGACAGCGCCAGCAAATCAAAAGGCATCAGACCTGAACCAGGATGAGCGAATTGCCCTCGCAATCTTTTAACATGACGAAAGTGCCCCAAAATTGTGTTTCAGGCTCGCCGATGAACTCCACGCCGCGCTCTTTGTAGAGTTGGTAGGTCGCGTTGATATCTTCGCATTGTACGGTGAGCGACTGTGTCTGCTGGAAGGTCGAACGATAGTGCTCCCAGTTTTCGTCGAACTTGTACAAGACGATCTGCGTTTCAGCTCCGGCCGGCGCAACCGCCAGCCAACGTGAACCAGCGCCAGGAAATATCTCGTCATCGCTGATCAACTGCATGCCCAGATTCTCGGTATAGAAGGCTTTGGCGCGGTCTTGATCTTCCACAAAGATGCACACTGTGCCTACCCGGTTGATCATGTTTTTCTCCTGAAATTGCGTTTTCTTGTCGCCAGGCTAGAAGTGTCGCAAAGCGTGGGTGCGCCAACCCCGCAGCCCACTGTATCGGCACCGTTTGTGCCAACCAGATCTGGTCATGCGCGAAGACCTTCACAGAGATGATGGAAGTGATCAAGCACAGCTACTTGTTCTCGACACTTTCGCTCAGAAAGGCGCTGTAGCCATTTTCGGGGTCGTTGCGCACCACCAACATGCGCTTGCCGCCAACATGCGAGATACCTGGCACTTCATAGGCTTTGGCGGGATTGCCCTGGCTGTCCAGGCGGTTGCACCAGTAAATGTGGTCGTCGCGCTGCCAGATGTAGATGACGGGCAGGTCATCGACCACGACTTCCATACGCTTTTTGCTGAATGGGGCAAAGCGCGGCGGATGAAACCAGGGCACCCAGGCACCGGATGTCTTGGCTGTCTTCATCGAGACTGCGCTTTGGGGCAAGATTTCCTTGCTGTCGCGCGGCTGTTCCTGATTGACGAAACGAATGGTCTCGTCGGTGGTGTTGAACACCGAAGTCACTTCTGTAACTGGCATGGCTGTCCTCACTGCAACTGCGCCTTCGTTTATGGCTTGCCCGGTCGCACCGACGCCCTTGCCAACCAACTGCATGGCTTTGACAATGCCTTTGCCGATTTGACCGAGTAGTCTCAATCCGTCCATCGCGCCCGAACTCGTGCTGGTCATCATTTTCCACATTTCATTATACACCCAAGCCCGGCTATGGTGGCTTGCAGTGTGATACGCAAAAATGGGCGGGCTGTTGCGCGCGTCAATTGCTGGACGGGTGCTCGCTGCGCATGAACGCGACCGATACGGCGATGATCTCGCGCAGCACCTCCAGGTCGACATCAGTCAGCTTGTTGATGTAGAGGCAGGATTTCCCGGTGCGGTGCTTGCCCAGCCTGGCAAACAACTCTGCGTAGCGCTCGTGCCCGCCCATGATGTAGAGCGTCAACGCCTGCTTGCGCGGTGCAAAGCCGGTCAGCATGAAGTCGCCTTCGCGCCCGCTTGCGTATTTGTAATGATAGCTGCCGAAGCCGACGATGCTCGTGCCCCACATCTCCGCCGGCAATCCAGTTACCTCGCCCATCAAGTCCAGCACGATCAGGCTGTCTTCGCGGCGGCGTTGGTTGGCTACCGATTGCAGATAAGCCAGCACATCGCCATCGTTGCGGGTGGTTTTGTTCGCTGCCATTGTGGCCTCTACGCTATCCTGCTCACACTGACGATACTCAACCAAAGCCCTGCCCATGGTCAAGGATAACCTGGTACAAGTTTTCCAGCCCCAATGGCGGCACATGGTAGACAAAATACGGGATGCCATTGTAGGCTACCCGCGTTTGCGAATAGCCCGTTGGGAAGTATTCCCGCAGTCTTATGAGCGCTTCTGTGTCATGCTCCACATAGAAAAATAGCAGAGCGCGGTCGGGATCCAAGGGGTACTCTGCCTCTTCAAGCAGCGCGCGAGAAAGTAGTTCGGGCAATTCAGGCAGCCAAAGCACATTGCGCCATTGCCTATCGCCCGACTCCACAGCGAGCAGGCGATGGTCCCAGCCATGCGGGGCGGCGACGAGAAAGGCATTGCCATAGGCACCGTCGCTTTCGGCGAACCCGCGCAGGTAGTTGCCTGCCTCGCTATAGGGAACGCGCCGGTTGCTGTGCGCATCATGCAGATGCCAAGCCTTGAAATAGATTTCTGTATTGCGATGGTTTGCGAAGAGGATCGCCCCGCTGAAGAGCAGCACCGCTAAAGTGAGGGCGAGCGGACGCGGCATTGTCTGTAGCAGGTGCAGCGCAATGACACCGAGGGGCAGCGCAGCGACCATGTACACGAAGGGGAATGCGCCGGAGGCTCGCGCAAAATTAGGGTTTTCCAGCCAGGGAGCGGCAACGCCCAAGGCAGAAGGCAGCAGCAAGATCACGATGATGATTGGCATCGCCCACAGGACAGGGTCCCGCGAGCGCAGCATCTGCACCAGCCAAGCCGCCACGCCGAGTATCAGGAAGCTGCCGACAAGGATATCCATCTCCGGCGTTTCATGCAGGAACTTCCACGGAAAGTGGTCGCCCCGCCAGTTGAACATGAGCATGGCATCGCGGATATTCTGCATCAGTGAGCTGAGGTTGCCAGCGATCACGGTCAAGATATCTTCATTCTCGACCCCATAGCCAGCCATGGAAACTATTGTGCGCCGCCAGAAATTCTGGGGCCATATCAGCATGAAGCGGAACATCGGCAAGAAGACCATGAAGGCGACGAAGCCCGCCACCACCAGGTGATAGCTATACCGCGCCCGCTCGCGCCAGGATACATTGCGCAGGAGCAAAGTAACCAGGATGACCGCAACGAAGACCACCGGCATGATACGCAGGGACTGATAGGCATACATGCCGAAGCCTATCGTCAGCCCGACTTTCACATAATCGCTGCGCTGGTTGCGCCGCATTGCGCGGGCGGCATAAATCATGAAGACCGCGGCGAACAAAGGTGGCATGATAAAGCGCAGCCCTTCGCGCGTGATAAAGACATGCGCCCAGCTCGCCGCCATTAAACCAGTGAGCATCAAACCAACGGCAATGCCTAATTCCCGCCGCTGCTCGCCTAGCAATTCGATGCTCATCCAATAGAGCACAGGCAAGGTGAGCAGGCTGATGATACCAGATAGAAACTTGAGCGTGAAAAAGTTGAAGCCGAAGCCTGGCAGCGAGGCAAGAGCAGCGATGAGGTGCATGTGGATTGGCTCTCTGCCGCCATTATTCGAATAGAAGATCTCGTATTCGCCTTGCGAAACGCGATAAGCATCGGTGATCTTCTCAACATGATCGACGAACATATCTGCTGGAATTTCGTTCAACTGGGAAAAGCGAAAGCTAGCGCCGAGGCACATAATCAGCCCCAATGCCAGCAGGACGCCCATGTGCCGAGACCATTGAATGCGGTGGAAAGCCTGCCATCGCTGCCCAACATAGGTGATGGGGTTGCCGCCAGCCGGCGCAAAGACCGCCGCCCAAAGCCCTGCGTTGATGAACCACAATAGGATCATCGCTCCGCTGACCCGGTTGTCGTCAGCGTCTTGCCACAACGCTATGCTCGATATCGTCGCCACTAGCGCGAGCGCGAGCCGAACCATGCTAAACTCTCTGCGCAAGTGTTGCGCCACTAGCTGAAGGCGAGAGCGGCTTTCCGTCCGCTGCTCTGGCTCCGTGATGACTTCGACAGGCGCTTGCGGTGCCCAAAGACTTGCAAAGCCAGGGTCTCTGCGGGCGCGGCGGCGCAGCCACCAAGCCACGAGCTCTATAAGGACCCACAGCAACAAAGCTAGCGCGAAGCGGCTGAAAGCAATCTCCAGCAAGCCGCGAATAGCTTCTGCTTCCACCGACATTGAATCGACCATCAGCAAGACGCCGGACAAGCCGATGCCCAATGGCAAGATGCGCGCCAGCCAACGGGCTTTCTTTAGTCGATCATGCGCCTTCCACCAAGCAATGAGTAGCGCCCGGTTGTAATAAGCCTCCGTGAAGAGCCAGATAAAGAAAGCCGCCCACAACCAAAAGCCGCCTTTTTCAAAGTCGCGCTCGTATTGCCAAATGGAATTGCCAACCAGCCCGCAAAGCACGGCAACCGCATAGAAGAGCAGCTTGGTCTGTTGCTTCCAAAAGGACTCTGTGGGCAGCTGAAATTGCATTTGCAAGCGCAGCGCGGTCGGGCGGTCTTGCGAGCGGATGATGGTTAGAGGTTTTCCTCCGGCGCTGTTTTCCACATTGGCTTGAGAATCAATCGCTTCATACTCGGTCACGGACTTTCGACTCCTTCATTGCCAAGTCAATCCAAGTTCGCCATGCGGCAGCAGAGACTCTTGCTAGGCGCAACAGGCATAGAACAGCTATCAGCCCTAGTCACTTTCCAGCCGGGTCTCTGCGCCAGGCTCGTCTATTTTCAGCTTCTTGCCTGAGCTGCCGGGCGGGGGCGAGGGGGCTTGGAAGGGCGAGCCTGTCGCCGCTTGCATCAGCAGAGTCAGCCGCTGCGCCATGCTGGAAGGGTCGGGATGGATGCCGTCTTGCAGCAGCGCGGTTTCAAAGACCTGCTCGATCACCGCTTCTACAAGCGCTTCATCGCCGCCAGACACGATCAGGCTGCTGAGGTTGTGCATCAATGGATGACGCGCGTTCAACTCCAGCGCTTTGACTGGCAGCTCATAGTCTTTGTCCAGCAGGCGATTGATGCGGTACATGTGGCGGCTGCTGGCTTCGTCATCGCTGACCAGGCGGGCGGGATTGTCGACCAGCGCGTTGCTCTCGCGCACATCGCTGATCCGCTCGCCGAGCGTCTGCTGCACGCGGCTCTTCAGGTCTGCGAAGGCATCATCAGCCAGCGGTTCGCGCGGAGCCTCGTCCGCCTCAGCCACTGCGCCGATTTCGCCGAGGTCCAAATCTGCCGAATCGACGCTGACCAGCTTGTGCTCTTTATACTCTGGCAAGCCCATGGGCAGCATGGCATCGACCGGATGCGTGAAGTACAGCACTTCAATATCGCGCTGACGAAACGCGTCCAGGTGTGGGCTGCGCGCGCCGCTGCTGTAGTCATCGGCGATGATGTAGAAGATATCGGATTGCTTGTCTGCCATGCGCCCGACATAGTCATCCAGGGAATGATACTGGCCGGGGTCGTCATCGTGTGTGGTCTGGAAGAAGAGCAGTGGCTCGAGGTCGCCGCGGTCGTCGCTCTCTACGACCAGGCCTTGCTTGAGCCAAGCGCCGAATTCCTGAAAGATGGGCAGGTATTTGTCACGATTGTTCTTCGCCATACGTTTCAGCTCGGACAAGATGCGCCGCGTGATGGTCTTTTTCAGGCTGGTCATGACGCGCGTGGCCTGGATGCTTTCGCGGCTGACGCTGAGGGGCAGGTCTTCGCTGTCCACGACGCCTTGCACGAAGCTGAGGTATTCGGGCAGCAGCTCGCGGTTGTACTCTTCAATGAGAACCTTGCGCGCATACAGCTTCAAGCCAGGGTCTTTGCGCGGGCTGAACATATTGGGCTGGCTGGAGCCGGGGAGATAGAGCAAGGCATAAAATTGCATGGGCACATCGGCGCGAATATGCAGGTGATGCGCCGCCCCGCCAAAGTCCATGGTCAGCATCTTGTAGAAGCTGTCGTAGTCTGCGTCTTCAAGTTCGCCCGGGCTGCGCCGCCAGACAGCTTGCTGCTTGTTGGTCGCTTCTTCATCATCGCCAACATAAATGGGGAAGGCGACATAATCTGAATGCCGGCGGATGATGTCTTTGATGCGGAACTCGCGCGCGAATTCGACCGCGTCGTCTTGAAGATGGATGACGACATCCGTGCCGCGCGTTGTCTTTTCGGCAGGCGCGAGCGTGTAGTCGGTGCCGCCGGTGGCTGTCCACATCACCGCTTCGTCATCGGGCCGAAACGAGCGCGAGACGACATCCACCTGCCGCGCCACCATGAATGCCGAATAAAAGCCGACGCCAAATTGCCCGATAATATCACTGGCGCTTTCGGGCTGCTCGCGCATGGCTTCGATGAAGGCTCTTGCGCCCGACTTGGCGATTGTGCCCAAACCGGCGATGATCTCGGCGCGGTCCATACCAACACCTGTGTCGCTGATGGTCAAGGTCTTGGCGTCTTCGTCCAGCGTTATGCGAATCGCCAGCTCGGCATCGGCGTCCAGCAGGTCGGCGTTGGTCAACATCTCAAATTGCAGGCGGTTGAGCGCGTCAGACGCGTTCGAGATCAACTCGCGCAGGAAAATCTCTTTCTCGGTATACAGCGAGTGGATCAAGATATCCAGCAACTGCTGCGTTTCAGCTTGAAAAGTGAGTTTTTCGCTCATGGTGGATCCTCAGACAAATTGCGCGCCAGCAGTGTAATCACTTGCGCCTCAGATGTACATTAGAATTTGCGGCGCACCCCCTCGGTCTGCCCGACAGCCGCGTGTAGGGGGGAGACGATGACTCGCCCGCTTCGACACCCCCCTCGGTCCCCCCGACAGGTCAGGGGGAGGCTAGACCCCCACCCCAAACCCCTCCCCCAAAATGAGGGAGGGGCTTATCACACACCTTCAGTCCCTCGACGAGTCTGGGGAAAGCGGGCTTTGGCTACCCTCCCTGACTCGTCGGGGAGGGGCTGGGGGAGTGGTTGTAGTGGTCCCGAAAAACTGGACACCTAGTAAAGAGAGTATACTGGATGCACAGGGACGGAGACAGCCCTATGGGAAGGCATCGCAAGTACACACCGGAGACGAAAGTCAGGATCGTGCTGGAAATCATTCGTGGCG
>JAJEBK010000043.1 GCA_022823945.1 Anaerolineae bacterium | reverse complement strand
CGCCACGAATGATTTCCAGCACGATCCTGACTTTCGTCTCCGGTGTGTACTTGCGATGCCTTCCCATAGGGCTGTCTCCGTCCCTGTGCATCCAGTATACTCTCTTTACTAGGTGTCCAGTTTTTCGGGACCACTACAACCCCACCCCCAACCCCCTCCCCGAAGCATTAAGGAGGGGGAGCGCGTTCAGAGTAAATGAAGTCTGATGCTCAATTTCTTGCAGATTAGCAATAATCGCACTGGTTTCTCGACAAGTCACCCTTCCCCATTGATATGGGGAAGGGCCGGGGATGGGATAGAAAAAACTGTCCTGTCCTCAGGGATAGTCGGGGGCTAAGTCACTTTGGTCAGCCCACCGCTGATATGCCCTGCTCCAGCAGTTGCGCTTGCAAGTCGGCCACGGTGCCCGTTTCTACAGATTCCAGCCGTGCCAGCTGCCCGGCGATATCGCTCTCCAGCTGTTCGTATACGGCATAGGCTTGGGTGGTAGGAGCGAACTCGCCCAGCGCCACCACCGCCGGCAGACCAGCCAGCCGCCGCAGCAGATCGCCGCCCTGGTTGACCCGTCCTGCCCAGCCAGCCGGCAGATCAGGAATGAACAGGCTGCGCTCAATTTCCAGCAATGTCGCGCGCAATGTCACCGGCCCCTGTCCGAACATCCCATTGTCATCGCGAGCCAGCAAGTCGTCCAGTTGCCTGCGCAGGCGGCGCAGCTTGTTGATGGCACGCGTGGCTTCGCTATAGGTCTTGTGGATCTGCAGCAGCAGGTCAAACTGCGCTTGGTTCTCCGTCTGGTTTGCGCTGCCCGTCGCGTCTTTCACCAAAGTGATCGGTTGCGTCTGCGACCAGTCGCCAACGGTCAATGTCGCCTGGTAATCGGCGGGCACGACTGTCGGACCGGGCAGGCGCTCAAATTGCGGATCATCGCCATCCAGCTTGGGCGAATACGGCAGGCGCATATCCCAGACAAAACGATTCCAGCCCGCCTGCGCCGTGATGCGCAGTTCATTGTCGGGCTTGTCTTCTTTAGATGCCCGTTCGGGGTCGAGCGAAGTGAACTCCCGCAGCAAGCGCCCGGTTGCATCGCTTATGCGCAGTGAAATCGGGGCTGCTGGCTTCGCGTCCAGCCAATAGGTCAGCAGCACGCCGCGCGGCAGGTTTTCGCCGGAATCCAGGAATCGCCGTTCGACATCATTTTCTGGCGATCTGCGGTGCGTGTATGCCGCCGATATACCCGTCGAGCTCATATATGTCTTGCCCGGCTGGTCAATGAGCCGGCGCGCATCAATGCTCTCCAACAAGCGCTGGGTCGGACGCGGTTTCAATAGCCTGCAACCAGGTGAGGCGGCAGAACGAGTCGCCGCTTCATCACGGCCGGTTTCATCTGTGTTGGAGAAATCTGGAATGCACTGATGCAAGCGCGAGACATCGTCAAATATCCAGAAGGCGCGTCCATGCGTGGCCGCGATCAGATCGCCGCGTTTGAGCGCCAAGTCATAAACGGGCGTCACGGGCAAGTCCAACTGCAGTGGCTGCCAGTTTTCGCCATCATTGAACGAGATATACACACCGGTCTCTGTCCCGGCATAGAGCAAGCCTTCACGGTCCGGGTCGCAGCGGATGACGCGCGTGAAGTCAGCGCGTGGGATGCCCGCGTCAATGCGCTGCCAACTGCGACCATAATCCTTCGTTTTGAACAAGTAGGGCGAATAATCGTCCAGCTTGTAGCGCATGGCGGCAAAATAGGCACTGGCGCGGTCATGCGGCGATGCCTCGATGCAATGCACATAGGACCACTCCGGCAACTGTGGCGGCGTAATTTCCCGCCAGTCTGCGCCATCGTCCCGCGTGATGTGCAGCAAGCCATCATCGCTGCCGGCCCACAGCACGCCTTTTTCATGCAGCGATGCGGCCAAGGCTGTCACTGTCGCATAGACTTCAGCAGCGCCCACATCGCGGTTGATCGGTCCGCCGCTAATGACCAGCGTGGACGGATCGGTTCGAGTCAGATCGGGGCTGATCGCCTGCCAGCTGCTGCCTTCGTCGCTGGATTTGTAGACGCAGTCGCCGCCAATATACAGATCGTGCGGCGCAAAAGGCGAAAACAGGATCGGATAAGTCCAGGCGAAGCGCTGCTGCAGACCGTTGGCGGCCTCGCCAAAGCTCTGCACGGGCACTGTCGTCACCAGGCGCAGTTGTTTGCTGGCGTGGTCATAGCGCTGCAGGGCATTGCCACCGCCGGGCGAGCTGCCGATGGCACCAACGACCACGATATCGTCATCATCCGGCTTGGTGACGATGAAGCCACTTTCGCCTGTGCCGGCGATGAAGCAGTCTTGCCACAAGATGGAGCTTTTGCTGCTGCGACTGGGCACAGCGATGGAGCTGTTGTCTTGCTGCGTGCCATAGACATTATAAGGGTCGCGGTTGTCCGTGCAGAGGCGATAAAACTGCGCAGTCGGCTGATTAAAGATGCTTGACCAGCTCGCGCCGCCATTCAATGACACGCAGGCGCCGCCATCGTTGCCTTGCACCATGCGCAATGGGTTGTGAGGGTCGATCCACAGGTCGTGATTGTCGCCGTGGGGCGTGCCGACCTGGGCGAAGGTTGCGCCCGCGTCTATCGACTTCCACAAGCGCAGGTTGTTGACCCAAACGGTGTCGGCGTCCTGTGGGCAGGCGGTTAGATGCATGTAATACCAACTGCGCGAAGTGATATCGAAATTGCGCGCGGTGAAAGTCCAGCTATCGCCATGGTCATCGGAGCGGTACATGCCTTGCTGCTGCGCGTGCTCGATCAACGCATAGACTCGCCCGGGCTGTGCTGGCGAGGCAGCGATGCCGATCTTGCCCAAGATGCCGCCGGGCAGACCGGGCTTGCTCGAGATGTTGTGCCAGCTATCGCCGCCATCCAGCGAACGCCAGATGCCGCTGTCTGCGCCGCCGCTCTGGATGGTGTGGAAGTCGCGTCGCGCTTCCCAGATCGAAGCATAGATGATGCGTGGATTGTTCTGGTCGATGCTGAGGTCTATCGCGCCCGCCTTGTCGCTGACGAAGAGCACGCGCCGCCAACTGTCCCCGCCGTCTGTCGAGCGAAAGATGCCGCGCTGTTCGTTGCGTCCGAAAGCATGTCCCAGCGCCGCCACGAAGACCGTATCGGGATCCTGCGGGTGGATGCGCAGCTTGCCGATATGCCGCGTATCGCCCAACCCGCAATGCCGCCAGCTGCGCCCGCCATCGCTGGATTTGTAGACACCATCGCCATGCGAAACATCGATGCGGATGGTCGCTTCGCCCATGCCGGCGTAGATGATATTGGGGTCGGCCTGACTCACTGCCAGCGCGCCGACCGAGCCGGTCTTGAAATAGCCATCGGAGATATTGCGCCAATATTGCCCGGCATCGTCGGTCTTCCATACGCCGCCAGCGCAAGCGCCAAAATAGAAGGTGCCGAGCTCGCTGGGATGTCCGGCGACCGTGACGACGCGCCCGCCACGAAACGGTCCGATACAGCGCCAATGCCCAATGTTATCCAGGGGAATGCTCATGCCACACGCCTTTGCTGCAAGTTGGGTACAGGTTGTGGCGCATTGTAGCGCACAATGGGACGATAAACATATCTCCATTGCTTTAGTGGGATAGCGTAAACTAAAATGTAGACTCGAAAAGCCTTGTCCCGTCCATCAGATAAGGAGGTGGGCTGCCATGCTAATACGATTCACTGTTGAGAATTTCTTGTCGTTTAAGGACGAAGTTGAGTTCTCGATGGTGGCCGGTAGAACCCGCCAACATGAAGACCACATTGTGAATTCAGGTAGTTGTAACGGCCCAAAGCTGCTAAAGACAGCTGTCATCTATGGAGCAAATGCATCAGGAAAGTCCAATCTCATTAAGGCAATGGCCTTTGCTAAAGATCTGATTGTAAGAGGAACGAGGTCAAAGCAGAACATCGCAACTCAACCTTATCGTTTCGACTTGAAGTCAAGACATATGCCCTCAGTTTTTCAGTTTGACTTTCGATGCAACGATCATACTTACACATACGGTTTCAAAGTCGACAAAGAGCGAGTACATGAAGAATGGTTGTATGAACTGAGTTCCAATAGCCGAAGCATGATTTTTGAGCGCGAAACCGACTCTCATGGGAATACTGTCATATCGCCAGGTGGCTTGCCATACACTCCTGAACAGGACGAACAGTTCTTTAGATTTGTTGCCACGGGAACACGCCCGAATCAGCTTCTACTTACCGAATCACTCGAACGAAACGTGTCTTACTTTGAAGCCATTGCTGACTGGTTTCGCGAAAAGCTGGTTCTAGTATTCCCTGACACACGACCCGCAGGAATCGAAATAGCATTCATGAATGACGAGAGCTTTCAAGATCAGTTTATCCAACTAGTTAAGCTATTTGATCTAGGAATAGAGAGCATAAAGCTTGAGGACTTCGACTTTGAGTCTGAGCATCGACTTCCGCCAGAAGTGAAACAGCAAATCTCACAAGATATTCGTGAACTTAGTGTAGACCCCGACAGTCGCGCAATTATCCAGATTCCAGATCTAAACATACTTGTGATACTGAATGACAATCAGGATATCATCTCAAAGAAGTTCAAGACACTCCATAAGGTAACTGGAAGTGATTCTTTTGAGCGACTGGAACTTACCGAGGAGTCAGATGGAACACAGCGGATTTTCGAAATCATTCCTGCACTGTTCGATCTACTAAGCCGTGATCACGAGCGCGTTTTTGTGATTGATGAACTTGACCGAAGACTTCACTCTATGTTGAGCTATAAGATACTTGAGCTCTTCTTGTCCAGAAGCGAGCACCTACGAAGTCAGCTAATCGTCACAACCCACGAAGTAGGGATTCTGGATTTAGATCTTCTTAGACGAGATGAGATTTGGTTCGTCGAAAAGAATTCACTAGGCGAGTCTACGGTGTATTCGCTGGAAGAGTATCATCCTCGTTACGACAATGATATTCGAAATGGATATCTAAGCGGTCGATTTGGCGCTATACCACTATTGCCAAACCGACGCAATCTTGAATTGCGAGGCTAAATATGCCAAGTAGGCAGTTTCGTTCGTTTACAAGAGATTCTGAGTATCGTGACGCGAAATACATTGTCATAGCTACAGAAGGTAGCGAAACCGAGCCTCGGTATTTTGAAGATCTTGCACTAAGTGAACGATGCCGAAACCCACGAGTGCATATCGAAGTTATTTATAGAGAACGCGGTAGCGAAACTTCTTCAGCACCAAATCACGTGCTTCGCCAATTGATGGAATACGAGGAGGTTCATGGTCTTGTTGAGGGCGATGAACTTTGGATAGTCATTGACAGAGACCAATGGGAGCTATCCATGCTAACTGAAGTTGCTAGGTTGGTAAGGCAGAAGGGTTACCTTTTGGCCGATAGCAATCCATGTTTTGAATTGTGGCTGCTGC
Source organism: Anaerolineae bacterium (assembly GCA_022823945.1). Taxonomy (GTDB): domain Bacteria; phylum Chloroflexota; class Anaerolineae; order Aggregatilineales; family Phototrophicaceae; genus UBA6055. Next base: position 149,603 of record JAJEBK010000043.1, on the reverse strand, counting down.
TTCATCACCGGTCTCTAGACTACTACACAAAGTTGGAATTGACAGAATTGAAAGAAAATAGGAAAGAGAAGTTTCGAAGTAGAAGACGTCGGTTAGATTTGGAACTCATGAACATATGCGGTTCATATGACCGTAGCAATCTCAAGACCTACGACTATATTCCACATATTGATGTCGCAATTGCAAATGCCAAGAACGCAGACAGCAGCAAGAATGACCGCTGGCTAAACTATATCGGCTCGAGAGTCTATAGACTAGCTCAGTCCATCATCGAGTCCTCAGCCTACAATCCCAGCAATTGACTCCCCCACCTGCTAAGTGCCCCCTGGTTCCCCCAGCATTAACTCTGGCAAAGTAGGGCGACACAAGTTTCGCTCCTACATCACCTAATGCGTATTTGTGTCACTGGGATCAGGCACCTAAATCCAACACCCGCGCCACGATGGGTCGCAAGCGCTCGACGACAGCCGCATCCATATGCTCGCGCCCGGTCGCCAAAGCCACATCCAATGCCCGGTGCGCCGGCAGGTCCAAGGTCTCGTCCAGCTGCCCGACCGCCCGCACCAGCGCCGCCTGCACAAAGCCGATATTTTGCGACAACTGCTGGATGACGATATCGCTGGTGGTATCTTCGCTTTCGGTGCGCCAGCAGTCATAATCGGTAACATGCGCCAAAGCCGCATATTCGATCTCGGCTTCGCGAGCCAGGAAGGCTTCGGGCGCGGCTGTCATGCCGATAATGTGACAGCCCCAATGTTGAAAGAGGCGGCTTTCGGCGCGCGTGGCAAAGCGCGGACCATCTTCAATCAAAAAGCAGCCAGCGCGATGCACGACTGCGCCGGCGTTTTCGGCGGCATCGGCCAACACATTGCGCAAATATTCACCGAAGGGGTCAGCCACCGATACATGCGCGACCAGCCCGCGTTCGAAAAAGCTGCGCGCACGCGTGTGGATCGTATAATCAATCAACTGGTCGGGCGTGACGAGTTGTCCAGGCGCATACTCTTCTTGCAGCGAGCCAACCGCGTTGATGCCGATGATAAAACGCGCGCCCAGCTGCTTGAGCGCATAGATGTTGGCGCGGTAAGGAAGGGCATGTGGTGCCAGGGTGTGCCCCTCGCCGTGACGCGGCAAAAAGGCTACGCGCTTGCCCGACAGGCTGCCGACGCGGATGGTGCCGCTAGGCCGTCCAAAAGGCGTATCCATGTTTATTTCGCGCACATCGCTGATCTCGGGCAGCTGATACAATCCCGAGCCGCCAATGACGCCGATTTTGACCTCTTCCATCATGCAACTCTCTCCGCCCGGTTTCAGCGACCACGCGCCAGCATATCGGCCAGGTAGCGCCCGGTATAGCCCCCGCAATTCGCCACCTGTTCGGGTGTCCCCTGCGCGACTATCATGCCGCCGCCATCGCCGCCTTCTGGTCCCAAATCGATAATATGATCCGCCACTTTGATGATATCCAGGTTGTGTTCAATGACGACGATCGTATTGCCCGCGTCTGCCAGCCGCTGCAGCACGGTGATCAGACGGGCCACATCATAGGCGTGCAAGCCGGTCGAGGGCTCGTCCAAAATATACAGGGTGTGCCCGGTGGCGCGCTTCGACAATTCGCGGCTGAGCTTGATGCGCTGCGCTTCGCCACCGCTTAGCGTCGTGGCGGGTTGTCCGATGCGAATATAACCCAAGCCGACCGCTTCCAGCGTTTCCAGCTTGCGGCGGATGCGTGGCAGGTTGGCGAAGAACTCCAAACCCTCCTGCACGCTCAGCGCCAGCACCTGGGCGATAGACTTGCCCTTGTACTGCACTTGCAGGGTTTCGCGGTTATAGCGCGTGCCACGGCAAACTTCGCAAGGCACATAGACATCGGGCAAGAATTGCATTTCGATGCGGATGAGCCCCTGCCCTTCGCAGTGTTCGCAACGTCCGCCGCGCACATTGAAGCTGAAGCGGCCCGGTTTATAACCACGCGCCTTGCTTTCGGGCAGTTGGGCAAAAAGCTGGCGAATGTCGTCAAAGAGCTTGGTATAGGTGCCAGGATTGCTGCGAGGCGTTCGTCCGATGGGGCTTTGGTCGATATTGATGATCTTGTCGATGTGCTCCACGCCATGCAGCGCATCGTGCTCGCCTGCGCGCAGGCGGCTGCGGTTGATCAACTGCGCCAGACGGGTATACAGCGTATGGACAACCAGCGACGATTTGCCGCTGCCGCTGACGCCGGTGACGCAGATGAAGTTGCCCAGCGGAAAGTCAACCGTGATGTCTTTCAGGTTGTTGGCGCGCGCTCCGCAGATGCGCAGCCGTTGGCCCGAACCAGCCCGCCGAATCTGGGGCAGCGGGATTTCAAAGCGGCCCGCCAGGTAGTTGCCCGTGCAACTTTCGTGATTGGCGGCAACTTGCCTTGGCCTGCCTTGCGCAACGAGCTGCCCTCCGTGTTCACCCGCGCCCGGTCCCAGATCGATCAGCCAGTCGGCGCTGCGCATGGTCTCTTCGTCATGCTCGACCACCAGCACGCTGTTGCCCAAGTCACGCAAGCCGATCAATGTGTTGATCAGCCGCCGGTTATCGCGTTGATGCAAGCCGATTGAAGGCTCGTCCAACACATAGAGCACACCGGTGAGTTGGCTGCCGACTTGTGTGGCCAAGCGGATGCGCTGGGCTTCTCCCCCGCTCAAGCTGGCGGCGCTGCGAGCCAGTGTGAGGTAATCCAGGCCGACATTGCACAAGAAGCCGATGCGAGCGGTCAATTCGCGCAGAATCTGCCGGGCGATATGCTGTTCGCGCTCCGAGAGGATGGCATCAGCGCCTTGCAGCGAACATACCCAGCGATGCAGCTCGCCGATGGGTTTGGAGGTGATGGCATGGATGTTGACGCCGCCGATGGTCACAGCCAGCGACTCCGGGCGCAAGCGTTGTCCGTTGCAGCTGCGACAAGGAATCTCGCGCATCGTCTGCTGGATTCGCTCGCGGATGGCTTCGGAGCTGGTCTGCTGATAGCGGCGCTGCAAGTTGGGGATGACGCCTTCGTAGCGCGTCGACCAGGTGTGCTCCCGGCCCGACGAATGAAAGTAGGACACCTCATAGCGCTGCTCGCCGCTGCCATAGAGCACGACATTTTGCTGCTGTGCTGTCAGCTTCCGCCAGGGCGTATCCAGCGAGAAATCATAATGTCGGCTGAGCGCCTGGAAGACATTCCAATTCCAGCCGCGCCGGTCGTCCAGCCCATATCCATTGGCTTGCAACGCGCCCTCGGCGATAGTGCGGTCTTGGTCGGGCACGATGATATCAGGATCGATCTCGAGGCTGAAGCCCAGCCCCTGACAAACTGGACAAGCGCCGCTGGGCGTATTAAATGAGAACAAGCGCGGTTCTGGCTCGGGCAGGCTGCCGTGTCCGTTCGGGCAAGCCAGGTCTTCGCTGTAAAGATGATCGACCGGATTATCGCGATCGCTGACATCCTGGATGATCAACCGGCCTTCGCCATGCTGCAAGGCTGTTTCGATAGCATCGGTGAGGCGCGTTTCAAAAGCGGCCGCGTCTTCTGATTGCGGATCGTCGTACTGGCGGATGATGAGGCGGTCGACCACGATCTCGATATCGTGAATCACATAGCGGTCCAGCACGATATCTTCGTCCAGGTCGCGAACAACGCCATCGACGCGGACGCGCGCGAAACCCTGCTTGCCGATTTCTGCCAGGGCTTTGCTGTGAACGCCTTTCTTGCGCTGGATGACCGGCGCCAGCACCTGGATGCGCGTGCCGGCGGGCATATTCTGCACCTGGTCGACAATCTGCTGGGCGCTCTGTGCCGATACCTCCGCGCCACATTCAGGGCAATGCGGGATGCCAACGCGCGCATAGAGCAGCCGCAGATAATCATAGATTTCTGTCACAGTGCCGACTGTCGAGCGCGGATTGTGGCTGACGCTTTTCTGGTCGATAGAGACAGCCGGGCTCAAACCTTCGATCTGGTCGACATCCGGCTTTTGCATCAAGCCGAGGAATTGGCGGGCATAGGAGCTCAGGCTTTCGACATAACGGCGCTGCCCTTCGGCGAAGATGGTATCGAAAGCCAGGGACGACTTGCCCGAGCCAGAAAGACCGCTGATGACAACCAGCTGATTGCGAGGGATATCGACATCGATGTCTTTGAGATTGTGCTCGCGAGCGCCACGCACGAGGATATTGTCTTGCTCCATGTCGCGTATCGCTTTCTGCTCTTGCCCAGCCTAAACCATCGCCAGATTGGGGACGCCATTATAGCCGCTGGCGTGCGTCACGATAAGGGACGAATGAGACTCCCTCGGTCCCCCGTCGAGTCGGAGGGAGGATTGTAGTGCAAAATGCCGCGACTGCGGTTTACAATATGCGTGAGGAATCAGATGCCGCGAGGACATTCGCCAATGCCCGGCCAGTTTCAATGGGACGACCCCTTCTTGCTCGACCAGCAGCTTGATGATGAAGAGCGCATGGTGCGGGATGCAGCGCGGGAATATTGTCAAGCCAGGCTGATGCCGCGCATCCTGGAAGCGAATCGGCATGAACAATTCGACCGCGATATCTATTACGAAATGGCGCAGTTGGGCATGCTGGGGGCGACATTGCCAGAAGAGCACGGTGGCGCTGGTTTGAATGCGGTCTGCTATGGCTTGATCGCCCGCGAGATTGAGCGAGTCGACAGCAGCTATCGCAGCGCCATGAGCGTGCAAAGCTCGCTGGTTATGTACCCGATTTATGCGTATGGCACAGACGAACAGCGGGAGCGCTACCTGCCCAGGCTTGCCAACGGCGAATGGATCGGCTGCTTTGGCTTGACTGAACCCAACCATGGCAGCGATCCCGGCGGCATGGAGACGCGCGCAACAAAGGTCGTTGGCGGCTGGCGCTTGCATGGCAGCAAAATGTGGATCACCAATTCGCCCATCGCCGATGTCTTTGTGGTCTGGGCGAAAGCGGTCGAAGACGAGCATGTGGGACCGATCCGCGGCTTTATCCTGGAGCGGGGCATGGACGGCTTGTCAACGCCGGCAATCGAAGGCAAGTTCAGCCTGCGCGCCAGCAGCACCGGCGAGATTGTGATGGACGAAGTCTTCGTGCCCGATGCCAACTTGCTGCCAGGCGCAAGCGGCTTGCGCGGTCCTTTCGGCTGTTTGAATCGCGCGCGCTATGGCATCGCCTGGGGCGCTTTGGGGGCCGCGGAGTTTTGCTGGGGGGCGGCGCGCCAATATACACTGGACCGCAATCAATTTGGGCGTCCGCTGGCGGCGAATCAGCTCATTCAGTTCAAACTGGCTGAGATGCAGAGCGAGATCGCCCTGGGCTTGCAGGGAGCGCTGCGTGTGGGCAGGCTGCTGGATGAAGACGCCGCCACACCCGAGATGATTTCGCTGATCAAACGCAATTCCTGCGGCAAGGCGCTGGAGATCGCCCGTACAGCGCGCGATATGCACGGCGGCAACGGTATCTCCGATGAGTTTCATGTCATCCGCCATGTGCTGAACCTGGAGGCGGTCAACACCTACGAAGGCACCAGTGACATACACGCGCTGATCCTGGGGCGGGCACAGACCGGCATCCAGGCATTCATGTAACACCCAGGAACCCCCCTCGGTCCCCCCCGACAGGTCAGGGGGAAGCGAACTGCCCCCGCAGATGCTGTCGACAGGTCGGGAGATGGCGGTATCATGTAGCAGGAAGGTACCCATTCCGAGACAATCACTGCGTTGTGCAGGCAAGGAAACTACCATGCAAAACGAAACACTGGTTGTACCCAATATCAGCTGTGCCGGCTGCGTCGGCGCAATCAAGTTTGAGCTCGGCGAATTGCCCGGCGTCGCCGCTGTCGATGGCGATGTGAACCGGCGAACGATAGAGGTGGCTTTCGAAGCGCCCGCCACGCTGGGTGGCATCGTCGCGTTGCTGCAAGAGATTGACTATCCGCCGCGGCAAGACAACTAGGCAAGAGCCAACCACTCCTGCAGCTTCGAATATGCCCCTGACAGCCGCCCGCATCCGTGACAAGGCGCGCGAGTTGGGATTCACGCTGTGTGGCATCACGCCTGCCCAGCCTTCTCCCACTTTGGCGAGTTATCTGCGCTGGATTCAGCGAGGCATGCACGGCGAGATGGGGTATATGGCGCGCCCCGATCGTGTGCGGCGGCGGCAAGATCTGCGCGAGATCCTGCCTGGCGCGCGTTCGCTCATCATCGTCGGGCTCGATTATCAGGCGAGTTTCGCCGATGAAGATGCCCTGAGCGACCCGGCGCGCGGACGCATCGCGAGTTATGCCTGGGGCGTGGATTATCATCGGGTGCTGGGCTTGCGGCTGGAGAGCTTCGCCGAGTGGCTTGGGGAAGAATGCAGTGGGGCGCTCGACCACAAGATCTATGTCGATACTGGCGCCTTGCTCGAGCGCAGCCACGCCCAACAGGCAGGTTTGGGTTTCATCGGCAAAAACACCATGCTGATTCATCCGCGGCGTGGCAGCAGTTTCTTTCTCGGCGAGATCATCACCAGCCTCGAGCTTGACAGCTATGACTTGCCCCAGCGCGAGACCATGTGCGGCACTTGCACGCGCTGTCTGGCTGCCTGCCCCACCGCCGCTTTCCCCGAGCCTTTCGTTCTGGATGCCCGCCGCTGCATCAGCTATCACACCATCGAGAACAAGGGCTGGGTCGACCGCGATTTGCGCGCCGACTTCGGCAACTGGATCTTCGGCTGTGACATCTGCATGGACGTCTGTCCGTTTCAGCGCTTCACGGTCGATACGGACGAAGTGGCTTTCTTGCCCTTGGATCTGCGGCGGGTCGCGCCAAAGCTGGTCGACATGCTGATGATTGACGAAGGGGCATTCCGGCAGCTTTTCCGCCGCAGCCCTGTCGAGCGCATCGGACGCGAGCGACTGGTGCGCAATGCCTGCATCGCCGCGGGCAACTGGGGGGACGAGCGCGCCATCCCGCATTTGATCCAACTGCTGTTTGATGCCAGCCCTTTGGTGCGTGGACATGCCGCCTGGGCGCTGTGGCAGACGATGGGGCTGGACAGCAGCAAACTGCTCACCGACCTCTACCAGCGCGACAATGACGAACTTGTGCGCGCCGAAGTGGAGGCGCTGTTGGAGTGATTACCCCGCTCCAAAATGAGGGAGGGGCTTCAACGGCGCGACCAAGCCGATACATCGGACTTAAATCGGCAACTTATGTTCATCTCTGGACTTGCTTGCTATCAAAGTCCAATTCTGGATGCTGCAGGTGCCAATCGGTAGCGTCCTGATAGGCTTTGGCGACAGCCAGGGTCTCGGCTTCTTTGTATAGCCCGCCGATGAAGGAGACGCTGGTGGGTGTGCGCTTTTCGGTGAAGCCATTGGGCAGTACGACGCAGGGATGCCCGGTGAAGTTGGTGATTTGCAGGGCGTTCGCGCCAAAGCTGGGCACGATGAAGACATCAACCTCGCTCATTACGCGCGCCATGTCGCGCATCAACTGCGTTCGGACGCGATTGGCATTGATATACTCAACCGCTGGGATGAGACGGGCGGCGCGGAAGATATTGGGCCAGGCGTCATCGTCTTGCCGCTTCATGCTGTCGACACGACCGTCGCGCGTGATCTGATCAAAAGCGGCGGCCGCTTCTGCCGCGAGGATCAGCCAGAGCCCGCTCATTTCTGTGTCTGGCAATTCGATTGGGTTCAGGTCATAGCCATCGGCGCGCATCACATCGAGCGCGGCCGCGCTGTTGACCTGGTTGACGCGCTGCAGCAGCTCACCCTCGTCGCGGTGATGGGCATTGGTCTGTCCCGCGTCAGCCGACTCAAAAGCGCCGGCTACATAGCCGATGCGCAGCCCTTTTGGATCAAGCGCTGGGTCCCAGCTAAAGGGCTCGGGGCTGATCGTCATGTCCAGCCCATCGGGACCATAAATGGCGCTGAAAACGAGGGCGCAATCTTCGACGCTGCGGCACATGGGACCGAGCTTGTCCATGCTCCAGCTCAGCGCCATGGCACCATAGCGACTGACACGCCCGAAAGTGGGCCGCAAACCCGTCACACCGCAACGCGTCGATGGCGAGACGATGCTGCCCATGGTCTCTGTGCCGATGGCGAAACCGACCAGGCCCGCCGCCACAGTCGCGCCCGCGCCCGCTGACGAGCCGCTGCTGCCCTCGCTGGTGTCCCAGGGGTTCTTGGTCGTGCCGCCATACCAGACATCGCCGTTGGCCAGCGCGCCCAGGGTCAGCTTGGCGATCAGCACCGCGCCGGCCGCTTCCAGCCGCTGCACGACTGTCGCATCAACATCAAGCTGCTGGTCTTTGTAGGGCATCGCGCCCCACTGGGTTGGATAGCCGCGCGTGGCCAGCAGGTCTTTCGCGCCCCAGGGGATGCCGTGCAGGGGTCCGCGATACAGCCCGCGGGCGATTTCGTCGTCGGCGCGTTTCGCTTGCGCATAGGCGAGCTCTTCGGTATAGGCAGCCACGCACTGCAAGACCGGGTCATGGCGTTTCAAGCGGCGCAGGTACATCTCCGTCAATTCCAGCGAAGTAACCTGGCGCGTCCGGACAAGCTCGGCGAGCTGAGTCACGGTGTAGAAAGCGGCATCTTCCAGGTCGGCGGGTCGCGTGACGGACGGCTGTGCGCTCATGGCGAAAGTGCGCGGGACGGTCGCCGGCGCGGGATCGGCTGCATTCACATTGAAGTTGAGCGAGAGCGGAATGCTGTTGTCCAGGTCGGCGGCGCGGATGCTCGCAAACTGAGCCAGCCGGTCGTTGAGAACTTTGTGCATCTGCTCGCGCTGGGCGGGCGTGAATTCCAGGTCGAGCAGGGCTTCGGCAGCGGCGATGTGGTCGGGGGCGATGGGGGAGTCGGTCATGGGTGGAGTCCTCTTGTGCGCTGTGGTTATGAAGGCGAGTGTAGCATAGCTTTTATGCCGCAGAGGGATGGGGAGCAGGCAGGAGATGGGGTTATGTTTAGCTGTGAGTTTCAGGGACAGGGTGTCATGGATTGTGGTTGAGGGGACATCCTGCAAGGGGCAGCGCGCTGATATATCCTTACAATGGGCCTGCTTTCCTCAACATCTGCTGTATTTCGTTCCTTACACGTTGACTCAGTTCCTTCCGTAAATATACGCCGTGAACTTCAACCCTATAATCATTATATCTGTAATAAACGCGGAATCCACTACTCTTGCCTTTATCTGATGAACTGTCCATCATTCGATGTTCTTTGGCGCGTGTATCACCGATATTTGTTATTTCATCTCCAGGCAATCGTCTTTCAGAAAACTCTTTCTGGAAATTAGCCACATCCTCACTTAGCTTCTGACGTTTCTTTTTGAATTTCTTCAACTGACGTAAACTATCGTGCGACCAAACAATCTCTCTGTCCATGTTGCTATCTATACTTCTTGCAATTGTGCGATCACGTCAGCCGTAGAGTGCGTTTTCTCCTCTCTACTTTGTTTCAGGCCTCGAGCGAAACTTTCGATAATGGCCTGTTCTTCATCATACACAAAGCGACTGTTTTCTTGATATTCGGGATAAAGGTAATAAATGGCCCGCACCAACTCCTGAAAGTCCATACCTAAGATCCAGTCTACGGACTCCTTGATTAGTCGCCTAAGATCCTTGGGTAATTCAATATACTCTATACCGCAGTCGGGTACTATAGAGAAAACATCATCTCGACGATCAGAGCCATACTTGATATTGATACAGCCCGAATCACTCAGTATTTCGGCATCATGATATATCTTTTGCGAATACGGGCCAAAATGGTACTTGGTGAACTTGTAGAAGTCGTCTGGCAATTCACCTTTGAATTCTTCCGCGACCAAGAACACCGCCTTTTGCAAATGGACACGCTTTAGGCCTCGACCTTCCGCCGCTTCAATTATCGCAATCAATACATCCTGCCTTTCAACAGACTTCAAGCCCATGTGCACCCTCCTTACTGAACAAAACTCTTGAAAACAATTCTATAGTCATTGTACTGCAATCTAAACTCATTATGCATACCAATGCTCTTGGCATCGAATAAACATTTTCGGTCTACGCCGTTGGACACAACCTAACAGGATTCGATGCTGACCCCACCAAATCAAAGTTTGCTTTCTAATTCATTGGATTGTCATTAGATTTTCTTGTGATCGTCTGCGTTCCGGCTGCCAACCGCCGCCCCCGCAACCGCAGCGAATTACTCACCACAAACACGCTTGAAAACGCCATCGCAGCAGCCGCGAACATGGGAATCAGCCCGCCCAGCATGGCCACGGGAATCAGCACGATGTTGTAGATGAACGCCCAGAAGAGATTTTGGTGGATGGTGCGCAGGGTCGCTTTGCTCAGGTCGATCGCGGTTGACAGCGCGCGCAGGTCGCCACTGACCAGCGTCACATCGGCGGCTTCGATGGCGATATCGGCGCCCGCGCCAATGGCAAAACCGACATCGGCCTGCGCCAGCGCCGGCGCATCGTTGATGCCATCGCCGACCATCGCCACGCGCTGACCTTCCCGCTGCAACTGCTCGACTGCGGCGGCTTTTTCGGCGGGCAGCACTTCGGCCAGCACGCGCTTGATGCCGACGTCGTCCGCGATTGCCTGCGCGGTTCGCACATTGTCCCCGCTGATCATGGTTACTTGCAGGTGGTTGGCTTGCAAGGCTTTTATGGCGGCTTTGGCGGTTGCTTTCAGCTGATCGCCGAGGGACAGCGCGCCCGCCAATTCACCATCCAGCGCCAGCAGCACGACCGTATCGCCGCGCGCTTGCATGGCTGCGATATCGGCGTCCAATGCCGATGCGTCGATGCCGCGTTCGCGCATGAATCGCGGGCTGCCCAGCGTCACCCCCGCGCCGTCAATGCTCGCCACGACGCCGCGACCGGGCAGCGCTTCAAATTCGTCCAGCGGCAGCAATTCGATGTTGCGTTCTGCGGCTGCGGAAAGCACAGCCTGGGCAAGCGGGTGCTCGCTGGCGGCTTCGGCAGAGGCGGCATATTGCAGCACGCGCTCCTGCGCCTGATCCCCTGCCCCGACAAGCGCGGTCAGTTCTGGCTTGCCTTGCGTGATCGTGCCGGTCTTGTCCAGCAGCACAGCCGTCAAGCCCGCGCTACGTTCCAGGGCTTCGCTATCGCGGAAGAGGATGCCGCGTTCTGCGCCGCGCCCGCCCCCGACCATGATGGCAGTTGGCGTGGCCAAGCCCAGCGCGCAGGGGCAGGCGATGACCAGCACAGCGATCATGTTCAAAATTGCGCTTGGGAATGCCGCTCCGCCAATAGTAAGCCAGCCCAGCAGCGTGATGAGCGCCAACACAATCACTACCGGGACAAAGTAGCTGGCGACGCGGTCTGCCACTGCCTGGATGGGCGCTTTGCTGGCTTGGGCGCGCAGAACCAGGTCGATCAGCTGCGCCAAGGTCGTGTCTTTGCCGATGCGCTGCGCCTCGACGACCAGCCTGCCCTGCTGATTGATGCTGCCCGCTATCACTTCATCGCCGGCCGATTTGTCGACTGGCAGGCTCTCGCCCGTCAGCAGTGATTCGTCCACCGCCGAGCTGCCAGCCACGACCAGCGCATCCACCGGCAGGCGCTCGCCGGGTTTGACCAGCAGCTTGTCGCCGATCAGGACTTCGTCGATGGGGATTTCGACAGGCTGATCGTCGCGCAGCAGGGTGGCGGTTTTTGGCGCGAGGTTGATAAGCTTCTTTATGGCGGCGCTGGTGCGGCTCTTGGCGCGCGCCTCCAGCAGCTTGCCCAGCGTGATCAGCGTGAGAATGACCGCAGCCGACTCGAAGTAATCGGACTTGCCGACCACATCGGAAAAGTCGAAAAGGATGCCCAGCAGCACGATCAGCCCATAGCCATAGGCAGCCAGCGAGCCCATCGCTACCAGCACATCCATGTTCGCCGTGCCATTGCGCAGCGACTTGAGCGCCCCGCTGACATATTGCCTGCCCAGCACAAAAACCACCGGCGTGGCCAGCGCGCCAAATACGAATAGCCAGCTTTCGGCGTGCAGCCAGGCGAAATGCTCGCCCAAAAATGGCGATTGATGCAGAAAATGGCGCGTCATGCTCAGGATGGTCAGGGGGATGGTGAAGAGCGCGCCGATGAGCAGCAGGCGTTGTTGGCGCGCAGTTTCGGCTCTGCGGGCGGCGGCTTCGGCATCATCCGGCGAGTCGGATTCATCTGCCTCAATGAGGCCATAGCCCGCCCGGTCCAGCGCGCGCGCAAAGTCGCCACGCCTCGCCAGTGTGGGCAAATAGGACAAGCTGGCGGTATCGTTGGCGAGATTGACAGTTGCCTCTAGCACGCCATCGACCCGCTTCAGCGCGCGTTCGACATTTTTCTGACACATGGCGCAGGTCATGCCGGTGACCGCCAAGTTCATGGTCGCGGCTGCCACGCCATAGCCGGCTCGTTCCAGTCGAGTCGCCAGGTCGGACGGGGAGATCGCGCTGGCATCGTAGGCTACGCTGGCTTGTTCGGTGGCAAGATTGACAGTGGCGCGTTCCACGCCTTCTGCTCGTTTCAAAGCGCGCTCGACATTGTTCACGCACATGGCGCAGGTCATGCCGGTTACGGGTAGGACGATTTGCCTGCTGCTCATGGTTGGCTCGCGCTGGTGTATAGGTGCGCTTTGATTGTACACGCAGAGAGCGCAGTTGCGGCATAAGCAGCTTGTTTGAACAACACAGGGATTAGCGGCGCTCGTACAATTCCAGCAAGACGCCGCCGGTACTGGCTGGATGCACAAAAGCATAGCGCCTGCCTTCGCGTTCGCGGGGCGCTTCGTTGATCAGCTCAATGCCCTGCGCAGCCAATTCGCCCAGCTTGGCATCCAGGTCTTGCACTTCCAGGCAAATATGATGCAAGCCTGCGCCACGCTTCGCCAAATAGCGGGCGACGCCACTTGCTTGGTCTCGCGGTTGGATCAACTCCAGCCGCGCATCACCAAGCTGCAAGAAGGCGATGTCGACACCCTCGTCAGAGATGGTCTGCGCCGCTCCAGCCGCCGGCAAACCCATTTTTTCGCTCCAAAATACCAGAGCTTCGCGCAGGTCTTCCACGACCAGGGCGATGTGATTCAGCGTGATATTTTCCGCTTCCATGTTCACCGGCGCTCCCGCGGCAGCCACAGGCAATTGTTTGAATGGTATACTACACGGGGAGATGCGCAAGGGATTGCGTCGATGCAGGAGGCGAAATGATGGCTGTGCAGGCAGGGTCGCTGAGCCTGGCGATGAGCGATGAGCACGAGATGCTGCTGGTGGCAGTGCGGGAATTTGCCCAGCGTGAGATCGTGCCAGTGGCGGCAGAATATGACGAATCGGGCGAATTTCCGCTGGATACTGTGCGCAAAATGGGCGAAATGGGCTTGATGGGCATCGAAACGCCCGAAGAATATGGCGGCGCGGGCATGGATACTTTGGCTTATGTGCTGACCATGATCGAAATCGCCAAAGCCGATGCCAGCCACAGCACCATCCTCAGCGTCAACAACTCGCTCTATTGCAAAGGCATCTTGAAATTTGGCACGGAGAGGCAAAAGCGCGAATGGATTAGGCCCGTCGCCAGTGGCGCAGAGATCGGCGCATACAGCTTGACCGAGCCGATGTCGGGCAGCGATGCCAGCAACATGGCTTCCCGCGCAATCCTCAACGATGCCGGCACGCATTACATCATCAACGGGCGCAAGAATTGGGTCACCAGCGCGCCCTTTGCCGACCGCATCGTGCTCTTCAGCATGACGGCGGCAGAAGCGGGACATCGCGGCATCACAGCCTTCTTGATTGACAGCAAAGCGCCGGGTTTCAGCCGCGGCAAGACCGAACCGAAGTTGGGAATTCGCGCCAGCGCCACCAGTGAGATCATCTTTGACGATTATGCTTGCCCGGTGGAACAGGTGCTGGGAGGCGTCGGGCAAGGTTTCAAGATCGCCATGACAGTGCTGGATGCCGGGCGCATTGGCATCGCGGCGCAGGCATTGGGCATCGCCGAAGCAGCCTATGCAGCCGCGCTTAGTTATGCGCGCGAACGGCATGCTTTTGGCGCGCCCATCGGCAGCTACCAGATGATCCAGCAGAAGATCGCTGATATGAAGACGCGCATTGCAGCCGGGCGAGCGCTGATTTATCAGGCGATCCTGGCGAAGCAGCGAGCGGAACAACATGGCGGACGCTACACCACCGAAGCCAGCATGGCCAAGTTGTTCTGCAGCGAGGCGGCGGCTTTTGTCACCGACGAGGCGCTGCAAATCCATGGCGGCATGGGCTACAGCAAAGAGCTGCCACTGGAGCGCTATTACCGCGATGCGCGAATCACGCGGATTTATGAAGGGACGAGCGAGATCCAGCGCATGGTCATCGCTCGCAACGAATTGGGGTTGCGATGAAAGCAGCAGTATTGACGAGTCATGGCGGCGCGGAAGTCGTCGAGGTTGTGAACGACCTGCCTGTGCCCGAGCTGGGCGCTGGCGAAGTCCGGGTGCGCATCAAAGCGGCGGCGCTGAACCGGCTGGATCTGTGGGTTCGCACGGGCTGGCGAGGGCTGGAGCTGGACTTCCCGCATGTGATCTGCGCGGATGGCGCGGGCCTTGTCGATGCGGTTGGCGCGGGAGTGACCCGGTTTGTGCCCGGCGACCCCGTCTGCATCGACCCCACCATCGTGCCAGCCGATGATCCGGCGCTGCAGACGGGCCTGGAGAATCAGACGCGCATCGCCATTCTGGGCGAGCATCACAGCGGCACAGCAGCCGAGTTTGTGGCGCTGCCGCAGCGCAATTTGCTGAAGATGCCAGCCGATTTCGACTTTGGCGTGGCGGCGGCGGTCGGCTTGGTGGGCGTGACCGCCTGGCATTCGTTGATCACGCGCGGCGGCTTGCAGCCAGGCGAAACAGTACTGATTGTTGGCGCGGGCGGCGGCGTTAATAGCATCAGCATCCAGATCGCCAAACTGGCGGGCGCGCAGGTGGTCGTGGTGGGCAGCAATGCCGAAAAATGCGCCCAGGCAGAAACGATCGGCGCGGACATCACCATAAACCGCGAACAAGAGCCGCAATGGTCGCGGGCTGTCTCCAGGCTTACCGGGCGGCGCGGCGCAGATGTCGTGGTGGACAATGTCGGCGCGGCCACGCTGGGGCAAAGCATGCGCGCTTGCCGCATCGGTGGACGCATTCTGATCGTCGGCGGCACCAGCGGCTATGGCTTCGACATGAATGTGGCACAGCTATTCGCGCGGCACATCTCGCTGATCGGCAGCACCATGGGGCCGCACCAGGATTATGAACGGTTCATGCAGCAGGTGTTTGCCAACCGCATTCAGGCGGTCATCGGCGAACGACTGCCCTTGGGCGAGGCGCGGCAGGCGCAGACTCTGCTGGAGAATAACGCCGTCTTTGGCAAGGTCGTGTTGGAATTATGATCGGCGCTTGAACAGGGACGGCCGCTTGGCCGGGCATGCACAATGAATTTGGTGCACAGCGAGATGGTGCAGCTGCCGGCGCGGTTGGGATTGAGCGACCTGGCGGCGGCGGCGCGAGGCTCGGGCGTAATCAACGTGCTGCAAGTGGTCGTCTATCACGGACGGCGACAGTTGCGGCACTCGGCAGCGCGCGTCGTGGAGACGCAGCTGGGCGGGGTTGAGTTGCTTGTCGCCTACGAGGGCGTCGACCTGGCACCGCTGCGCAGAAAAATGAGCAGGAATCAGCTTGAGCCACTGCACGAGGCGCTGGATGCGGTTCGGTTCAGCCGGCTGCGCGACCAGCCCGGGCTGTCCAGCGATGATACGCCTCTGTGGCTGGTGCAGCGCGCGACAGGACCGCATCTGCACGGCATCATCCTGGCGCCAGACAAGCCAGAGCTGCCCTATTCGCGCATCGTCAACGCCATTGACGCCTGCCTGCCCGCAGCGCTGCGAGAGCTGCCACTGAGGTCAAGATGAACGCGGGAAAACTGCGCGAAGTTGAGGTCAAGCTGCATACGCCCGATCTGGCGGCTGTGCGCAGGGCGTTGACTGCCGCTGACGCGAAGCTGGTCAGAGAGCGCGTTTTTGAGCGCAATTTGCGTTACGACAGCGCCGATGGCATGCTGATTGCGAGTGGCGAGGTGCTGCGCCTGCGACAAGATGAGGCTGTCAAGCTAACGCACAAGTCGGATGCCAGTGTGGAAAGCGGCATTGTCAGTCGCCTTGAGGCAGAAGTTATCGTCAGCGACTTCGACACCATGCACCGGTTATTGCGGCGGCTAGGCTTTCATGTGGCGCTGATCTATGAAAAGTATCGCACGACTTACGAATTGCATGATGCCGAGATCGTGCTGGACGAGCTGCCATTCGGCAATTTCACCGAGATTGAAGGCGATGCGAGGACGATAGAGCGAGTCGTGGCTGCGCTGGGCTTGGGCGGCTGCCAGCGCATGGCAGGCAGTTATGTGGATATCTTTTTGGCTGTGAAGGCGCGGCTGGGCTTGGCTGCGCGGGATTGCACATTTGAGGCGTTTGCGGGTGTGCGGGGTCGGGATTTTGGCTTTGTGATTACACAGAGGGCACAGAGGTGAAAAAGGCGAAAAGGATTAGTTGATAGGCATTCCTGTAAATTCTACTTGTCCTGTGCGCCGAAATTGCAGGTATGTCGATGGCTTTCATTAGCCAATAGTGGACAAGCCCCAACAGCGGCAGCTCATCACCTGATCGAGATGAGCTGCCGCCAACTTGCCCTACAATAAGAATAGGCTTCGCCGTATACTGCGCCACTGCGTGCACAGCGCCGCGTCAGGGAGACTACATGACGACCAGCCCGAAGATTGAGCAGCTGCGTGCCAAGCGCGCCGAAAGCCAGCGCGGTGGTGGCGAAGCGCGCATCCAGCGGCAGCATGCCAAAGGCAAAAAGACCGCCCGCGAACGGCTCGATATCTTGCTCGACCCTGGCAGCTTCCACGAGGTCGATGCCTTCGTGCATCATCACAGCAGCAAGTTTGGCCTGGAGCGCAATCGCCCGCTCAGCGACAGCGTCGTCACCGGCTGGGGCACCATCGACGGGCGACTGGTCTATGTCTATTCGCAAGATTTCACCGTCATCGGCGGCAGCCTTAGCGAAGCGCACGCAGCCAAGATCGTCAAGATCATGGACATGGCTGTCAAAGTTGGCGCGCCGGTGATTGGCTTGAACGACAGCGGTGGCGCGCGCATCCAGGAAGGCGTCGAGAGCCTGGGTGGTTACGCCGATATCTTCTTGCGGAATACGCAGGCCAGCGGCGTCATCCCGCAAATCAGCGTGATTATGGGTCCCTGCGCAGGCGGCGCGGTCTACAGCCCGGCGCTAACTGACTTCATCATCATGGTCAAGAACAGCAGTTACATGTTTATCACTGGACCCGATGTCGTCAAACAAGTGCTCAACGAAGATGTAACTTTCGAAGACCTGGGCGGCGCATCGGTGCACAGCAGCATCAGCGGCGTCTGCCACTTTGTCGCCGATGACGAAACCCAGTCGCTGACTATGGTGCGCGAGCTGCTGAGTTATCTGCCCCAGAACAATATGGAAGATCCCCCGCCGCTGCCGACGACCGACGACCCCCTGCGCACAGAATCGGCGCTGGATACGATCGTCCCCGAAAATCCCAACCAGCCCTACGATATCAAGCGGGTAATTGAGTTAATCGTCGATGATGGACATTTCTTCGAAGTGCACGAAGGCTTCGCGGCCAATATCGTCTGCGGTTATGCGCGGCTGGGCGGCACAGCGGTGGGCATCGTGGCGAATCAGCCCATGGTGCTGGCGGGCGTGCTGGATATCAAAGCCAGCGAAAAAGCCGCTCGTTTTGTGCGCACCTGCGATGCCTTTAATGTGCCGCTGATCACTTTCGTCGATGTGCCCGGCTATCTGCCCGGCACCGATCAGGAACACAGCGGCATCATCATGAGCGGCGCAAAGCTGCTCTTTGCCTATTGCGAAGCGACCGTGCCCAAACTGACAGTGACGACGCGCAAAGCCTATGGCGGCGCCTACTGTGTGATGAACAGCAAGCACATCCGCGCCGACCTGTATATCGCTTGGCCCACCGCCGAGATCGCTGTGATGGGACCAGAAGGCGCTGTGGAAATCATTTATCGCCGCGAGCTGAAAGAGGCGGATGAGCCAGCCGCGCGCAAGCAAGAACTGGCGGACGATTATCGCGCAACATTCGCCAATCCCTACATCGCAGCCAGCCGCGGTTTCATCGACGACATCATCGAGCCGCATAACACACGGGCGCGTTTGATCAATGCCTTGCAAGTCTTCCAAAACAAGCGCGACGAGAACCCGCCCAAGAAGCACGGCAATATCCCGCTCTAGAGGCTGCCATGACAGAGACGCAGACTGGCACGGGCATCAACAAAATTTTGATCGCCAATCGCGGCGAGATCGCGGTGCGCATCATCCGCGCGGCGCGTGATCTGGGCATCCCCACCGTGGCTGTTTATTCCGATGTCGACCGCACGGCGCTGCATGTGCGGTACGCTGACGAAGCGGTGCATATTGGCGGTCCGCGTCCAGCCGAAAGTTACCTGCGGGGGGACACCCTCATCGATGTGGCGCGCAAAACCGGCGCGGACGCTGTGCATCCAGGTTATGGATTCCTCGCGGAAAATGCCGATTTTGCCGGCGCGGTGATGGAAGCGGGCTTGGTGTGGATCGGTCCCTCTCCGCGCGCGATCGCCACGATGGGCGACAAACAAGCTGCCCGTACAGCCGTGATGCGCTACGGCGTGCCCCTGGTGCCGGGCACAGAAGCTGGCATGCCCGACGGCGAGTTGTTGCATGCGGCGCAGCGCATCGGCTTTCCTGTGCTGATCAAAGCGGTGGCGGGCGGCGGCGGCATGGGCATGCGCCCGGTGCACGAGCCTGGCGACTTTACATCGGCGCTGCACACGGCGCGGCGCGAGGCAGAAAGCGCCTTTGGCAATGGCGATGTCTATGTAGAAAAATTGCTGCTGGGCGCGCGACACATCGAGTTTCAGGTGCTGGCAGACGCGCATGGCAACACCGTGCATCTGGGCGAGCGCGAATGTTCGATCCAGCGGCGCAATCAAAAATTGCTCGAAGAAGCGCCCAGCGTCTTTGTCGATGCCGACCTGCGCAAAAAGATGGGGAATATGGCGATCGCGGCGGCGCAATCGGTGAACTATATCAACGCGGGCACGATCGAGTGTCTGGTCGACCGTGACAAGAATTACTACTTCCTCGAGATGAATACGCGCCTGCAAGTTGAGCATCCCGTGACCGAATTGGTGACGGGCGTCGATATCGCCAAAGAACAGATCCGCATTGCGCGCGGACGGCGCATGAGCCCGACAGAAAGTGTGCTGCAGCCAAAAGGCTGGGCGATTGAATGCCGCATCAATGCCGAAGACCCCTATGCCAACTTCATGCCATCGACCGGGCAAATCAGCACCATGATCTTGCCGAACGGACCGGGCGTACGCGTGGACAGCGGCGTCTATTCCGGCGCGGAGATCACGCCTTATTACGACAGCTTGATCGCCAAGCTCATCACCTGGGGCGAGACGCGCTCCGAGGCGATGCTGCGCATGCGGCGCGCGCTTAGCGAATATCGCATCATGGGCTTGAAGAACAACATCCCTTTTCATATCAATCTGCTCAACAGCATCAGTTTCATCGCGGGCCGCTTCGACACCAATTTCGTCGAGCAGCGCTTCAATATGCGCACCTATGAACAAGACCCCACGCCTGACGAATTGGAAACAGCAGCTATCGCGGCAACTTTGTATGCGCACCGCAAGCGACAGTTGGCTTCGCAAGTCGTTGCTCCCGCCAAGCGCGATGCATCCAACTGGAAGTGGATGGGACGCTTCGAGAGGATGCACCGATGAAGTATGTCGCCATCCTCAACAATCAGCAGTACGAGATCGAAATCGACGAAGATGGCAAAGTGCTGATCGATGGCGACGAGCGCGATGTCGACTTTCTGAATCTGGGCGGCTCGCTGTTTTCTGTGATCACCGAGAACAAATCGCTGGAAGCGGTTATTGATGATGACGAAGACCGCATCGCTGTGATGATGGGCGGACGGTTGTTTGAAACGCAGGTGCTGGACGAGCGAGCCATCCTGATGATGCAGCGGCGCGGCGCGCAAGAAACCGGCTCTGGCGAAGTGCACGCGCCCATGCCCGGGCTGATCGTCGAAGTCGCGGTCCAGCCCGAACAGCCAGTCGAAATTGGCGATACCTTGATCATTCTCGAGTCGATGAAAATGCAGAACGAGCTTAAGTCGCCGATCGCCGGTGTCGTGCGCTCGGTGCAGGTGACAGCCGGGCAAGCCGTTGACAAGAATCAGTTGCTCGCCGAGATCAGCGCGCCGGGATAGCCGTTCCACCAGACTCGCCGTCTGCCGCTCATGCCATGCCCGAGCCGTTTGCAGAAACCGCAAAATCAAGCCAAAATGGTTATAGACAGGCTTGTGGTTCTTGCGCATTCGCCAGAATGACGAGAGCCGGTTTTTGCATGAGGTGGCGCGCATGATGCGATACGGGCTGACAGGGATCATCGTAGCATGCATTTTGACGATTGCCGCCGTGCGGGGGCAGGAGGCGTCGTGCCCGGCCGGTCTGCCAGAGTTGCCCGCGCTTTCGCGACATATCGAACAAGCCGATATATTGAATGGCAACCTCAGCTTCGACGAAGTGCTAGATCATGGCGAAGAATTGTTTCGCGTTCTCTTCAATGTGTGCGACGGTCAAGGACGACCGGCCACCACCGGTGGTGTCGCGGCGCGAGAGCCCGATGAGATGCCTTTCAGCCGCGTATCCGCTCCCGACTCCAATTCGTGCTTCAGCTGTCATAACCAGCCACGAATCGGCGGCAGCGCAGAGTTTGCTGGAAATGTATTCTTGTTGGCGCAGCACGCCGACCCCATCCTGGAATCAACCTCGATGATGACCAGCAATCATCGCAATCCCCTGGGCATGTTTGGATCAGGGGCTATCGAAATGCTGGCATTCGAGATGTCCAGCGAATTGCATGCGCTGCGCGACGAAGCAGCCGCCAAAGCCAAAGAGCAAGCAGCCGCGGTAACAATCGACCTGATTACGAAAGGAGTGAGCTTCGGGCAGTTGACAGTCGCTGCCGACGGCAAGCTGAATACGAGCGGCATCGAAGGCGTGGATCATGACCTGGTGATAAAGCCGTTCCACCAATCGGGCACGAAAGTTTCCTTGCGGCAATTCTCTGCCAATGCCATGAATCAGCATCATGGCATGCAGGCGGAAGAACGTTTCGACCTCAACCCCGATATCATGGATGCGGACTTTGACAAAGATGGCGTAGAGCGCGAATTGACGATTGGGGATATCACCGCGGTGACGCTCTTCCAGGCAGCGCTCGCAGTGCCCGGACGAGTCTTGCCAGACGACCCAGAACGCCGCGAGTCCGCCCAACGCGGCGAGGTGGTCTTTGCCGAAATCGGCTGCACAAGCTGTCATGTGCCCGAGCTGCCGCTGGACTCGCGTTTTTTCACGGACCCCAATCCTTTTAATCCCTCGAATACCATGACGGACAAGTCGCAGATGGTGCGCTTCGATATGACTGCGCAGGGACCGCAACCACGCCTGGAACGCAGCGGCGACGGGGCGATCGTACGGGCATTTACCGATCTGAAGCGACACAGCCTGTGCGACCCGCCCGAAGCTGCCGATGCGATTCGCTTCTTTTGCAACGAGACGTTGCGCGATAGCCGACCCGATGTCAATGGACGCCACGGCAGCGAGTTCTTCCTCACCCGCAAGTTGTGGGATGTCGGCAGCTCCGCCCCGTATGGTCATCGTGGTGATCTGACCACCGTGTCCGAAGCGATCTTGCTGCATGGTGGCGAAGGGCGCGCCAGCCGCGATGCCTTCACGCAACTCCCTTTTGCCGACCAGCGCGCGGTGGTGGAATTCTTGCTGTCGCTGCAAATCTTGCCCGAAGCAGGCTAGGACCGCGGCGATTTTTTTCGTATCAATGACAATCCCTTGCTGCACAGTCATAGCGCCAGATTATCCAGAAAGTCTTGCATTGCAGCGAACGAGCGCGCCTTGATGATGATGACCGCCAAGATGAGACTGCGTTGGGCTGATGGCTTGTGGTTGTTGGCGCTGGCTGTCTATAGCATGGCGGCCGCGCATGTCATGCCCTTCCATGGCGACGAATCTACATTGATCTATATGGGGCGCGATTATCACTATCTGCTGGTCGAAGGCGATCTGTCGCGGCTGGCCTACGATCCAAGCTGGTCGACAAGTCCCGCCGAGCAGCACCTGCGCCTTTTGAATGGCACGATATCCAAGACTGTCTATGGCGCGCTGGCGCATGGGTTGGGTTTGTCTGCGGACGCAATAAACGAACAGTGGCATTGGGGGCGCGACTTCGACTGGAATGCGCGGCGCGGGCGGATTCCCGACATGGAGTTGCTGCGACGGGCGCGCCTGGCATCGTCGGCGCAACTGGCTTTGGCGGCGGCTTGCTTCTTCGCGCTGCTGCGGCTGACGCTGAACAGACCGACTGCCTGGATTGCCAGCGCCCTCTTCGTGCTGCATCCCAACATGCTGATCAACGGGCGGCGCGCCATGATGGAAGGCAGCCATTTGCTGGGATTGATGCTGGTGCTGCTGGCGGGCGCATGGCTGCTGCAAGAACGGCGCTGGTGGCGATACGCGCTGCTGGGTGTCTGCGCGGGATTTGCGCTGGCAGCCAAGCATCCCAACCTGATCGCCTGCGCGCTGGTGCTCGCCAGTTGTTCCATGCTGCCATTCTGGCGTATGCTGCGCCGGCGTGATGAACGCGCAATACGTGACCTGGCGGGACTTGCGCTGACTGGCTTGATCATGATTGCGGTGTTTTTGCTGCTGAACCCCGCCTGGTGGAATGCGCCGCTAGACCTGCCCGCGCTGGTGCTGGAAATGCGCGCAGACCTGCTGCAAGGGCAGATCGAGGCTTTCGGCGGCTATCAGGACTTCGCCGAGCAAGTGGCGGACTTCTTCCAATTCGTCTTTGTGGGCGCGAGGCAATACTTCGAGGTGGATGCCTGGGCTGCCTACGCGCCGATCACCGCGCAGATCGCCATCTATGAAAGTTCGGGCTGGGCAGGCGCTTTGTTCATTGGCGCTTCGGGGCGGCTGGGCTTGGCTTGCCTGTTGCTTTCGCTGTTGGGCGCGGTGGCGCTTTTGGTTGACAAACGAGCGCTGGCGGAGCATCGGCTTTTGCTGCTGCTGTGGAGCGGCGGGACAGGCCTGTTCACGCTGATGGTGACGCCCTTGCCCTGGGCGCGCTATTACCTGCCACTGCTGCCAGCGCTGATCATTCTGGTCTCACATGCGCTGGTTATCTTGGCGCATTGGCTGTGGCACAACTCGAAAAAGCGAGCTTATGGCATCGCCGGGCTGGCTTGAGGCTTCGCTGCCCGGTCTGTTGCCGGCGCTGTGGATGGCCCTGGGACTGGGATTGCCCTGGTCATTGGCGCTGTTGGGGCGCGAGCAGTGGCAATCCCGCACATTGGTAGCGGCGCTGGCTTTGGCGCTGGGACCAGCTTGTATGACTGTCTGGATGCTGATATTGGGCATGGTCGGTGGCGGGCAGGGGCAACATCTCATCACGGCGGAATTCATTGCGCTGGGCAGCGCTGTGATTGCAGTGGCAGGATCGACGTTGGCTTGGCGGAAGCGAAAAGCCGAGTTCACGCCGGTCGCACGGTCTCCATTGGCGGTCGACGAAAAGCTCATCATAGCCCTGGTTGTTGTGGCGATCGCACTGCGCTGGCTGCACACAGCCTATTTTCCATTCACCGCTTACGACGCGCTGTGGGTATATGGCTATCAGGGGCGGCTTTACTTCCTGGAAGGTTTCATCCCCAACGACATCGCCTATTATCCGCCATTCCTGTCGCTGCAATTCGCCTATGTGCAGACATTGCTTGGCGAGATCAACGACCATGCCGCGCGCATGGTGCTGCCCTTGCTGCATATCGGCAGTCTGCTGGCAGCTTATCAGCTGGGCGCGCGACTGGTGGGACGGCGGGCGGGATTGGTTTGCGCGGCGCTGTGGTTCTTGCATCCGCATGTCGGGCAGTGGGCATTCGTCGGCGATCTGGAGATCCCGCTGGCTTTCAGTTTCACGCTGGCTGCGACGTTTTTCATCAGCGCCTGGCGAGCAACTTGTCGGCTTGCGGCGAGGCGCGATGCGCTGCTGGCTGGCGTGTTGCTGGGTATCGCCTTATTCACCAAGCCGACAGCCGGTGCCTTCGTCTGGGGTGTGTTGCTCTGCCTGGCTGTGGAGATGCTGCGGACGCGCCTGGATGCTGCGCGCTGGCGGCCGCGTTTATTGGTGGCAGTCTATACCGGGCTGGCTTGCCTACCCATAGGCGGGATCTGGTATGCCCGCAACTGGCTGCTGGGGCACGAGCTGATCACTTTCCCCAGGTCGGTATGGCTGACCAGAGCCTTGCGCAGTGGGGATTATCTGGCACCGCTGGCCGCATTGGCGATGGTCGTGTTTTTGACAGTCGCGCTGCTGCACAAGCTGCCACGACGGCGCATGGCGCTGGGTTTGGCGGGGCTTGCGCTGCTGCTGGCCGGCTTGCTGGCATCCAACTCGACCCTGTTTCCAGGCCGGGTCGACCCGCCAGCCAGCGCCATCCGTCCCTTGGAAATGTTGGTCATAGCAGTCGGGCTGGCTTTGGCCGCTGGCAGTCTGCACGGTCATATCGGGATCAGGCAAAATGAAACGACTCGCCGAGCTGCGAGCGCGGCTGGCTGGTGTCTGCTGTTGGCAGCGCCCTATTTCATCACCTACTTTTTTTCGTACAGCTATCACTATCGACTGGGATTCGCCGTATTGCCACTGCTGTGCTTGCCGACCGCAACCGCATTGTCCAGCCTCTTCCAGCCTGAACGCATGCGCAGAGCCTGGCGGCGTTTCTATTGGATTGCGCTGGTCCTGCTGTGCCTGCCCGGCGTCATTTCTGTGGCATTTGATGCGCGCTGGTCGTCGGTCTGGTTGCTACGCGCCGACCTGGCTGGCGATTGGCAGAAGCTGCAAGTCTTCAATCCCTCGCTGATGGAGGTGGTGGCGGGCATAAACGACTTCCTGCGCGATGACGAACGCGAGCCAATAATCGTCGCGCCGGGCGAAGAGCGGCTGCCATTTTTCTTCCCGCAAATGCAGATCAGCGTCCAGCCTGTGACGCGCCTGGAAGAATTGGAGGCGCTGGGCGCAACGCATTTCATCTTTGGAGCCAAGGCGCGCGCCGCTTATCAAGATGCCGGCCTCGACCCGCTTTCCACCCAGTTGGTCGCAGCCCTGGGCAGAAGCCACATCATCGAACTCAAGCGGGCGCATTATGATGGCTTTTTCAGCTACGAACTCTACGAAATGCGCGACCTCGCGAGCCGTCACGAACTGCCCAAAGCGCTGGCGACAGAGACCAAAGCTATCGTGTTTGGAGACCTGCTGCGGCTGGACTTGCCCGGTGTGCATCCCCCGCGCATATACGCTACAACGCCAATCACAGTCGAACCAAGCTGGCGCGCCATGCAGCCGCTGGAGCGAGATCTTCAGTTTGTGCTTCGGCTCTTCAATCTGGAACGCGAGTTGCTGGGAGAAGAGTGGCGCTTTCAAGCGAACCCCCACCGCCACGGCGTCTATGCCACGCGCTGGTGGGATCAAGAAGAAGTCGTGAAGGATCGGCAGGTGCTGCGGCTTAAAGATGGAGTCGATTACCGCACCGGCAACGACTATGTCTTTCGGCTGGGCGTCTGGGATGAACAAGCGGGCGAATACTTGCCGCTGACCATCGATGGCAAGCTAGCCGGGGAGTTTTACCAAGTCCCGGGCGTCCACCGGGTGCGCGCCTAAGGTGAAGTGAGTCAGGCATGAAAGGCGCTCGCAAGGTCATTTTCATCACTGGCGCTTCCAGCGGAATCGGACGGGCCACAGCGCTGGCTTTTGCGCGGGCAGGCGGGTATGTCTGTGGTATGGCGCGGCGCAAAGAGCGGCTGGAAGACCTGGCGCGGGAGATCGCCGACCTGCCGACTCCACATGGCGAATTTCTTGCGGTGGCCGGGGATGTTCGGCAGGCGGAAAGTGTCGAGGCAGCCCTCGCCAAAACACTGGACCGATTTGGGCGGCTGGATGTGCTGGTCGCCAATGCCGGCATCGGGCAGCATGGGACTCTAGTCGAAGCCGACTGGCAGCACCTGGAGACATTGCTGCGCACAAATATCGACGGCGTCATCCACAGCGTGCGCGCTTGTGTGCCTGCGCTGCGCTCCACCAGCGGGCAAATCTTGATCGTGTCTTCCGTTGTGTCTGGCATCCACACGCCCTACACCGCCGCCTATGCCGCCAGCAAAGCCTTCGTCTCCAGCCTGGCCGGTTCACTGCGCCTGGAACTGGCGGACGATGGCATCTGCGTTAGCGATGTGTTGGTCGGGCGGACGCGCACGGAATTCAACCAAAATCGCCTGGGCAGCAGCCAGGACAATCGCGGCGGATTGCCAAGCGCAAGCCCCGAAACTGTGGCAGAGGCTATCGTGCGGGCGGCGCAGCATCGACAGCGGCGCGTCATCCTGCGCCTGTTTGACCGTCTGATACTGGCTGGCGGCGTGCTTGCGCCGGGCATCATGGCGCGTTTGGCGAAAAGTCAATACCAACCGCAAGAGGACGGGTAGATCCATGACAAAAGCGAAGAAGCTCAATTCCATGCGGCTGCTGGATGCGCGGGGTATCGCCTATATGGCGCACCAGTACGATCCTGTGCTGCGCGATGCCAGGGAAGTAGCGGCGGCGGTGGGATTTCCTGCTGAAGCTGTCTTCAAGACCTTGGTGGCGCAGGCAGTCGGCGCGAAGAAGCCGGCCCTGGTCATGCTGCCAGCGAATACAACCCTGAACCTGAAGCGGCTGGCAGCGGCGGTCGGCGCAAAAAAGGCTGCCCTGCTCCCCCATGCAGACGCCGAGAAATTGACCGGGCTGCAAGTTGGTGGCATCAGCGCATTGGCATTGACCCACAAACGTTGGGATACCATCCTGGATGCTCGCGGCGCGGCGCAGTCACACATCGTAATCAGCGCAGGCAAACGAGGCATACAGCTGCGCGTCGAAACCAGCGCCTTGCTGCGCCTGCTGGATTGTCGCGTGGTCGATGTGGCTGATGCGCCTGGAGATTGAATTAGCGGGAGAGGATCTTTGCCAGGCCGAAATATTCGGGCGTGATCTGGCGGGTGCGCGCGCTGCATTCTGCCAATGAGATTGGCTTTTGGTCGCGCCCGACCCGCGCCACCATCATACCATCTGCGCCGCTCAGCAGCAGATCTACCGCATACACGCCCATCCGCGTCGCCAGCAGCCGGTCAAAAGCGGTGGGGCTGCCCCCGCGCTGTGTGTGTCCCAAAATGGTCAGGCGAATCTCGAAGCCGATGTGCTTCTGCTGCAAGAAGCGCGCCAGCTCTGGACCCTGATAGGGCGCGCCTTCTGCCAGGATGGCGATAGCATGCGACTTGCCGCGGACATACGCATCTTCCAGCGCGACAGCGATCTCGTTCATGGTCACCCCATTTTCTGGCGTCACGACGATCTCCGCGCCGCCCAGGATGCCGCCCATGACTGCCAGGTAACCACAATCGCGACCCATGACTTCAATGACGAAAGCGCGGTTGTGCGAAGTAGCTGTATCGCGCAGGCGGTCGACCGCATCCAGGATGGTGTTCAGCGCCGTGTCGACGCCGATGCTGGTATCGGTGCCCCAGATGTCGTTGTCGATACTGGCGGGGATGCCAATGACAGGCACGCCCATCCGATGCAGGGCAAGCGCGCCGCGCAAGCTGCCATCGCCGCCGATGACGATGACGCCTTCAATGCCATGTTCGTTCAGGCGACGCCTGCCTTTGCGCTGGCCCGCCGCCGTCTTGAATTCTTCGTTGCGAGCTGTCTGCAAGACAGTGCCGCCTCGCTGCAAAATGCCGCTGACTTCGCGGCTGCTCAGCAAAGCGATATCGCCCGCCAGCAGACCCTGGTAGGCTTGACGAATGCCATAGACTTCGACCTGTTTGTCCAGCCCGGCGCGCACAACCGCCCGCACTGCCGCGTTCATGCCCGGCGCATCGCCACCGCTGGTCATCACAGCGATTCGCTTCATCGCTGCTTTCTCCACTGCCTCGACAACTTTCATTGTAGTCAGTTTGCGGCGCGCCTTCAATTGTCGGCAGGTTAAGCCTTGCTTAAGTCAGTCTCCAAAATCTGCACGAATTCGCCCTTTTCCACGATCGCCAGCAGAGCATTACGAAGCTCGTCACAAATATTGGTGGTGTGGTCGGGGAAGCGCAAGGCAGTGTGATGATCGTCGCGAACGATAATGATTTGGAAGTGGTCTTGGCCAGGAAATTCCACACAGCAGCGGTGGATGCGCTCCAGCTTGCGGCGGTCTTTGTCGATGTCGGCTGTGGCAGCCAGCGTCACGGCAATTGTGCGTGGCGGCTTCGTTGGAAGGTCATCATTGTGATCGGGCAAGCGCAGGTCGCTCGCGCCATTTGCCCAGGCTGGCTCGTCGTTGGGCGCGGGCGCAGGAGCCGGGTCGGCGGGTGGAGCTGGATCGGGGAAGGCATCTTGTGGCGGCGGCAGATCATCCTGTGCCCAGTCCGGCGGTTGGTCGTATGGCATGGGCGCGCTTTCTGCACTGGCGGCGCTGAAATCCAGACGCAGTTGGTCGGCGATGATCTGCGCTTCGCCGCGGCTGTCATCGTAGCGCCCGCTGACCAGCACGATCTCGCCGGCGGCCAGTTCACGCGCGCCCTCGGCTGCTGTCTGGTTGATGCTGGCGTAGGTCTCCACAGCCTTGTTGTAGGCATCTGGAAACAGCACAACATCAATGATGCCAGCGCTGTCGTGCCAATCTTCCAGACTCAGCACAGCCATGGGATCGCCATTCCGAGTGGTGAGCTTGCGCAGCACCGTGATTTCGCCGGCAACCCGGACACGCTCGGGCTTTTTCAGCGCCGGGCTCTTTAGATCGGCAATCGATTGCAGATTTTGCTTTTCCAGCTGCGCGCGGTGGCGGTCGGCCGGGCGCCCGGTCAGGTAAAAGCCCAGCAGCTCTTTCTCCCACTTCAGCCTATCGCGCGGGGAGACTTCGTCGATGTGATGAATCTCGGCGAAATTGTCGGGGCTGTTGGTGGTAGCGCCAAACATCTGAATCTGCCCGACTTCCAGGTCGTGATGATGTTTGCCGCTGGCGCTGATGATGCCGTCCAGGGCGCCCAGCAGGCTGGCGCGCGTGCCAAAAACATCCATTGCGCCCACTTTGATGAGGCTTTCCAGCGAACGTTTGCCGATATTGCGCAAGTCGACGCGCTGGCAAAAATCGGTCAGGTTATTGTATGGCAGCTCGCCGCGCTGAGAGATCAGGTCTCGCGTGGTCAAAGCGCTGGCATTCTTAACAGCAGCCAAGCCAAAGCGGATCGCGCGTTTGCCATCAGCGCCGCTTTCGATATCAAATTCCAGTTGGCTGCTGTTGATATCGGGCGGCAGGATGGGGACATGCAAGCGGCGGCACTCTTCCAGCACAGTGGAGACTTTGCCCAGGTCATCGCGCTGCACGCTCAAAATCGCGGTCATATACTCGTGGGGATAGTGACATTTTAGATAGGCAGTCTGCACAGTCATGACCGCGTAGTCGGCGGCGTGAGGCTTGTTAAAGCCGTAATTGGCGAATTCGGCGATCATGTCAAAGATGGCGGCGGCGGCATCGGCGGGGATGCCATTTTGTGGCCCGCGCTCGATAAAAATGGCTTTGTGCTTGTTGAGGTCTTCGGGTTTTTTCTTGGATACCGCGCGGCGCATCAAGTCGGCTTCACCCAGTTCATAACCAAAAAGTTCGCCGGCAATTTGCATGATCTGTTCCTGATACACGCAGATGCCATAGGTCTCGCGGAGGATGGGCTCCAGGCGCGGGTGCAGGGGTTTGACCTCTTCGTCGCCATGCATGCGGCGGCAATAGGCGGGGATATAGTCCATGGGGCCGGGGCGATACAGCGCGATAGCCGCCACGATATTCTCAAAGACGCGCGGACGCATGCCACGCAACATCTGCTGCATGCCGCCAGATTCGACCTGGAAGACACCCACTGTCTCGCCACGCCCCAGCATCTCGAAAGCGACATCCAGGCGCGCTCGCTCTTCGGCAGTGGCGTCGTCATGACGATAGGGGATGTTGTCGATAGAATAATGTATGCCGCGGTGCCTGGCGATCAGCTCACAGGCTTTGCGCATGATAGTCAAGGTGGACAAACCCAAAAAGTCGACCTTCAGCAAGCCGATGGACTCAGCTGTTTCCATGGGGAATTGCGTCACAGCTTTCAGCGCGCCGCCCGATGGGTCTTTGCCGGTGATGCGATGCAGCGGCACTAGCTCGACCAGGGGGCGATCGGCGACGATCACGCCGGCCGCGTGCGTGGAAGCGTGGCGCGTCATGCCCTGCAATTCGATGGCGGTGTCGATGACCCGTTGCAGTTGTGGCTCGTCCTGATACAGCGCTGTCAGTTCCGGGCTGGCATCGACATACTCGAGGATTTTCTTTTGGCGCGCTTCTTGGGGGATGAGGGCAGCGGCGCGATTGATCAGCCCCAGATCGACATCCAGGGCGCGCCCGACATCGCGCACAGCCGCTTTTGCGCCCATGGTGCCAAAGGTGATGATGGCCGCGACCTTGTCTTCGCCATACTTCATGGCTGTGTAAGCGATCATTTCGCCGCGGCGGTCGTCTGGATAGTCCAGGTCAATATCCGGCATGCTGACGCGGCCAGGATTTAGGAATCGTTCAAAGAGCAAGCCGTTTTGGATCGGGTCGATATTGGTGATGCCCAGGCTGTAGGCGACCAGCGATGCCGCCCCAGACCCGCGCACATTCCACCAGATATCGGCGTGCCGCGCAAACTCGCACAAGTCCCACACTATCAGAAAATAGCTGTCGAAGCCCATGCTGTGGATGATGCTCAACTCGCGGTTGATGCGCTCTTGAAAAGCGGGCTCGCGCCGCCAGTCGTCCCCGAAGCGCCAAGCCATGCCGATATTCGTCAGATGATGCAGGTAGCTGGTTTCATCAAAGCCATCTGGTACCGGGAAAGTCGGCAGGTGATAGCCCTTGGGCGCCAGGTCGATATCAGTCATCTGCGCGATCCGCAGCGAGTTGGCAAAAGCCTCATCAATCAGCCTGGCTGGCAGATCGGCGAAGTCGGCGCGCATTTCTTGGGCAGATTTCAGATAATAGCTGCTCGCTGGCAGCATGCGCATGCGGTTCTGGTCGGACTTCAGGCTGCTGGTTTGGATGCACAGCAAGGTATCGTGGGCGTCGGCATCGCCTTTGTCGACATAATGCACATCGTTGCTGGCCACCAACTGGACGGGGCTGTGTCCGCTGCTTCGATACTCGCAAAGCCAGCGGTTTAGCTCGTGCAGATCGGGAATGTCGTGGCCTTGCAGCTCCAGGAAAAAGTTGTCGCTGCCAAAGACGTCTTGATACCAGCCGATCTGCTGTCGCGCAGTTTCAAAGTCGCCCTTGTTTGCCAGCCGCGGGATTTCTGCAGCCAGGCAGCCACTGGTAGCGATGAGGCCATCGGCGTGGGCGGCCAGAAACTCTTTGTCGATGCGCGGACGATAATAAAAACCCTCCAGTTGGGCGGCCGAGGCGATCGCCAGCAGGTTCTGATACCCTTGCATATTCTTCGCCAGCAGCAACATGTGATGGGCTTCGCGGTCGTGGCGGGAGTCGCGGTCGGTCATGCCGCGCGGAGCAAGATAGGCTTCCATGCCCACAACTGGCGTGATGCCAGCGTCTGTGCAAGCGCGGTAAAAGTCCAGCACGCCAAACATGACGCCGTGATCGGTGATTCCCAGCGCCGGCATGCCCAGCTCTTTGGCGCGCGAGACCAACTGCTTGATGCGGCTTTGACCATCCAATAACGAAAACTCGCTGTGCACATGCAAGTGTACGAAGTCGCCGGTCATAAGCTCGCTTCTGTGGATTTTGTTGGGTAGGAATCGCCGTCTTGCGCGCGTATTATAACAAAACTGCCGAGCGATTTTGACGAGAATCCATGCCCGAACTGCCAGAAGTCGAGACTGTTGTACGCGGCTTGCGCGAGCCACTGGTCGGGCGGCGCATAACCGCCATGTGGCACGATTGGCAGCGGTCGATTCATTCGCCCGCGCCCGATGAGTTTGCGGCGCGAGTGACTGGACAACTGGTCAGAAGCCTGGGGCGGCGCGGCAAATACATCTTGATTCATCTGGAGCATGACACCCTGGTGATCCATCTGAAGATGTCGGGGCGGCTGTATGTGGCGGCGGCCGATGCACGGCACGAAGCCGACCGCTGGGTGCATGTGCGCTTTGACCTGGACCAGGGGCAGCTGCGCTTCTCGGATGTGCGCAAATTCGGACGTGTCTACCTGACCAGCGATGTCGCAGCGCTGCTGAGTCACCTGGGTCCCGAGCCGCTCGGGGACAATTTCACAATAGCCGGCTTTCGCGAGGGATTGCGGGAGCGCAAACTGGCGATCAAGGCGCGGCTGCTGCAACAGGAGTTCGTGGCGGGCGTAGGCAATATCTATGCCGATGAAGCGCTGTTTCGCGCGGGTATCCATCCTGCCCGCCCTGCCAAGTCGCTAACTGATAGCGAAGCGACGCGTTTGCATAGGACCTTGCGGGAGGCGCTGCAAACGGGCATCGAGCATGAAGGCGCCAGCATCAATTGGTATCGCAAGCCCGATGGCGGCAAAGGGCAATCGCAGAATCACTTCTTCGTCTATGGGCGGCCCGAGCAGCCTTGCCTGCGTTGCGGCGCGCAAATCAACAAGATTCGCGTGGCACAGCGCGGCACGCACTTCTGCCCCAATTGCCAGCCAGAACCACCTGCCAGGGCAGCAAAATCGTAGGGGCGAGCCAGTGGGTCGCCCGGAAGTTCACGCTACAAGCATTCAGAACGGTTCTACCCGCAGACGGCCTTTTTCGTCCATTGTCAGCCTGCCAGCCGGCGTCCGGGAATCGTGCGGGAAGATGAGCAGCGCATTCGTGTCCAGCGCCCACGGCTGCCAGCGACGTTTGGTCTCCAGCGTCACCAGCGGCTCGACATCGTAGGCGCTCATCCAAGCCAGGCGCTCAAAGTGAATAGCCAGCGAAGCCAGATCGCAGACGAATGCGGCGTGTTCATTCTGGCTGCTTATGCGCAGGCTCATGTGCGCCGGCGTGTGACCAGGCGTAACCAGCGCGTGTATGCCCGGCGCGACTTCGGTATCGCCATCCAGCAGTTGCAACTGCCCTGACTCATAAAGCGGCTGATAATTGGCCGGCAGATAGGTGGCGCGCGTGCGTTCATTGGGCGCGCAAGCCTCGGTATATTCGCGGCGCTGCACCACATAACTGGCATTGGGGAAGGCGGGTTGGCGCTCGCCTTTTGCATCCAGCCGGAAATTGCCCGTGCAGTGGTCATCGTGCAAGTGCGTGTTGACGACCAGGTCGATATCGCTGGCCTCGATCCCCAGCGCAGCCAAGCCAGCATACGTGCCATCAAAATGCGTGATGCTGCGGCGTTTGCGCTGCCTTTGGCTCAAGCAATTGCCAAAACCCGTATCGACAAGGATGTTGCGTCCGCCAGCGCGGATCAGCAGATTGTGATTCGCCGTTTGCAAAAGCTGCCGTTTGTCGACTGCATAATAGCGCGACCACAAAGCCCGTGGCACAAGGCCAAACATGCCGCCGGGGTCGACCCAGGCGCTGGCATCATTGAACAAATGCAGCTCGAAATCGCCGATGCGCCACATGGCTGGGCGAGATTCAGACGGCTTGCCGGAAGCGGCCCGTAAGTTGGTCTTCGCGCCGGCAGCAGTGTTTGTATTTCTTGCCGCTGCCACACCAGCAAGGTTTGTTGGGCCCGGGTCGGCGGTTGGTTTTGCGCACGGTTTGCTGCTGTTTGCGCTCGCCCTGGTTGAAGGCGGCATCTGGATGGTGCTCGCGCATTTGGCGGCGGCGCTGCGGCGTCTGCATCACGGCTGGCTGCACAAGAAAGATATTGCGCGATGCCACCTTGCGATAGGTATCTTCGACCACGCGAAACATCTGAAAACCCTGCCGCTGATATTCGACCAGCGGATCTTTCTGCGCGATCGCCTGCAAGCCGATGCCCTCGCGCAAGATATCCAGGTCGGTCAAATGCCGCTGCCAGTAGTGGTCCAAGGCGCGAATGACCGTCTGGCGTTCGGCAATTTCCATCAGGCCTGCGCGCGCCGCTTCCAGCTGTTGATATTTTTGATCGAACACCTCTGCGACATATTGGATGATACGCTCGGTCAGGTTTTCGGCTTCCAGCTCGTCCAGGGCGTCGGGCGTGATATCTTGCGGCAGAGGCAAGCCCGCGCTGGCGATCTGCTGATACATCGCGCCGGCATCGAGGTGCTCTCCATTGTGGTCGGCGGCGAAGGCTTCTTCTATGGCCGCGGCCGCCTGCGCCTGGATCATGGCGAGATAATCGTTGTGCAGGGATTCGGCGTTTTTTTGCAGCCACTGCAAGCGCTGCGAATAAATGATTTCGCGCTGGCGATTGACGACATCGTCGTATTCGACAACGCGCTTGCGGATATCGAAGTTGTGCCCCTCGACGCGGATCTGCGCTTGTTCGATCGACTTGCTGATCATGCCATGCTGGATCGCCTCGTTTTCGGGGAAGCCGGCGGTTTTCATCAGGCGCTTGACATTGTCGTTGGCGAAGCGCTTCATCAAATCGTCATCCAGGCTGAGATAAAAGCGCGACGCGCCGGGATCACCCTGCCGGCCCGAACGTCCGCGCAACTGGTTGTCTATGCGGCGCGCATCGTGGCGTTCTGTGCCCAGCACAAAGAGGCCACCCGCTTCCAGGACCACCTGACGGTCGCGCTCGACCTGGGCTTCGGCTTCACCCAGCGCCGCTTGCCACTGCTTTTCGCTGGCCGCGGTCAAGTCGATGCCCTGCCGGCGCAGTGCAGCGCGCGCCAGACCTTCGGGATTGCCGCCCAGCAAGATGTCAACGCCGCGACCAGCCATATTGGTAGCGATGGTGACCGCGCCCGGTCTGCCCGCCTGGGTGATGATCTCGGCTTCTTTTTCGTGCTGCTTGGCGTTGAGCACCTCATGTTTGATGCCGGCTTTGTGCAGATACTTGCTCAGGCGCTCCGAGGTTTCGACCGCGACTGTGCCGACCAGGATAGGCTGCTTGTGCTGGTTGCGCTCTTGGATCGCATTGACGATGGCATTCCACTTGGAGGTCTCGTTGACATAAATCAGGTCGTTGTCATCGCTGCGGATGACCGGACGATGCGTGGGTATGGGCACGACATCCAGTTCGTAAGTCTTTTCAAACTCTTCGGCTTCGGTGAGCGCTGTGCCCGTCATGCCAGCCAGCTTGTTGTACATGCGGAAGAAGTTTTGGAAAGTGATGGTCGCCATGGTGATATTTTCACGGCGGATTTGCACGCCTTCTTTGGCTTCGATGGCTTGGTGCAAGCCTTCGGAAAAGCGCCGGCCCGGCATGAGTCTGCCCGTAAAATCATCGACGATGACCACTTCGCCGTTTTGTACGATGTATTCTTTGTCGCGCTCAAAAAGCGTCTGGGCGCGCAGGCAGCTATCCAGATAGGGCAGCATCTCGGCGTTGTCGGGATGATAGAGCTGCGCAAGGCTCAGGGCATTTTCGACCTTTTCCACGCCTTGCTCGGTCAAATAAACGATGCGGTCGCCGATATCCAGCACAAAGTCGCCATCGGGCGCTTCGTTATCCACGCTGTCCTGGCTGCTCTTTTTCAGTCGTTTTACGATAGCAGCAAAACGGCGATAAAAGTCGGATGGCTCATCAGAAGGACCGGAGATGATCAACGGCGTGCGCGCCTCGTCGATGAGGATGTTGTCGACTTCATCAACGATGGCGAAGTTCAAATTGCGCTGCACCAGCCCTTCATGAGCAAGCACCATGTTGTCGCGCAGGTAGTCGAAGCCAAATTCGTTATTCGTGCCATACAGGATATCGGCCTGGTAGGCTTCGCGCCGACTGATCGGGCGCAGGTTTTGATAGCGCGCATCGTCGGAAATGAATTCAAGATCAAACAGGAAAGAGCCGCTGTCGGGCTGTCCGCCGGTATTTTGGATGACCGCAGCTGACAAGCCGAGCAGGCTGTAGATGGGACCCATGAACTGCAAGCCGTGCTTGGACAGGTAGTCATTGGGCGTCACCAAGTGCGCGCCGCTCCCGTCCAGCGCATTCAGCACCAGCGGCAGCGTGGCGACCAGGGTTTTGCCCTCGCCTGTCTTCATCTCGGCGATGCGCCCCTCGTGCAAGACGATGCCGCCGATGAGCTGCACATCATAGTGGCGCAAGCCGATCGTGCGCACCGAAGCCTCGCGCACCAGGGCGAAGACTTCAGGCAAGATATCATCCAGAGACTCGCCATTTTGCCGCTGCGTTTTCAGTTTGTGCAGCTTGTCTGCGAGCGCCTTGTCATCCAGCCGCTGCAGCTCCGACTCCAGCGCGTTGATCTCGTCGACTTTGCCTTGGTAGCTGGCGAGCGCCTTTTGCATGGGGTCGCCGAAGATAGACTTTACGAACTTGCGAAACATAGCTTGTCGCTTTTGCCTCGTAGATTTGCCGTCAGTATAGCACAGAGAGCAGCGCCTATTTCCTCAGCCGCTCCAGCAAATGCTCAATGGGGCGGCGGAAGAAAACGAAGACGATGATCAATATCGCCGCCGCAACATAGATGCCCAGCTGCACACGCAGATCCTGGACGACTTCTGTGCCGAAGCGGACAAAGATATAGGTCGGGACCCAACCTCCGAAGAACGAAACCGCAATATAAACCAGCAGGCGGATGCGTCCCAAGCCCACGGCATAGCTGATGAAATCATAGACGGAGAAAAGCAGCAGACGCGCGACCAGCAACTGCTTCCAATCGTCCAGATAGCGATGATAAAAGCTGTCGATGCGTTCCAAACCCTGCACGCCGACCAAGCGAAGGATGAGGGGACGCCCGTAGAGCCGGCCTATCAAAACATTGATCGTGCCGCCGATCACCTCGCCCAGCAGCGAATAAAAGGTGCCCAGCTCAATGCCAAAGAGCAAGCCCGCCGCCAACTGGATGGGACCAGCGGAAAGCGGCGCAAAGGTGAATGCCATCGCTTTGACGCCGACATAAAAGAGCGGACCCCAGATGCCCGCACCAGCCACCAGCAGCTGCAATTCCTGCAAGCCGACGATGTGCACGATCCACGAGAGCAGCGCAAACAGCGCCAGGTACATCGCCGCGCCCAGCACCAGCGTCGTTGAAGACAATCGGCTGGGAGGATTGTCGGGCACGCTGTAGATAGAGCGCTTTTCGTCACTCATTAAAAAGCGCGCCCACGCTTCTGCCCTCGTGCGCCCGCAAGATGACCTCGCCCAGCAACGGCGCAATGGAAAGCACGGTCATGTTGGGCAGCTTGCGAGATTCGGGGATGGCAAGTGTGTTGGTAAAAATGATTTCGCGCAGGTCGAGGGCAGCAAATCGCTCATAAGCCTGCTCGGAGAAGAAGGGATGCGTGAAAGCGAATAGCACATCGCGCGCGCCATAATCGCGGACGACATTCACAGCATTGACAAGGCTGCCGGCGGTATTGACCTCATCATCGACCAGCAGCACATTTTTGCCTTCGACACTGCCAATCAGCGACAGGGCGCGCGGGCTTTCGGCATTGCTGACGCGGCGCTTCTCCACAAATGCCAGCGGCACACCGAGCGTTTCTGCCCAGTTTCTGCCTTGCTTGGCGAAGCCCAGGTCGGTCGCCACCACAACAAGATTGTCCAGTTCTCCAGCGCGCAGCTTGGCGATGATGTGGTCGCTCAAGAGGTGAAAAGCCGTGAGCGCATCGCCGGGGATATTGAAGAAACCCTGGATCTGCCCGGAATGCAGGTCGATGGTCATATAGCGGTCGACGCCGGCTGTCTCGATCATATTGGCGATGAGCCGAGCCGAGATGGGCACGCGCGGCTGGTCTTTCTTGTCCGAGCGGGTATAGCTCATATACGGCACGACCAGATTGATGCGCCAGGCTGAATCCCGCTTCAGCGCGTCGATCATGATCAGCATTTCCATGAAGTTGTCGTGTACGGGCGAGGCCATGGTCTGCACGAGGTAGACATCTTTACCGCGCACGCTTTCTTCCAGCTTGATGAAGATATTTTCGTTGGAAAAAACAGTGCGATAATACGCGCCCGGCTTGACATTGTAGTCAGAAATACGCGAGATATAGTCGGTGATCTCGCTGCCCAGGGCTTGCGAAGCGCTGCCAGAGAAAATCTTCATCGAGCCGAAGCGCATGGTGGAAGATTGTTCGGGCGCTTCCTGGTCGAGTCGGCTGACCATGACCGGATTGTACTTGGCGCCGGGTACTTTGATTTGGTCTCTCGTGTTCATGTCGCTTTCGGCAACTGGGCGGCAAAGAACTAAAGTGTGGTTGTCGCTGATGATAGCAGGAAAAGTCGCGCGGTCTAGACTCGCCGGGGCGGTGAAGGCAGGATTGCTGCATCAACTGCGCGTAGGGGCGAGGCGGCGACTCGCCCGCTTGACCCCCCTCAGCCCCCCCGACAGTCCAGGGGGAGGCAAGCACGCGCGGATCTGTCGACAGGTCGGGGAATAGCTACATAAACAAACTCCCCTCTCCACTTGTGGAAAAGGGGAACTTGCGGGCAGCCCTCTCGCCTTTAGATGTGCGCGGCGATGGTGCTGACGATCTTGCCTTTGGGCTTGAAACCGGTGATACGTTCGACAGGCTGGCCGCCTTTGAAGAGGATCAGCGTGGGGATGCCCATAATGCCGTAATTCATAATGATAGTCTGGTTGGCATCGGCATCGACTTTGGCGACGCGCAGTTTGCCGGCGTATTCGCTGGCAATCTCATCGACGATCGGCGCGATCATCTTGCAAGGACCGCACCACTCCGCCCAAAAATCGACCAATACGGGCGTCGCGCTGTCCAACACCTCGCTCTGGAATTCGGCTTCGTTGACATCAAATGTCTGGCTGCTCATGTTGTCTCCTTTTATCTTTGACGACCTGCTCATAAGACGAGCGGCTGGCTGTTCATCTTACATCAGAATTGCCTTAACAGCAGTGGACATGCTAGCATCTCTGCCAGCCCGTTCAGGCACAGGGGTGTCATGGCCGACGACTATCATTTGCCCGACTTGAGCAGCCGCCAGGAAGTCATCCTGACCTGCATCGTGCAAGCCTATTCAGAAAAGCCGGAGCCGGTCAGTTCGGGGCATCTGGTCGACAATTATCAACTGAATATCAGCTCGGCGACGGTGCGCAACGAGATGGCGCAGTTGGAAGAATTGGGATATATCGCCGCGCCACATACATCGGCGGGCAGGCTGCCGACCGCGGCTGGCTTTCGCTATTTCGTGCGCCGCCTGCTGCAAACCCACAGTTTGACCCGTGGAGAACAAAGCCACATCTCCGAGCGGGTGGGCACTTTGCAAGTGGGCATGGAACAATGGATGCGGCGGACAGCAGCGCTGCTTTCGCGGGCGGTGCAGACAGCTTCGATCGTGACGCCGCCCATCGCCCAGACCAATACTTTCAAACATGTCGAGTTGATTTCGATACAAGGCCGGCTCGCGTTGATGGTTTTGGTGCTGCATAGCGGCAGCGTGCACCAGCGCATGTTGACCTTGGCCGATGCTGTTCCCCAGCAGCAACTGGCTGAAGCCGCCAAGCGCGTCAATGAACTGTGTGTCGGTTTGGGCGCGCGACAAGTGCGTCTGCGCAGCATCAATCTGCCCATGCTCGACCGCGAAGTGGCGGAGTTGACGGCAGAATTGATCGAAACAGCCGACAGCAACCAGGCGCGTTTCATATACCGAGACGGGCTAAGCCGCATCATCGAGAGCTTCGCCGATGAAGAAGGCG
Source organism: Anaerolineae bacterium (assembly GCA_022823945.1). Lineage (GTDB taxonomy): Bacteria > Chloroflexota > Anaerolineae > Aggregatilineales > Phototrophicaceae > UBA6055. Next base: position 109,623 of record JAJEBK010000043.1, on the reverse strand, counting down.
CGCAGCAAGCCATCCGCATTTTGGAAGAACACACTGTGCTCAATGCGCTGCTGAACGACCTGCTGGAGCGGCTGCCAAGAGACGGCCAGGGCGAGGCGGTTGATGTGCGCGTTGTCATCGCCGGCGATGGGCGCTACCAAGACCTGAACCGCTTGAGCATGGTGCTCAGCCGCTATGGCGATCCAGAGAAAATGAGTGGCGCGGTTGGCGTACTGGGACCAACGCATATCAATTATGGCCGCGCAATCAGCACAGTCCGCTATGTTTCCAACCTGATGACAAATGTGCTGGCCACGCTCTATCAAGACGGAGGCGACGGCGCCGAGCCAGGCAACATATAAACTTCATAAGACTTCCGCTGCGCGCGCGATATTTCTGCTGAATCTAACTATAATGCCGTCTGTTCTGATACAGGTCATATATGCATTCGCAACAATGGTGGCATGCCCGTGCAGCGGGTGGCTTGCGCAGAAGGACGGTATATGAGCGACGAAACCCGGCAGACAGAGCAGCAGGATAATCCCCAGTGCGAGCAGCCCGACACAGAAAGCGCCGACATGGAAGTGGAAGCGCTGGACGAACTGGGCGCGGCCAAAAAGGCGCTGCAAGAAGCCATTCAAGAACGGCACGCGGCACAAGAAGCTCTGGAAGCCGCAACGCAGTTGGCGAATGAGAATCTGGCTGGCTGGCACAGCGCCAACAAGTCGGTCGATGAACTCAAAAGAGAAATCGACCGGCAAAAAAAGAGCAGCGAAGCCTTCAAGAAGCGCGCGGAATTGGCGGCGGCGCAAAAGCTGGAAGCGCTGATTTATGCGGTCGATGAATTCCTCACCGCTTCTCCGACTCCGCCGGACGACATTCGCGATCATGACTGGGTTTCTGGTGTGCAGATGCTGCAAAGCAAACTGGAAGCGGCGCTGGTCAGCCACATCGACGCCGCCAAAATCGTGATCGAACTGGAGGCGGACAAACAACAAACTTTTGATGACTTGGTCGAGAAGGTAGCGGCGGCCAGGCTCGAAGATGAGGCATTTTCGCTGGCTGTCGAAGCGATTGACCCGGCGGCTGGCGATCCATTCGATGGCAAGCTGCACCAAGCCATTGGCATCGACAACAGTGGCGAAAACGAAAGCGGGACTGTGGCGCAGACACTGCGGCGCGGCTATCGCGTTGGAGACTTTGTATTGCGAGAAGCGCTGGTGATGGTCGCGGGCTAGGCTGAAAGCTCGCCGGCCGCATCATCGCGCATAAACAGAGAAAGGGAAACGCACATGGGTAGAATCATTGGCATCGACCTCGGCACAACCAATTCTGTGGTCGCCGTGATGGAATCGGGCGAACCAACCGTCATTCCTTCGTCGGAAGGCGGAAACCTGGTGCCATCGGTGGTGGCCATCAACGCCAAGACTGGTGAGCGGCTGGTCGGACGGGTGGCGCGCAACCAGGCAGTCGTCAATCCAGAGAACACCGTATTTTCGGTCAAGCGCTTCATGGGGCGCAAGTTTGCAGACTCGGTGGTTTCCGAAGCGCGCGAATTGATGCCGTATACGCTGTCTGCCGCGCAAAATGGCGATGTGCGCATCCGCATGAACGAGCGCGATTACAGCCCGCCCGAGATCTCGGCGATGGTCTTGCAAAAGCTCAAAGCCGATGCCGAAGCCTACCTGGGCCAAACAGTCGACCAGGCCGTCATCACTGTGCCGGCGTATTTCAACGACACCCAGCGCAACGCCACCAAAGACGCTGGCAAGATCGCCGGGCTGGAAGTGCTGCGCATCATCAACGAGCCGACCGCGTCTTGCTTGTCTTTCGGGTTGGAAAGTCGGGAAGAAGGCATTGTGGCAGTTTATGACATGGGCGGCGGCACCTTCGATATCTCCATCCTGGAGATCGCCGATGGCGTCTTCGAGGTCAAATCGACCAGTGGCGATACATTTCTGGGCGGCGACAACTTTGATGAGCGCATCATCAACTGGATCGCCGATGACTTCCAGAAAGAGTCGGGCATCGACCTGCGCAAGGACTTGCAGGCGCTGCAGCGGTTGAAAGAAGCGGCGGAAAAAGCCAAAATCGAGCTGTCGAATACCACCAGCGCCGAGATTAGCCTGCCCTTCATCACCGCCGACGCCAGCGGTCCCAAGCATCTCAACATGAGTCTTTCGCGCTCCAAACTGGAAAGCCTGGTGGACGACCTGATCGACGCTTCGATCAAACCCTGCCGCGATGCGCTGAAGGCAGCCGGCTTGAGCACCAGCGATGTGGACACGGTGCTGTTGGTCGGCGGCATGACGCGCATGCCCGCAGTGCAAGAGGCGGTGCAGCGCTTTTTTGGCAAAGAGCCCACCCGGCGCGTCAATCCAGACGAAGTAGTCGCGCTGGGCGCGGCCATTCAAGGCGGTGTGCTGGGCGGCGATGTCAAAGATGTCCTGCTGCTGGACGTGACGCCATTGACGCTGGCTATCGAGACCCTAGGCGGCGTCGCCACAGCCATGATCGAGCGCAACACCACCATCCCCACCAAGAAGTCGCAGGTTTTCTCCACCGCGGCCGATGGACAAACCCAGGTGGAGATCAATGTTTTGCAAGGCGAGCGCTCCATGGCGCGCGACAATAAATCGCTGGGCACCTTTATCCTGGCGAATATCCCGCCAGCCCCGCGCGGCCTACCTCAGATCGAGGTTACCTTTGACATCGATGCCAATGGCACGATCAATGTCGCCGCCAAAGACAAAGCGACTGGTGCCGAACAGACCATCGTGATCACCGCCGGCAGTGGCTTGACCGACGAACAGGTCGACCGCGCTGTCGCCGAAGCCGAGAAGTTTGCCAGCGCAGATGCCGAGCAAAAAGAAAAGGCGGAAGTCGATAATCAGGCGGAAAGCGTCATCTACCAAGCCGAGAAATTGCTGAGCGAGCACAAGGACAAGCTGCCGCCGGAGCTGGTGAGCGAGACCGAAGCCAAGGTCGCGGCGCTGCGCACGGCGATGGCAGGCGATAGCATCAGCGATATCAAATCAACTACCGAAGCGCTGATGGCGCACTTGCAAACGTTGGGCGGCGCGATGTACCAGGATGGCGAGGCGGCCGGCGACGGTACGCAGAACCGCCCTGAAGACGAAGATGTCATCGACGCGGAGTTCACCGAAGCCTAGACTGTCATGCCCGGTTGTACGCCGCAGCCGGGCAATGCGTTATCATTGGGCTTGGGCAACAGGGTCAGATGTCGCGCCTTTTGAATGCCCGCCCGCCAAATACCTCCTGTTGAAAGAGAGAGCGTCTGATGCCCAAAGATTATTATGAGGTGCTAGGCGTCCCGCGCAGCGCCGATACCAAGCAAATTAAGAGTGCCTTCCGGCGGCTGGCGCGTCAGTATCACCCCGATGTCAGCGAAGAAGCCGATGCCGAAGACAAGTTCAAAGAGATCACCGCTGCCTACGAAGTGCTTTCGGACGATGAAATGCGCGCGCGTTATGACCGCTTTGGACATGACGGGCTGAATGGCGCGAGCGGCTTTGGCCAGGGCATGGGCGGTTTTGGCTTCGAGGACATTTTTGATATGTTTAACAGCGCTTTTGGCGAACAACGGGGCGGACAGCGGAGAGCGCCCAGCCGCGGGGGTGACCGCCGCGTCGATGTGACGATCGACTTCATCGATTCTGTGTTTGGCATCGAAAAAGAAGTTGAATTCCTGCGCCTCGAACGCTGCGAAGAATGCGACGGCAGCGGCGCGGCGGAAGGCTCGCGGATTGTCACCTGCCGAAATTGCAATGGCAGCGGCGAGGTGCGCCAGGTGCAGCAGACTCTGCTCGGATCGATGGTGCGCACGCACACTTGCCCCAGCTGTGGCGGCAAAGGCAGCTCTATTTCCAACCCCTGTCGCAGCTGCGATGGCAGTGGGCGGCGGCGGCAGCGCGCGCTGCTGAATGTCAAAATCCCGCCTGGCGTCAGTGAAGGCATCCAGATCCAGGTGCGCGGCGAGGGCGATGCGGGAGAAAATGGCGCGCCACCGGGCAACTTGTTCGTGGTCGTGCATGTGAAAGACCACGCCTATTTCAAGCGCAATGAAAACGACATAATCCTGGACATCAGCATCAATATCGCGCAAGCGGCATTGGGCGACACCATCCAGGTCGAGACTGTGGATGGGCTGGTCGATCTGGATATCTCGCCGGGTACGCAGACGGGCAAGATATTCCGTTTGCGCGGACGCGGATTCCCCAGGCTGCGCGCCGACGGCAGCAGCAGCGGTCGCGGCGATCAACTGGTTGGCGTTCAAGTCGAAACGCCGACCAGCCTGAGCGAACAGCAGCGAGAGCTCTTTTCGCAGCTGGCAGAAACCTTTGGGCGCGACATATCGTCACAGCGCAGCGGTCGTGGCTTGTTTGAACGGGCGATGGACTTTCTCGCCGGCGACGACAACTAAGCGCGCATGAGCCAATGGATCGAGGTCAGCCTGCGCGTCGATGGCGAGAGCGCGGAAGCTATCGCCGAAGTGCTGGGTCGTTATGGGCACCAAGGTGTCTCGCTGGAACAAGCAGACATCGCGCCCGACACCTGGGACGAAGTCGATCTGCCGCCGGCGCAGAACCTGATTTTGCGTGCCTACTTCCCTGACGATGACCACGCAGTGACCACCAAATCGCAGCTGGAAGCCGCGCTGGGACATATGCGCCGGCTCTACCCGATGCCAGAGCCTGTTTACCGCCTGCTCCGCGAGGACGATTGGGCGCAAGCCTGGAAAGCGCATTATCAACCGCTGCGCATAGGCAAACGGCTGTTGATCCGCCCGCGTTGGATAGATGTGGTGCCGGCCGCCGGCGACATCGTGATCGCGCTGGACCCTGGCATGGCATTCGGCACGGGCACGCACCCGACCACTCAGCTTTGCTTGCAAGCTCTGGAACGGGTGATCCAGCCCGGGCAGGTGGCGCTGGATCTGGGCTGTGGCAGCGGCATCTTGTCGATTGCGGCGGTCAAGCTGGGCGCGCGGCAGCTGCTGGCGCTGGATATCGATGCCATTGCTGTTGCGGCAACTCGGGATAATGCCATCTACAACAATGTCGCGAAGCGCATTACCGCACAGCAGGGCAGCCTGGATAGTGTGCGGTCGGCGGCGCGACGCTTCGATCTGCTCATCGTCAATATATTGGCGCGCGTGATTATCCAGTTGGCGGCGCAGGGGCTTGGCGAAATCGTGCGTCCGGGCGGAACAGCGCTTTTCAGCGGCATCATCAATGAACAAGCCGACGAGGTGGCAGCGGCGCTGGAGCGCGCGGGATTGTCGATCGTGGCGCAACAGAGGCAGGGTGATTGGCTGCTCTTTGAAACGCGGCGGCAGGCGGAGTAGGCGCATGGCACAGCTGCAGGGAAATGCGCGCGCCGACTATGTACGCGGCATGTTCGACCGCATCGCCGGGCGCTATGATCTGATGAATCGGCTCATTACCGGCGGCCAAGACCACAAATGGCGGCGTTTCGCTGTCCAGGTGGCGGCTTTGCCAGCGCGGGGCCGGCTGCTGGATATCGCCACAGGGACGGGGGATATCGCCCGCGAAACATTGAAGCAGCAGCCAGAAGCCCGCGTGCATGGCGCTGATTTCGCATTGGAAATGATGCGCGTGGGACAAGGTCGGCGCGACGGAAACATGATCGACTGGGCGGGAGCGGATGCCCTGCGCTTGCCGTATGCCGATGCCAGTTTTGATGCCGTGGTCTCGGCATATCTGCTGCGCAATGTGGTGAATATTCCGCAAGCCCTGGCCGAGCAATGGCGCGTTTTGCGGCCCGGTGGACGCATCGTCATCCTAGATACTTCGCCACCGCCCGATAGCTTGCTGAAGCCCTTGATCAACCTGCATCTGAAGGTGGGGATTCCCCTGCTGGGCCGGCTGGTGGCTGGCAAAGCGGCTGCCGATGCCTATCGTTATCTGCCCGAGTCGACTGCGCTTTTCAAGACGCCACAGGAATTGGCGCGGCTGGTGGAAGTAGCCGGTTTTTGTGATGTGCGCTATCGAGTCTTTATGCTGGGCACGATGGCGGTGCATTGGGGGCGGAAAGCATAACGAGCCATCGCAGCGATGACTCGTCCCGATTCAGATTGGCCAAGGGGCAACAGGCGCTCAGGTGCGCACATTGTCCTTATGGCGGTAAATGATGCGACCACGATTCATATCGTAGGGGGACATCTCCACCTTGACGCGGTCTCCCAACAAAATACGGATGTAAAATTTGCGCATCTTGCCCGATAGGTAGGCGAGCAAGCGGTGCCCATTTTCCAACTCAACCATGAATTGCGTATTTGGCAGCGCCTCGACGACCGTTCCTTCTACTTCAATCTTCTCTTCTTTCTTTGCCATGTGCCTCCTGCTATTTGATTATCGACCATTTCAAGATAAGTACAGCTTTCCATATCACAGCGGAACCCGACAAGTCATGCAACAATTTCCAGAATCTGTGCAGGGGTGAGACTTGTCTCGCCCATTTCTTTCGGTTGTTATGTGGCCGACCCAAGGGGCACCCCTACACAGATTCCACTTGCAAGACACCAGTTTTCAGTTGCGGCGCAGGCGACGCCGCGACCGGCGAATAGCCTTTTTCTTCTCGATGCGGCGCAGTTCGCTCTTGGAGATATGCCAACGTTTGCGACGCACCGTGCTCAAAATGCCGGCGTTGGTCACGCGCTTGCGAAAGCGGCGCAGCAACTGCTCTTGACTTTCGCCTGGCTTGAGTTTGACAGAAGCCATTCTGTTCTCACCACCTTCACAATACTAGGTCGGCATGGAGTGTACACGACAATGCAGGCCTTATACAGGCTGATTCTCGATCTCTTCCTGCGGTTGCGCGTCTTCGGCTTCTTCCTGCGCCTGCTCGGCCTGGGCTTGTTCTTGCGCTTGCGCAGCTTCGGCTTCTTGCTGGGCAGCGGCGACCAATTCCAGCTGGCGTTCTTCCCATTGGGCTTTCTCGGTCTCCGCCACCTCGCTCAGGCTCAAGCCCAGACGTTGTCGCTCGGATTCAATGCTGATGATGCGCATAAGCAGCTTCTGCCCTTCATAGAGGTGTCGCTGCGGGTTGTCATCGGGATTGCTGGACATCTGACTGACATGCAGCAACGCTTCTATGCCCGGGTCGAGGCTGATGAATGCGCCGAATGACTCCAGGCGGCTGATGACGCCTTCTACCAACATGCCGATGTGATACATGTCGTCGACCAGGGTCCAGGGGTTCGGCTGCAACCGTTTCAGGCTCAAGCCGATGCGTTTCCCTTGCGAGTCCAGATTCAGCACGAAGACATCGAGCTTGTCGCCCACCGCCAAGACCTGGCTAGGGTGCCGCACACGGTGCCAAGCCAGCTCGGAGATATGGATCAAGCCGTCTGCGCCGCCCAAATCGACAAATGCGCCAAAGTCGCACAAGCCGCTGACCACACCGCTGCGGGATGTGCCTTCGCGCAGCTCGCTCAGCAGCTTCTCTTTGCGGGCGACACGATTCTCTCGCTCGGCTTCCAGCTGGCTGAAGACCAAACGCCGGCGTTTGCGGTTGACTTCGATGACTTTGACTGTGATTTCATTGCCGATGAGATTCTGCAAATGCGTGATGCGATCGTCTTCTTTCAATCCGCGAGGCAGATCAATCACATGGCTGGCTGGCACAAAACCGCGCAAGTGCCCAAAGCTGACGATGATGCCGCCTTTGTTGGAATCGGTGATTTCGCCGCTGTAGAGGCTTTCGGCGTTCATCATTTCTTCTGCGCGCAGCCAGTCTTCGTTTTGACGGGCCTGGGCTGCGGACAAAATGAGATTGCCTTCGTTGTCATTGAGATTGACAACTGCCACAGCAATCTGCGCATTGACTTCAAAGTCGCGCGTGCTCATGCCCATGCGCTCAATATCGCTGCGCGTGACGATGCCATCTTGCTTCCAGCCGATATCCACGATCAGCCCCTGGCTGTCGATGCCCATCACTGTGCCGCTGACGATATCGCCACGTTCGATGCTGCTTGCCGCCAGCGATTCTTCCAGCAAGGCTGCGAAGTCCAGCTCTTCCACCATTGATTCTACTGCGGTTTGTGCCTGCATAACTAACTACTCTCCCTGAACGATTGACTTGCGGATTTGTGGCGAGGCTAGCGCGCGCACAGGCAAAATAAAACCTGGCTACAGCCACGCTGCATGACCAGGCTCGGGTACATCAGCTCGTCTGTGTCTGCGAAGCGAACAACACTACACGACAGATCTAATCTCGCCAACAATCGGCGGCATTGTACAGACGCGGACGCCCAATGTCAACCGCGGTTGGCGGGCAATTCGCTTTGAGGCAGCGCTAGGCCGAGCCGGTGTCTGCGTCGTCTTGGCGAGGCGCTTCTGGCTGGTCGGACTCTGTGCCCCAGCGCTGCGTAAAGCCGACTCGGCGTTTCTCTGGCTCCAGATGGCTGATGCGCAAAGACATATGGTCGCCCTTTTGCGCATAAGAGTAGGGTTCTTTCAGCGCGCCATCGCCCATCTCGCTGAGGTGGAGCAAGCCTTCCAAGCCATCTTCCAGCGCGACAAACGCGCCGAAGTCGACCACATTGGTGACATAACCTTCCACCAACTGGCCCTCGTGATAGCGGAATTGCGCATCGTCCCAGGGGTCGCTGAGCAGGCGTTTGCGGCTGAGCGCGATGCGATTGGTCTGGCGGTCGAGGTTGAGCACGAAGACTTCGATTTCTTGGCCGATCTGCAAGATATCGCGCGGATGATCGACGCGGTGCCAGGCCAGCTCGCTGACATGGATCAAGCCGTCTGCGCCGCCGATATTGACAAATGCGCCGAAGTCGCGGATGCCAGTTACCACGCCTTTGACGACATCGCCCACGCTAAGCTCGGCCAACAGCTGGGCTTTGCGCCTTGCGCGCCATTCGCGCTGGGCTTCCCGTTCGCTGAAGATCAACCGGCGGCGGTCTTGATCGACTTCAATGATCTTGACACTCAATGTATTGCCGATGAGTTCGCTCATCGCCTCGCGACGGTCGGCAGACAAGCGAACGGAGACCAGGTGTGAGCCAGGGATGAAGCCTTCCAGCCGATTCCAGCGGACGAGCGCGCCACCTTTGTTATAGCCGCTGACCTTGACATCAACCGCATCCTGCGATTTGAGCAGCTCGCGCGCCTTTTCCCAGTCATACCGTTGCAATCCCATGTTGATCGAGACGATGAGATTGTCATTTTGGTCGCGCGGATTGACGACATACACAGGCACGCTGGCGCCCGACTCGAGGCTGGCTCGGAAGTCGTCATCCATGCGCTCCAGGTCTTGCGAGGGCACGATGCCATCTTGCTTTGCGCCCAGGTCGACGATGATCTCGCGCTCATCAATTTGCAAAATGGTCGCTTCACGGATTTCGCCGCGCCGCGGTGGTGTAAAGGCGAAATCGAAAGACGAGGCGAACATCTCCTCGAAGCTCTCATCTTCGCCGTCGAATGCCGTATAGTCATTCATGGGTTTGGACAAGCCTCCTGCTGTGCAGGTCATTGATGTGTCGCAGCTATTCTACGCATTGGCGTATGATCAACTGGGTCGCGCATGATTACTGTATTCAATCGTTGCTCTGCATCTACTCTAACATGAACAGGCGAGTTTGCGCACAAAATGACCGTGCAACAACTCGCGACGAGTGGCAACAGCATTCAGTATAGTACAAACTGTCGCGCAAGACACAAGATCGTAAGCATTCTCAATTCTGCGGCGGCTCTTCGGCATAATCGCGCCCCAGCAAGCCGCGGTCGATCTCCCAAGGATAAACGACATATACATCGGTCACATCGCCATACAAGTCGGGCTTTGTATCGGAAAACAGGCTGCGATATGGATGGTAATGCAGCACGCAGTTGACGGGCGTGCCGCCGGCCGCGCTGACCCGGTCGCGCACGGCAATGCTGGTGCGACCGCTGCCCCAGACATCATCGACCACCAGGGTGCGGCGTCCGCGCAGCAAATCTGGATCGGGGAATTGCAGAAAGCTGGGCCAAGCCATCATGCTGGCGCGCGCGGCAGCCACAAAATCCACCGATGCCGTAAGCAGATGCTGGATGCTCAGCGCCTCTGCCAACAGGCCGCCCGGGATGACCCCGCCACGCGTTATCATGACCATTGCGCCAAAGGGACCCAGCAGCTGGATGCGCGGTATCAGCCCATCGATCAACTCATCGACCTCAGCCCAGCTGATCAATCGCGGCGGTCCGGAATCTTCCGGGCGCATCAGCATACTTTCTCCCTTTCTCTGCAGCGGCGAATGAACCAGCGCTTCCACAATTATAGTGAGATTCATGGCGCTTGCCCAAGTTTGGGTTCATCGCAGAGGATGGCGATAGGTTTGCCACGGCAGCGAGTTATGACCAGCACACAAGAATCGCCCTCGCCACCCAACCGCAAGCGTGCGATCAACTCGTCGGGACTCATGGCAAAGCCGCGTTTCTTGACCGTGACGCGCCCGATGCCTCGCGCGAGCAAATGACGCCGCAGCCGCTTCAGCTGAAAGGGCAGCCACTCGCGGACTTTCCAGCAACGCGCCCAAGGCGTCGATGCAAACTGGTCGAGCGTCAAATAGGCTATGCGCTCATCCAGCATAGACGCATCAAGCTGCCGCCCCAGGGTCTGCACCAATCCAGCGCGCAACACAGCCGGGTCGGGCTCGAGCAACCAGGCTCGCGGATCAGTGACAGCCATGCCAGCCTCGCCATCATTCCGCATGTGCAGCGCTTCTGCTTCTCGCAGCAAGGTGGCGAAAGGCTGGGCGGGATCACGATGCAGCCACAGCAGCGCCTCGCTCAGCCGCCCCTCCACAGAAATGAACTCCAGAGCGCCGCCATAGGCTGCAACCTGGCGCAAGTTGAGGCCCGGCGATAGCTTGATGCCAATTTCGCGCGCACGCCATCGTCGCGCCAATGCCAGCGGCGGCCGATAAGCCTCGACATGATGGATGCGCCTGCCGCTGTCATCACGGCGGGCGGGGTCAAAGAAGATCGCGTCATAACCACCGGGTATGCCAGCGCGGATATCACACAGCGTGAATTGCGTTGGCAGCTGCAGCACAGAGCCGTTATGTCGAGCGATGGCGATGTGAACGGGGTCGATGTCCAAACCAAGTACCTCGCGATGCGCCGCGGCGAAAGCAAGGCTGTCTGCGCCGATGCCACAGCACAAATCCAGCAGTCGACTCGATTCAAACTGGCGAGCGCGATATTGGCGCACGAGAGAACCACTGGCTTGCTGCAAACCGGCGTCGGTGAAGAGCATGCGCCGCCCCTGCACAGGAAACTTGGCTGTGGCTGTCTTGCGCAGTTGCAGGGTGGTCAATATCGCCGCAGCCTCGGCGGCAGTCAGTGAACGCCGCAACTGGCTGAGCAAAGGCAACAGGTTGGCATCGGACAGGTCCACATTTGCCAGCGAGACCAGTTGCTTTTGGGCGCGCTCGCTTTGCAAGAAAGTGATGTCGTCCAGGCTCAGCGGCATCTAAGCGGGCTACTCGTCAGGCGCTTCGGCAGATGCGGGGTCGATGTCGATGTAGACGATGCGTTCGCCGCGCAGCGACTCCAGAGTCGGATTAATGCGCAGCCCAAACGACCATATTTGCGCGGTTTCGCGGCTGAACTTGCTGACCTTGTTCACATCGCGGATGACTCCGGCGAGCACAGCTGGCTGCATGAATCCGACAGCTTTGGGCAAGCTGCTGAATGCCAGCAGAATCGGCTGTGGGGGCGCTGCGATGGCGGCAGCGCGCCAACTGATTGTATCGTCTGCTGTTCGCGCCCAGGCTGGCATATTGGGCTGCTGCTGGATCAACAGATGCAGGTAGCGTCCGCGGAAGCGCACCATGTCCAGCGAGTCGGCGTCCATGCGGGCGACGCTTTGGATGCGCCTGTGTGGCTCGCCAACGCTGTGCGGTTTTTCGCCGCGGATCAACACACCCAGGTCATCAAGCGCCGGCTTAATCAGGATGCGCACAAAACCGCGGTCGCCCAAAAACTCACCGAGCTGCCGGCTGACTCTGCCCCGCGGCTGCACAGCAATGAAGCGCCCGCCACCGCGCAGCAACTTGAGCGCTTCGTCCAGCAGGTCATTCGTCAGCGCCATATCGCAGGCGACAATAGCATCGAGGCTGTTGGGCTGGCAGGCTTGCCTGGGCAGAGGCTGCAAATCAGCGCGCGCCTCGCACAAGAGGGCGGCCGAGCCTCCATCCAGATCCAGTAGTCGCAATGTGGCCGAGCTGGGCGGCAACTGCTTTGCCATCGCCAGGACGAAGTGCCGCCGCAGCTGCAGCGCCGTCATCAGCTGTTGCTCGCCGCCACCTTGATCAACTGCAGAAACTCTTCCCATTCTTCGCGGAAGAAATGCAGGGTAACCGCGCCCAGCTCGACATGATAAGTCATCTCGCCATCAGCCTGGCGCACTTCCCAGACCAGATAATTATCGGTTTCGGCGAGCGCGTTATTGTCGCTGCTATTCGTGTCGGTCATCTCGATTTGCATCCATCTACTGCCCGATACGTCGGTATCCATCTGCGCTTGTCAACGGCGGTTGCGGTCGCCACCACTCCGATTGCCATCGCGGCGCGGTCCACGGCGGTCGCCACCACGGTTGCCATCGCGACGTTGTCCACGGCGGTCACCACCCCCGCGGCGTCCACCCCCGCGCGAACCAGCGGCATCGCGGCGTTGGGCTTCTTCGACATCCCAGCCTTCCAGGACAGCTTGGCGGCTGAGGCGCACCCGGCCCGTGCCATCGATATTGATGACCATGACCATGATTTCGTCGCCCACGCTGACTTCGTCTTCGACGCTTTTGACATGATAATCCGCCAGCTGCGAGACATGCACCATGCCTTCCGAGCCGGGCAGAAATTCCACGAAAGCGCCGTAATTCTCAGTGCGCGTCACCTTGCCGGTGTAGATATGACCCAGCTCGGGCTCTTGGACCATGGCTTTGATTTTCTCGATCGCGCGGTCGACTTCTGCGCCAGAATCGCCGGCCACATAGATCAAGCCGTCTTCTTGAATATCGACCTTGACCTGGTGATCGTCTTGCAGCGCGCGCACATTCTTGCCGCCAGGGCCAATGACAGCGCCGATTTTGTCGACGGCGATTTTGAAGCTCTCCATGCGCGGGGCGAAGTCACTGAGCTTGGCGCGCCTCTGCGGCATAGCCGCCTGGATGACAGCGAGGATTTCCAGGCGAGCGTCTTTGGCTTGCGCCAGCGCCTGCCCCATGATGTCGCGCGTTACACCGGCGATCTTGATGTCCATTTGCAGCGCTGTGATGCCAGCCGCTGTGCCCGCAACCTTGAAGTCCATATCGCCAAGATGATCTTCCATGCCCTGGATATCGGTCAATACAGCGAGCTTGTCGCCTTCTTTGATCAAGCCCATGGCGATGCCACCAACCGGATTTTTGATGGGCACGCCAGCATCCAGCAGCGCCAGTGTACTCCCGCATACGCTCGCCATGGAGGTGCTGCCGTTCGAGCTCATCACCTCGCTGACGAGGCGCAGGACATAGGGGAACTCCTCGGCTGGCGGGATCATGGCCAGCAAGGCTTTCTCTGCCAGCGCGCCATGTCCGATCTCGCGGCGGCGCGGGCCTCGCATAGGGTAAGTCTCGCCTGTGCTGTAGGGCGGGAAGTTGTAATGGTGCATATACCGTTTGTCGTCTTCGGGGCTTAAGCCATCGAGGAATTGCGAATCGCGCGGAGTGCCCAACGTGGCGATGGTCAAGACCTGTGTTTCGCCGCGCATGAACAGGCCCGAGCCGTGAACCCGTGGCACGAGCCCGACTTCGGCAGCCAGCGCCCGGATGCTGGCGTGATCGCGGCCATCGGGGCGGATGCCTTCGTTGACGATGCGCCCACGCACGACTTTTTTCAGCGCCGAGTCATAAGCGCGTTCGACATGCTTCAGGTTGATTGAGCTGTCGCCGGCTTCCTGGCGAGCGCTATATTCTTCCATCAGCCCAACCTGGATATCGCGCAGGGGTTGGCGGCGGGCGGCGCGGTCGCTGTGCGCAGACATAATTTCGCGGATCGGCGCTTCGATCTTGGCGGCGACCTCGGCTTGCAGCGCTTCGCTGATGTCGTCTACAGAAGGTGCCTGTTTGTCTTTGCCGATCTCGCTGCGGATGCGCTGCTGCAGGGCGATTATGTCTTGCACCGAGTCGTGCGCCAGGAACAGCGCTTCCAGCATGGTCGCTTCGTCGACCTGGTCGGCGTTGCATTCCACCATGTTGATGGCTTCGGCTGTGCCCGAGACGCGCAAGTCGAGCGTGCTGCCAGCCATTTCGCTATAAGTGGGGTTGACAAGCAATTCGCCATCGACGAGGCCGACGCGCGCGCCAGCAACCGGACCATTCCAAGGGATATCGGAGATCATCAGCGCGGTGCTGGCGGCGATGATGCCCAGCATATCGACATGATGCTCTTTGTCGTGAGAAAGCGACATCAAAATGACTTGCACGTCGTTGCGCATATTTTTGGGGAAGAGCGGACGCAGCGTGCGGTCGATGACGCGCGAGGTGAGGATCGCGCCTTCGGACGGTCGGCCTTCACGGCGGAAAAAACCGCCCGGCACGCGTCCACCAGCATACATCTTTTCTTCATAATCGACGCTGAGCGGGAAGAAGTCCAGCCCCGAGCGCGGCGAGCCCATGGTGGTCGAGCAAAAGAGCATGGTATCGCCCATGCGAACAGTCACTGCGCCGCCGGCCTGCTGGGCAAGACGTCCAGTCTCGATGATGATTTCCTTGCCGCCCACATGGCAGCGGTATTCGCGTATATCCAGTGTCATACAGTTCTCCATTGATTGAAGGCGCGCGCGTTGCTAGTGCGCATGCACCTGGCATCCACTGCTGCGGACGCATTGGCTTTGGGTTGATGAATTGCCTTTCGGCGTTGTCGTAATGCGGCAGTACAGGGCAAGCTGGTTCATCAGCGGCGCAAGCCAAGCCGCGCCAGCAGCTCCCGATAGACTTCTGGCTTCTTGCGCGCGATGTACTTCAGGTGGCGGCGGCGCTGTCCGACCAGCTTCAGCAAACCGCGCCGCGAATGTTCATCGTGGCTGTGAACCTTCAGATGCTCTGTCAATTGCAGGATTCGATGGGTGAGCAGCGCGATCTGCACCTCGGGCGAGCCGGTGTCGCCGTCTTCGCGAGCATAGTCTTTGATAATCTGCGTCTTTGTTGCTTTATCCAATGGCATGCTTTCCGTCCCTTCGCTAGCCACCAGACAGGCAGGAGCGGTTGCCTGTCGGTCATAGATAAACGCGGCAATTGTAGCAGCCGGACCAGCGGGTGGCAAGTGTCAGCTAGCTGGTGGCTTCCTGGATCTCGTCAACTTCGTCATTGGCGACCAGCTTCACCGTATGATGCGTGCGGAACAAGCTGAATTGGTCGGTTCTGCCCGGCAGCGGGTTCAGCACATTCTCGCTGCGCATGATGGACAGCCAAAGCCCGACATCCCAAGCGCTGTTGAGCTGCAGCGCGACTGCCTCGTGTGTGATTCCGTCGTTGTTGCGATACATGGCCAGCAGCACGCGCACAAATTCGTCGCGTTCTGCCAGCAGCGCCGCCACAAACGGGTTGCTCTCGTTCAGCTCGATGCCCTTGGTGTTGTAGTCGCTGCGCGGGTTGGCATATTCGTTGACGCTAACCATCTCGTTGACCAGCAAGTATTCCACCGCATTTTGGAAAGCCATGCCGCCATCGTGTTCGCGCAGCCGTTTGTGCAGGCTGCCCAGTGGACACCAGGCGAAGTTGCGAAAGCTGGTAAATTGCTGGACGCTGATCACAATTCGGGCGACCATGCGCGCGACATCACTGTCGTTCTCGTACATCTGGTGTGGCGGCACACCTTTCCACTTCTGCGCGCTGATGTCGATACTAACTGGTTCGGCCTCGGGCTGTGACAAGGGGAGTGTATTGCGCGTTTCTGGCAGGCGGATGACGGGCACGAGGTCGTCCGGGTTGTGGCGATGCGGCACGAGCTCGCGCTGCAAGACGCGTTCGCGCACCAGGCAGTCGATCCAGTGCGAGCGCCATTGGTCGCTGTCGTTCATGCCCGGGCGGTCGAGGTCGCGCTCCATGGCAATGCCCTTGAGCAAGAAGCCGTAGTTGACATATTCCCAGTTGCGCGTGGACAGTGTATTGGCGACGCGGCGTACCAGTCGATTGACGATCAGCAGAGTCTTGTCGACGACAGGATGCTGAAAGTTCAAGCCAATGGCCCCTGGCGCGTCTTGCTCTGCCAATATGCCCAGAGACGAGGCTTGCGAAACCAGGTCTTGCCCGCGTTCTCGCGAAATGACATCGCCGACATCGTTGAGTTGCGCGATGAGATTGTCGACCGTGATGGTCGTTTGTGGATTAGCCGCGCTCAGACGAAAATACTGGATGATGACGCTGGACCACTGCGAAGGAATAAAGCTTTCGGTGTCGTGCTCGGTCTCGACAACGCTGAGCGACTGATGGGTGCGCAGATCGGTGAAGTCATCAATATAGTCCAGCCGCAGCGAGGGATGGTCTTGCAGCAAGCGGCCCGTGCTGCCGCGCACGCCCCAAACGACCACGGTCTTGCGCTTTTGCAGCAGGGTGTTGATGACATCGTTGAAATCGCGGTCGCCTGTCGCCAAGATGATGACATCGCCCGACTCGGGATAATCGGCATCAGCCAGGACATCGCGGGCGATACGGATATCGGCGCTTTGCTTGCCGGGCAGGTGAAACACAGGATCGATATTCGACTTCATCAGGCGAGACGGGGCGTCATCCGCCACTTCGCGGCCACCGCTATCGACCAGCGGCGGCAACGCACCACGTTGACCCCAGGGCGCATAAGCCGCTGTCTTGACCAGCTGTCCGTGCGCCTGGGCTTGGGAGACCATGCGGTCGATTAGATGATCCAGGTTGACAACATAGCCCTGCTCGTTGAGGCTGATAGAGATATTTTCAAAGTCGATGTAAACCGCGACATTCTTGATCTTCTGGATGCCAACCAGTGAGTCGAGGCGTTGAACGACAATGCGGTCATTCAACGAACCGAAATCCAGCGCAGCTTCGTCACTTCCCCACAGCCGAATGCGCGAATTGTCTGAGAAGTTTATCTGTGGCAGCAGCCCCAGCAGATCTTTGCGCCTGGTCGCCATGATGAGCCAATCCAACGGCGTCTGCTTGGGCGGGAAGAACTCCGCTTGCAAACATTCGTTGGCGCGCGCCGGATCTGTGATGTCAAAAGTTTCGTAGCCGGCATTCTGAAAGATGGCGATTGTTTCTTTGGGCAGTCTGGCATTTTCTGCGCTCCAACTGGCAAAAGCGATCGCCCGCAAAAGGGTCGATTCGATCAAGCCGGCCACCATTATGGCGTTGGCGCGGATCGCGACTGCCAATTCCTGCAAGTCGACTTTGCTATTGGCAGCGTAGTCCAGCAGATCATCTACATCTACGAGCAAGTAAGCTTTCATCTTCTTTTTCCAATAATCACGAACCCGCTATGCCCAGATGAATCAACAGCATCAAACCCGCTGTGTTCATGTGGCGGCGCGAGAGTTCAGTTTACGATATGTTCTGCGCTGGAAAATCATCTCATCGTAACAATAAATCTGGGTTGCTTCCCCGCATTTCAACTGGCAGTCTACAGCAAAATAGCGATTGTGTCAAATTTCACAATAGCGAAAGCCTTAGAACATCGTTAGCGTTTCGCGTCGTCAACGAATTCAATACGCTTTGGCAAACAAAGCCACCCTGTCGGCGCTGTCACCCGATATGACGCAGCTGCCCGCGCGATCTGGCTGATCGAATGGGAAACAGCGGATGGTCGCGCCAGTCTCGTCTTTGACCCGTTGTTCATCGGCATCATTGCCCGCCCAGGCTGCCCTCGCCCACTCGCCCGCTTCGATAACTTCGCGAAGCTGCGCATAATCGCCAACATCGACAATATGCGCGTCGCAAAAGGCGCGAGCATCATCCAGCAGACTGCGCTGAATATCGGCGAGCAGGTCGCGTACGACATCTGTTATACCCGCCTGAGGGACAAATTGCTTACCTGCCCGGCCGGGAACATCGCGCCGCGCAAGCACCGCATTGTCGTTTTCTACATCTTTGGGACCGATCTCCATGCGTACCGGCACACCGCGCATCTCCCAGTCATTGAACTTGAAGCCGGGCGATTGTCCCTCGCGCCGATCGACATGGACCCGAATGCCAGCCGCCACCAGCTCAGCGCGCAGACGTTCGACCGCATCCATGACAGCGCTGCGTTGGGCGTCGCGGCGGATAATCGGCACGATCACCACTTGATAAGGCGCTAGCTTGGGTGGCAGTCGCAAGCCTTTGTCATCGCCGTGGGTCATGACGACTGCGCCCACCATGCGTGTGCTCAGCCCCCAGCTGGTCGTCCAGCAATACTCTTGCACATTGTTCTCGGACAGGTAGTGGATGTCGAACGCTTTGGCGAAGTTCTGCCCCAGATTGTGGCTGGTGCCCGATTGCAGCGCTCGCTTGTCACGCATCATGGCTTCGATTGTGTAAGTGCGCAAGGCGCCCGCAAAGCGCTCCATGCGGCTCTTTTCGCCTTTGATCACCGGTATCGCCGCGTCTTCCATGGCGAAATCGGCATATATATCCAGCATCTGGCGTGTTTCGGCTTCTGCTTCGGCATGTGTGGCATGGGCGGTGTGCCCTTCCTGCCACAAGAACTCGGCTGTGCGCAGGAAGGGCCGCGTGCGCAGCTCCCAACGGACGACATTTGCCCACTGGTTGATCAGCAGCGGCAGGTCGCGATAAGACTGAATCCAGTCGCTGAACGCCTCGCCGATGACTGTCTCCGATGTTGGGCGCACGACCAGCGGCTCTTCCAGTTTTTTGCCGCCAGCGTGGGTGACGACCGCCAGCTCGGGGCTGAAGCCTTCGACATGTTCCGCCTCGCGCTTGATATAACTTTCTGGAATAAAGAGCGGAAAATAAGCATTCTGATGGCCAGTGGCTTTGAACCGTCTGTCTAGCCCGGCTTTGATGCCTTCCCAGATTTCGTAGCCATAGGGCTTGATGATGACACAGCCACGCACCGGCGACGGAGCAGCCAGATCGGCGCGATAGACGATCTCGTTATACCAGCGCGAAAAGTCTTCGCTCTGCGCAGTTACAGCTTGTTCAGCCATGCGGCGTCCTTCCCAAGATGCGGCGCTGCCCACTGCAGGCCACGGGCAGTATACAGGCTGCTGGTGGAATTCACAGACCCGAAGGCGCGTCATCTCCGGCGGGCGCTGCCCAGTCGCGCGACCGATTCTTGCGCAGTTTGCGCATCACCGCCTCGCCCAGATCAATGTCGCTGAGGCTCGCCAACTGCAAGAGGTAGAGCATGACATCAGCCAGTTCCTCGGCCAATGCCTCGGGCTGCTGCGTCTCTTCGCTCCATTGAAAATGTTCCAGCACTTCGTTTGCCTCCAGCGCCAGCGAGATAGCCAGGCTGCGCGGAGTCTGCTGCTTTGGAGAATCGGCATCGAGCCAGCCTTTGCTTTTGACAAAGGCATACATCTCGCGGGTAAGCGTATCCAGATCCATATCGGCATTAATAGGCGTTGCGGTTGGAGCGCGTGATGGTCTGCCAGATAGTGCGGATGATGATGACGATATCCAGCCACAGCGACCAGTTTTCGACATAATGGCGGTCAAATTCGGTGCGCAGCGCGATCGAGGTATCGCCGCGCATGCCATTGACCTGCGCCCAACCGGTCATGCCGGCTTTCTCGCGGTGGCGCATCATATAATCGGGTATCTGACGCCCAAACTCCTGCACATACATAGGCCGTTCCGGGCGTGGACCGACCAGGCTCATCTGGCCAAGCAGTACATTGATCAATTGCGGAATTTCGTCCCAGTTGTTGCCACGCATGAAACGTCCCAGACGGGTTACCCGTTCGTCATTTTCGACCGTCCAGGTGCGGCCATTGGTTTCAGCATCGGCGCGCATAGAGCGAAATTTGATCATCGGGAAGGGGCGGCCATCCAAACCCATGCGCACTTGCGAATAAAATATCGACCCGCGCGACTCCAGGCGGATCAGCAGCGCTGTCAGCAGCATCAGCGGCGACAGAACGATCAAACCCAGGCCAGCGCCAAAGAGATCCATAGCTCGCTTGAGACTCAGCTTCCAGCCGCGCAGCGCGATATCTCGCACGGTCAGCAGCGCCATGCCGCCCAGGTCATCGACATTCAAATCGCCCACGACATAAGAAAACATGTCCGGGAAGACTTTGATATCGACTTTGCCGCGCTGGCACAACTCGATCAAGTCTAGCACTTCGCCCCGCCGGTAGTCAGTCAGCGCGACGATCACCTGCTCGACTTGCAGGTCATCAATCAGGCGGGGAATATCGGCATATACGCCGATGAAAGGATAACCCAGCATTTCGCCCTGTTTTGGCTCGGCAGTGACAATGCCCACGATGGCATAACCGAGCTCCGGGTTGTTGCGGATGTGGTTCGTGATGTCATGGGCGAAGGGACCGTCGCCGACGATCAGCAGGTTGTCGCGAACCACGCCCCGCCGCCGCAGCAGTGTCCACAGCCGGCGATGCACCTCGCGCCCCAGGACTGTGAAGATGACGCTGAAGAACCAGACATAAAACAGCAGACTGCGTGGATAGGCTGTTTCCAGCGATGTATTTTGCAGCAAAAACTCTTGCATGCCGCTGGCCAACAGGGTGCCCAGCGTGACTGTGCCGACAACATTGCGCAGTTGGTCGATGCGGCTGAAAGCGCGCTTTAGGTGATACAGCTGCGAGAAATAAAACATGGCCAGCACAGTCGCGGTATGCAGGATGATGGTAGGCAGGTATTGCAACGGCGCGGGCTGTTCTCGTGGACGGGCAAAGAAAGGCAAAAATTCGCGGGCTTCATAGCCGACAAGAAATGCCAGCACCAGCATGATGGCGTCCGCCAGCAGCAGCGTGGCCGTCGAAAGCGTCTTGAGGTGGTCGTTGCTGAGGCTGAGCGAGCGAGGGCTTATGGTGTTTAAGTCGGTCGGCGGATTTCCTGCCATAAGCTCGGACCTCCTTTGTACAACAGCGCAGCCAAGATCAACAGATGGACAGGCAGCCATGTGCCGCGGCGAAAGTGCTTGCGATAAAAGATCAGCATCGCCCGCCAAAACTCAAATTGCGCGCGCGGACTCTGACGGCTGGCAGCCCGTTTGACATGCTTGACTGTTACACCTGCATGATACCAGATTTTGTAGCCCGCCGCTTTGACTCGATACGCCCAGTCCAGGTCTTCGCCATACATGAAGAAGGTCTCGTCCAGCAAGCCGACGCGCTCGATGGCTTCGCGGCGCACTTGCATAAACGCGCCCACCACCGAGTCGACTTCTATGTCCTGGTTTTCATCGGCGAAGGTCATGTTATACAGTCCGAAGCGGCGGCTGCGCGGGAAGAGCCTGGCCAAACCAGCGAAGTGATAAAAGCTGACCAAAGGCGTTGGAAAACTGCGGCGGCAAGCTCGGTCCAAGCTGCCATCGGGCAAGATCAGCTTTGGTCCCGCAGCGCCGATATCCAGCCGCGAATCCATGAAAGCCAGCATGCTTGCCAGCGCGGTGGGCGACAATTCGGTATCGGGGTTCAGCAGCAGGGCATAGCGTGGCGCGTCGGCAGAAACATCGCCTTTTGCGTGGAATCCCAAGCGTCGCAAGCCGATATTGTTGCCACGCGGATAGCCCAGATTGTCGGTTTTGGCGATCAACTCGACCTGCGGGAAGCAGTCGGCAACCATGCCTGCGCTGCCATCGCTGGAGGCGTTGTCGACCACCACCACGCGCATGTTGAATTTGCCCTGGCTGTTGAAGACCGTCTCCAGACAGCGCCTCAGCAAGTCGCAGGTATTCCAGTTGACGATGACGATGCCAATATCGTGCAAGAGCGCCTCTCGCGGGATCAACCAGCGCCCATTCTAGCACAGGCTTTGCATTGCATTTTGTCGCAGCGAGCGCCTGCCTCATCTGGTATTCAGTACAGCCAGATTAGTCGAAAACCTCACAACTGGTTGCATTCAGACAATAGAGGATTAACCTGGGGTGGTGCCAATACGATGCGGTGTTCATCATGGCTTCTGAACCCAACCAATGCAAACGATCGATCTCTGCGACGCGTGTATACGCCGCATCATGCGCAGCCAAAATCTCATGCTGATGCTGGATAACCGCCGGCGGCACGATGTCTACCGAACGCAAAATGTCGAATGCCAGCGCGTCCGAATAGACCAGGAAATCATACTCATCGCCGCTGGGCAACACAGGCGCATAGACGACAAACTGCTGTCTATTGGGATAAATTGCCTCGTCCAATGGCAGGTTGTAGGGTCCATTGAGGAAGAACCTTGCGCCTGGTTCAATATGCTCATGCACAAAATCCAGCATGATATGACGGGTATCGGGCAAGCTGAACACTTTTATGACTTGCAGCGACAAAGTCAGCGGCTGGATGATCAGCAGCAACAAGACAGCCGGCATGCTCAGGCGCTGGGGCACCGGCAGCCGCTCGACCAACCAGCCTGCGCCGATTCCAGCCAGCGTCGCCACGAAAGGCATCATCAACATGCCGAGGTTGTCGCTGTGCCCGGGGCGGATGGTGCGCAAAGCGACCGCCGCATACAGAACGATCAGTCCGGCGATCAGCGCGACGCCCCAACGCGACGATCTACGCGAGAGCGCCCGCCATGCGCCATCGCCACGCCAGCAAGCGACCAATGATAAGGCTGCGAAAGCCAGCGCCGGGATGCCCAGTCCCAAGACCGCTGTATACAGAACAATATAAGCCAGCCCAGTCATGTGATCGACCAGAAAATGGTCGGCGACATTGGCACCCGTGGTCGTGAATTGACCGACGATATAACTGAAATCCTGCCAAAAGCGCCCGAAGTCGCGCAAGATGTAAGGGCTGCCCGCGAAGAACACCAGTGGAATCAGCATCCAGGCGGCAAAAACCCGGCGCCAAAATGCCTCGGCGCGATGTCGGTATGCCAAGATCGACCCAACCGCGACAACCAAGGGTGCGATTGCAACCGCGTTGTAGCGCGTCGTTGCCGCCAGGCCTGTGGCGATGCCGGCCAGCATAATCATCCGAAAACGATCGCGCGCAGCATGGGCATGCAACGAAGCCAGCGCCGCCCAGGCCGCCAGCATCATCCAGCCCGTCGCCAATGTGCCCGGCTTGATGTAATGCGCGTGCTGCACCAGCGTGAAGCTCACCGCCACCAGCAGGCCGCTGCATAACGCTGCGTAACGCCCTGCCAGCATGCGCCCAATCGCATAGGCACAGGCTACCTGCAGCATGCCGCCAGCCAGCGAATACAGGCGCGAAAGGACATACAGCCGATGCTCGGCATAATTGCGCAGCGACCGCCCAGCCCGCGGCTCCAACGTATAGCCTTCCAGCGAACCCGTCAGCGTAAACAGCGCCAGATTGCTGTTCATGATCAGAGACGGATATTCAAAGAAATCGGGATTCAGCCGCTTGCGCAGCGACATGTTGACCGGCGTGGCGACATTGAGGTATTCATCCGGCTGGATGGGCAGTTGCTCGTGCGCCATGCCATAGGGCGCGTAGGACGGGAAGTAATCAGGATTCAAGCCACCATAGCTGATGCCGATGATGCGCAGAGCCGCGGCAAACAGCAGCAGCGCTGGTACCGCCAGCCAATCAATGCGCCGCATAGCTGCGCTTGTCCGCTGTGGGCAAGGTGGCCAGTGGCGCGCCAGCCAATGCCGAACGCAGCGCCTCGCGGTCGTCCCAAGGAAATTCGGTCGTGCCAAAACACATGCTCTGCTCGTGTCCCTTGCCACAGACGATAACCAGATCGCCCGTCCGCGCCAACCTGCAGGCTTGGTATATGGCCAAGCCGCGATCGGGTATGCGCCAGAATGTCTCGCCCTCGCTGCCGCCATGCGCACGACAGCCTTGCGCCATCATCTCAAGAATATCCTCCAGCGACTCCGTGCGCGGGTCTTCGGCAGTGAGAATGGACAAATCCGCCAGCTCGGCCGAGGTCTCGGCCATGAGGCGGCGCTTTTGCACATCGCGCAGGCCAGCGCTGCCAAATACGGCGATGATGCGTCCCCCATCTGCCAGCATGGTCCGACAAGCAGTCAGTGCGCTCCTCAGAGCATTTGGCGTATGCGCGAAGTCGACCATGGCGATGAAGTCTTGCCCCGCGGCTAGTTGTTCCATGCGCCCGGGGATCAACTCTACAGCGCCGATGCCCTGCCCTATCGCGTCCCACCCGACACCGAGAGCGCGCGCCGCAGCTATGGCCGCCAAGGCGTTGGAAATGTTGAAGTCGCCGGGCAGACGCAATTGTATCGTCCGTTCACAAGTTCGGAAGCTGGTGGCGGCCGTCTGGCGTTGGATGTCGCTGGCGCGGTAATCGGCGGCATTCTCGAGGCCATATCGCGAGACGCGGCTGGTCGGTATCGCGGCAAAATAATCTGCCGATCGGTCGTCGGCATTGATAATCGAAGTTTTGGGCAGGCCCGGCTTGCGCCAGGAATCGGCGAGCATGCGAAACATGATGGCTTTGGCATCGCGGTAGGCTTGCCAGTTGCCATGATAATCAAGGTGCTCGTGCTGGACATTGGTCAGCACCGCCAAATCAATATCGACCCCGTTCAGCCGTCCCTGCGCCAGGCCGTGACTGGTCATTTCCAGGATGCAATGCGTGAGGCGCGCCTCGACCATTTTCGCCAGGTAGGCTTGAATGCGCGGGGCGCCCGGGGTGGTTACATGCAAGCCAGTCGGCGCGGTCTCAGCGCCGAAGTCGGCTGACAACGTGCTGATGTAGCCGGGTCGGATGCCGGCTGCGCGCTGCAGGATGCTGTGCAGCAAGTGACAAGTAGTCGTCTTGCCATCGGTGCCGGTCACGCCAATGACGGCCAGTTTGCGCGACGGGAGCTCGTGGTAGGCCGCCGCCAGCTTGCCGACAACCTGCTGGGCACTGCGCACGCGAATGTAGGGGATAGGCAGCGAAGGAATGTCTGCCTCGCCCACGATCGCCGCCGCGCCAGCTTCTATCGCCGCCGGGATATAGCGGTGTCCGTCCGTGGTCTGCCCAGCCCGCGCCACGAAGAGCCCGCCAGGTTCGACTTCCCGGCTGGATTCGACCACAGGCGCGCCGATGGGCGTGGTCAAGTCGCCAGCGCTGGAGACGATGTCTGCAGTGGGGATGACAGCGAGCAGGTCGCGCAGGGATTTGGGCATGGCGCAATGGTCCAAGGTTTGGCGCACCCGTATTCAAACACGATTGCGCGGGCTTGACAAACACAAACGCGCCGGAATGCACTCCAGCGCGTCTGGTTGTTGGGTTTTGAAACTGCGAATCGCTTGCTTAATTCAGGTTGCGACCCATCTGGCTCAGTTGCGAGCGTACGCTGCCATCGACCATGCCGCCCGACCAGCGCACGATCAAGCCACCCAGGATAGATGGATCTACGCTGAAGCTGGCGTCGGAAGCGCCGACTTCGCCGGTTATTTGCGTTTGCTCGTCTGCTGTCAACGGCATGGCGCTGACGACTTCTATGCTGCCGCCCAGTCCACGCGCATCGGCAGGCAGCTCGGCGATGAAGCTGTTGACCAGCGACTGCTGCTTTGCCGCGTCGATGCTTTCGCCCAGGATGCGGCTGGCGACCGCGACCGAAATCTGCAGGACTTGCTCGCGCAAGTTGCCCAGCTCGGCATTGCGCGTGGCGACTGCTTCGGTCTGGGCATCGTATTGGATCTTGGCGGCGGTTTGACGCGCTTCCTGCTCGATGCCACTAGCGACATCTTCACCGCGACCACGCGCTTCGTCGATGACCTTTTGCGCTTCGCTGCGCGCCTGCGCCAGGATCTTCTCGGCTTCGGCTTCGGCATTTTGACGGGCTGCCGCTGCGGCCGCGGCATCATCCAAGCCTTTGGCGATGCGGTTGCGCCGTTCGTTCAACACATTGGTCAGCGGATCATAGATGAAGCGCGTCAGCAATACATAGAGCATGATGAAGGCGATCAGCCAAATGAGCATTGTACCGGGGTTAATTCCCAGTGCTTCCATAGTCTCCTCCTGTTGTTCGCGCGGCGCCTAGCTAAGTACGAACAGGATAATCAGCGATACAACCAGGGCATAAATGGCGACCGCTTCGGCAAAAGCCACGCCGAGGATCATGTTGGTCTGGATAGTCGCTGTATGGTCGGGGTTGCGCCCCATCGCCATCACCGCGCCACCGACCGAAATCCCGATACCGATGCCGCCACCAGCCGCGCCAATCATGGCGAGGCCTGCGCCAATCGCTTTACCCAAAACTATCGTTGCTTGTGGATCCATCGATGTTTCCTCCAGTTTTTTTCGCTATGCGCGATTTGCTTGACTAAACCTAATGCTCATCGGCGTGATCATCATCATGGTGATGGCTGATCGTCGCCAGATTCATGAATATCGCGGTCAACAGGGCGAACACCAGCGCCTGAATGGCACCAACGAAGAACTCCAGGATGAAGAAGGGCCACGGCAAAATCGGCACCAGGAAGCTCATGACGAAGAGCAGAATCGCCCCCGCGAACATCGCGCCCAAAAGACGGAAGCTGAACGAGAGGATCTTGGCGAAGTCGCCGATCAACTCCAGCAAGCCGACCGCCACATCAATGCCGCCCAGTGGCGACTTAAAGAGCGTGCCGAAGTTGAAGAACTTGGTCAGATAGCCGATGCCCAGCGCCTTGAAACCGATGTACTGGGTCATGACCACGGAAATAATCGCGATGGTCAAGGTCATATTCAAATCGGTCGAGGCGACGCGCACCAGCGGCAAAACGACCCAGGGCACACGTTTCGCATCTTCGCTGCTTGGGTCGGGGTGCAGTGGAATGGGTTCTTTCTTGGCATCCTTGTCGCCGCTATAGCCATCCTGCCAGGGAGCGGGTGCCACGCCGGTATAACAGCCGCGGTCTGCGCGCGCTTGCTTTTCTGCCACACGCGCCGCCAAGACTTCATCATAAGCAGCGCTGGTTGTCGAGGGTTCAACGACCTCTTCGCCATGGCTGTCTTCGCCGTGGTCATCGCTGGTTTCATCGGCATGGTCATCGTCGCCATGCGCAACGTGCGCGGCTTGATAGCGAGCGTAGGCCGCATCCTCAAGCTGCTCCTGTTGAGCCGCCAGCGCCGCAGCATCAGCCGCAGCCAACGCCGCAGCATCGGCCGCCGCTTCATCGGCCGGGCTGATCCAATCGCATTGTCCATTGACATAGGAGATGCCCAGGAAGCCCTGATAGATCTCAAAGCCGTCGGTGGTGATGACCTTGTATTCCCCGGTGTCGGCATCAAATTTTTCCTTGACATGCGGATGGATGAAGCCGACGGTATCGACGCCTGGGATTAGCGACATCCAATTTGAGAGCAGCACGATGAGGAAGATGGTCATGAACATGTTGAAGATCAAACGGAAATGCGCGCCGCCAGCGATGCCGCCGATGAAGCCCATGAGGCCCTCATACAGCGCCTCGAACATATTGTAGAAGCCACCGGGCGGAACTTCGCTACCGTCGCTGGGACGCCGCCGCGCAATGTACACGATGAACAGCAACAGCAAGACCCACACGATCACCGCGGCTACGAGCGTATTGGTAATGCGAATATCCGTGAAGGGGATATCGTACCCCGCCGGGAGATTTTCGCCAGCCAGCTGAATGAATGGGATGACCGGCGGCACAACCAGCGCGACAAATACGCCAGCCAGGAACAACAGCAAAGCGACATAGCGGCGTTTTCCGTTCCAAAAGCTATTCACTTATACCTTCCTCCTTCTGTCTAGCAGCGCGGTGCAACTGTTTGGCTTTGTAACGGGTATACCAGATAATCATCCCGGTACTGACAGGCACGCTCGCCACAAGCATGATAAACACAAATGTGGGGCGCGTCCCCAGCACCTCGTCCAAAGCCAAGCCAAGCAAAAATGTCCCCAAAATCACAAGCAGGAGGAGACAGCCCACCTGCCCGACCACCCCCGCGACCAATCCATATGTCGAAAAGGGGTTGTTATTTGGCTTCATCTATCGCTTGTCGTCTCATCTTGCACTCGCCCACCCAATTATCATCCGGGCAGACTGCGTGAAGTTTATCACAATCGCCCACCTCTGCCTACAGCGATTTACAATCCTGCCGCGCCCAATGTCGCCCAGTTATAGATGGGCGTTACGATGATCGTGCCCAGCAATATCACCACCAGCGCCGTGATGCCCAAGGACCAGCCATACACGCGCGGAATGCCTATCGCAACATCATCGTCTGGTCCCACATCAACATACATCACCTTGATGACAACCAGGTAATAGTAGAGCGCGATGATGGCATTGGTTACGGCGATCAGCGCCAAGCCGACCAAATTGGCGTTGACCGCTGCCTGGAACAAAAAGAACTTGCCGAAGAAACCGGCTGTCGGCGGGATGCCACCCAGCGATAGCAACCCAATGGTCATGAATAGCGCCAGCCAGGGACTGCGCCGATTCAAGCCGGCCAGATCGCTGATCTCCTCGCTGTCCGTCTTGGCGATGAAGAGAATCGCGCCGCCGAAAACCAGCAGGTTGGTGAAGATATACATGAACATATAGAAGCTGACCGACGCCACCGCCAGGTCGGGATTTTCGCCTTGCAGCGCTGCCACGCCGATAAGCGTATAACCAGCTTGCGCGATTGACGAATAAGCCAGCAGGCGCTTGATATTGGTCTGCCGCAAAGCCACGATGTTGCCCAGGCTCATACTGATGATGGAAATGACCACCAGCAGATTGATCCAGAAGTCCTGGATGACCACGCCAGCAATGACCAGATCGGCCGGGAAAACCGCCGTCATGAAGCGCAGCAACAGCGCGAAACTGGCGGCTTTGCTGGATACGCTGACGAAAGCCGTCACCGGCGTTGGCGCGCCTTCATACACATCGGGAGTCCAAAAGTGGAAAGGCACCGCGCCTATCTTGAAACCGAAGCCAAGCACCACCATCACCAACGCGGCCATCACCGCCACCAGCCCATCACCCAGGCTGTTCATTGAATCGGCGATTGCAGCCAGGTTTGTCGTGCCGGTAAAGCCATAGAGCAGGCTGAAGCCAAATAACATGATGGCCGAGGCGAATGCGCCATACAGGAAGTATTTCATGCCGCTTTCGGCAGAACGTTGATCGCCGCGACGAAAACTAGCCAGCATGTAGAGCGGGATAGACAGGGTCTCGAGCGCGACGAAAACCAGGATCAGATCGCTGGCGCTGGACATCATCATGCCGCCGAGCGTGGCAACGATGACGATGAGATAGAATTCGCCTTTGTCGCCGACGCCCTTGTCACCAGCCGCCAGCACGCAAGTTACCGCGCCGCCCAGCAGCAGCATCACTTTGAATATCTGCGCAAGCGGGTCATAATTGACCATGCCACCCCAGAGAAGCGCGCCATTTTCATAGAGCGCGGGGTCGGGCAGCCAGATCAGCGGCACCAGCGCCAGCAGCGCCATCGACACAGCCGAGATGTACACGACATTGCGCCGCGTAGCCTGCGAGCCATAACAATCGGCGAAGAGCACCACGATTGCCAGCGCCGTCAAGCCGATCTCGGGCAAGACCGAGGGCAGTTGCGCCCAGAGGTCGAATTCCATCTAGCCACCTCCCAGCAGGGCGATTAGCGGTCGGATGCCACTTTCGATCATCGGCGCCATGATGGGCGGATACAGCCCCAGGATGATCAACGGCGCGCCGAGAATGATCAAAACGATGCGGTCGGTCATTTCGATATTGCCGACATCATGAAAGCGCGCGGCGTCGAACTCGCCGAAGAACACCTGCCCCGCCACACGCAGCACATACGCCGCCGTGATGACGATGCCCAGCGCCGAGATGATCACCAGCACGCTGTAATAATTGCTCAGCTCGAAGATGCCCAGCTGCAGCGTGATCTGCTCGCTGGCCGCCCACATGCCCTGAAATATCGGAAACTCGGCGATGAAGCCGCTCAAGCCGGGCATGCCCATGCTGGTCAGACCACCGATGACAAATGCGATGCCGACCCAAGGCATCACTTTCATGAATCCGCCCAGGCTGGGGATATCACGGGTGTGCGCGCGGTCATAAACCATGCCGACCACGCCGAAGAAGAGCGCCGTCATCGCGCCATGGCTGAACATCTGGATGCCTGCGCCGGTCATGCCGGTCAGGTTCATGGTCGCCCAGCCCATGCTCACCAAGCCCATGTGGCTGACGGACGAAAAACCGATGACATATTTGAAGTCTCGCTGGCGGAAGGCGATCAGCGCGCCATAGACGACATTGATGAGCGTGAGGAAAACCATCCAGGGCAGATGCGCATCCGCGCCTTCTGCCAGCAGCTGCACGCCCGCGCGCAAAGCGGCGAATGCGCCGACTTTCATCAGCACGCCCGCATGAATCATGGATACGGCAGTGGGCGCGGCCACATGACCATCCGGCGACCAGTTGTGAAATGGAAACACGCCCGCCAGCACGCCAAAGCCCATGAACATGAAGGGGAACCAGAACTTGGCGAAGCTGAGCCCTTCGATGCCCAGAATGTCTATGGCGTATGCGCCGTTTTCCGCAGCCAGAGTCAGCTGCACGATGCTCCAGCTATAGGCGCCGCTGTCGGCTGGCAAGATGCCGCTCGCTATCGCAGCCTGCAGCACCTCTGCGCCGGGTCCGCTGAAATAGCTGCCAGCCACGAAGTACATCGCCACCGCGCCGACCAGGGCAAAGACCGAGCCGACCAGGATGTAGAGCGTGAGCTTCATCGCGGCGTATTCGCGCAGCTTGACCCATCCCCAGCCCGCGATCAACAAGTACATGGGGAAGATAGCCAGTTCATAAAAGAAGAAGAGCATGAACAAATCGACGGCGATAAAAACGCCAAAGACGCCCGCCACCAGGAACATAAAGAAAGCCATGAACTCGCGCAGGCGGTCGGTGATATTCCAAGAAATCAGCACACCAGCCACCGCGACCATGCCGGTCAGCAGCACCATGGGCGCGCTCACACCATCCACGCCGACATGATAGGCGATGCCCAGCGACTCGACCCAAATAACGCGCTGCTCAAAAGCCAGTGCGTCCGCAAACATCTGCGTGCCGCTCAGCTGCCCGCCAGCCGCCAGCATGGACATCTGCTGCTCGACCAAACCACCTGACGTCTTGACGAAATTGTCATAGCCGAAGAAGACCGCCAGCGACAAAGCCAGCACCGCAGAAGCCGCCGTAATCCCCACGCCGCGCACCAGATCGCGATTCTTGCCATCCAGAAACAGGATGACCACGCCCGCGATGAGGGGGATGGAGATGATGGCAGTCAGGATGGAGAAGCCAGTCGCTTCCATAATGGCAATCCTAGCTCGCCAAGCCGGCGAAAATGGTCGAGACTGTGGTATTGATCATGGGCAGGATCCAGTTGGGATATAGCCCAGTGAGCAGCATCAGCGCAATCAGCGGCGCCATGGCCACCAGCTCGGCGCGCGTCAACTCCAGGCTGGTATCACGCCAGCGCAGGTTGAATGGACCGTGCAGCACTGCGCGAATGCCTTTCAAAATGTAGCCGCCCGTGAATAGCAAGCCCAGCATGGCAATCGCGGTCAATGCTGTATAGGTCGTCCAACTGCCGCGCACGATCAAAAACTCGCTGACGAAGCCGTTCAAACCCGGCAAGCCCAAACTGGCGAAGCTGGTGAATAGCAGGATCGCGCCCATCACCGGCGCTTTGACCCAAAGCCCGCCATAGTCCGCCAGTTCTCGCGTGTGCGTTTTGTGATAGAGCGCGCCCGCCAGCAAAAACATGCCAGCCGAGCTGAGTCCGTGGTTGAACATCTGCAAGACCGTCCCGTTGGCGGCGATGATGGCGGATTGCACATCGGCGGCGGGATTCGCGCCTGTCCACAGCTGGGCATAGGTCTGCGCCAGCACGGCAATGCCAATGCCCACGAAGCCCATGTGATTGACCGAGCTGTACGCGACCAGGCGTTTGATGTCCGTTTGACCAAAGGCGGCGAATGCGCCCAGCACAATGCCCACGACCGACAGAATGGCAAAAAGCGTGGCCACATTCACGCCGATGAGCGCTACTTCGGTCAGCCAGACATCGGGGAAGAGCGGGATGACCAGGCGGATGAAGCCATACGCGCCCAGCTTTAGCATGATGCCAGCCAGCAGCATGGAGCCAGCCGTCGGCGCTTCGCCATGCGCATCGGGCAGCCAGGTGTGGAAGGGCCAGATCGGCACTTTGATACTGAATGCCACGAAGAAGCCGATGAATGCCAGCGCCTTGACCGCACTGACATCAATGCCCAGCAGCGCCTGGCCCTCGCGGAATGTGGGCCAAGCCTCAACCAGGCCAGGAATGCTGAAGCTGCCAGCCGACCAGCCGATCAACTGCGTCGCCAGCAGCATGCCCAGTGTGCCGCCGAAAGAATAAATCATGAACTTGGTCGAAGCGTAAAATCGTCCCGAATACTTGACGCCCGACTTGGGCATACTGCCCCACTGGTTGATGAGAAAGTACATCGGCACCAGCGTCAACTCATAGAAAAGGAAGAAGACCATCAAGTCCATGGCGGCAAAGACGCCCATGCTGCCGGTCTCAAACAGCAGCAGCAGCGCCAGGTGCATATTGGCGCGGTCGTCGATATTCCAGCTCGCCAGGATAGCCAGCGGCGTCAATATGCCCGTGAGCAAAATCATCACGGCGCTGATGCCGTCTATACCCAGCGTCCAGCGCGCGCCGATCGCCTCAAACCAGACCGAGTCTTGTGTGATGATGAATGGCTCGTCACCGATAGCCAATCCAGCCGCCTGATAGTCGAAGAACACCTGGATGCTCAACAGCGCGATCAGCAGCGACAGCACCAGCGCTGCCCAGCGGCCTAACTGCTTGCTGGGGACGAGCGATGCCAACGCCGCCACCAACAACGCGCTGAGCGCCGGGGCGAAGACCAGAACAGAAAGCGCGTCAATGCCAAAGATGTCTACCATGGATGCGCCCCCCTTATTGCGCAAGCGCCGCGCCCGACGACAGCACCAGCACAATGCCGATCGCCACCGCCGCCGCCAGGATCAAGAGCATGTATTGTTGGACGCGTCCGCTCTGCATGCGCCGCAGCCAGCCGCCGAAGTTGAATATGGCGATCGGGATGCCATCGCCCACGCCGTCTATCAACCATAGGTTCAAGACTTTGACCAGGTCGCCCAGCCAGGTGAACAGGCGCGCGATGATGTGCAAAAGCGCATCAATGATGCCGCGGTCGAGAAAGCTGATGATCTGCGCGCTCAGCCATTGCGAGGGCGCGACAAAAACGCGGCCGTAGATCTCGTCCAGGTAATAGCGATTCTGCAGCACAGGGTGCAGCGGACCGAGGAAGTTTTCCATGGGATCGCGCTGCCCGGCTTTTAGTGGCTTGCGCCAATAAACCAGCCAGCCCAGCCACAATCCCAGCAGCGCCACAAGGACGGAGGTAGCCACCGGGATGATGTTGAAGGGCGGCGCTTTGGCATGATAATCCGGCAGGCTGGAGAAGGCTGCGGTCGCCTCGCTTAAGGGCAACGCCTCGACTGTTAGATGATGAAAGGCGTTGTATTCGGGCGAAAAGATGGCGTTCAACACCGGGAAATCGTTGGGAACGCCCACGAAGCCCGCGCCAATCGCAAAAAATGCCAGGATAATCAAAGGCAATGTCATCGTGATACTGACGACGCCCTTGCCCAGGTTGGCGTGTTTGGCGGCTTCTGTGCGCGCCTCGCCGCCGAAAGTCAGGGCGATCTGCCGCATGGTATAGAAGGCGGTCATGAAGGCGGCCAGCGCCAGCATAATGAAGACCATGCCGTGCGCGCCACTGCCATAATTCTGAACGCCCAGCCAGGCATCAGCCAGAATTTCGTCTTTCGACCAAAAGCCAGCTGTGATGATGGGGAAGCCCGAAAGCGACAAGCCGCCAATCAGAAAAGTCCAGAATGTGACCGGCATGGTCTTGCGCAAGCCACCCATATTGCGCATATCCTGCGGGTCGAAATGATGACCCTCATCGGGATGGTGGGAAGCGTCGTGCCCATGCCCGTGTTCGTGGACATGGTGCTCGCCATGTTCCATGCCATGGATGACGCTGCCAGCCGCCATGAAGAGCAGCGCTTTGAAGAAGGCGTGCGTGATGAGATGGAAGGCCGCCGCGATGTATGCGCCGATGCCCAGCGCCGCCATCATGAAGCCCAACTGCGAGATGGTCGAATAGGCCAGCACCGCTTTGACATCGTTCTGCGCCACCGCCATCGTTGCCGCGAGCAGCGCCGTGAACGCGCCGACCACCGCCATGAACGCCAGCGGCTCGGTAAGAACGCCATGATGTGGGTCGCCGCCAGCTGCAAAAAGCGGATACAAGCGGATCAACGAGAAGATGCCCGCCGATACCATCGCCGCAGCATGGATCATCGCGCTGACTGGCGTGGGACCTTCCATGGCATCGGGCAGCCAGACATGCAGCGGGAACTGCGCCGACTTGCCGACTGTGCCGATGATGAGAAAGATGCCGATGATGCTGGCGGCGCTGACTGTCCAGCCGCCGAAGATGATAGGCGCTGTGGTCGCCAGCATATCCAGGGTCTCGGGGTTGTACATGATGTCGCGGTAGTTGAGCGTGCCGGTCAAGCTGTAGAGATACGCGATGCCCAGCAGCATGACGACATCGGCGATGCGCGTGGTGGTGAAAGCTTTGATAGCGGCTTTATAGGCGCTTTCTTTTTCAAACCAGAAGCCGATGAGCATGTAGGAACAAACGCCCATGATCTCCCAGCCGACGAAGAGCAACAGCACATTGTCCGCCACCACCAGTGTCAACATGGCACCAGCAAACAGCGAAATCAACGCGAAGAAGCGCGCCTGGCGAGGATCATGCGCCATATAACCAATGGAATAAATGAAAATCATCAGCACAGCGATGGGCACCATGACCAGCATGATGACGGTGGCCGGGTCGACCAGCACGCCCATCTTGAAAGCGGTCTCGCCCGTGTCCATCCAGGCGATGCTGCTGGCCAACACTTCCTGCCCGATGTGATGCAGCTGCGAGGCGTTGTAGAGCGTCACCCAGCTGATAACCAGCGCCGCCAGCACGCCACACATACCCACGCCGATGCTGATGACGCGGCTGTAGCGCGCCACAACCGGCACCAGCATGCCGTCATAATCCGGATGATGCCCGCCATATTCGTGATGGTCGCTGGCCGGCACGAGCTTCGACTTGTTGGTCAGCAGCGTGATGATGAGGAAAGCCAGCAGCGGTCCCGCGGGAATCAGCCAGGGCAGCGCATTGGGATCGTTGAGGAAGTCCATTGCGGTCTTTATCCTTTCAGCGCCGCCGCTTCTTCGGGGATCACCGAGCGCCGATTGCGATATACCGTGATAATAATCGCCAAGCCAACAGCCGCTTCGGCCGCCGCGACAATCAGCACAAAGGCTGTGAAGGCATAGCCATTCAGCAACAGGTCGGTGCTGGTTTCGCTGTAGCGCCAGAATGCCACCAGGTTGATATTGACCGCGTTCAGCATTAATTCCACGCTCATCAACACAGCCACAGCGTTGCGCCGCGAAAGCGCGCCGAAGACGCCCAGCGAAAAGAGCGCCGCGGCCACCGCCAGATACATCCAGAGAGGTACCATGCTTTCGTTTCCTCCCTATGCCGTGTCGTCGCGGGCGATGAAGATCGCGCCGATCATGGCGCCCGTCAGCAAGACCGATGCCAGCAAGAAAGGCACAACATAGCCATTTTCGTCCACCAGCGCCGCCCCAAGATCGCGCGTGGAAGCGACAGTCGCTGGCGCATGCTCTGGCGAGACCCCGCCAAAGATGGGCATAGTGACCCCCAGCAGCAGGATCAGAAAGAGCGCCAAAGAAGCGAGCAGGCTGGGCACGAGGCGGATGTAACGGGTCTTGATGCGGGTTACACTGCGCGTCAGCATGACGGCGAAAGTGATTAAGATGGCGATCGCGCCGATATACACCAAAATCTGCACCGCCGCCAGGAAGGGCGCGCTCAGCAGCACAAAATAGCCCGCCACGCCAAACAAGCTGACCATCAGCCAGATCGTGCCTTGGAAGAGGTTGCGCGTGGTGACGACGCCGATGCCACCGCCCAGTGTGAATATCGTAAACACCACAAAACCGATAGAAATTGCGTTGAGTTCCATTGATCGCCCCCTTCAATCGGCGGTTGCGGCGGTTGCGCGCGCGAACTGAACCGGGGCGGCTTGGGCTTCGCGGCGGGCATCTTTGCCTCGCCGGCGCAATATGCCCAGCAAGTACAGTGTCAGCGCGCCGTTGATGAGCAGCAGCAAGATAGTAGCCGGCAGCATGTCAGCGAAGCTTGCGCCGATCAACTGCCGGGGCGCCATGTCCAGTTCTTGCAGCACCTTCAGCGCCAAAGAAACCAGAACGATATTGGCGATAGACAGCGGCACCAGGCACTTCCAGTTGAAAGCCATGATCTGGTCGATGCGCAGGCGCGGCACAGTATTGCGCAGCCACAATGTAGTCAGATAGATGATGCCGCCTTTCGCGCCCAGCCAGGCAAAGGCGATCAAGGGCGATTCATAATAGAGCGGACCCATCCAGCCGCCGAAGAACAGCAGCGCCATCAAGATGCCATTGGTAAAGACATGCAAAAACTCAGCCGCGAAGAACATGCCGAACTTCATGCCGGAATACTCGATATTGAAGCCCGCCACCAGCTCGGACTCGGCTTCGATGAGGTCGAAAGGCGCGCGCCCGGTCTCTGCTTGTGACGAAATATAAAAGATGATGAATGCCAGCGGCGACAACACGACAAACCACATGCCGCTTTGGGCATTGACGATATCCAGCATGCTCATGCTGCCCGCCAGCAGCACCGGCACCAGCAGGGCGAAGACCAGCGGCACCTCGTAGCTCACCAACAGCGACACCACGCGAAATGCGCCCAGTAGCGCGTATTTATTGTTGCTCGCCCAGCCTGCCACCATGATCGCCAGCGTGCCAAACGAAGCCACCGCCACGAAGAACAACGCGCCGATCTCCAGGTCGACGCCATAATGGAAAGGCGTGAAAGGCACGACCGCCCAGATCAACACCACCGACGCAAACGACACCAGCGGCGCGACATTGTAAAGCAGACGGTCGGCGGCGGTTGGGGTGATGTCTTCTTTCCCCAGCAGTTTCAAGAGGTCGGCGAAGGTCTGCATGAGCCCGATGGGACCGACGCGATTGGGACCAATGCGATCCTGGATGCGGGCGGCGACCTTGCGCTCGATCCAAATCAGCAAGATGACTGTGAGCAGTGGCACGCCGCTGACCAGCAAGACGCCGACCAGCAGAGAGACGAATTGCGCCAGCCCGGCATCCGCGCCAGAGTCGACCATCAAACGGCACAAGCCCGTACAAATTTCGTCCATCGTCGCCTCCAGGTCGTCCAGCCGGCGGCTATTTCCATTCCAGCGCGTTTTTCTGCCAAGCGTAGAAAAGCGCGTCCGTAAGCAAAAAGATGAACAGGAAGCCAGCCACAAAGCCGAACAAGCTCATCTCGTTATAGGCGGCAGCCCACGGGAAAAGAAAGACCATTTCCACATCAAAGACCAGGAAAATCAGCCCGTAGATGTAGTATTGCACGCGAAATTGAACCCAGGTGTCGCCGATAGTTTCCACGCCGCATTCATAAGTAGAGCTCTTCAATACATTGGGCTTGCGCGGACGGAAGAGCCAGGCAATCACGATCGGCAGCGCCGGGAAGATGGGTGCCAGCACAGCAAACATGCCAATAAAAGCCCATTCGTTCAATACATTCATTGCTGGGTCACCCTGCCATCGGTCTCATTCACTGTCGCCCAAAACGCCACTCGATTCCAGACCGCGCTTTGTGTCTTTGCGCCTTTTATCACAAACGCGGCAAGTATATCAGCGCGATTGTACGAATGCAACCGATGATTGTCAGCGCGAATTGAATTCGGTTGACCGAGTTTCGCATGGCTGGGGACCAATCGCATTACATCATTTTTACCACAGCGGCGCGTAGGCACAGAGATTCACTGTGCGGTAGGGGCGAATCTTGAGTCGCCCACAGACTCCGCCCCGACAGGCTGTTTCTATGTTGGCGCTGTGCTAGAATCGCACCGGGATTCGCGGCTCTATTTTGAAGGGATCTCTGCTATGGCCGATCGACGCAACGAGCGCCGACACCAGCGAACTTTGGAAGATATCGCACCAGGTGAGTGGGCGGAATTCGTGACGAGGCAGCCGCGCGCGCACATCTTGCAACTGATAGAATGGGGCAGGCTCAAAGATCACTTCGACTGGGACGCTTACGAAATTGCAGCCGCTGACTTGCACGGCATTCGGGCGTCGGCGCTGACATTGGTGAAAGACCTGCCCATGCGGCTGGGCAAAATGGCT
The DNA here is from genome assembly GCA_022823945.1 of Anaerolineae bacterium. Lineage (GTDB taxonomy): Bacteria > Chloroflexota > Anaerolineae > Aggregatilineales > Phototrophicaceae > UBA6055. The sequence continues at coordinate 71,151 of JAJEBK010000043.1, read as the reverse complement.
TATGTGCCCATGGGACCTTATGCCGAAGACGGGTTGCATTACGAGGCGCTCTGGTATGCTATCGGCAAAGAAACCGGCGCGGCCTTCCTCAAGATCGAACCGGGCCACCTTGCGCCGGGCGAAGAGCTGGCTCTGCGCAGCATGGGTTTTCGTCCCAGCCCGCAGACGATACAGCCGCCGCGCACCATCATCATAGACATACGCAAGGGTCAAGACGCGATCTTGGCGAACATGAATCAAGGCACGCGCCGCAAAATCCGCAAGAGCCTGGCGAGCGATTTGCGTATCCGCACGGGGGAGCGGCGCGATTTGCGGGCTTTTGGCCAACTGATGCAAGCGACCGGCGATCGCAACAGCTTCGGCGTGCACAACGCGGACTATTACGCAATGGTCTTTGATCTATTTATGCCGCGTTATGGGACATTGCTGCTGGCGGAACTGGCTGGCGAGCTGCTGGCAGGTGTGATGGTCTTCGCGCTGGGCGGCAAAGCCTGGTATTTGTATGGCGCATCGTCGCGCGCACACCGCCAGGTCTATGCGAGTTATGGCTTGCAATGGGCAGCCATTGGCTGGGCAAAAAAACTCCGCTGCCACAGCTATGACATGTGGGGTGTCCCCGATCATGACGAAGCGATTCTGGAAGCGCAATTCCGCGACCGCCGCGATGGCTTGTGGGGCGTCTATGGTTTCAAGCGCGGCTGGGGAGGCGAGTTGCGGCGAACGATGGGCGCATGGGATCTGCCCTTCAGCCGACCCATCTACGCGGCTTATCGGGCGGCGCTGCGAGCCAGGCAGATCGGCCTTTTCAACCCCTAGGCGATGCCCCGATCTCCCCACCCCTGCACGTAGGGGCGAGGCGCTGACTCGCCCGCTAGACCCTCCTTAGCCCCCCGACTGGTCAGTTGAAGACAGGACAGGTTTCCAAGGGCGCGCATGTGATGATCTACCCCACCCCCCAACCCCCTCCCCGAAGCATCAGGGAGGGGGAGCGCATTCAGACAAGATGAATTCTGATTCTCAATTTCTTGAAAGATTAGCAATCATCGCACAGGTTGATTTACGAGTCACCCTTCTCCATTGATATGGGGAAGGGCCGGGGATGGGGTAGAAAAACGGTGCTGTCCTCTGGACAAGTCTTGGCGAGGGGTTTTGGAGCACAAGCCCTCGCGAATGCCTGCGTGTTTGTGAATAAACTGCGCTAGACTCTGTACGACACACACAGCTAATCAGGGGCTAGCCTACAAATTGCTGACAGTTGCGGAAATCGGCGATCGCCAAAGCTGGAATGATGCGCTGCGCGAGCTGCCCGGCGCGCATGTGCTTCAGACCTGGGACTGGGGCGCTTTCAAGCAGGCTACTGGCGGCTGGCAGCCCACGCGGCTGGCTTTTCAACGCGGCGAGCAAGTCGTGGCGCTGGCCAGCTTGGCCACACGGCGCATCGGCCCGCTGACGGTCACGATGGTCAGCAAAGGTCCGGCGCTGGATTATCGCGATTTGGCATTGGCGGAAGCGGTACTGGCGGAACTGGAGAAACGAGCCCGGCGACTGGGCAATGTCTGGCTGAAGATCGACCCCGATGTCATCGCGGCTACTGGCCTGCCCGGGGGAGAAGACGACCGCTGCGACGCGCTGGGCGGGCAGTTTATGGAGATGCTTTCGGCGCGCGGCTGGCGTTTTTCTGCCTCGCAAGTGCAATTCCGCAATACGCTGATCATCGACTTGCAGCGTCCTCTGGGCGATATCCTGATGTCCTTCAGCGGCAATACGCGGCGCAAAGTCCGTGCCGCAGCCAAGAAAGGCGTGACGATCCGTGATGCCACACTGGACGACTTGCCACTGCTTTATCAACTCTATCAGGTTACGGGGGCGCGAGACCGGTTTATGATCCGCCCATTTGATTATTATCAACTTGCCTGGCGAGACTTCATCCTTGCCGGCCTGGCGCATGCCTTGATCGCCGAATATGCGGGCAGAGCCATCGCCCATGTCATCTTGTTTCGCTTTGGACAGGCTTGCTGGTATTTTTATGGGGCGTCGGCCAACGAAGAGCGCGCGCGCATGCCCAATTATGCGCTGCAATGGGCGGCGATGCAGTGGGCAAAGGCGCAAGGCTGCGCGATTTATGATATGTGGGGAGCGCCGGATGTGTTTGACGAAAGCGACCCGCTTTGGGGCGTATACCAATTCAAGCGCGGTTTTCGCGGGATGCTGGTGCGGCACAGCGGCGCTTGGGATTACGCGCCACAGTCCTGGCTCTACCGCGCTTACGAGACAGTTATGCCGCGCCTGCTGGATCGCATGAATAAATCAGGAGCATCACGATGAACCAACATGAGCTGACACAGCATTTTATTGCCGAGGGCTATGTCGTCGTACCGGGCGTGTTCGCCGCGAGCGAGATCGAAAGCATCAAGGCGCACTTCATGCGGCTGAACGCGCAAGGGCATGGCTATGCAGGCGACCGCAACACACTGCTGGGCGCTGACGACCCGCTGCGAGCCTATCCACGCCTGGTGCACCCGCATCGCTTCGACAAACTCGCGCTGGATTGGCTGCTGGACGAGCGGCTGCGGCATTGGACGACGGCGCTGCTGGGCAAGCAGCCATACGCCGCGCAAACGATGTTCTATTTCAAGCCGCCCGGCGCGCGCGGACAAGCCCTGCATCAAGACCAGAAGTCGCTGCGTGTGCGACCGGGCACCTGCCTGGCTGCCTGGATGGCGGTGGATGATTGCGATGAAGAAAATGGCTGTATGCAGATCGTGCCGCGCACACAGGATCTGCCGCAGCTGTGCTTGATCGAAGCCGATTTGTCACAAAGTTTCAGCAGCAAGACAGTGCCGATCCCGCCGGGCAGCGCGCCAAAGCCTGTCCCCATGCAAGCCGGCGATGTGCTCTTTTTTAATGGGCAGGTGATCCACGGCAGCTTCCCCAACCGCAGCCAGTCGCGTTTCCGTCGCTCGCTCATCGGGCATTATGTGGTCGGCGAGGCGCAGCAAGTGGCGGAATTTTATCATCCGCTGCTGACATTCGCCGGCGCTGAAGTCGTCCTGGAAGAGAGCGAAGCCGGCGGTCCCTGTGGCATCTTCGGCGATGCAGAAGAGCCAACCATCCTGATGGTCGCGCCTTGACCTAGTCGTCCGTGATGCGGAAGAGCATGCCCGCGCCCCGGCCATAGACTTCGGGGAAGTTCATCTCGCGCGCAGTGGGCGGGATGACATGGTACTCACCTGCGATAGACGGTCGGAGCGTATAGACATATTCATAGACGCCGCGCGGCAAATAGCTGGCATAGATGCTGGCTTTCTCATCGCGAAATTCGATCGCGTCGAAGTGCCACCAGCCCCATCCGTCCGCCTGGTCGATGCGTTCGCCGCCGGGCATTGTGCCGATCTGTTGGCTGGTTGCCAGCGCGGGATTGATCGCTTCTGCGCCGGCCGGGAAGGCATCTTCAATGACGACATAGCGCAGCGCATTGGGCGCGACAATCTGCAAGCGCGCCTGCAGCACTTCGCCGACTGCGGCGCTATGTACAGCTGTCTTCGTTTCATCGCCCAGCAGCGTGTAGGTGCGCAATATTTCCAGGCCGCGGCTGATCGGCTGCAGAGTGGGCACGGGCAGATCGGCCCGCAGATGAGCGGTGTAATACAGCGCTCCGGCTCCGTCCCCGCGCCGAAATGCCAGGATGTTGGTCTCGTCTTGCAGCAGTTGATCCAGCTCGACTCGCAGCGCATCGTCTTGCAGCGCGTTGTCGGGCATGGCGACATTGGCCAGCAACTGCTCACCGTTGATTGTGGCGCTGTAGATGAAGTCGGGAGTCAGCTCGCCGCTGTGCAGCATCCAGTTGGTCAACGCGATAATCGACCAGGTTGTCTGCTGCATGGAACGCCAATGCCCGCTGCCTTCTCGCACAGTGACCAGATGCCGCACGATATTTGGCAGCAGTTCGCTTTGCGGGCGCAGTGTCAGCAAAGTGTCCAAAGCCAGCGCGGTGCTGCGAATATCCGATGACCAATTCCAGCGGTCGACATAGCTTTCTTCAAAGAAAGTGCCCGTGGCGCGGCTAACAGCACGATTGAGAAGCATCTGGACGAGCGCATCCAGGCGCGTTTCGTCTTGCGGATCGATGCGGTGTAGCGTCTGCGCTAAAAAGGCGACCGCGTCCAGGTTTAGGCGCTGACGGCTTTGGAAAAGTTCGGCGCTATGGTCGCTGTCTGGCGCGCCGGACATCGCCAGCGCATACAACATGAACGCCTGCCGGTTCAACTGCCAGGCTTCGTCCGCCAACGAAGGCTTGATCAAAGCGCGCCGCAGATGCCGCTGAGCGCGATCGATTGTCGCGGCATCGACGAGATAGCCTTGCTGCCGGGCGATTGCCAAGCCATAGAGCGCATAAGCGGTTGTCGTGATGTCGCTGCTATTGCCGCCGCACCAGCTCCAGCCGCCGTCGCTTAATTGCCGCCCAACCAGTTCCCGCAAAGACTCGGCGGTCAGCGCGTCCAAAGTGGCTTTCAGCACAGTGTCCGCCAATCTCAACTGCTCCAGCGCTCGGTAGCTGACGATGTTGGGCAAAAAGCGGCTGACCAGGCTGGCTGTGCAATCCTGGTAACGCGTTGATTCTGCCGCCAGGTAGGTCAGGCTCTCGGTCAGCATGCCCGCCAGCGACTTTTGCAGGCGTATATCCAGGCTGCCCTGCCGCAAATCCAGGTCGTCGGGCAGACGCAGCGCTTCCTGGCGCATCCCCGCCTCGCGCAGCAGCCCGGCCGTGCCGATTGTTTCCGAAGCGGCAAAGCGAACCACGGGCAAGCTGCCTTCGTCATCGCTGCTTGCGGGAGAAATACTGGCATCGCTGAACAAGCCATCATCGCTGCGCACAGCAAAAATAGGCGCGACCGCCTCGACATCGCCGATTTCTACCTGCCAGGTGATGCGCCCCCGACCACCAGCCGGGATGCTGATTCGCCGCTGATTGGACTCGCCATCCGCCAATTCCAGCCCGGCCAGATTGTGCATGGATACACTGGCGGCCAAGTGCGCTTCGCTGTTGTTGTTGACGATGGCAGCCAGCTGAACGCGGTCGCCGACGACGAAGAAGCGAGGCGTGATTGGGCGGATCAGCAGGGGGCGCGTGCTACGCAGATCGGATGTGTTTTCTCCCAGCAGCAGCTTGCCAGCGGGCGACTTCGTCCAGGCGCGGGCATCGAGCCGCCAGGTCGTCAGGTTGTCGGGCAGGCGCGTTTCAAATGTCGCTATGCCAGCCGAATCGGTCACAAGCAGCGGATTCCAATAAGGCGTATCGATAAATTCGCTGCGGATATCGAAAACGGCTTCGTCAGATAGTCCGCCACCGCCACGCCCATTGTCAAAGCAGCACATATCGGACATCGCCGCCGATTCCACAAGCGCGCGCTCTTGAGCCGCTTGCATGACGAGCGGGCTGGAGGTCTGCACACCCAGCGCTTGCCTGTGATAAAAGTGCTCCAGCAGAGACGGGTTGACCTGCTCGCCAAGCGAAAGCGCCGCCAGGTCGGTCAATGCCACGCCCACTTCCGCCACCATCGGTTCGCCACGATAATCGCTGACCTGCATCTGCCAGGCGATCGTGTCGTCCGGAGCGGCGATGCGGCTGTCGGGGCGAATGTCGATAGCCAGCACTTTTCGTTGCATATCGACATGCAACTGCGTCATGCCCATTCGCCAACTGGTGGACCGATTGTTCGTATCGGGGGGCTTCATGATGAAGGCGCTGACATAGATATTCGGCGCATGCTCGGGAAGGACTTCAAATTCGTATAGGTGCGAGTTGCTGCGCAATGTCAGGACTTCTGCGCTGAGCACCTCGCCGCGCTCGATGGTGACCAGCGCCTGCGCCTCGCCCTGGAATGGCGATGCGATGAGCACTTTGGCAGTTTCGCCGATTTGGTAGGCGCTCGCAGCGGGCACCAGCTCGATGACACGGTCGTTTTGCGCGCGCCAGGGGATGTAGTCATCACCAACTGCCCAGCTATATGTCGCGGTTCGAACCTCGTTGCCGGCAGAATCGCTGGCTGAGGCAGTGATTTTGTATATGCCACCGACCGGCGGCTGGTATACGAATGCCGCTTTGCCATCGGCGTCCGTGACCAGGCTGTCGCTGCTGACAGGGTGTTCGTCGACTTCCCAGGTCGTGCTGACGCTTCCGCTGCTTGAGTCTTGCTCTTGCACTCGTCGCCAACGGCGCTCGACAACTTTAATGTCAATCCGCTGGCTGGCGATGGGCTGGCTGTCCCAGTCGACGGCGATGAGTTGGATGCGGCTGTCTTCGCCCGCTCGGACGACGGCGCTTTCAGCCTGCGCGCCAATATAAAAGAGTCCCTGATGCACGATCAGGCTGGTCTGTTCATAGATCGCCTGTCCCGACTCGTCGCCGATCGCTGCTTCAATCAGCCAACGTTGACTCATATTGTCTGCGCCCAGGTCGCCGACCAGTTGGAAGCGCGCCCGGCCATGCGCGTCGGTGCGCAACTCGCCTTGGGCAATCAAGCTTTCGTCAATGTAGAATTCGCGCTCAGCCGCGTCATATTGGTCGCGTTCGCCGAAGTCGTAAACGCCAGCACCCGTGTATTCAAATGCGTATGGCGCAGCCAGGACGGTGTAGTCGGCTTTTGCCTGCGATACCGCGCCACCGAAGAAGTATTTGCCTTCCAGCTTGATTTCGGCTGTATCGCCAGGCGCGATTTGTGTGGGTTCGGCGCTCAGCGATACCTGAAATTCCGGCAGGCGATAGTCCGCTACCAAGAAGCTGAACCAGCCGCTGGCTTCTTGATAACCATCGTCTGCAGGCAATGCGGCCGAGACATAATAATGTCCGGGCGCGGCATCGGCCGGGAGCTCGAACTTGCCGTGAAAACTGCCGTACTCACTGAGCGGCAACTCTTGCTCATAGACAGCATCGCCACGCGAGTCGCCGATGATCACCATTGCACTGGAAAGCTGCGGAGGCGGGTAGCTCACATCGTCTTTGGCGCGCGCCAAGCCACGAAAATAGACGGGCTGGCCGCCGCGATACACGGTACGGTCGGCATAGACATAAACCTGATGGGGGCTGGGATAATAGTCCGCATCAATCCCGAATTCCCAGGCAGCCAAACCGTCCGTCCAGTTCGTGAAGCCGATGCCAAAATGCTCGCCTGCATCCAGCACAGCGGCGTAGCCCGCATAGCGCTCTTTTGCTGGCGGCAGATCGATCTGCGCGATGCCCTGCGAGTCGCTGAAACCACTGCCAATCTCACTGGAATCGGGACCATAGACACGGATGCGCTGGCCGCCGATCGGCGCGCCGCTGCTGGCATCAAGCGCCCAGATCGTCAGTTTGCTGACGGATTGCTTCATCGTCAGCACAGCATTAGCCACGATCAGGAAGTGTCTGGTCGGCGCCCAGCGAAGATCCAGCCCTGGCGCGCTTAGCTCGGCGAAATAGATTCCTGGCGCCAATCCGTTTTCTGCCAGAGTCACGGTCTCGGTCTGGCGGGATTTCTCTTCTGTGCCAGAGATACGCCAGCTATGCAACAAGCCCGACTCGGGTGGGCGGTAGTCATCGGCGGGAGAATAATGTTCAGGATCGGTCAGGCGCGCGACGAAGTCTTCTCGCGAAAGCCTATACAGCGCCAGATCGACATGCTCGACGCCGCGATGATAGACCTGCAACCGGGTCGGCGGCTGCGCGTCAGTAAAGCCGACATCGCCGGGCATGACAAAGCCGACTTCCGGCGGACGCGGCTCGGTTTTGTACGCAATAGTCAGCGGTTCGGCGATGGCATTCCCATAGATGTCCCGCATGCCAGCAGCGACTGTGACGCGATAGTTCGTGTCTGGCTGGGCATCAAAAGACACGGCATAGCGGTTGTTCCAGTCGCTGTAATAGGTAAGCGGCGCTTCGGCGGGCGCTGGCTCGATGCGCACTTTGCCAGCCAGCGAGTCGATATCCATGGGCGATGCGAAGTAGAGCGACAGCCCGTGCGTAAAGGCGTCTTGTTCGCCATCGCGCGGCTCTGTGTCGATTATGCGTGGCGCGCCGACTGTGGTGTAGAACCAGTCGGGCGCTTGGGAGCTGCCAGCTATGCGCAGACCCGGCAGCAATTCGCCATCAAAACTGGCTGTATACACCGTGTCCAACGCCAGCCGCCGATCGGGGATATAAGCGAAACCCAGGCCATCTTCCGCCCATTCAAAACTGCCCGCGATGTCCGGATGGTCGCTGTCCGGCAGCGCTTCAAAGCGGAAGGCGCGCTCGACCAGGTTTTGTGAGAGCGGTTGATCGAAGCGGATCTGGATGCGCGGATCCAAAATCAACCCGTTTGTATCGGGCGGCGGCTCGATAGCAACGATTGTGGGCGGCACTGTTTTGAACGACCAGCTTGCCGGGCCCGCCAGGACCGAGCCATCAACCGCGACCAGGTCGGCGGAAATTGTCACAGTATATTCCGTATCGCCGGCCAGTGGCTGGTGTGGCGTATAGACATAAACGGCGCTATTGACCCATTCGCCAAGTCCGGCGACCGCGGGCGACAAACTCAGCGGCTGCGGCAGTATGTCGCTATCCGTCGACAAGGCAAGTGGAACGACCGGCGCGTCAAATGCCACGGTGATGGCGGAATCCACCTCCGCCAGCGAGCTGCCCGGCAACGGAAACGCATCTGCGATAGTCAGAAAGCCAACAGTGGAAAAAACAACCTGGAAGGGATCGAGCAAGGGCGCGCCATCTTTGGCAGCCAGCGGCGTATTCAAGCGAAAGGTGTAATGCTGGCCGCGCTGGAATGCGTCAACTGGCTCGAAGCCAAGCGAATATTCATCGCAGCTCAGCTCGCCGCGAGTGGCGGGCTGCCAGGAAAATGCCGCTTCTGCCTCCGCGCAATCCACTCGGCGATTGAACCAGAAAGTGACCGTGTCTTCCAAGCCCAGCTGACCGGCGGGCGAGGGCTGAACATCCGTTACCGCCAGGTAGGCGGCTTGATTTACCTGCGCGGCGATGTGGAGCGCGCCAGCCAGCATCAGCAGATTGAATAAGGCAAATGCAAGACAGATCTGTCTGCGCATGGGTTTCGCCTCCCGAATAGTTGCCCTTCGCAGGCAAGTATACTTGATACCCCCACAATCCCTCCGACAGGTCAGGGGGAAGCAAGCCTTGGCTACCCTCTCCGTCCTGACGGGGGGCTGGGGGAGGGGTCAGCCGGGGATGCGGGCGAAGGCTGCGTGCGCGCGCTGGACGACATCGTCGGGCGCAAAGAGCTTCTCGAACTCTCGCAGCGCCAGCGCCAGATCTGGCTCGCCGAGGTAGCTGGCGCAGAAGACGCGCTCGCCATAATCCGCAAATTCTTGCAGCGTCCAGTCGTAGCGATAATAGGCGATCGCGGCCTGGTCGATGTGGCAATCGCCGTATCCAGCCAAGAAAGCGGCTTCGCTTTGCGGCGTGTGCCCATCGCCCAAGAAGAACATCAGGTCGCGTTCCTTTGGCGCGAGCAGAGCCTCGTCCCAGTCGACGATATGTATGTCGGCTTCGTCAGAGATGATGATGTTGGCGGCGTGGATATCGGCATGGCAGATGACAAAAAGCGGCGCTTGCTGTGCCAGATGTTCTCCCAGGGCGCAGTACCGCCCTTTGCACAGAGCAATCTCGTCAGCTTGTTCGCGCCAGATTTTCGCAACGCGCCGCGCGGCTTCGCTTTTGAATGTGCCTGCTTCCAAAGCGCGTTCCACCAAGGCAATGCTGGATAGCCACTTTACGCCGAAGACCTCGCGCTCGACAACTTTTCCCAGCTGGCTGCTGACCGGCGCGTCATGGATAGCGCGCACGATTTCTCCCCAGGCTCGCCATTGCGCGGGCTCCAGAGGCATCCCCCAAGCCGATCTGCCCGCTACAAAGGGGTACAGAATCAGCGAAAACTCCGCATTGACAGGCGCGGACAGGTCGCCAGCCAGTGTCGCCAGCGGCGCGACAACCTGCTTGATGCCCAGTCGCTGCAAGGTATGCGACACATGCAGAGCCGCCTGTTTCAGTCCGCCGCGGCGCAATTTTGCGAAGTATTGGGTCGTTCCAGCCTCGACGCGAAAGGACCAAGCGCGCGAGTCGTTGCCTATCGGCAGAAACTCCAGCGCAGTCGGCGCAATGTCATAGGCGGCGCTGAGGACATTCTTTAGACATTGGTCGGGCAGGTCGGGTTTGCTCAGCATAGGCATGATTCGTACCATAGGGATGCGAGCGAGTAAAGCGGGCAAGGCGCGCCGCTTTGCATTAAGAAATGGTTGAGGACCCTGCTTGCGCTCGGCAGGCTGGCTGAACCTTGCTATACTCACCGGCAGCATTTGAAACAGATCTGGCAAGCGAGCAGAGAGGCGAGCCCGGCGGTGTCCAGCGCAAGTGTCATGCAGTTGCGGGTGTTGCTGTTGAATGGCAGCACCTGGGAGCCCCTGTCTGTCATCACGGTGCCGCGCGCGATGAACCTGCTGCTGGCGGGCAAAGCCATCGCGGTAGAACAGACTGGCCAATACCTGAATACAGTGCGCGCCAGATTTGCCGTGCCGTCGGTCATCGCTTTGCGGTCGTATGTCAATGTGCCGCGCCGCAAATCGCACTGGAGCCGCAAGGGCGTGCTGGTGCGAGATCATTACACCTGCATCTACTGCGGCGTCCAGCTGGGCTCGCAGGCGCGAGGGCGCGTCCTGACCAAGCGCGACTTCACGATTGATCACATTATCCCGCGCTGCCAGGGCGGCAAAGACACCTGGTCGAACACGGCTTGCGCCTGCGCGCGCTGCAACCACCGCAAGGGCAATCGCCTGCACAATGTCGCTGGCATGCGACTGTTGTGGGAACCCAAGACGCCGCGGACCAGCTACCTGGTCATCGCGCTGGGGTCTGGTCCGGAAGTGTGGAAGCGCTATGTAGAGATCTAAAGCGCGCCAGGTCAACCCCCTCGGTCCCCCCGACAGGTCAGGCGGAGACACATACCGTGACTCCCCTCCCTGACTCGTCGGGGAGGGGTTAAATGGGCGAGTCACCGCCTCGCCCCTACGCGGTCTCATTGGGGAGGGCTGGGGGAGGGGATTAATACAATCTTGACATAACAGAATATATGTTCTATAGTCGGGTTGCAGAATTCTTACACAGGGCAGCCCGGTCAGTTTCGCCGCGCTTGCCCACATCAGCTACGAGGCGAATTTTGATGCGGATGGGTGGCGAGTTAGCGTGTGGCGCGGTTGTGCGCTTGACGGTGCCCTACCGAGAGGCGGCGCGCGGCGCTTACACCATCGTGTACATCTATCGCAATGGCTGGCTGGGGGTGGTATCAAGGAGCGACGGGCGCAGATACGATGTGCCCGCTTACATTTGCCGCGTAATTGCGACCGCCAAAGCAGGTGCCTAGACGAAGTGCGCCAGGCTCATGCGTGCAGTCTGCGCGAGCAGCGACACGCCCATATAGGCCAAGAAAACAGCGCAGGCCAGGTTGATCCAGCGGAAGAGGCGCTGGTTGAGCAGGCGGCGTCCAAATTCGACCAGCGTGGCAAAGAAGAAACACCAGCAAACCTGCGCAATCATGAAGCCGGCGAAAAAGACGAGCAGATGAATTGGCTGAGGATCCAGGAAGCCGATGCCGATGATCGTGCCGCTCATGCCCACCCAAAAGGTGATATTCTGCGGATTGGACAGCGAAAGCATCGCGCCAGCCAGCAGATGATTCGCTTGTTCATCGCCCGCGCCAGCCATCTCAACATCCGCGCGCGAGGCTCGCCAGGCATCCCAGGCGAATCGCAACAGCAGGACGCAGCCGAACACGCCCAGCAGCATGGTCACCCAGCGATTTTGGAAGAGGATCGACACGCCCAGCAGCGCGATGATCGCCCAGACACCATCGCCCAGCAGCGAGCCCAATTCCACATGTAGAGCCGCCGTCCAGCCATGCGAAATCCCTCGCCGCAGCGATTCAAAACCAATGACGCCAGGCTGAACAGCAAATGCCAGAGACATAGCGAATGCGGAGAAAAACAGAACTTCCAAGGTGGCGGCATCCAGCGAAGATGGGTAGTCGCGTCATCGTAACGCCCCAAACGCTGCGCCGCCTTGCGCATTTTCACCAAGTTATGTCCGCGCATTTTGTACGATGCTGACAGCATTCTGCCTATTCGCAGCGGTTGCGCCTACCACTCCTGCAAGATTGCGGCGACCACCGCTGCCTGGCGAGGCAGGCTGTCGATGATGATGTGCTCTTGCAAGGTATGCGCGCCATCGCCGTGCGCGCCCAAGCCGTCCAGCGTCGGTATGCCCATGGCGGCCGTGAAGTTGCCATCGGAGCCGCCGCCACTTGCGCCTTCTTCCAATGTGATGCCGTGCCGGGCAGCGATCTCTGCCGCGCGCTCAAAGATGCCAGCTTGCCGTTCCATGGGTGGACGAAAGCCGTGTCGCCGACAGCGAACTATCGCGCCGGGCATCTTGGGATAGAGACCCCCGAGCGCCCGCTCTATGCGCTGCATCTCCGCGTTGGTGATGGCGCGCGTGTCGATATGCGCTTCGACATGCGCCGGGATGACATTGCCCGCGCTGCCGCCAGAAACTCGCGTAAGCGAAACCGATGTGCCATATTTGAGGTCGTTCAGTCCATTGATTTCCAGCGCCTGCTGAGCAAATTCAATGATGGCGTTGATGCCCAGCTGTGGCGCGATGCCAGCATGAGCAGGTCGCCCTTCGATGGTCAATGTGAACTTTGCGCCGCCCTTGCGCGCCGTTTTGATTGCGCCTTCCGAGGTGGCTGGCTCCAACACCAGCGCCAGCTCGGCACCCGCGGCCTCGGCTTCAATCACAGCGCGGCTGTGCGGGCTGCCGATCTCTTCGTCTGTGGTCATCAACAGCTTGACGGTCCGCGTCAGCCGGTTCTGATTGTGCAGCGACCGCAAGGCCTCCAAAACGATGACTGCGCCAGCTTTCATATCCAGCGCGCCCGGCGCATAAAAGCGGTGGTCCTCTATGTGGGCAGGCGCTTTTTGCAGTGTGCCAGGCGGATGCACGGTATCGATGTGACAGAGCACGAGAACGGGCTTGCCAGGCGCGGTCGGATTCCATTCCGCCAGCAGAAAATCCCCGACTTCGGGCTGTGGCAGCCGCTGCACGGTTTGCGCGCCGAACAATCTCAGCGCCCCTTGCAAATAGCCTACCAACTGGTCAACTTGGGTTTTGTCGACGGTGAACGATTCGCGCCGCACCAATTCCCCAAGCAGATCCAACATGCCGTCTTTGCGGGCGCGGAAGTGAGCGAGCAGGTCAGTCATGCGGGTCCTTTCCGGTGGCGATCACAATCATCCGTTCGCTTTCGTCATCATACTTGCCACCTGCGTGATCGCCATGCACGGCCTCCACCTGGAATCGGCAGCGGTCAAGCAGCAAACGCAGTTCTGCCAGGAAAAAATAGCGCAATTCATGCGAAGCGATCAGCCGACGCACAACGCCATCGCCATCGATCTCGTCGTAGATCCAGTCGACATTCAGCAGTTGCGCCGCCCGGTCCAGCCAACTGATCGATTGCAGCATGACCAGGTGGCCGCTGGCGGGGTCGAGAAAGTTGCGTTCCCAAGTCAGCGCGTCGCTGTTTTCGTCGGCATAGGCGGGCGCGGCGTTGGGCAGATCGATGACCAGCGCGCCATCGGCAGCCAGGCAAGCGCGCAAGTTTTCCAGCAGCGACACTTGCGCTGCCTGCGATTTGAAGTGCATCAGCGCGTTGTAGCTGAGCAGGATGAGGCTGAACTGGCTATCAAAGCTGTGTGTCTGCGCGTCAGCCCGCACATAAGAAATCCGCCCGCGCAAGTGTGGCTGGCGCTGAACTTTCTGTTCGAGCCGCTCCAGCATGGCTGGGTCATTCTCTATGCCATGGATCGTGTGCCCCTCGTTGGCCAGGTGGATCAACACCCGCCCCGTGCCACAGCCGACATCCAATATCTCGCCGGGATGCGCATGCGCCAGCCTGCTGAACAAAGCGAGGTCGTCGGTCTTTTCACCCGTTTCAGCATCATAGAAGCGCGCCACTGCTGTGTAGAATGTGGACATTGCCATCAATAGTGATTACGGACGACCGAGTGGCTCGCGCCTACAATTTCCATTCGCATGAGTAACCCGGCATCATTCAGTTGAGATTCTGGAACAAGCCCGCCGCGCCCATGCCGCCGCCTATGCACATCGTCACCAGGCCATAAGCGCTGTCGCGGCGTTTCATCTCGTTGATCAACTGCACGGTGAGCTTTGCGCCGGTGCAGCCCAATGGATGCCCCAGCGCGATCGCCCCGCCATTGACATTGACGCGCTCTGGATTCATCTCCAGCTCGCGGATGACCGCCAGCGCCTGGGCGGCAAAGGCTTCGTTGAGCTCGATCAGGTCGATATCGTCCAGCGTCATGCCCGCCCGCTGCAAGACCTTGGGCACGGCTTTGATAGGACCGACGCCCATGATCTCCGGGCGCACGCCAGCCACAGCAAAGCCCACAAAGCGCGCCAGCGGCGTCAAACCCAGCTGCTCGGCTTTGGCGCGATCCATCACGATGACTGCTGCCGCGCCATCGCTCAGCGGGCTAGAATTGCCGGCGGTTACGCTGCCACCGGCTTTGAAAACCGGCTTCAGTTTGGCGAGCGCGTCCAAGGTGGTTTCGCGGCGCAAGTGTTCATCGTGTCCCAGCATTTTCGTCACTTCGGCGGGTTTGCCATCCGCGCCGATAATGGTCTCTTGCCATTGGTAGGGTACAATTTCTGCGGCGAATGCGCCGGCATCGGTCGCAGCGGCGGCTTTGCGATGACTTCTATAAGCGAATTCGTCCATATCCGCGCGGCTGACGGCAAACTCGCTGGCCACCCGTTCGGCGGTCAAACCCATGCTCATGTAGACATTGGGCGCATTTTCTGCCATATGCGGATTCGGGCTGAGGTGATGCCCGGTCATGGGCACAGACGACATCGATTCTGCCCCGCCGGCGATCACCACATCGGCTTGGTCGGCGATGATGCTGTTGGCGGCCAGCGCGATCGTCTGCAAACCGCTGGAACAGAAGCGATTGACCGTCTGCCCAGGCGTGTCGACTGGCAAACCGGCGCGCAAGGCGATGATTCGCGCGAAGTTCATGCCCTGCGAGCCTTCTGGCATCGCGCAGCCCATAACGACATCGTCAATGTCATGCGGATCGAGCCTGTCGTTCGTCTGGCGCAGCAGGTCTGCTATCACGGCGGCGGCCATGTCGTCCGAGCGGGCGTTTTTTGTGCTGCCGCGGATTGCCTTGCCGACTGCAGTGCGCGCTGCCGCCACAATGACTGCTTCTCGCATGGGTGAGTCCTTTCTTGCTGTTTACAGTATCGCCACAATTTCTCCGAAACTATCCGGCGAGACTGCTCGGTTCCGCGCAAGTCAATTCCGCAATGGCTTGTTCGTCTGCAGCATGTGCATGATGCGGGCTTGCGTCTTTTTTTGCAAGATTAGTTGCAAAAATGCCTCGCGTTCCAAATTGAGCAGGTATTGCTGGCTGACCCACTGCCCTTCCGCCAAGCCCGCGCCGCTCAGAATATGCGCCAGTTTGCGCGCGATAAACGCATCGTATTCGCTGGCATAACCCGCCTCCTGGAATCCAGCCACCGCCAGCAGCAGAGCGGCACAGGCATCTCGCCCGGCGGCATAGACAGGCTCGGGCTTGCGCTGCTCGTATGACTCGCTCAATGCCAACGCCAGCGCTTTTGCCTCGCCCAGCAGATGCGCGCGGTTCATCACGATCTTGTCATGCTCGTTCAAAAAGCCCAGGGCCAGCGCTTCTTTGGCGCTGCCACTGACTTTGGCTGTGGCGATGGTCTCAAATGCCTTCTGCAAGCCAGCCAGCACGCCTTCTGTGCCCGTTCGCGCCAGTGGGTTGACCAGGCGCCGCAGCAGTTCTTTGCAGCCGCCGCCAGCCGGCAGCAAGCCGACGCCAACTTCTACCAGACCCATATATAGCTCGGCATGGGCGACCACCGCTGTGCCTGCCATGACGAGTTCTGCGCCGCCACCCAGCGCCATATTGTGCGCAGCGACCACCACCGGCTTTTCGGCATAACGCAAGGCTTGCGTCAAATCCTGCAGGTCCACCAGCGCCTTTTCAATACCGGCCACGCCGTCCATGAGCGCGCTGGGGTCGAGGTTTGCGCCGATTGAAAACCGTTCGCCATCGTTGCCGATGACCAGCGCTTTGTACTTGGCATCCGCCAGCAGCTCCAGAGCGCGCCAGCCACTCTCGATCAAACCCGGCGTGATGCTGTTGTGCCTGGTTTGGAATGCCCAAAGCAGCGCGCCATCACCCATGTCGAACAGGCTGCCGTGGCCATTGCTATAGACTTCCGCCTCGCCCAGCGCCGAGACAGTGATTTCGCGCCGATCTTTCTCCAGCGGCACATAGGCTGCTCGCTGCGGGCAATAGTAGCTCGTGTACTGGCCGCCAGCATCGCGCGCATAGAAAGTTGCGTTGCCGTCCGCCAGCATGGTCTTGACCCAGTCGGCGACCGGATAACCGTCATTTTCGAAGCGAGCGACACCCTCTGCCACGCCGATCGCATCCCAGATCTCGAAAGGACCCAGCTGATGATTGAAGCCCCACTTATGGGCGTTATCAACATTGACGATGCTGTCGGTGATCTCTGGCACGCGCTGGGATGCATAAGCCAGCAGGAATCCGTGCAAGTGATACAGGTAGCGTCCGCCGCGGTCATCGGCATTGATCAACAGGCGGATGCGCTCGCCCAGCGGCTCGACCTTGCGGTATTGCGTTACGCTGTCGAAACACGGTTTGCCAGGCGGTTTGTATTCCAGCGTGTCCAAGTTGAGCGCCCACAGCTCTTTCGCCCCGCCCTCGCGCCGCATGTGATAGAAGCCCCGGCCTGTTTTGCGTCCCAGCCAGCCACGCTCCAGCAGCGCATCGGAAAGCGCCATATTGCCAGGGTGCATCAGCAGTTCGCGGGCGGGATCATCGGGGATGGCTGAGTACAGATTGCGAGCGACGCCCACGGCGATATCAAAGCCGACCAGATCATTAAGGTTGAAAGTGGCGGTCTTTGGACGGCCGATAAGCGGACCGGTCAGCAGGTCGACTTCTTCTACGCTGTAGGCATGATCCAGCGCATAATTGGTCGCTTGCATGCCCGACATGGACATGAAGCGGTTGCCAATGAAGTTGGGCGTGTCGTTGCAAAGCACCGTGCCTTTGCCCAATTTCTCGCTGCCAAACCGCAGCATGAACGCGGCGATTTCCGGGTCGGTATCGGCGTGGGGGATGATCTCCAGCAAGCGCAGATAACGCGGCGGATTGAAGAAATGCGTACCCAGAAAACGGCGCGCGAATTCGTCTGGCAGGCCCGCGGCAATGCTGCTGATGGGCAAGCCGGAGGTATTACTGCTGATGATGGCGTCTGCGCTGACGACATCCGCCAGGCGCGCAAACAAGGCTCGCTTTATTGCCAGGTTCTCGACCACTGCTTCGATCACCCAGTCGGCAGTGGCGACTAGCCCAAGATCATCATCAATGTTGCCGATGCGGATGTGGTCAAGATCGGCTGAACTGTAGAGCTGTGGCGGGCGCGCTCTGCTCAACGCCTTGAGATTGGCTTCGACGATGGCATTTCGCACAGAAGCTCCGGCGTCCGGGTCGCTGTCACGCGGCGGAATATCCAGCAGCAAGGTGTCGATGCCGCAGCCAGCCAACAACGCCGCGATGCCGCCGCCCATGGTGCCGCTGCCGATGACCGCTGCCGTCTTGATTTGGTATGCCATCTGTCGCTTCGCCTTTCGTCATTGCCTCAACCGCTTGTCAGGGAGTGGTGAATTTGTGGTGTTGACAACCCTGCCCCCATCCCCCAGCCCCTTGCCCCCAAAATGAGGGAAGGGGAGCGCTACGAAGTTTTGAAGTCCCTCCCTCTTTAATGGGGGGAGGGATTTAGGGTGGGGGTTTGCCCTTGTTGTTGTCGCTTCTGCATTCAGGCGCTCACCAGGGCAATTCGCTGCCGTCATATTGGTAGAACTTGCCCTTGTCCGCCTCGGTCAAGCCGCCGATCAGCGCGAGCAAGCCACTACCCGACTCCTCTGGCTCGAGCACGGCATCCGCGCCGCCCATATCGGTGCGAACCCAGCCTGGATTGACTGTGACAGTGGTGATGCCCGCCATCGCCGCATCAAATGCCAGCACGCGCGCCGCCATATTCATCGCCGCCTTGCTCATGCGATAGGCATAAGAATCGCCACGCGTGCGCTGCATAGAACCCATGCCCGATGAAATCATCACGACCCGCGGATTGTCGCCCGCGTTCAGCAGCGACCGGCAGGCTTGCGTCACGATCAGCGCTGCCACGGCGTTGGTGGTGATGATCTCGCTGACATCGTCGGCGGACAAACTGCCCATGTGACTCGATTGATGAGCGCCTCTGGGATTGATGCCAGCGTTGTTGACGAGGATGTCCAGCGCGCCGGCACTGGCTGCGATTCGCTCGGTCGCGGCGGCTATGGACTGCGCATCGTTGACATCCAACTGCAAGATGACGAGCCTGTCGGCTGCCTGCCCCGCAAGATCTTGCAGCGCCTCCGCGCGTTCGGGCGTCCGGCAGCCAGCGAAGACCAGCGCATCGCCAGCGGCGACATATTGTCTTGCCAGCTCGAAGCCGATACCGCGATTCGCGCCTGTGATCAGGATTCTTTGCATGGTCGCGCGCCTCCTCTTTCTGCAGAATTGACGCGCATGATACTGGACGACCGCCCCACATTCCAGTCCAAGCGCGCATTATCATTTCGCGCGGCGGGGACTTATACTACGGCTCGGCGACTGGCTGAGGACAGGACACAATGCGCGAGGTATGGCGTGGCTGCGACTTGATCTTTTTCGATTGCGACAGCACCTTGTCCAGGATTGAAGGCATAGACGAGCTGGCGCGGCTGAAGGGCAAGGCAGCGCGGGTCGGCTTGCTGACCAACAAGGCGATGGATGGCGAGCTCGACCTGGCGGATGTCTATGGGAAACGCCTGCAAGCCATCCGGCCCACCCGAGCGCAGCTCAAAGCCGTGGAACAGCGCTATTGGGAAACTCTGGTGGACGATGCGCCAGCAGTCATCGCGGCGCTGCAGAAAATTGGCAAGCGAGTCTACATCATCAGCGGCGGGCTGATTGACGCCGTGCGCGGTTTTGGACGGCGGCTGGGCGTCCCGCCCGAGCAGATCCGCGCGGTCGAGCTGGAATACAACGAGCTTTCTGGCGACTGGTGGCGCTATCATGAGCCGGGCGCGCAGCAAGCCAAGACCTACCTGGCTTATGATGAAGGTCCATTGACCATTTCCGATGGCAAGGCGCGCATCATCGGCGAACTGGCAGATGGACAGCCTGGTCGGCGGATGATGGTTGGCGATGGTTCATCCGACCTGGCAGCCAGCGGCGCGGTGGATGTCTTTGTGGGCTTTGGCGGCGTGGTGACGCGCGAACGCGTCCAAAACGAGGCAGCGCTGTTCTTGCGGTCGGAATCGCTCGCGGCGGTGCTGGCCTTGGCGGGCGGCTGGCGCGGTTGGAGAATGACGCAAGGCAGCCCATACGAAGCGATTTATCGCAAAGGCATAACACAGGCGCGGGATGCGAGCTTGCTGCGCTTCCGCGCTGAATACCAACGCGAGCAGCTAATCCACGAGTTTAAGGACTTCAGCTGATGATGAATTTCGATGCAATCCTGTTTGATATGGACGGCTTGCTGATCGACTCTGAGCCGGTCTGGCACGAAGTCGAGGTCGAGCTGATCGAGGCTTGTGGCTATCGCTATGCCGACGAAGTGCGCGAATTGGGCATTGGCATGCGCGTGGACGAATTCGCCGCCATCTTGCAGGCGCACTATCCCAAACTCGGCGACTCGCCCGCGGCGATTGAACGCGCCATCACCGAGCGCATGCTGCAGTTGCCAGCAGAGCGGATCCAGGCGCGTCCGGGCGCAGATGCCATCATCCGTTATGCCGCCGACAAGGATATTCCGCGAGCCATCGCCTCGAGCTCGTCGCAGGTCATCATCGAGCATTTTGTGCGCTTGCAAGGCTGGGACGGCTTGATCCCGCAGCGCTATTCCGCAGAATTCGTGCCACGCGGCAAACCAGCGCCCGATATCTACTTGCACGCGGCTGGGCAACTGGGTATGCGACCGGATCGCTGTCTGGCGCTGGAAGACAGTCGAGCTGGCACGATGGCGGCTTTGGCAGCCGGCATGACCTGTTTCACCGTGCCCGACCTGTCTCATTCGACGCTGGACGACTTCGCCCAGCTAAACCCGCATGTATTCCGCAGCCTGGACGAGGCGCTGAACGAAATGATCGACAAAAGGCTCTTCGCATGACTCCAAAGCGAGTCGTGATCGCCACCGATTTGACAGCGGACAGCCTGGATCTGTTGGAAGCTGCCGAAGGCATTGCTGTAACAATCGTGCCGCCGAAGACCGCCCATGTGCGCGAGGCTTTGGCGGGCGCCAGCGCGATCATCACGCGCTCGGACTTTCGGCTGGATGCGCCGCTGCTGGGCTACGCGCCCAAATTGAAGCTGATTGCGCGCATGTCGGCTGGTTTGACCGGCCTCGATATCGACGCCGCCACCGCCCGCGGAATCCTGGTCATGAATGCGCCGGGTGGCAGTGCAATCGCCGCCGCCGAGCACACACTGACATTGATGCTGGCTTTGGCGCGCAACCTGCCAGCGGTGCATGAGAGCTTGCGCGAGGGCTGGTGGCTCTTCGACCGCGGCCAGCAAATTGGCCGGCAGTTGCACGGCAAAACTTGTGGCATCGTCGGCTTGGGGCGCGTCGGCGGGCGAGTGGCGCAGTTGTGTCTGGCGCTGGGCATGCATGTGCTGGCGTGCGATCCCTATATCCGCGAAGAGCAGGTTCGCGATGCGCGCATCCAGTTGGTCAGCCTGGACGAGCTCCTGCGCGAATCGGACTATATTAGCCTGCATGTGCCAGCCACGCGCGAAACGCAGGCTCTGCTCACGTCCGAGTCGCTGGCGCTTGTCAAGCCGGGCGCTTGTTTCATCAATACGGCGCATGGCGGCATCGTCAGCGAGGCGCTGTTGGCAGACGCGTTGAAAGAAGGCCGGCTGGGCGGAGTCGCGCTGGATGTCTGGAACGAAGAACCGCCTTTTAACAGCCCGCTAATCGGCATGGATGGCGTGATCCACACTCCGCATATCGGCGACAACACAGCCGAGGCGCGCCAGGATTTGTCGCTGCAAATCGTGCGGCAAGTCATCGACGCCCTCGCTGATCGCGACTATCGCAATGTGGTGAATATGCCGCTGCTGCCCGGGCTGAGCTACGACGAAATCCGCCCCTATATGCATCTGGCAGAGGGTATTGGCGCGTTGCAGCATGCCTTGGCGCGCAGCCCCATCCGCCGCATCGCCATCGAGATCATCGGCGAAGACATGGACGGGTTGATCAAAGCCATGACCGTGGGCATTCTGAAAGGCTTGCTCAGTCCTTTCCTCGGCGACCAGGTGAGTTATGTCAATGCGCCCTTGCTGGCGGCAGAGCGCGGCTGGCTGATCACGCAAGCCAAGGGTATCCAGATCAGCGAATACCGCAATGTCATCACCTGTCAGATCACAATGGATGGCGGCGAAGAAATCAGCATCGCCGGCGCATTATTCGACCGGCAGCAGCCCAGGGTTGTGCAGATCAACGATTATCGCGTGAACTTCGAGCCGCGCGGGCATCTGCTGATTATGGGCAGCTATGACAAACCGGGCGTGATAGGCCGGGTGGGCACATTGATGGCGCAGCGGGGCGTGAATATCGCCAGTTGGCACACCGGTCGCGCCGAACCGGGCGGCAACACCCTGACGGTGCTCAGCTTCGACGAAGACCTGCCGGACGATGTCATGGAAACCCTGCGCGGACAGGACTTCATCCGCCATGTGCATCAGCTACGGATACCATAGGCACTAGCGGTCATCAAGAGAGCTTCGCTCAATCTGGCTGCTACGTGCTTGATGCAAAAATACGCCTGCGATCACTGCCGCATCTCCAAGAATCAAGGCGATTCCCGCCTCCAGACTGCGCCCTGTGAATATGACCATCGCGGCAATCAAGAGAACACCTGCCGCCAGCAAAAAACCTAGCCACATGCCAGCATATTCGCGCTTAGAGCGAGAGGCAAGGTCTTGCCGGTGGTATTCCGCTGCGGCTTCGTACAGTTGCCTGTCCCTGCTCACAATATCTTGGTGCCGCTGCGATTCAAGCTGCAACCGAGCCGCCTGTTCTTTCTCAGCCATGACCAGGATTCGTTCAAAGCTGCCTTCCAGTAAGTCTTCGTATTGCCGCGCCAAGTCTGGATGCGGCAAAGGACCAAAGTGCAATTGCCGATACTCAGCAACTAGCTGCGACTCTGAGTCTATCGGCGCGGGCTCTGGATGGACAGCGGCAACGCTCTCTATTTCGGATGACTCGGGATTGTCGGCGAGAAAGTCTAGCGCCTCTTTCGATTTGTCCGGACTCTGCTTGCCGTCGCTCAAACTGGTTTCTCGCGGCTTATTTCTTTATCGTACTCAGTTAGCGCCCAACGCAGATTGTCACCCACCGCCCGCCAATACGAGCCGATTGCCTCGGCATCCTGCATCGGTCCCGGTTTTCGCTCTATTTCCTCTTCTGTTGCGGCCTCTGCTTCTAGCGATTGTCTTTCTCGCTCATAAAAGGCCAACACCCGCTCATGCTGACTGCGATCCAAGCTGCCGCCAAAGTCAACGAGCCTGGCGATGCCGCGCAGAAATGGGCGCTTGGGCAAGTTAAGCGATTTCGTCAAATCGTTCTCATTCATCACAACCCCCATTCAGCACAAATGGTATCGGCAAGACCTCCGCTTGTCAAGCCAGCCGCGCTTAGTCCAAATGACTCTTGATGGCCAGCGCTACTTCTTTGTTGATGCCATTGACCTGCGCCAGCTCCCCGATTGATGCCGAGCGGATGGCGTCTATGGAGTTTTCGAAGTGCTTTAGCAGCAGCTTGCGCCGTTTTGGTCCGACGCCGGGGATGGTTTCCAGGCGGCTGGCCAGGCTCATTTTGCGGCGGCGCGTGCGGTGGCTGGTGATGGCGAAGCGATGGGCTTCGTCGCGCGCTCGCTGCAGCAGATAGAGCGCCTCGCCCCGACGCTCCAGCAGGATGGACTGCGCCCGGCCGGGCAAGAAGACCTCTTCTATGCGCTTCGCCAGCGAGGCGACCGGCACGCGTTGACTCAAGCCGAACTCGTCCAGCACCGCGCTCGCCACATTCAGCTGTCCCACTCCGCCGTCAATCAGAAGCAAGTCGGGCAGCAGCCGCCAGGTTTCGTCCTTGTCCAATCCATCGGGCGCGAGTTCATCTGCCGATTCGCCCGCGGCTTTCCAGCGGCTGAAGCGGCGGGTCAGCGCTTCTCGCATGGACTGATAATCATCGGAACCGCTGTGGTCGACGCTGCGAATGTTGAAGCGGCGATACTCGCTCTTGCGCGGCGCGCCACGCACAAAGACGATGCGGCTGGCCACGATGGCTGTGCCCTGCGTCGTGCTGATGTCATAGCATTCGATGCGGTTGGGGATGCGTGGCAGGCTCAGCGCCGCTTGCAGTTCGGCCATGGCTTGCTCGTGCCGCGTGGTATCGGCTTCGTATTGCGCGCGCATCATCTGCAAGCTCTCCAGGGCATTTTCTTGCGCCAGGCGCACCAGCTTGCGTTTGTCTCCGCGCTGGGGCACATGGATAGACACTTTGGAGCTGGCGCGTTTGTCGCTGAGCCAACTTTCCAGGATGCGCGCTTCACCCACCTGGTCGGGCAAGATCAATTCGCGCGGGATATTGCCACTGCCGGCGTAAAACTGGCTGATAAACTGCTCCAGCACGACGGCGTCCGATTCGCCTTCGGTGTTGCTCATCATGCGCGAGTCGCTGCCGATGAGCTTGCCGTTGCGGATGAACATGATCTGCACGGTGGCATCGCGGTCTTCGCGAGCCAAGGCGATGACATCGTGGTCGGTCAGATTCTTGCCCACGGCTTTGTGCTTGTTGGTGATGAAGTCGATTGCTTGCAGTTGATCGCGGATGGCAGCGGCTTTTTCAAAGTTGAGTTCTTTTGCCGCGGCGTTCATTTCGTTCACCAGACGCAGCTGCACCGCTTTGGCGCGGCCGCTCAGCACATCCATCAGTTCCTGGATCATGAAGCGATATTGGTCGCGGCTGACAGCGCCGATGCAGGGAGCGTTGCACAATTTGATGTCGTGAAAAAGGCAGGCGCGCTCGTCTTGCCCATCTATGTCGCGGTCGCAAGTCAAATAGGGGAAGGCGCGGCGCAAGTCGCTCAAGGTCTTTTGCACCACCCACATAGCCGAATAGGGACCAAAATAGCGCGAGCCATCGTTGACGATTCGGCGCGTCGTTTCGACTTTGGGGAAGGCATCGCTCCAGCTGACGCGGATATAAGGATAGCGTTTGTCATCTTTAAGCTCGATGTTGTAGCGGGGCTTGTGCTTCTTGATTAATGTTTCTTCCAGGATGAGCGCTTTGACTTCGTTTTCAGTGATGATGAAGTTGATGTCGTCGACCTCGGAGCGCATGCGCAGGGTTTTGCCGTTGCCATCGGCATGCGTGGTGAAATAGCTGCGGACGCGGTTGCGCAACCGCTTCGCCTTGCCCACATAGATGATCTTGCCGCGGCTGTTTTTCATCAGGTAACAGCCGGGCTTGGCGGGCAGATTTTTGAGGATGGTTTCGATATGCGCGGGTTTCTGGTACGACATTGGGCGACAGCAGGATAACTTTCGCGGACGAATATCGCGTATAGTGTAGCATGATGCCGATTCTGCGGCGCGTTGGAGATTCGCAATTTTGCTCCTTCCGCATTGACGCACCAACGAGGTTCTGGATGACACATATTCCCGTCTTGCTGGATGAAGCCATCGCGGCGCTGATGCCCGGCGGAAAAGCGCCTTCTCGCGTTATTGATGGCACCCTGGGCGCTGGCGGGCACAGCAAGGCGCTGCTGGATGCGGGCGCGGAAAAGCTGCTGGGCTGCGACCTGGACGCGCACGCCCTGCAGACAGCCAGGCAGACATTGCAAGAGCATGATGGCCGGACGCGTTTGTTCCAAGGCAGCTATTTGCGCATGCGTGAATATGCGCAAGAACTGGGCTGGGATGTCGTGGATGCCATTCTGCTGGATTTGGGCTTGTCTTCGCTGCAGCTGGACGACCCCGCCCGCGGCTTCTCCTTTCGGCACGCTGCGCGGCTGGATATGCGCTTTGACACATCTTTGGACGCAAGCGCGAACGACATCGTCAACACCCTGCCGGGCGAGGAGTTGACGCGGCTGCTGTTTCGCTATGGTGAAGAACGGCAGGCTCGCCGCATCGTCCGCGCCATCGTGGCTGCCCGGCCGATCGGCACGACGCGCGAACTGGCCGAGCTGGTTGCCGCCGCGCTGCCCGCCCCCCTGCGCCGGTCCATGCGCATTCATCCAGCCACGCGCACATTCCAGGCGCTGCGCATCGCAGTCAACGACGAACTGGCAACTGTCGAACGAGTCATTCCCATCGCTGTCGATCTGCTGCCTTCGGGCGGCCGACTGGCGATCATCAGCTTTCACAGCCTCGAAGATCGCATCGTCAAGCGGGCATTCCGCGAGCTGGCACATAGTCAAAATGCTCCGCCGGGCATGGCCTCGTTGGGCAGCAAACGCGCGAGCATCCGCCTCGTCAACCGCAAGCCCATCACCCCCAGCCAAGCAGAGATCCAGCGAAATCCACGCAGCCGCAGCGCCAAACTGCGGGTTGCCGAGAAGTTGTAATCGCCGCGCTGGCAAGTTGCGCAAGCTGGCGATTCTGATACATTGGAATAGAAGCGGCGCGTCGACCGGTCGCGCCAGGGTGAGTCATGTCGCAAGCCTGGTTTCAACATACATTCAGCCGCCGACGCTTCCAGACGCAGAGCCAGGCGACAGCCATCGCCATCCTGAGTGTGGCGATTCTATTGATTCTGGGCAGCTTGTACCTGTCGCAGGTGGCCGCCTTCGCCATTACAAATCGCGAAATCGAAGATCTCATCGCCCGCCGCGACGAGATCAAACAGCAGAACGAACAGCTAATCGGCGAGATAGCCAGCTTTCGCATCGTGCCGCGTTTGTATGCTCGCGCGGTGGAAATCGGCTTCCGCCCCGCCACCAACGACGACATCGAATACCTGGTATTTGAAAGCTACAACCCAAATCGGCAGACAAGGGCATTCGCAGCCGCAGCAAGGCACAGCGCCGAGCCAGCAGCATCCGATTATGACGAGACCTTTGGCGGCTGGCTGCAATCGCAATTTGATCTCTTGCGCCGGCAATTTCAGGCTTTCGGCGAGTGACGCATGCCGGGACAATCCACACAGCAAGCCACCATCCATGCGCGCCTGCCCATCGTGGCGCTTTTTCTGATCTTCCTGGCCAGCTTGCTGATCATCCATTTGGCGAACTTCCAGTTCTTCCCGAGGTCGGTGCGGCAGGAGTTGGAGCGCATCGGCAGCTCGATCACCAATACAACGCTGCGCATCCCGGCTGAGCGCGGCATGATTTATGACCGTGATGGCGAGCCACTGACCTTCAACATTGTGCAATATCGACTCGGAGTCAGCCCCGACCTGGTCTTTGATGCCGAGACTTTGATGAAGCAACTGTCCGTGATCCTGGATATGGATGAAGTAGAGCTTTATTTCAAACTGACCAGCGAGAATGTTTGGGAGTTTGTGGCAGGACCCATCTCGGCTGA
This sequence comes from Anaerolineae bacterium, assembly GCA_022823945.1. Lineage (GTDB taxonomy): Bacteria > Chloroflexota > Anaerolineae > Aggregatilineales > Phototrophicaceae > UBA6055. The sequence continues at coordinate 44,352 of JAJEBK010000043.1, read as the reverse complement.
GCAGGGTCAGGCGGTCGCGGCGCTGGACGACATATCGCTGGGCTTGGAAGAGATACCCAGGCGCTTTTATCCGCAAGGCAGCCTGGCGGCGCATGTCATCGGCATCGTATTGGACGACGGGCTTATCGGCACCTTGGGCGTGGAAGGCGCATACAACAGCACACTGGCGGGCCGGGTGATGGATTTGTCGGTCAGCAATGTGCCCTTCGACTTGCCTGAAGACCGGCCTGCCGAACAGCGCGGACAAGATATCGTGCTGACGCTCGACCGCGATGTGCAATTCTGGATGGAAGTCGAGCTGGAGCAGGCAGTCCGGGAAAATGGGGCATTCCGCGGCAGCATCATTGTCATGGATCCGCGCAATGGCGAAGTGCTGGCGCTGGCGAATTATCCTTCTTTTGACCCCAACCGCTTCCTGGAAATCACCGATCCCAATCTGCTGATCAATCCGGCTGTGCAAGAGACTTATGAACCGGGCTCGCTCATGCAGGTGCTGACGGCGGCGACAGCGCTGGAAAGTGGCGCCATCACAGCGCAATGGAGCTATAATGATGTCGGTTTGATCGAAATCGGCGGGCGCGAGTTTCGCAATCGCTTTTTTCGAGCGCATGGCGCTGTCGATATCACCGGCGTGCTGGCGCAATCGCTGCATGTGGGCAGCGCAACCATGGCGCTGGCAATGGGCGAAGAAGCTTTCTACAGCGGCTTGCGGGCATTTGGCCTCGGGCAAGCGACGGGCGTGGGCTTGTTCAACGAAGAGCAAGGCGAGTTGCGTCTGCGGGGCGATACCGGCTGGAGCGAAAGCGCTTTTGGGCTGAACAGCTATGGACAAGATCTACAAGTTACTCAGATGCAGATGATCACCGCCTTCGCGGCCATCGCCAACGACGGCATCATGCGCCAACCGCATATCGTCCGCCAGGTGATAAGCGAAGAAGGACCCAAAGACGCGCGGCACAGCACAGTCCGGCGCGTGCTTTCGACAGAAACCGCCAACATTCTCAAAAATTTGCTGGTGCGCACAGTGCGCGAAGGCGCTCCCGAAGCCTATATGCCCAATTACACCGTGGCTGGCAAACCGGGCACCGCCCAGATCAACACCGCCATCGGTTATGAGACAGGCCCCAACTCCTCGATCGTATCGTTCATCGGCTTTTTGCCGGCTGACGAGCCAGAAGTGGTGGCGATGGTCAAGCTGGACAGACCCGACGACTTTTTCGGTTTTGAAGTGGCTGCGCCAGTCTTCAGACGCATCGCCGACCGGCTGGTTATCTTGCTCGAGATCCCGGACGACGCGGTTCGGCGCGAGCTACAAACGGTCGAAGCCCGCCTGCGCGCGTCCCAGACGGAGCAGGACTAGCTATGGAAAGCCAACTGCCACTGGCGCTCAGCATTGGCGCTGTGACTTTCGTGCTCGGCATGATCTGGGGCGGTCCGTTCATTGAAATCCTGCACTTGTTGAAGATCGGCAAGCAGATCCGCCCCGAGCTGCAAGACAGCAGCCATATCAACAAAGTCGGCACGCCGACCATGGGCGGCATCATGATCATCGTGCCGGCGATATTGTTTTCGCTGGCGCTGAATCTATCGCGCATCGTCGAAGAAGGCAGCGGTCGCAGCATCTTGCTGCCGCTATTCGTATTGATCGGCTTCGCGCTGCTGGGATTGATCGACGATTGGGCGGGCATCCAGACCTCGCGCGGCAATCTGGGAGAAGGGCTTTCGGGCAAGGTCAAGTTCGCTTTTCAGATCATCCTGGCGCTCTTTGCCTCGACCGTGATGTCGCATTTTGAATTCTCATTCGCCAATTCTTTGACCCTGCCCTTGTTGCAAGTGACTGTCTCGGTGAATCCCGTCATTTTTGTTGTGATTAGCACATTTATCATCGTGGCCAGTTCCAATGCGACCAATCTAACGGATGGGCTGGATGGCTTGGCGGGCATCATCACTGCCAGCGCATACACCGCGTATGGCGTCATCGCCGTGCTGCAAAACCAGATTTTCGTCGCCGAGCTGTGCTTCGTCGTTGTGGGCGCGTGCTTTGCGTTCTTGTGGTACAACGCGCATCCAGCCCAATTATTCATGGGCGATACCGGCTCGCTCGCGCTGGGGGCGACGCTGGGCGCGGTCGCCGTCATGTCGGGGCAATGGCTGCTGCTGCCCATCATCGCCATTGTGCCGGTGGTCGAAATCCTCAGCGTGATTATCCAGGTGGCTTCCGCAAAGATCACGCGGCGCTTTTATGGCGTGGATTGGCGGCCCTTTTTGCGCACCCCCATCCATCATCACTTCGAGCTGCTGGGCTGGAGCGAAATGCGCATCGTGCAACGTTTTTGGCTGATCGCGATATTGAGCGCGTTCGTCGGCGTGGCGCTGGCGTTGCTCTGAGCCTGGGCGAGACTATGAGCGGACGCGATTTTCTGGCGGGCAAGCGAGTCGTTGTCTTTGGCTTTGGGCGACAGGGACGCGCCTTGGCTCGCTGGCTGCCGACTATTGGCGCGGATGTGGTTGTCACCGACAGTCGTAGCGCCCGGGAATTGGCTGTGCGCCGCCGCGACTGGAAAGGCGTGCGCTTTTATCTGGGCGGACACCCGGAAGATGTTCTGATTGGCGCGCGCTTGATCTGCGTTTCCGGGGGTGTGCCGCTGGATTTGCCTCTGCTGGTCGAAGCGCGCGAGCACGGAATCCCCTTAAGCAACGATGCTCAGCTCTTCCTGGAGCGCTGTCCGGCGCCCGTAATCGGCATCACCGGCAGCGCTGGCAAGACGACGACCGCCTCGCTGGTGGCAGCTATTCTGCGGCAAGCTGGCTATACAGTCTGGCTGGGCGGCAATATCGGCAATCCCTTGCTCCGAGACCTGGCGAAGATCAACCCGATGGACATCGTCGTCATGGAGCTTTCCAGTTTTCAGCTGGAGTTGATGGGCAGTTCGCCACAGGTCGCTGCCATCTTGAATCTGACCCCGAATCACCTCGATCGGCATGGCAGCCTGGACAAATACGCCGCTGCCAAGTCGAACATATTGCGGCATCAACGCAAGCAGGATGTGGCGGTGCTTTGTCAGGACGACAGAGTCAGCCAGCCTTTCGCGCAGTTGGTAGCCGGCGAAGACCTGCGCTTCAGCAGCTACGAAATGGTTGCGAACGGTGCCTTCATGCTGGGCAACCGGCTGCTGGTTTCGGGCGCGGCCAGTTTTGATGGCGCGGCGCATGTGGTTTGTCGGCGAGATGATATCTCGCTGCGGGGCGATCACAATGTGTCGAATGTGCTGGCTGCCTGCGCGATCACCGGCGGCATGGGCTTGGCGACCGACCGTCCTGGTATCGCGCCAGAAGTGATGCGCGCCGCCATTCGCGACTTTCGTCCAGTTGCGCATCGGCTGGAAGTTGTGCGCACGCAAAATGGCGTCAGCTGGGTAAACGACAGCATCGCCACCGCGCCAGAGCGGCTGCACGCAGCTTTGCAAAGCTACGACGAGCCGCTGGTGTTGCTGATCGGCGGGGCAGACAAAGACCTGCCCTGGCAAGCGACGCTGCAAGTAGCCCTGCGCAAGGCAAAGCATATCGTCGTCTTTGGGGAAGGGGGAGAAAAGCAAGTTGCCTCAAAAGTGATGCCCTTGCTCAGCCTGATGCGTCCACGCCAGGGACAAGTGCTGCGCGCCGACACCTTGGCCGATGCGGTCGAATGCGCGGCTCGCGTGGCGCTGGCGGGCGATGTTGTGTTGCTTTCGCCTGGCGGCACCAGTTACGACGCCTATGCAGATTTCGCCGAGCGCGGAAATCACTTTCGCCAGTTGGTAACTCAACTATAATGATGCGCGCGGGAAGAGGAGAGCGATGAGCGAGCAAGCCAGCCCCGATGCGCGGTATCGGCGACTGCGGCGCAGACTGCGACAACGTAGAGGCGTGCCACTGGACATTGGCACCGACCGTCCGCGCCGTTTCAATCTGCCCCGTCATCGCTACCTGAACGCTTTCGACCGCCCGCTGCTGGCGATCGTGCTGCTGTTGCTTATCATTGGCTCGCTGATGGTCTTCAGCGCGACATTCGACTGGAGTCGCGCGACTTATGGAACAGCCAGCGGCTTCTTCGTTGAAGAGCACCTGCGCAATATCGGCTGGGCAATTTGGTGGATGTTTGTGTTCGCGCTGGTGGATTATCGCTTTTGGAAGCGATTTGCTGTCTGGCTGCTGCTGTTTACGATTGTTGCGCTGGTGACGGTGCTGTTCGTTGGCGAAGAAGTGTTTGGCGCGCGGCGTTCTTTTTCGGCGGGCCGCTTCCAGCCCGGGGAATTGGCCGAATTCGCCATCGTGCTCTATCTGGCGGCTTGGCTGGGCTCCAAGCGGACGCGGCCCGCCAGTTTGTTGTTTGGCTTGGTGCCTTTTTTGATCGTTGTAGGCGTAGTGGGTTTTCTCATCGTTCAGCAGCCGGATCTGAGTTCGGCTGCCATCGTCGTGCTGACAGCGGGCGCGATATATTTTGTGGCGGGCGCGAACATTTTTCATCTTGCTGCCATTGGCGCGTTGTCGAGCAGCGTTGCGCTATTTATGCTGCAAGTCTTTCCCTATGCCCAGCGGCGGGTCGACAACTTCCTGGCCGGGCTGAGCGATCTAACACTGGCCGAGTATCATACCTTGCAAGCCATCACAGCATTTTTGCGCGGCGGCTGGTTCGGCGTCGGCGTCGGACAATCCCAACAGAAGTTTGGCGCACTGCCCGCCCCGCACACCGACAGCATCTTTGCGGTGATTGGCGAGGAACTGGGGGTATTGGGCGCTGCGGTTGTCGTTACGCTATTTATCTGTTTTGCCATTCGCGGCTTCCAGTTGGCGCGGCGGGCAAAAGACAATTTTGGCGCTTTGCTGTGCGTCGGCTTTACCTCCTGGGTGATCATCCAGGCGCTGCTGAATATCGCCGTGATGACGGGCGCAATTCCATCGACAGGCGTACCACTGCCATTCATCAGCTTCGGCGGTTCGTCGCTGACTGTGGTGATGATCGGCGTAGGCTTGATGCTCAGCGTGCAGCGGGTGGCGACGCGCCGCATACCTAACTCGGAACGGAGAAGCGAGCTTGCGAATACTGATCGGGGCGGGCGGCACCGGCGGTCATATTTATCCCGCGCTGGCGACAGCCCAGGCATTGCTGAGCGCGGGAGCTGAGGCGCACGAGCTGCATTTTGTCGGCGCGGTCGGCGGCATGGAAAGCAAGCTGGTGGCAGCCGCGGGACTGAGCTTTGCCGGCTATCATGAAGTGCTGGCGGGACCAATACACGGCGTCAACCCGCTGCGCATGGGCATCAGCCTGCTGAAACTGGTGGCGGGCCTGGGGCAATCGCTGGGCTTTTTGCGGCGAATCCAACCTCATGTCATCCTGCTGACAGGTGGCTGGGCGAACTTTCCTGTGGCGCTGGCGGCAAAGCTGTTACGCATCCCCATTGTGATCTACTTGCCCGATATCGAGCCCGGTTTGACTATCAAGGTCTTGCAACGGCTGGCGCACGCAGTCGCCGTTACCGCCCCGCCATCCCTGCGCTTCTTCCCGGAGGGCAAGGCGGTGGTGACCGGTTATCCATTGCAAACCGATCGGCTGTGCGCAGACCGCAATCTGGCGCGCGCGCATTTTGGACTGGACCCCGACCGCAAGACGTTGCTGGTCTTCGGTGGCAGCCGCGGCGCCCGCAGCATCAACCTGGCGCTGGGCAACAGCCTGGGGCGTCTGTTGGCGGCGGACCTGCAAATCATTCACATCACTGGCGAGCTGGACTGGGCGCGCACGCAGCAGCAATTGGGCGACCTGGCCGGGCATCCGCATTATCACGCTTTCGCCTATTTGTATGCAGAGATGGGCTTGGCTTTTGCCGCGGCAGACCTGGTGATCTGCCGGGCGGGCGCCAGCGCCCTCGCCGAACTGCCGGCTTTTAGTTTGCCAGCCATTCTGGTGCCCTACCCCTACGCGTGGCGCTATCAGAAAGTGAATGCCGATTACCTCAGCCAGCGGGGCGCTGCCGTGCGACTCGACGATGAAGACATGCAGTCCGAACTGGGCGACCTGGTTTTGGATCTGCTCAACGACGAGGCGCGTATGGCGGACCTGCGGGCAAATTCGCGCGCGTTGGCAAATCGGGATGGCGCGGACAATGTGGCGAAGCTGCTGCTAGAGACGGGCAGGGACTGACATGGTGCTCGAGGCTGGGCAGCGCATACACCTGATTGGCATTGGCGGCGCGGGCTTGTCGGCGATCGCGCGAATCTTGCTGGGGCGCGGATTGCGTGTAAGCGGCTCAGACAGTCGCATGAGCGAAATCACGCTGGCGCTGGCAAAAGAGGGCGCGCGAGTCGAGATTGGGCACGCTGCCGACTTTGTCCTGGGCGCGGATGCTGTATTGGCGACATCGGCTGTGCCCGACGACCACATCGAGGTGGCTGCGGCGCGGGCTTTGGGCATTCCTGTATATCGGCGGCGGCAATTCATGAGCGCGCTGCTGGGCGGCTTCGCTACCCTGGCGGTGGCGGGCGCGCACGGCAAAACCACCACGACCGCCATGCTGACACACATTTTGCGCTGCGTCGGACAAGACCCCAGCTACATAGTCGGCGGGACGCTGGGCAACACGGGCAGCAATGCGGCTGTCGGCAGCGGCGAGGCTTTCGTCATTGAAGCCGATGAATACGACAATATGTTCCTCGGCTTGTCGCCAGACCTGGCCATCATAACCAATATTGAGCACGATCATCCGGATTTCTTCGCCACTTTCGAGGATGTCCGGGCAGCTTTCAGCCAATTCGCCGCGTTGCTCGGGTCCGCTGGCCTGTTAATCGCCTGCGCCGACAACACGCCGGCGCTGGAGCTGGCGGTCACGCGGAAGGCACAAGGCAGACCAGCCCTCACCTATGGCATCGACTTCGCATCAGCAGACTGGCGAGCGGTTGACCTGCGCTTCAAAGACCTGGGCAGCCAATTCACTGTGCGGCAGGCTGGCCTGGTCCGCGGGCAGGCGCGGCTGGGGTTGCCCGGCCGGCACAATGTGCTCAATGCGCTGGCGGCGCTGGTGGCAGCCAACCAACGGGGCGTCAGCATCAAGCGGGGCGCAGAGGCTTTGGCGGGATTCGTCAGCGCGGGGCGGCGCTTCGAGCTGCGTGGCGAGCGCGACGGCATCGCTGTCATTGATGACTACGCGCATCATCCGACTGCCATTCAGGCCAATCTGCAAGCGGCGCGGCGCAGCTATCCACAGCGACAGATCTGGGCGATCTGGCAGCCACATACCTATACGCGCATGAAGCATTTTGCCGCTGATTTCGCCGCAGCTTTCGACCAGGCCGACCGCGTCCTGGTTACGCCGATATATGCAGCGCGAGAAGAACCGATCGTGGGCATCAGCAGCCCGAACCTGGCGCAGGCGATCTCTGCGCGTTGCTCTGCCCTGTATGTGCCTACATTTGCCGCCGCCGTCGAGCTCGTCCAGGACGAGGCGCTCCGACCAGCAGCCGTCCTGATATTCAGCGCGGGCGACGCCAATCAAATCGCCGAGTTGCTCTTGAGCGATGGCACATGAGCGATATCCTGCTGCGGGCATTCCCGGCCCTCCAGCGCAATCAATCTTTGGCCCGCTACACAGCGGCGCGGCTGGGCGGACCTGCCGATTACCTTTACATCGCCAAAGACCCCGCCTATACCGACATCAAGCGCTTGCTGCGTGAAGCATGGACGCATGACCTGCCCGTCACGGTCATCGGCGGCGGTGCCAATATCCTGGTCGCGGACGCTGGCATCCGCGGGCTGGTGATCGTGAATCGGGCGGCGCGCATCGAGCCTTGCGGGACGCGCGTGCAGGCCGCGGCTGGCACGAGCTTGATCCACCTGGCGCGTTTTTGCCATGAACGAGCATTGGGCGGCCTGGAATGGGCGATCGCTGTGCCGGGCACTGTGGGCGGCGCAGTCGTCAACAATGCCGGCGCGCACGGCAGCAATATCGCCAGCAACTTGTTGCGAGCGCGCATCGTTGAGCCGGGCAACACAACCTGGCTGGCGGCGAACGATCTGGATTATGCTTATCGTCATTCGCTGCTGAAATCCCGGGCAGACCGGCGATTCTTCGTGCTCGAAGCAGAATTTGCCTTGCAGCGAACAGATCATGAAACGATCGGCGCGAAGATGGCGCACAACAATGCGTATCGTCGGCGCACACAACCGCCTGGAGCCAGCCTGGGCAGCATCTTCAAGAACCCTCCTGACGATTTCGCTGGCAGGTTGATTGAAGCGGCGGGATTAAAAGGCGAGCGCATTGGCGGCGTTCAGGTTTCCCCGCGGCATGCCAATTTCTTCGTCAACCTGGGCGGAGCCGCAACAGCCGGTGATTACTGGCAGCTTGTTCTGCTGGTGCAAGAGCGCGTCAAGCGAGCGAGCGGCGTGACGCTGGAATTGGAAGTCCAACTGCTCGGCGATTGGTGATAAATAACGCGCCTGAATGTTTGCGCCATTGTTGTGGCAAGTGTAGACTATGGTGCGAAATGAGTTGCGGTTGCCAAAGGCAACGACTGAAAGACGCACAGTGGCGAGTCATGTTCAAACGCAGCAGCGCCAGCCTGAGCGCGCGCCAGGTGTCTTGCACAGGGCGCGACCTGGGAGCGTTCCCAAGCGCCAGATGCTGGTGCACAGCGATGGCAGCAAGAGTTACTTGCAATGGCGAGCAGCCAGCGCCGTGTTGTTCTTGCTGCTGGGCGCTTTGCTGGCGATATTTTTCGTCAGCGATGTATTTTTTGTGCGTTCAATAGTTGTCAGAGGCAACGACCTGATGCCACGCGAAGAGATATTTGCTTATTCAGATATCGCCGATTTCCACATGTTCTGGCTCGACCCGGCGCAGATACGCGAAAATATTTTGCGCTCACCATCGGTAGCGGATGTGGTCGTCCAATTGGGCTGGCCCCCCGACTTGATCACCATTCTGGTCGAAGAGCGGCAGCCAGCCATGATTTGGTCGGACGCTGGCGCTGAAAGCTGGATCGACTTGCAGGGGCGCACCATGCCAGCCCGAGCAGAGATGCCACATGTGCCGCGCGTGAACCTGGTGAAAGACGACTATGCGGGTTCGATGCCCAGCGCTGAAGATTTCAACGCCGACATGGTGCTGGGCGCGCTGCAGCTGATCGAGCGATTGCCAGCCAGCGCCAACCTGGACTTTCATCCTGTGCATGGGCTTGGCTGGACCAACGAACAAGGCTGGCAAGTGTGGATGGGCAGGGGTTCGGCGTCAGAAACGAGCGAGAAACTGCAGATGTACGAGGTGCTAGTGGCCGATCTGAACAATCGGGCGGTTGATATCGCCGAGCTGAATATCGCCAATCCAGACGCGCCATTCTACAGGGTATTGTGGGAGCGATAAAAGCTGATGGGCGATTTGGTCGTAGGCCTCGATGTAGGCACACACAAGATTTGCACGATAGTCGGCGAAGTGCGCCCGGAAGATGTTTATGTCGTCGGCCTGGGCATCGAAGCGAGCGACGGCATGAAGAAGGGCGTCGTCAGCGATGTCGGCGCGCTTTCAGCCGCGATTGCCCAGTCCATCCGCAAGGCAGAAAGGTCCAGCGGCTATGACATCAATCGCGCTTTTGTGAGTGTGGCGGGCAGTCATATCTCGTCATTGACCAGCCGCGGCATGGCGACAGTGGTTGGCTCGCGCAGCGTGCAGACAGCCGACCTGGAAAAAGCCATGAGCGTGGCGCGCAATATCGCCATCCCCCACAACCGCGAGATCTTGCATGTCGTGCCGCGCAGTTATACGCTGGACGGGCAAGAGGGCATCCGCAGTCCGCTGGGCATGCACTGCTTCCGGCTGGAAGTGGACGCGCACATCATCACCGCGTCGACGACCAGCCTGGCCAACCTGGAAGACGCGGTGGAATCGGCGGGCGTGCTGGTCGACCGGTTTATCCTCAATCCTCTGGCGGCCGGCGAAGCAGTCTTGACACCGCACGAACGAGAGATGGGCGCGGTGGTCATCGACATTGGCGGCGGCACCACCGATATCGCTATCTTCATCGACAACACAGTGTGGCATACAGCCATCATCCCGGTCGGCGGCAATCATGTGACGCAAGATATCACCTATTGGATGCGCGTGCCGTTTGGCTTGGCGGAACAAGTCAAGATTCAACGCGGGCACGCCGATATGCAAGCCGTCAGCGAATCGGAAGTCTTCCCTGTCGAGCCATTTGGCGGCGAGATTCTGCCCGTATCGCGGCGCGACCTGGCTATGGTGGTCGAGGCGCGCTTTGAAGAAATCTTCGAGATGGCAGAAAAAGAGATCAAGCGCTCGGGCTATGCTGGTTTGCTGCGAGCGGGCTCGGTGATCACGGGCGGGAGTTCGCTGCTGCCGGGCTATCGCGATTTGGCATCGCGCATTCTCAATTTGCCGGTGCGTCTGGCGCAGCCGGAGCGCGTAACAGGCATCGCCGATACGCTGAAGAATCCTTCTTACAGCACGAGTGTCGGTTTGCTGCGGCTGGGGCTGGAGATGGACGCCATGCTGGAGCCTGACCTGGATGCCAATGTCGGCGTACCCGTGAATCAATGGGGGCGGCGAATGAACAACTTCTTGCGGCGCTTTTTGCCACAGGACGAATGAGCGGCGCTTTTTTCTTCAGTATTGCCTGCAAATTGCTGTTTGTACTGATTGCGCGCATATGAATTGGGCGTACAATGTACGCGTGAACTTGGAAAAAGCGGCACAACGCTGTTGAATGGCGAGGGACATCATAATGGTCAATGATTTGATAACCGGAGAACATTTCGCCCAGATCAAGGTTGTAGGTGTCGGCGGTGGCGGCGGCAATGCCATCAATCGCATGATCAACGAAGGCTTGGGCGGCGTAGAGTTTATCGCGGTCAACACCGACAACCAGGCGTTGATGCTTTCCAAAGCCAAGACGCGCGTGCGCATTGGCGACAAGCTGACGCGCGGCCTGGGCGCGGGCGGCAATCCAGAGATCGGCCGCAAAGCTGCCGAAGAAAGCTCGGAAGACCTGCTCGAAGTCTTGCGCGGCTCGGACATGGTTTTCGTGGCTTGCGGCATGGGTGGCGGCACGGGCACAGGCGCATCGCCGGTCATCGCGCAGATTGCCAAAGAGCTGGGCGCGCTCACCATTGGCGTGGTTACCCGGCCATTCACCTTTGAAGGCACGCGGCGCGCGCAGCTGGCCAAGACAGGCATCGAAGCGCTAAAGAGCCAGGTCGACACGCTCATCGTGATTCCCAATGACCGCCTGCTGCAAATGGCCGACAAGCGCTCGACCCTGCAGCAAGCCTTCTCGCTGGCGGACGATGTGCTGCGCCAAGGCATCCAGGGCATCTCGGAATTGATCACCGTGCCTGGCTTGATCAACCTGGATTTCGCTGATGTGCGCACGGTCATGAGCGAAGGCGGCGCGGCATTGATGGCGGTTGGACGAGCGGCCGGCGATGATCGGGCGCGGTCTGCAGCAGAAATGGCCATCACCAGCGGCTTGCTGGATGTGACGATTGATGGCGCGCGCGGCATCTTGTTCTCGATCACGGGTGGCGCGGATTTGACGCTCTTCGAGGTCAACGAAGCGGCAGCTATCATCAAAGATTCGGCGCATGCGGAATGCAATCTCATCTTCGGCGCGCACATCGACGAAAGCCTGGGCGACGAGGTGCACATCACCGTGATCGCCACCGGCTTTGAACGCAGTCGCCTGGAAACCACCATGAAAGAAACAGGCCAGCTGCCTATCCGCCAGTCGACGCCGCTGCCGCAGTCAACACCGGTACAGCGCCCGGTCTATGAAGATGTCGAAGTGCAGACGCCCGGCCAAGGCGTCTCGGTAGGCAGTGGATCGCCATTCCAGCGGACCCGCCAGACTCCGCCCTCGCCGGCTCCGGACGATGCCCGAACCTATGACAACATCGACCCCAAAAACACAGAGCTGCCAGCTTTCCTGCGCAAGCGAAATCGCCGGCAGTAGCTATACTACTTAGTAATCTCCCCTTTGTTTGGGCGATCCGTCGGGTCGCCCTTTTTTGTATTTTGTCAAGCCTGTTCCCGCTGCTTTTCGTATGAAAATCTCAATCCAATTTAGTGAAATCAAACTGAAAAAGCCGAATCGCCGCTAGCCGATTTGCGACTTCACGACCATAATTTGACTATCCACAGGACAGCAATCTGACCAATCTGACCGCCTCGTATCCTTCTATAGATAAGGTATAATATGTTCGCCCAAGCACCCGAGATGCCTGACATGACACTTGCGCCCACCGGCGAAAACAAGCTGCACGACCTGGGCTACAAGATATTCCTCGATCGCTATGCCCAGAAGGATATGACGCGCGCCAGCCTGTCTATTGGCGACACGGTCATTGTGGTTGTCGACCCCAAGACCGGACAGCGCGAGGTCGGCTCGATAACCGCGCTCGACCTGCCCATGGTCACAATAAAGCTGCTGGATGGCGAAGTGGTCGAGCGCGACCTGCAACATGTGGACAAGCCGATCGAAACCGAACCCGGCCAAATGATGGGCCGCGTGGCTCGGGGCGTGGCCGCTACCGAAGACGGCGAGGCGAAACAAACCGAGTGGACGGGGAAATTCCGCTGGCTGCTGGACGGTTGGAAGTTCGTGCCCGGTGGGCGCATCTTGACTGCGGCCGGCACCGACCAAGACCTGACTTATTACAACTGCTATGTCATCCCGTCACCGCATGACTCGCGCGAAGGCATCATGACGACACTGGGCCAGATGACCGAGATCATGTCGCGAGGTGGTGGCGTCGGCATCAATCTCTCGACCCTGCGACCGCGGCATGCCTATGTGAAGGGCGTCAACGGACGATCCAGCGGGTCGGTCTCTTGGGGCGGCTTGTACAGTTTCGTCACCGGGCTCATCGAGCAAGGCGGCAGCCGGCGCGGTGCCTTGATGCTGATATTGAATGACTGGCATCCAGACATCTTCAACTTCATCAGCAGCAAGCGGCAGGCGGGAAATATCACCAATGCCAACATCAGCGTCGGCGTCTCTGACAAGTTGATGGCGGCGGTGGAGGCCGATGACGATTGGGAGCTGGTCTTCCCGGATACGCACGATCCAGACTTCGATGAGCTTTGGGATGGCGATCTGGATACCTGGATGGCGACCGGACGCAAGGTCACGCATCACAAGACGATCAAAGCGCGCGAACTTTGGGATGCGATCATCGAAAGCGCCTGGGCCAGCGCCGAGCCGGGCGTCTGGTTCCGCGAGCGCAGCAACAAGATGGCGAACAGCTGGTACTTCAATCCACAGATCTGCACCAATCCCTGTGGTGAACAGCCGCTGGGCGCTTTTTCCGTCTGCAACCTGGGCGCAATCAACTTGTCGAAGTTTTATGACGACACCAAGCATGATGTCGCCTGGGACGAGCTGCGCCGCACGGTCGCCTTTGCGACGCGTTTCCTGGACAATATCATCGACACCACGCCGTATTTCTTTGAGGAGAACCTCAAAGTGCAGATGTCAGAGCGGCGCGTCGGGCTGGGCACGATGGGAATCGCCGAATTGATGCTGAAGCTGGGCGTGCGTTATGGCAGCGACAAATCGGTCGATGTCATTGACAAAATCTACCGCGAGATCGCAGTCACGGCTTATGAAACATCAAGCGACCTGGCGCAGGAAAAAGGCGCCTTCCCCATGTTCGACGCCGAGATGTTTCTTGAAAGCGGCTTCATGCAAACGATGCCCCATGATGTGCGCGAGAAGATTCGCCGCGATGGCATTCGCAATGTCACGCTGCTGACACAAGCGCCGACCGGCACCACAGGCACGATGGTCAATACCTCGACCGGCGTCGAGCCCTTTTTCTCCTGGATCTATTACCGCAAGAGCCGCCTCGGCTTGCACGAGGAGCAGGTGCCCATCGTCAAAGAATGGTACGATGCCAATCCCGCCGCCGACTCCCTGCCTGAGCACTTCGTCACCGCGATGGACTTGTCGCCCAACGAACATATCAAGGTGCAAGGTGCCTTCCAGCGCTGGATCGACAGCGCCATCAGCAAGACTTGCAATGTGCCAAATGACTACAGCGTTGAGCAGGTCAGCGAGTTGTACAAATATATGTACGAGCTCGGCTGCAAGGGCGGCACCATCTATCGCGATGGCAGCCGCGACGAACAAGTGCTGATGCTCAAGGGCGATGAGCGCGCCGAAAGCGAAATGGCCGGGCTGAAAGAGAGCGCCGCTGCCGAACCCGCCACCACGCCGCATCGTGTCTATCCGCGTCCGGACAAACTGCGCGGCACGACCGTCGCCACCCAGACGCCCTTTGGCAAAGCCTACATCACCATCAACCGCGATGATGACGACAACCCTTTCGAGGTCTTCGTAGCGATAGGCAAAGCCGGCAGCGATATCCAGGCGGACGCCGAGAGTCTGGGCAGGATGCTTTCGCTGTTGCTGCGCACCACAGCCCCACCCAACCGCCGCGAAATGATGAAGCTGATCATCGAGCAGCTGCAAGATATTGGTGGCGCGAGACCGATCGGTTTTGGATCCAAGCGCGTGCTGTCGCTGCCCGATGCCGTGGCGCGCGTGTTGCAGGTCGAATTCTTCCCCGAAGAGTCGATGCAGCAACTGGGTTTGCCTATCGCAGCATCGTCAGGGGCAGAGCGGCCGATTATCAGCGCAACGTCAGAGGCGAATGCTGCCATATCCGGCGCGGACATGTGCCCGGAGTGCAATATGATCACGCTTGTGCGCGCCGAGGGCTGCCGCAAGTGTGTGTATTGTGGCTACAGCGAATGTTGAGACTGAGCGCGCCAGCCAGGTCATTCGCTCGCCCGCCCTTCCCTTGCTTGAGCGTGGATATCCGCAGTCATTGCGGCGCAATGCGGCGGTGAATGGCCTTGCGCCAAGCTGATCCGCCACGGACATGGCACATTGCATGCGCATTAATCTGCGAAGGAGGACGGCAACATGAGCGACTACATTTGCATTGGCGTGCCCTACTATTTGGGCGAGGCGCTGGCAGAACGGCGCGAAGTCGCAGCCCTGCGCGATAGTGGCATCGCGGATGAGCTGGACGCCGAATGGGTCGACATCGCCCCGGACTTCGCCGCGCACAAAGACCCGGTCGTAGCCGTCAACTGGGCGCTGGCAGAAGCGATCCAAACACATGCGCCAAAGACGCCCGTCGTCTTCGCCAACGACTGCACCAGTTGTCTGGGCGTGGTCAAAGGCCTGGAGGCGCATTCCCCCGCCATCCTGTGGTACGACTCGCACGGCGACTTCAACACGCCGGAAACGACTCCCAGCGGTTTCCTGGGCGGCATGCCCCTGGCGGCGCTGGTCGGTCGCGGCAACCAGCAGCTGATGCGCGGCCTGCAGCTTGCGCCGATCGCCGAGGCGGACATCGTCATCAGCGATGTGCGCAACCTCGACCCACAAGAAGGCGTGATGCTGCGTGAAAGCCAGGTCGCTATCCATGAGACACTGAGGGAATTGGACGCCGCGCCGCTGCCAGACAAGCCGCTCTATATCCACTTCGATACCGATGTGGTCGACTGCGCCGAGATGCCCGCCATGAGTTATCCCGAGCCAGGCGGACCCACACTGGATGAGAGCATCGAATCGCTGCGCATCGCGCTGGAAAAGAGGCGCATCGCCGCCGTTTTGTTCAGCTTGTGGAACAGCACGCTGCCCGGCGCGGACGAAGCCATGTCCGCCACATTGCGGCTGGTGCGCGCATTGAAGCAAACCGCCGATTCACGATAAGGCGCGCAATTTGCCAGCAATGCCTTGCAGGGCAGCGCAAAAGCGCGTATGCTGTGCTGGCGCGCGAGCAACAAACTGCTGCAAAGGAAGTGGCGCTTGTACAGCGACAACGAGATTCTGTTCCCGCATTATGCGATCCCCGCCCTGCGCAACACGCGGAATGGTCAATGGGCGCAGCTTGTCGACAAGTTGGAAGGCAAACCGGAAACCAGCCCCGAGGTCCTCGGGCTGATGTCGTTGATGATCGACCTGAATGGCTGCTTGTCATGCGAAACCGACAGCTTCCGGGCGATGCGCGGCTGCACTGCTTGCGCCAAACAGACACTGCGCAGATGCAAAGAAAGCGATGAAGAATTGTTGCGATTGGTTCATGAACGCGTGACACAAATGCGCAACGATGCCCCGGACGCGGAGAAATGACAGACCATTTTCGACTGCCTGTTGACAGCCAATGGCGCGCTGTGTTACGCTCTGGCTTCGTGGCGGTTCCTGCGTGTCTGATGGATGTCGCATCGTAATGAAGGGTCGTGCAAAGATAGCGAGTTCAGGTCTGCGAATCAACGGCAATATCCGCGGTGTACGGGAAGTTCGCCTGATTGACCATGCCAACAACAATATCGGCGTTGTGGGCATCAGCTATGCCCAGGAGCGTGCGGAAGCCGCTGGCTTGGATCTGGTTGAAGTGGCGCCCAAAGCTCGTCCGCCCGTCTGCCGCATCATGGATTATGGCAAGTTTCAATACGAGCAGCGGCGCAAGGAACGCAAATCCAAGAAGAACCAGATCAAGGTAACCGTCAAAGAGATCCAGCTGCGACCCAAAACCGACGAATATCATTTGCAGTTTGATATCAAACGCGCCGAAAAGTGGTTGCAAGAAGGCAAAAAGGTGAAGTTCCGCGTACGCTTCCGCGGTCGCGAAATTACGCATCAATATATCGGACGCGACCGGCTGGGCAGGATTGAAGAAGCGCTTAAGGATGTCGGCGTGGTGGAGCAGCGCCCCAATATTGAAGGCAGAGACATGCTGATGATCCTCGCGCCGACCAAGGAATACAGACAAAGTTCGGAGAAGCAATAGTGCCACGCAAGAAAAAGAGCACAAAGTACAAACTGAAGACGCACAAAGCCACAGCCAAACGTTTCAAAATGACCGGGACTGGCAAGATCGTTCGCACCAAAGGCGGCAAGAGCCATCGGCGTCGCATGTCGGCCAAGCGCGTGCGCCGTCAATGGGACAAGACCATGCAAGTCGGCGAAAAAGCCATGCAGCGCCGCATCCGCCGCCTCGCCCCTTATCTGGGCAAATACAAAGCCAATCCGCCCGCCTAACCCAGCGCTACTCACGGAGAATACGCAATGGCCAGAACACGCACCGGCTTCGTCAGACGGCGCCGGCATAAAAAAATCATCAAGATGACCAAAGGGCAATGGGGCACGCGCAGCAAGAACTTCAAGCGCGCCAACGAAGCCATGATGCGCAGCTTGTGGTATGCCTACCGCGACCGCCGACAACGCCGCCGCCAACTTCGCCGCCTGTGGATCCAGCGCATCAACGCAGCCGCGCGTCTCAACGGCATGAAGTACAGCCAGTTGGTCTATGGCTTGAAGCGCGCTCGTATTGAGTTGGACCGCAAGAGCCTCGCGCACCTCGCTGTGCACGATGCCGCCACCTTCAGCCAAATCGCCGACGCAGCCCGCCAGCATCTCTAGGCGCGGCAACAAGTCGCCAGGCAACCGTACAAAGGGTCGTTATAGATGACCCTTTTTGTATTTATGGTGGCGCGGCATGCAGCCAATCATCAGCATACAAAACAAGCGCGTCCGCCATGTGAAGGCGCTGGCAACCAAAGCGCGACTGCGCCGCAGCGAACGCAAATTGATCCTGGAAGGCGACCGGCTGATCGCCGATGCGCTCGCTCGTGGTGGAGCTGCCGAGCTGGCATTGTATTCCCCACAACGCGCAGATTATGGCGTCATCGCGCAGCTGCAAAAGCGCAATTGTACATTGCTGTCGGTGGCCGAATCGATCTTGCGACATGTCAGCGATACCCAGCAGCCACCGGGCATCCTGGCGGTTTTTCACATTCCCAAGCCACCTATCGCGCAGCCCTGTCGGCGCGTGCTGATTCTGGACGCGATCGGCGAGCCGGGCAACCTGGGCACAATCCTGCGCAGCGCTTCAGCCGCGGGCGTCGAGCTGGCGATCCTGGCACCGGGCTGCTGCGATGTCTACAGCGGCAAGACACTGCGCGCGGGCATGGGCGCTCATTTTCGACTGCCCATCGTAGAAGCAAACTGGGACGAAATCGCTGACTTCTGCCGCGAGCTGCGAGTCTATGCGACGCGCGCCGAGGCCGATTGCCCGTATACAAGCGTTGGCTGGACGGGCGACTGGGCGCTGATCTTGGGCAACGAAGCGCACGGGCTAAGCCAGGCGGCGCGGCGGTTGGCTGCTTGCGAGATCGCCATACCCATGGCGCAATCCAGCGAGTCGCTGAATGTGGCCAGCGCGGCGGCTGTCATCCTGTTCGAGGCGCAGCGACAACGTTGTTCCCGCAGCGACTCTACCCTTGTGGGCGCGTCTGCTGTAGACTAAGCCGCGTTCAAACAGCAATCAGAACTGGGTGAGACATGGCAAAAGAATATGATGTCGTCGTGTTGGGCGCGGGACCAGGCGGTTATATCGCTGCCATCCGCGCCAGTCAGCTTGGGCTTGCGACCGCCATCGTCGAAAAGAAGTATTGGGGCGGCGTCTGCCTGAATGTCGGCTGCATCCCCTCGAAGGCGCTGCTGCGCAATGCCGAGCTGGCGCATATCCTCACGCGCGAAGCCGACCAATTTGGCATCAGTGGCGACTTCACGCTGGACTATGGCAAAGCCTTCAAGCGCAGCCGGCGCGTCTCCAATGGGCTGACCAAAGGCGTGCAGTTCCTCATGCGCAAAAACAAAGTCGCGACTTATGAAGGCTGGGCGACTATCGAGGACGAACACAGCCTGCAGGTTGCCAATAACGACGGCAGCAGCGAGACGCTCATCTTCAAGCACCTGATCATCGCGACCGGTGCCAGCACGCGATTACTGCCTGGCACGACATTGAGCGAGCGCGTGGTTACCTATGAAGAGCAAATCATGGAAGATTCGTTGCCAGCCAGCATCATCATCGCGGGCGCTGGCGCAATCGGCGTCGAATTCGCCTATATCATGGCGAACTATGGTGTCGATGTCACCCTGGTCGAATATATGGAGCGCATTCTGCCTTTGGAAGACCCTGAAGTCAGCGCCGAATTGGCGAAGGCATTCCAGAAGCTGGGCATCAACATGCTGGTCGGCACAAGCGTGCAAGCCATTGACGACACGGCAGACGGTGTCGTGGTTGCGGTGAAGACGCTCGCTGGGGAGCAAGAGACACTGCGAGCCGAGCGAGCTCTGCAGGCGATTGGTTTCGCGCCGCGCGTGACCGGCTTTGGACTGGAAAAACTGGCTATTGAGCTGAACGAGACGGGCGGCATTGATATCAACGAGCACATGCAGACCAACCTGCCCCATATCTACGCTGTCGGCGATGTGACTGCCAAGCTAATGCTGGCGCATGTCGCCGAGGTCATGGGCGTGGTTGCCGCCGAACATATCGCGGGCGCGGAGAGCGTGACGCTGGACTTCGACATGATGCCGCGCGCGACCTACTGCCAGCCGCAAGTCGCCAGCTTTGGCTATACCGAGCAGCAGGCAAAAGAGCGCGGCTATCAGATCAATGTGGCAAAATTCCCCTTCCAGGCGAATGGCAAGGCGCGGGGATTGGGCGATGCCAGCGGCTTCGTCAAGCTCATCAGCGATGCCAGGTATGGCGAGATTTTGGGCGCGCACATGATTGGGCACGATGTAACCGAGCTGCTGCCAGAATTAACCCTGGCGCGGTCGGCTGAACTGACGCCCAGCGAAATTGCGCGCAATGTGCATGCGCATCCCACCCTGAGCGAGGCGCTGAAAGAAGCGGCGCACGGCTTGGAGGGCAGCTTCCTCAACGCCTAGGGCAGCCAGCAGTCGACGAGCAAGCTGGTATAGCGCAAGACGCCGTCGCTGTTGCGCTGGTCATGGGCTGACGAGCGGCTGACGAAACCATCGTCCGCGCTCCAGGGCTGGCTGTGGAACGCGCCTTTGGCATCAAAGGCTTCCAGCAAGGCAAAATCATAACCCTGCGCTGTGATTAGCTGGCTGATGATTTCTTGCGTGTAAAGCATTTTGTGGTCGTCGGCGCCGGCACCACTGCCGCCGGGACGAACGCTATTGATGTATTCGGGCGAAGGATGGTTGCCATCGGGCACCGCGATGCGAATGCGCCCGTCGGCTGCCAGATAGTCGCGCGCGGTGGCCAGAAAGCCGCTGAATTGCGCGGCTGTCAAATGCTCGAAGACATGCTCAGCCAGCATGCGGTCGATGCCAGCGGGAGGGAAGAGTCGCCGCCAATGCCCCTCGCGCCGGATATCAAATGCGGGGATGTCTGTGGCGATCCAGCCCGCGTAACGCGTCTGCCCGGCGCCGATGATGATCTTGACCGGCCGTCCCTGCCCCCGCGTATTCAACACTTCCGCGCGGATGCGGCGCTGTTCGGCGCGATATTCTGCCCAGAGGCGAGCTCTTCGCAGCGGCGGCGCATAGACTGGCTGCAGGAGGCGCTTGAGCGGCACGGGCGCGCTACCTTTCCACCGTGAAATGCAGAATGGGCAGAATCGCCCCCATCTCGCCACTGGTCAAGTCCACGCCGGTCACCTTAGATTTGCTGTTGCGATCATAGACGATGACCACGGCGCGATAGTCGCCGGGCGGCAGGTGGTCGGTCGGCAATTCGGCGGCGTACCATTTCAGGATATTGTCATGCAAGTGGCGATCGGTCTGGGCGACATTGCGGTGGTCAGCCGTCAAAATCTGCAGCGAGACATTGTATTGCCGGGGTTGCGCCCGGCTTGCCACTTCCCAGCCGGTTATCAGACGCACAGTCTGCGCCGCTTTGTCATATTCGCCGAATTTGTCGACGATGTGGATGCCATTGTCATAATGAACAGGCTGATAGGCACGCTGGCACGACAGCCGTTTGTCGACATGACGCTGGACGAATAGCCGTGGCTGGTCGAGCACGATGTCGCAGGGCATGTAGTCGCGGTTTATGCCCTCCCATGTCGGCACAAGGCTGGCTGGCGGCGCTTTTGGGTCGTGCATCAGCAGCAGATAGGGATTGTTTGCCAGCCGCTCCCCTAGCCGGGCAGCCAACTGGTCGGCGGTCCAGGCGCTGGGGATGAGCGTGCCATCAATGCCAAGCAAGGTCTCGAAGTAATAATCGGCTGTGCTCTTGCCTTGCTTGCTGGCGCGATTGACGAAGTTGGCGTCGGTGAAGCCGACCACAAAATCCTGCGCTTGCGTATGGCCGCGCAGCGCCTGCGCAATTGTCTCCAGCGGCGGATACAGATGCACCGCGTAGACAGTGCCTTGATGCGCCAGATAATCGTCAACATGGCGGAAACCAAATCCAGCTGCGGCATAGACCACCAGAAACAGCGGTGCCAGCCAGCGCCATTTGATGCCAGCCAAACCGCCACCCAGCGCCAAAGCCAGCATGCCCCAGGTCAAGAAAAAGTAGCGCGAACGCCGCAGCGGGATCAAGCCCACCCATTCATTGGCGACCAGCAGAATCAGCAAGCTCCCGCCAGCCAGAAAGAGGAAAGGCAGCAATCGTCGTCGGTACGATGCGCGCATGACGATCAGCAGGCAGGCAAAAGGGACCAGCAACAGCCAGGGCTGTCCGTTGCCCAGCAGGCGCAGAAAAACAGACAAGGCTTGCGCCAAGGGCATGGCATCGGCGGCGGTATCGAACTTGGCAGTCAGCCCATGCAGCGTGACCGGCAGCCAAGGCAAATAGAGCAAAGCCGCGACCAGCATGGCCAGGCCGACCCGCCAGAACAACTGCGGACGACGCAGCCAGCGCAAATGCCACAATCCCAGCGCCAGCAAGAAAAAGATAGAAAATGGCTGCGCATACAGGCTCAGCGCCGCACAGCCGATTAAGCCCGCCCAGTGGCGAGGCCGCGCCACAACATCCCGCCGCGTGATGGTGAGATAATGCCAGGCCAGCGCCGACAACAGCATGAATTGCAAAGTGTACATGCGGATTTCGTGAAAATAATCCAGCCAGAAAGCATTCAGCGCCAGCAGCAAACAAGCGTATAGTCCAGCCCGCGCACAAATGAAATCCGCGCCCAGGCGATATATCCAGGCCAATGCCAGCAACCCCCAGAAGAGTGGCAGCGCGCGCAACACCACCTGATGCCAGCCCATCAGCGCAGCCCACAGCGCCAGAATCTCAAAGAAGAGCGGCGTATGTTTCGGGCTGTGTGTTTGCACCGAGTCGGCGATTTCCTGTGGCGAAAAACCGCCGTTTACGCCGCCGGCATGGCTGATCGAGGTTAGCTCGTCAAACCAGATCAAGTCGCCATTTAAGCCCGGCGCAGCCAGCAGCAGCGTAAGCAGCAGCAACGGCAGCATGGGCATCCAGCGCGCGGACAGGGTCATCTAGCTTTCAATGCTGAATTGGTAGATCGGAAACATGTTGGCGGTCTGCCCGGTTGCCACATCTATGCCCGAGATTTTTTGCATGGTCTGGCGCTCGTAGACAATGACGAAGACGCGATAATCACCGGCAGCCAGGTTCGCGGTAGACAAGTCAATGTCAACCCACTTGAGAAGTTCTGCATCGAGGTGGCGGTCGCTCTGCGCCACATTGCGCCCGTCAGCAGTGATGATTTGCCAGGATACATTGTACAGCGCCAGCAGTTCATCGCGCGGAACATCCCAGCCGGTCACGATGCGCAGCCGGTCGTCCGCGGCATCACGGCGGACGAAGCGATCCACAATGCGGATGCCATTTTCAAAGAGGATTGCCTGGCGCGCATGATCGCATTTGAGCGCGTTGTCGATATAGCGTTGGGCAAAGAGCTGGTCATCATCGACAAGTATCGCACAGGCATGAAAGCCGGCGCTGATGGCGGCGCGAGCCTCGTCCAGGTTTTCGGGAAGATTATAAGGCTCATAAATGAACACCAGGAAGGGGTGGCTGTCGATCTGCTCCTCCAGCGCGGACGACAGTCGTTCGCCGCTCAGCCGATCGGGAATAAACGCGCCATCGATGCCCAGCTGCGCCTGGGTGTAATAATCGGCAGGGCTGACGCCGTGCTTGCGGTCGCTGTTGATGTAATCCGAACCCGTAAAGCCGATGATGGTTTCGTGTTCCTGTATCTGGTCGCGCAAGCCCGTCACCGCATGCTGCAAGTTGGGATAGCGACTGGCATAGACCATCCCGCCCACATAGGCGCTGAAGTCTTGCGAGCGCTGAAATCCCCAGCCCAAAGCGCCCCACAGCAGCAGACACAGACCAACGAACAGGGGCTTGCCGCCAGCGCTGATGGCATAAGCGAAGAGCGTCAGAATGGGCAGCCACAATATCAGCAAATACCGCGACCGATACAAGCCGATCAGCTGGAATTGCTGATTGAAGGCCAGCAGCACCGCCAGCATCAGCGCAGCGAAGGCTGTCCAGCGCAGGGCAACCCGTCCGCGCAGATGCCACAGACGCCACAACAGCAGCAGACACAGCAGCAGGCAGATCCATGGCGATCCGTTGCCGAGCAAAGTCGCCAGGGTTTCCAGCAGCTCTGGCGCGGCAAAAGCGGCTGTGACTGTCGAGGGCTTGGTCGTCACTTCCAGGAAGCCTGCATAGACTACCGGCACATAAGGCAAGAACAATAGGCCCGCAGCCAGCCAGCCAGCGACAATGCGCCAGCCATGCTTGCGACGCAGCGCAAAGAACAGATGGTGCAGCCCCAGCGCCGCCAGCAAAATCGCCGAAAACATGTGCGTGTAGAGCAAGGCAGCCGCCGTCATGACCAAGCACAGCGCCGTGCCCCTGCCTTGCGCGCGCCCATAGGCCAGCCGCCAATAACAGACCGCGTGCATCGCCGCCAGCATCAGCATCAAGGTATACATGCGAATCTCGTGGAAGGACACCAGCAGGAAAGCCGATGTCGCCGCCAGACAAGCGCCGGTCATGCCAGCGCCACGACCGAACAGATCGGCGCACAAACGAACCAGGCAGGCGATGAACAAGCTGCCAGCGAAGAGCGAGACCAGGCGCATGGAAAATTGCGACCAGCCGGCTAACTGTGCCCAACTTGCGCTGATGAAATAAAAGAGTGGCGTGTGCTGGGGGCTGTATCGCGCCAGCGAGTCGATGATCTGCGCCGGGCTGTAGGGCGGATCAAACGCGCCGATATTCGCCAGCGAATACAGCTCATCCGTCCAGATCGCATCGGCATTCAATTGCGCCGCGCCAATCGCAAAGCCGACCAGCAGAATCAATGTCAGCGCAGCCAGGAAATCGGCTTTGCGCGCTTTCACGCCAGCAGCCCCGCCTCGACCAGCCCGCGATATTCTGGCTCCAGCAAGCTGAACAGCCACAAATTGTGATGATCGCCCCGCCAAAAAACGCGCTCGCGCAGAACGCCTTCCAGCGAAAAACCCAGCTTTTGCAGCAGCGCCGCCGATGCCGCGTTGCCCTCGGTTGTATCCGCAGCCAGGCGATGCAGCGACAGCCTGTCAAAACAAAAGCGCATGACCGCCGCGACCGCCTCGCTCATCAGCCCGCGCCGCCAATACTCCGAATGCAGCTCATAGCCGATTTCAGCATAGTGGTGCGTTGGCAAATACTCGTGAAATCCGCAGGAGCCTATCAGCCTGTCGCCTGGCTTGAGCGTGAGCGCCCAGCGTATGCCCGTCTTCGCCGCAAAAACCGCATCCGACCATTCGACGATGTCCAGGATTTCTGCGGGACGCGGCACCTGTTCAAAGTCGCTCAGCCAGTCGATTGCGCCCGGGCTCTGGAAGACCGCCAGCCAGTCGTCGCAATCGGACGGGCTGATGCGCCGCAGCCGCAACCGCGCCGTTTCCAGGACCGGAATTTCGCTGAAATCGAAGGCTGCCATCCGCGCTGTCTTCATAGCTCCGCGGCCACGACTTCGGCGATATCGAGGACGCGGGGACCGCCGGCCAGTTCATTGCGGGCGTCTTCGAACATGCGCATGCAGAAGGGACAGCCGACAGCGAGCGTTTCCGCGCCTGTCTCGATAGCTTCCTGATACCGTTCCAGGCTGACTTTCTGCTCGCCGGGCTCTTCTTCTTTCCAGAATTGCGCGCCGCCAGCGCCACAGCAGAAGGAGTTTTTGCGGTTGCGGGGCATCTCTATCAACGGGATGGCTTGGGCGCTCAGGACATCGCGGGGCGCATCCAGCACATCGTTGTGACGACCCAGATAGCAGGGGTCATGGAAAGTTACATTGCTCCAGCCAGCGGGATTCGCGCGCGCCGGCAGCTGGCCCGCTTCGATCAACTCGGCGATCAGCTCGGTGTGATGGACGATTTCATAATCGCCGCCAAAAGCCGGGTACTCCGTCCCGATATTGTGCAGGCAATGCGGACAAGTCACCACGATGCGCCTGGGCGCGATTTCGTTCAGCGTCTCGACATTCATCGTCGCCATTTCGCTGTGCAGGTATTCGTTGCCGGCGCGGCGAGCGACATCGCCAGTGCAACGTTCGCGCTCCCCCAGGATGGCGAAGTTGACATCGGCGGCGTGCAGCAGCTTGACCAGCGCTCGAGCTGTCTCCTGGGCGCGCGGATCGTAACTCACGGCGCAGCCCGTCCAATACAGCAGGTCGCAATCGGGATTTTCAGCGATTGTCGGCACAAGGAAGTCCAGCGCCGAAGTCCAGTTGTCGCGCGGCTCGGCGATTTGCCAGGGATTGCCTTGCCGTTCCATGCCATTGAACGCGCCGCCCAGCTCGGCAGGAAATTCGCCTTGCATCAGCACAGAATCGCGGCGGATATCCAGGATGTCGAACATGGGCTCGTTGCCGACCGGGCAGATATCAATGCAAGCCCCACAAGCCGTACACGCCCACAAAGCCGATTCACTGAGCAGCCCACCCGCCAGCGTCTGCTCTGTCTCTGCTCCACCAGCCAGCGCCTCCCAGTTGTCTTTCAATACAAATCGTTTGTTGACTTCCAGCGCAGCCGGCGA
Source organism: Anaerolineae bacterium (assembly GCA_022823945.1). GTDB lineage: Bacteria > Chloroflexota > Anaerolineae > Aggregatilineales > Phototrophicaceae > UBA6055. The sequence continues at coordinate 18,467 of JAJEBK010000043.1, read as the reverse complement.
CAATTCTTTGCCAGTCGCATAGGCTGGGCAGACATCTTGGCAGCGGTTGCACATGATACACGCAAAACCGTCAAGAAGCTGAGTCATCGACAAGTCTTCCAAGCGCCCCGCGCCGAATTGTTCGAGCGATTCGTCTGCAAAGTCGAGCGTCGTCAACGCACCCAGGGAGCGCCGCTGCGGACGCGTCAGAAAGTTCAACGGCGCCATGAACAAATGCGCGTGCTTGCTCTGTGGGAAGTAGGGCAAAAACACCAGCACGCCGCCCAGCGCCAGCCACCAGCAAATATGCCGAGCGAAGTGCAGGGCATCGGCATTCAGCCCGCTCCAGATGCCCGCAACAGCCGACGCAAAAGGCATATAGGCATCCGCCCCATACTGCGCCACCGCCACCGACTCGCCCAGGAAGCGCGCGCCGACATGCAGCAGGATGAAGAATGCCACAATCAGCGAGTCGTGGGCGATTGCGCCAGCGGCAGCCTTGGGATGCAGCAGGATATTGTCATGAAAGCGCAGGGCGTGGCGATTGGGCAGCGTAAAACGCCGCAGCAGGAAGTAGACGATGCCCGCCAGCACCACCACACTCAGCGCATCAGCCAACAGGCGATAGGCATCGTAAAGCCCGCCCAACTGTGCCAATTGCGCATCAAAATCGTGCGCGAAGCCGTGCAGCAGGTCGACGATATTAACGAGGAAGTAATAGGTGAAGCCCAGCACCACGCCCCAATGAATGGCGCTGGTCAAGGGGCGCGTTTTCAGAGTCGTGCGCTGCGTGAGATAGATGGCGAGAGCCTGCAGCGCCCGCGGGATGATGCGCTCCAGATGCAGCTGGCCCGTGCCGCGCTGAATAATCTGCCACATTTCACGAAAGCCAGCCGCCGCCGCGCCGATAGACAGCAGCGCCAGCAAGATGAAAAGCATTTTTTCGACATCGGTCAGCATGGTGGCGCACTTTCGCAGTAGCTTCTTGCCCTGCCCAGATTTAACCACAAGTCCCGCCAAGACACAAAGCCGTGCTGTGGCAGGGAGTGTTCGTATGCCAGCTTGTCTTATCGACCAGCATCGGTAGAATGAAAGCACAATCATCTGCAAGCCCAGGAGACATCTTATGATCGACTTTATCCCCATGCGCGAAGGCGAGCTAAGCTTCATGGACTACGCGACGCGCGAGAATATCGGGCGCGCGGACCTGCGCGCCCTCAGCGACGAGAGCATCGACTTTTTGCTCAGCCAGTTGGACGGCTTGACCGATGCGGATATCGTATTCGATCCCGAGGACCCCGATGCCAGCGACCCTTTTGCTGTCGAGGGCGAAGAAGAGATCGGCTGGAATTTCGGACATCTCATCGCGCATGTGACTGCCAGCAGCGAAGAAGGCGCGGCGCTGAGCTCGCTATTGGCGCGTGGCGTGCCTGCCTCAGAACGTCCGCGTTACGAGACCCCCTGGCGCGACATACAGACGGTAGCGCAAGTGCGGCAGCGCCTGGAAGAAAGCCGGCGCATGCGCAATGCCTACCTGGAAACTTGGCCCCAAGCGCCGCTGCTTGATACTGTGCGCGACATTTCCGAGCGATTCACGGCGCGCTTTGGGCATATGAATGCGCCAGCCGCCTTTCTCTTTGGTCTATCGCACGAAGTCGGGCATTATGCGCAGATTGAAGAAGTTCGCCGGCAAGCCCTGGCCGCACGGTCTGGTTGAACCGCGGAGCGCAAATGAGCCAGTTCATCAAGCCGCGCGCGCCCAAAGGCTTTCGGGATTTTCTGCCGCGGGCGATGCTGCGGCGGCGTTATGTCATCGGTTGCATCACCGAAATTTTCGAGCGCTTCGGGTTTGATCCGCTGGATACGCCCATCCTGGAGCTGCGCGAGACGCTCTTTGGCAAATATGGAGAAGACGCCGAGCAGTTGATATTCAGCGCGCAGCATGGACGCAGCGCCAGCGAACCGCTAGCCATGCGCTATGATTTGACTGTGCCCTTGGCGCGCGTGGTGGCGCAGCACGAAAGCCAGCTGCATCTGCCCTTCAAGCGCTACCACATCGCGCCGGTCTTTCGTGGCGAACGCCCGCAACGTGGACGCTATCGGGAATTTTACCAGTGCGATGCCGATATCGTGGGCGTGGCGGGAGTGATGGCAGACGCGGAAATTGTCATCATGATGCAGCAGATTTTGAGTCGGCTGGGCTTTCCACAATTTGTCATCAAGATCAACCACCGGCGCTTGTTGACTGCCATTGGCGCTTTCTCGGGTTTGCCCGCCGACCAGTTGCCCGATTTGTATCGCAGCGTCGACAAATACGACAAACTGGGCGCGGATGGCGTTCGCGCCGAGCTAGCTGCGCGGGGCATCGCTGAAGACGCAATCAGCCGTATGATGGACCTGCTGCAAGCGCATGCGCCGGGCACCGCCAGCCTCGACCAGATCGAGGATGCGCTGGGCAAAGGTGAAAATGGGCTGGGAGAACTGCGCGAGCTGGCTGACTTGCTGGCAGCGGCAGGTGTGCCCGCCGAGCATTACGACTTCGACTTCACCATGGTGCGCGGATTGGGTTATTACACCGGACCGATATTCGAAACAGTCATCTCACAGCCCAACCTGGGCAGCATCACCGGTGGCGGACGGTATGACAACCTGATCGGCATGTTTCGCCGCCAGAGCTTGCCCACCACTGGCACATCCTTTGGCATTGAGCGCATCATCGACCTGCTGGACGCGCTGGATTTGTATCCTGCCGAGCTGGGCGGGACATTGGTGCAGGCGCTGGTCACTGTGTTCGGCGCGGACACCCGCCACGAATCGCTACGAATCGCCGAGGCGCTGCGGGAAGCGGGCATCAATGCCGAGCTGCACCTGGAATCACGCAAGCTGGGGCGGCAAATCGCCTATGCCGACCGCAAAGGCATCCCTCTGGTGGCGATCGCCGGCTCGGAGGAAATCAGCGCGGGCGTTGTCAAACTGCGGCGGCTGGCCGACGGGTACGAGCTTTTCGTCGATCTGGAAGATATCGGCTACGCAGCGCAGGCGCTGCTGGCGGGCAGTTGATATGCGCTTGCAGGGGCGCGCCAGCGGTATCTTGCTGCACCCGACTTCGCTGCCGGGCAAATATGGCATTGGGGATCTGGGCTCGGGCGCCTATCGCTTTGTGGATTGGCTGGCGGCACAGGGACAGTCGATCTGGCAAGTGCTGCCACTGGGACCAACCAGCTATGGCGATTCGCCCTATCAGACGCTTTCCGCTTTCGCCGGCAACTGCAACCTGATCAGCCTGGATCGTCTGGTCGATGATGGGCTGCTGACCGCGCGCGACCTGGCAAATGCCCCGCCCTTCCCCGCCGAGCGCGCCGATTATGGCTGGGTCATCCCTTTTCATGAGCGTATGCTGGCGAAGGCTCATCGCCACTTCTGCGACCGCCCAGACACGTTGCTGCAAGCGGCTTTTGAGCAATTCGTGGCGCACAATCGGTATTGGCTGGAAGACTTCGCGCTATTTGTCGCCTTGAAGCAAGCCCATCAACTGCGCCCCTGGGTCGAATGGGAGAGCGAATTGCGGCGGCGCGATCCAACTGCGTTGAAGTGGGCGGCGGGCGAATATGCGCAGCAAATTGACCGTGAGCGCTTCCGCCAGTGGCTCTTCAATCGGCAGTGGTCGGCGCTGAAAGCCTATGCCAACAGGCGCGGCATCCAACTCTTTGGCGACCTGCCCATTTTTGTAGCGCATGACAGCGCCGATGTATGGGCGCGCCAGGACGACTATTTTCTGGATGCGGATGGTCAGCCGACAGCGGTGGCTGGCGTGCCACCCGACTATTTCAGTCCGACTGGTCAGCGCTGGGGCAACCCGCTCTATCGCTGGGAGGTCATGGCTGCCGATGGCTACAGATGGTGGCTGCAGCGGCTGCGGTTTTTGCTGCGGCTGGTCGACACAATCCGCATCGACCACTTTCGTGGCTTTGAAGCCTATTGGCGCATCCCGGCGACAGAGCCAACTGCGGTGAAGGGTGCCTGGAGGCCTGGACCAGGCCACAGATTCTTCGAAGCTATCTTGTCAGAACTGGGCGAGCTGCCCATCATCGCCGAGGATCTGGGTGTCATCACGCCGCAGGTCGAGAAGTTGCGCGACGACTTTGGCTTGCCGGGCATGAAGGTGCTGCAATTTGCCTGGAGCGACCCCGCCAACCCTTTCTTGCCGCACAACCACAAGACCAATTGCATCGTGTATACTGGCACACACGACAACAACACCACGCTCGGCTGGTGGGAAAGTGAAGTCGCTGCCGATACACGCGCCTTTGTCGAGGCTTACCTGGGGCATGAGGTGCATGACATCGTTTGGACACTGGCGCGTACAGGCATGCGCTCACCGGCGCGCGCCTGCATCTTGCCCATGCAAGATGTGCTGGGGCTGGGCGAGTTGGCGCGCATGAACAAACCGGGCTTGCCAGCCGGCAACTGGTCGTGGCGCATCGTGGACGCCGACCTGGATGACCCGGTCAAAGACAAGCTGCGCCAGATGACGCGCCTGTATCAGCGGCATCCCGACCAGCAGGCCGCCTTCTATGGCGACGCGGCTACAGGCTGCTGAACGCGGGAGGATGGCTATGGCACAATTGCCAGCCTGGGCACAAATGATCCACCACGATAGCTCGGAGCTCTACCTCAGCGATATCACGCCGCGAATCGGCGCTTCCATTGAGGTACGCATCCGCGTGCCAGCCGAAGCCAATATCCGCCACTTGCTCTTGCGCAGCCGTCCCGATGGCGAATGGAATCGGATTCCTATGGCAAAAGCCAGCACCGCCAACGGATTCAACTGGTGGGCGGCTGACCTGCCCATCACCATGCACCACAACAACTATTGCTTTCACTTCTTGACCGAAAGCGGTTCTTTCTATCTGAATCAATTGGGTCCCAGCCCGGTTGACAGTCCCGACTGGTTCAACTTCACCGTGCTGGGCGATTATGACGCGCCGGCCTGGGTGCGCGAGCAGGTGTTTTATCACATCTTCCCGGAGCGCTTTGCCAATGGCGACCCCGGCAACGACCGCCCGGATGGCGATTCCACGTTGATGGGCAAACCAGCCAGCCAGCGCGAATGGGGTGAACTGCCCGAACCCTTCCCGGTCTCGCGCAATGTCGACTTTTTTGGCGGCGACCTGCAAGGCATCACGCAGAATCTGGATTACCTGGTCGACCTGGGCGTCACCGCCATTTACATCAATCCCTGCTTTGACGCCGAAACGAATCACTATTATGTCATCCGCGACTTTGACCATATCGCGCCGGCTTTGGGCGGGGACGAGGCTTTGCGGGAGCTGCGGCAGGCGATGACAGCGCGCGGCATGCGGCTCATCCTCGATATCACGCCCAACCACATCGGCTTCAATCATCCCTGGTATGTGACGGCCAAAGCCGACCCCGACAGCGAAGAAGCGGGCTACTTCTATCGCCATCCAGACACTGGAGAAATCGAACACTGGCTGGGCGTGCCGGCCATCGTCAAGCTGAATTACAACAGCCAGTCACTGCGCGACAAGATGTACCGCGCCTCTGAAAGCCCCATCCGCAAGTGGCTGCGTCCGCCCTACAGCCTGGATGGCTGGCGACTGGATGTTGCCAATATGACCGGCAACTACTGGCGGACACAGGGCGCGCGCGATGTCTGGCTGGAGATGCGCGCCGCCATCAAAGCAGAAAATCCGCAAGCCTACATGATGGGCGAGTACTTCCAGGACAGCAGCGCCCACTTGCAAGGCGATGAGCTGGACGCCTCGATGAATTATCAAGGGTTCAACACGCCGACGCGCCGCTGGCTGGGCTTGGGCGATCTGGGCGCGGCGCAGCATTATCCCTATGCCGACCGCAACAAATTTCCCAGCGAGTCGCTGGGATTGCAGTGGCAGCAATACATGGCAGCCATCCCTTATGTGATCGCGTTGCAGCAATTCAACCAGATCGGCAGCCACGATATCAGCCGTCCGCTGCGGGTCTGCGGCGGAGACAAAGCGCTGGTCAAAGCGGGCACGGCGCTGCTGCTGGGCTTTCCCGGCGCGCCCTGCATCTATTACGCAGACGAGATCGGCATGGATGGTGGGCACGATCCGGACAACCGCCGCTGCATGCCCTGGGACGAAAAAGCCTGGGACAAAGACCTGCGCGACTTTCATCAGCGCGCCATCGCGATTCGCCGCAATTCTGATGCCTTGCAGCAAGGCGGCTTCCAACTGCTGCACGCTGCGGGCGACCTGGTGGCATTTCAGCGGCGTTCTCGGCAAGAACAGATGATCGTGGCGGCCTGGCGCGGCGAAGCTGACAGGCCCGCGACCTCGCTGGATATGCGCAAAGCCGATGTGCCCGACGGCAGTACACTCACCGACCTGCTGACTGGCGACCTGTTCCGCGTTACCGATGGCGCGCTGCAGCTGGGTGGCTTGACGCATGGACAGGCGCTCTTCTTGCGCGTGGAGACTTGAGCATGGATCAACGCAGTGTTTTCTTTGACGAATGGCTGAGCAGCTTGCGCGCGCAATACCAGCATGTCGTGCGCGTTGACGACAAGGTTACCCTGCCCTCGCTTACGGCTGTTTTGCAGCAGGTTGGATTTGGCGAGGGCGAACTGCGGCAACTGCGCCTGGAAGCGACGCTGCATGTGGACGATGTCGCTGGCGACTTTGTGCCCGACCTGGACATACTGGACAAGATGCCAGCCCCAATCGCGCATCCCGCTGAGTGCCAATGTCCCGATTGCGTGCCGATAGACGAAAGCAAATTCGACGCCGATGGGCAACCCTTGCCGCCCGATCCCGATGCCGCAGCGCACAAGAGCAATCCATTTTATAGCGCAGTCGCGATCGAGCCTGACGAAGCCGAGCCCGTCACTTATGCAGATAGCCTCGAGCCGCAGCCAACCATCGACTACGAAGAGCCTGCGCCAGAAGACGATTGCGAAGAATCGGCAGTCGACGATGAACAAGATCAACTTGAAGACCCGGATGCGCCACAGCAGAACAGCCTGTTCTAGATCATGTCTGGCGCGCCTGACGACAAAGCCTGGATGCGCCTGGCGCTGCAGGTGGCAGAACGCGCGCTGGAGACGGATGATGTGCCGGTCGGAGCGATCGCGGTAGCCAACGGCAAAATCATCGGGCGGGGCTGGAATCGGCGCGAAGCTGACCACGACCCAACCGCCCACGCCGAAATGATCGCCCTGCGCGAGGCGGCGCTGACAATCGGCAGTTGGCGGCTGGACGATGTCACGCTGTATTGCACATTGGAGCCCTGCGCGATGTGTGCCGGAGCGCTGGTGCTGGCGCGGCTGCCACGACTGGTGTATGCGGCGGCCGATCCTAAAACGGGCGCGGCTGGCAGCATCATGGACATCGCCCGACACCCCCGCCTTAATCATCAGGTGCGAGTGGAAGGCGGCGTGCTGGCGGCTGAATCGGCAGCGCTACTTCGGGGATTTTTTCGCAAGCTGCGCGCTGATGGGCAAAAGTGACGCGATCTCGCGATCGCCGGCCGAAAGCGACTCTGCCAGCCAGCGCATCGCGCAGGCCAGCAAGGCAGCATTCCTTTTTTGCGCGCGCTGGATTACGATAGGCTCAGCCACGGGAGAGGTGCCAGAGTGGACGATCGGGACTGTCTCGAAAACAGTTGTACCCTCCGGGGTACCGTGGGTTCGAATCCCACCCTCTCCGCAGCAGTTGGACAAGGGCGAGCGGACAACCGTTCGCCCTTTTGATTCTTTCGGTCCTTAGCGATTGCCCATCGCCAGCATCATCGCCAGCGGGAAGGCGGGCACATCTTCGGGCAGCTCGACCTCAACGGGCTCGTTGAACGCCGACAGATCAATGACCAGGCTCATCGTGGCAGCCAGATCGCCGCTCGCGCCTTCAATATTGAGCCCATTCACCCTGAAAGCGCCGGACATCTCTTGGCGATAGGTATAGCCATCGTCCAATCCGACATAGTGCCTGTGGGTGATTTCACCAGAGCTGATCATCGCCCCTGCCATCCCGAGCGGAGCCATGAACTCGTCAATGGATTCTGCGCCACCAGCCATGAGCGCGTCCAAATCGGCAAGCGACTCGAAGACCGCCACTGGCACGTCATTCACGACGGAGTCGTCCAAGCGCGTGATCGTGCCCATGTATTCAGCTTGTTCGGGACTGTCCTGGAAAGCCTCTTCGCTGATGTCCGTCTGCTCGAGCACGGCATCAATCGCGCCAGTCAAGTCCAGGCCAAACCAGTCCATGTCTTCCATCGGCGCGCCCATCAGCTCGTCCATCATGCTGCCGCTGAACAAGAAGATGCTGTCGCGCATCAGCATATCCAATTCGATGGTTTCTGTTTTGCCATCCTCTATCATGCTCAAGACGAAGCGCATCTGCCCGGCCAAGCTGCCGATTATGGCTTCTGCCTGCTCAGCCATGTCATCTATGCCCTCTGCGGCAGCCGCATCCATGGCCAGATCGCCGCTGCCAGTCATGCCCAGCTTCAGGATGTCCTGGCTGGCGACACCCTGCACTTCCAGACTCATCTCCGCCTCAAAGTGAAAAGCGCTCAAGTCGTGCATGCGCGCGCTGTTGTCGATGAGGATCTGGCAATCTGCTTCGGACAGGTCGCCACAATTGACATCTTCCGCCGCGACCGCCAGCACGCCAATCAACAGCATCGCCAGGAGTGTCGACATTCGCTTGACCATAATCATGCTCCTCGTTTCGGATCGTATTGCCATAGTGTAGCGCATATTCAACGCTCCCAATGCCCCCAAATATGAGGGGTGGCGCTGCCTCTGCTATACTGAGAACCGGCCGATTTGGAGCGAACGAGGTGGCATGAAGATCATATCCGTGTTTGGCAGCTCGCAAGTGCGTCCAGGCGACCAGGTGTATGCGGATGCCGAGACGATCGGCCGCGGTTTGGCGCAGGCGGGCTATGCCGTAATGAGTGGCGGCTACCACGGCGTGATGGAAGCGGTCAGCAAGGGCGCGCGCGAAGCTGGCGGATATGTCATCGGCGTTACGACCGACCAGATCGGCTCGCACTTTGCTGTTCAGCCCAACATCTGGTTAAGCGAAACGCGCCATTACGCCCTACTGCGCGACCGCCTGCTGCACATGGTGGAGCGCGCCGATGGCTATTTGGCGATGCCGGGCGGTGTCGGCACCTTGCACGAAATTTCTGAAACTTGGGAGCTGCTGCGCATCGGCGGGCTGCCACGGCGTCCCTTCGTCGTGTATGGCGAAATGTGGACGATGCTGGTCAGGGAGCTGTTGGCAACGCGCTTTATTGCCGGCGGTTTCGAGGAACGGTATGTCGCCTGGGCGCTGCAGCCGTCCGATGCCCTCGACCTGCTAGACAATTGGTGGCAGCGCATGCAGCTGGATGCGCCGCCGAGCAACGCCACTCGAAATCGAAATCTGTAAGGCTTGTCCGCTACTGGAGAATACGCTGGCCAACCCCCACCCCAAACCCCTCCCCCATGAAGAGGGAGGGGCTTAAAGCCGAATGATCGCATGGATTACCGGCATGGTATTGCTTAAAACATCAGATATATCGACTAAGCTGCTCGATTGTTGCTCCCCTTCCCTCTTGATGGGGGCAAGGGGCCGGGGGATGGGGTGACATTTTGCGAATTTGCACCGGTAGCGGACAAGCCTTGTAGAGGCGAGACTTGTCTCGCTCACAACGCTGCAAGTGTACCTGTGGGCGACTCAAGAGTCGCCCCTACGCGATTCCTTTTATCGTTGCATTTCTTTCTTGCTCTTACTGAGACTGGTGTACAATGATTAGCAGGGTCACAGGGGGGCTCGTCCATGCCGCAGCGACTGACGCTGGCTGTCTTCATCATGCTCGTGTTTCCGTTTTCGCTGGCCTTCGCGCAAGATGCTGGACCGGGTGAGGATGCGCCGCCGCCCTTGAAAGTCTGGCTGCCTGCGCCGTTGATCGCCGACGAATCGAGCGAAGCCTATCAATTGCTGGGCGGGCACACCGACACATTTAGCGAGCGCGCTGGCATTGACGTGCAATTTCGCATCAAGGAAGTCGGCACGGTAGGCGGCATCATGTCGACCATCCGCGCGGGCAGCGATGTAGCGCCAGGTGCCCTGCCCGATCTCGCGCTGATCCGCCGCCGCGATTTCACGCCGACACAGGCGCGCCAATATTTTCAGTCTTTGGAATCTTTGTTTTCTTCTTCGCTGATCAACGAGTTGGGCAGCGCGCTGACCTTCGGGCAGATTCCGCTGGATGACGGCGCGGCGCTCTATGGCTTGCCCTACTTCTTTGACTTGCTGCTGGCGATATACACGCCCGACGCCGGCACCCTGGGCAATGCGCCCACCTTTGACGATGTGCTGGCCAGCGGCGTCTCTTTTCACTTTCCGGCGGCGCGCACGAATGGCTTGAACCAGACCACCTACTTGCAGTACTTGTCCGCCGGTGGCTCGCGGCAGGGCGAAGTCGTCAGCGAGATCAACGAGACGGCGCTGCGGATGGTGCTGGAGTTCTATGAAAGGCTGGTCGAGGCGGAACAGCTTTCGCCCGATGTGTTGGGCATTCAGTCGGCAGCCGCGTACCTGCCGGATGTTCACAGTCGCGCCCAAGCGCCACAACTCGCGGTTGCCAATGCCAGCGATTACCTCAGCCTGCTGGAACAAAACCCGGCGCTCGAGGTCGCCAGCATCCCGACGGCGGACGGACTGGGCGCATCGGCGCTGGATGGCTGGCTTTGGGTTATCGTCACGCCCGATTTGAGTCGACAATCGCTGGCAGCGCGCTTCCTGGAATGGATGATGGAGCCGGTTTTCCATGCCAGTCTGGCCTTGACATTGCATCACTTGCCGACGCAGTCCACAGCCTTGACCGACAGCCTGCCCGAGGTAGTCGACCGGCAATTCTTCGCCGATCTGCTGGCCAGCGCGACCTTGCCCCTGCCGGAAGGTGAGGGTGGCGCGGCATCGAGGCTGATGCAAGAGGCGCTGGCGCGAGTCTTGCATGGTGAAGCGACCGCCACAGCCGCTGCACAAGAAGCCTTTGCGCAATTCGCCGCGCGCTAGGCGGGCAAAGCTTTCTGATAGAAGCGGTGCGTCTTGTACACCTTGCCGCCCAGGCTGAGGCTGATCTTGATGAGTGGATTCGTCTCTAGCACCCAGCCCGAATCCAGGTAGTCATATTGTGAAGGCAGCAGCGCTTTCATCATTTCGTGCAACATCGCCAGCTCGACGCCTTTGTTGCGGCAGTCTTGCTTGACGCCCATCAGCGGCATGCGCACGCCTTTGATCGACTTGCGCACCTTCCAGTGCCAGCCCACTTGCAGCATCGTCCAGGGCTCGGGCACGCTGGGTTTTGGATAGGCGAGGCGCAGCGCTTCGTTGAAGTTGGGGATGGTCAGCGCGAAACCGACCGGCTCTCCGCCAATTTCGGCAAAGAAAGCCAAGTCAGACTCGACCAACATGCCCAGATCGGCGACCAAGGCTTCTAGCTCGGCGTCATTCATGGGGATAAAGCCCCAGTTTTTCTCCCAAGCCGCGTTGTAGATTTCGCGGAAGCGCTGGAATTCGCCTTTTTTATCGCGCGCATTCATCTTGCGCACGCTGATGCCGCTGCGTTGTGAGGCGCGCGCTACCAGGCGCTCCAGCCGTTCCAGCGAGCCGCTTTTGGTGATCGTCTCGCGGTCTTGATAAATGCAGTGCACATCCATGACTTTTTCAAAGCCGGCGCTTTCAATCAGCGTCTGATAATAGGGCGGGTTATACGGCATCATGACGACGGCGGGGCTGAAATTGTCGACCAGCAGCCCGCATTCTTCGTTGGTGGTGAAGCTGGCAGGACCGCGCACAGCATCGACGCCTCGTTTGCCCAGCCAATCGACAGCCGCGCCCAGCAGAGCACGCGCGACTTCGGCATCGTCAACGACTTCGAACAAGCCAAAGAAGCCGATATTCTCGCTGTGATAGCGGTTGTGCTCGTGATTAACAAAAGCGGCTATCGTGCCGAGCATGCGATCGCCGCGCCAGGCAGCGAAGTATTCTCCATCCATATAGGCCCAGGCGGGATGACGCGACTTGTCCAGCAGCTGCCGGCGCATCGACAGCAAGGGTGGCACCCAGTTCGGGTCGTTGGCATAATGCTGCCACGGGAAGCGGAAGAACTCGCGGTATTCGCCCTCGCTGGCGATCGGTCGCACCTCTGGCACGCGCGCACCTCGCTGGTTCGATTGGCCGGCAACAAAGGATTGTAACGCCGCCGCGCTATCTGTCCAAGCGAAGCAATTTGTCGAAATTGCGCAGGGCATCCTTGACAAACTCTGGCGGTGCTGCTAGGCTTGCGCCAAACTATTCCGTAGTAGCTCAATTGGCAGAGCGGTCGGCTGTTAACCGATAGGTTCTAGGTTCAAGTCCTAGCTACGGAGACGGAATCTTGCCCCGGTCGCGGGGCATTTTTGTTTCCCGCATTCATTGCATAGATCAGGCGCAAGCCATCCAGCGTCAATTCGGGGGCGATCGTATCAATGCGCGGGATGTGCTGCCTGAAGAGCGTCGCCAGTCCACCGGTGGCGACAACGCGCGCGGACGGCGCACTCAACTGCGCCAGGATGCGTCCCAGCAGAGCCTCGATCATGCCGACGTAGCCCCAAAAAATGCCCGATTGCATGGCGTGCACAGTGTTGGTGCCCACCGGCATGGGCGGCGGCAGCAGATCGACCTTGTGCAGCTGGGCGGCGCGGCTGACCAGAGCATCGTGCGCCAGGCGGATCCCCGGCGCGATCACGCCGCCAATATAAGAACGGTCCGCCGAAAGCACATCAAAGTTGGTCGATGTGCCAAAGTCAACGCTGATCGCAGGCGCTCCATGCAGCTGGGAAAGCGCCACCGCATTGCAGAGTCGGTCGGCACCGGCTTGCTCGGGCGTGTCGATGGCAATGGCTATGCCCAGTTCAATTTGGCTGCTGACGATGAGCGGCTCCAGCTGCAAATCACGGCGCGCCAGCTCATGAAAGGTGGGCGTCAAAGCCGGCACGACGCAACTCATGCAGGCGGCATGAATGTCGCCGATATCGACCTGGGCGACAGCCAGGAAGTTGCGCACCAGCACGGCATATTCGTCAGCTGTCTTGCCTGTGACCGTGCGCGCGCGCCAGGAAAGCCGCCAGCTGCCGCCATCCCAAAGCCCGAGATGAATGTTGGTATTGCCGATATCAAATGCCAGTAGCATGACAGCTCCGCTTGCTGCACAGGCTCGTGTCTGGGTTATACTATACTAGGTCGAAACCGAGGTGAAGCGAAGAGCGGCGCATGCAGGTGCGGCAGGCGACACTGGACGACAGTGGCAAGATCGTGCGGCTGTTTACGGAGCGCGTGGCTCTGTGGCAGCGGCTGAATGCTCGTGGCGAGGTGGAAGACCTGCCCTACGAGTCGCTGACGATCTATGAGCGCTGGCTGCATGGCGGTGCCTGGATGTCGCTGGAGACAGGCGCGATCTGGCTGAGTCACTTGCTGAGCGGCAATGGCGGCGCGTATGTGCTCGAACATGCCGGCGAGATCCTGGCTTATGCCGAAGCCTTCGCCAACGATGAGCTGACGCCCATGGACGAGCATCTGCACCTGGCTGATATGCTGGTCGCGGCTGGCTGGTCCGATGAAGTTCACCACGCGCTGGCCGAGACGATCTTGACGGATGCGCGAGCGCTGGGCAGGGTTTCGGTCACCTATCCCGATTATGACAAAGAGCTGGCCACCTATTTTCGCAAATACTTCGGCACGAACGAGCTTATGCGCACGCGGCGGCACGATGTTTCGGCGCAGATCGGGCAGAGCTTTTACAAGAGTCAAGCATTTGACAAGGTCGATTCGGCAATGATCGACGGCTGGACGATGGCGGCCGGGCGCTGGGGCAGTCCGCGCGCGCTTTGGGAAAAGGAATGGACCGCGCACTGGGACAGCATCCCCCAGATCGCCCAGCGCGCCAAACACCGCCGCTATGTCAATGCCTCTGGGCACGAAGCGCTGGTATGCTTTCATCAACAACTCTACAATGCGCGCAAAGCCGATGTGTATTGCTGGTCGCCGCGCAATCTGAGCACCCAGTTGCTGGTGGCCATACGCGATATGGGGCATCGGCTGGGCTTTCGTACCTTGAGCCTGGCGTTGCCCGAGTCGTCGGTGGAGTTGCTGCCAGCCGATTCCAGCGCCGAGCCGAATCAGCAGGTTGTCGCCACGGTGGATGTCTGATGCCCCTCGGTCTCACTTCGGGGGCTGCCCCGAATCGTGTGAAGTTGTAGGGCTAGTCCACTATTTTCCAAAGAAGAGGGTTTGAACAGATGCACGGCGCTAAACCCCCACCCCAAACCCCTCCCCCATTGAGAGGGAGGGGCTTTTTTGCTCTAATCTCGGATTACTTAGCTCCCCTTTCCTCCTTGTGGGGGAAGGGGCCGGGGGATGGGGGCAGATTTTGTCGCCATGCAATCAGTACACGACAAGCCTTGTAGGAGCGAACCTTGTGTCGCCCATAATGAAAGTTGCGTAGTTGACAATCATGCTTGATTGACGCGCCGACCAGGAGACCCTAATGCAAAGCAAACGAGATATCGCCGATTGGCTGGACGAACATCAAATGCGTTTCACCGCGATGTCAGACGAAATCTGGGATAATCCCGAGCTGCAATTTGTCGAGTTCAAAGCGTCCAGGCTGCAGGCGGATTTTCTGGCGGCGGAGGGCTTTCGCATTGAATGGGATATCGGCGGGTTGAGCACAGCCTTCGCGGCTGAATGGGGCGTGGGCAAGCCCGTCATCGCCTTCGCTGGCGAATATGATGCCCTGCCCGGCTTGTCGCAGCGCGATCAGCATTCGCCCGAGCCACTGGCGGCTGGCAAACCTGGCCATGGCTGCGGGCACAATCTGCTGGGGACGGGCTGTCTGGCAGCGGCATTGGCATTCAAGGAGTGGCTGCAAAGCACGGGGCGCGCCGGCACTGTGCGCTATTATGGCTGCCCGGCCGAAGAAGGCGGCAGTGGCAAGGTGTTTATGGGACGAGCGGGCGCATTTGACGACCTGGACGCTACCTTCAACTGGCATCCCTCGTATATCAACTCGGCGATGAAAGGCAGCATGCTCAGCGTAAACCGCTATTACTTCCGCTTTCATGGCAAGACCGCCCACGCCGCTGCCGATCCACATGTCGGGCGTTCGGCGCTCGATGCGCTGGAATTGATGAATATCGGCGTCAATTACCTGCGCGAGCATGTGACCGACGATGTGCGCCTGCACTATGCCATCCTCAACGGCGGACTGGCACCTAATGTCGTGCCCGACTTTGCCGAAAGCTATTATTATGTGCGCGCCAATGAAGCGCAGACGCTCAATGATGTCAGCCAGCGGGTCATCCGCATCGCTCGTGGCGCGGCCATGATGACAGGCACCCAGGTCGAAGTGGCCTACAAGTCGGGCTCGACGCGCGTGCTGTCCAACGAAGTGCTGGCGGATTTGCAATACGAGATCATGCGCGAGCTGGGCGGGATCGATTTCAGCGAAGCAGAACAAGCCTACGCTGCCGCTATCAACGAGCATTTTGGCGATGCCAATGTACGCAGTCTGGTCGAGCGTTATGGCGTGGACGCAGAAGCCGCCGGGCAAGCGCTGATTGGCGATGTGCTGCCCAGCCGGGACAAAGGACATGTCTCGCCTGGCTCGACCGACATGGGCGATATGAGTTGGTATGCGCCTTGCAGCATGTTGCAAACCGCCACCTGGGCGAGCCGAGCCGCGGCGCATTCCTGGGGTGTCGTGGCGACCGGGCGGACCTCCATCGGGCACAAAGGCATGATGTTCGCTGCCAAGGTCATGGCGCTGGCCGCGGCGGAATTGGTGCTGTCGCCAAGGACACTGGCGAATGCGCAAGCAGAATTCCGAGCCGCGATCGAGCGCAGTCCCTATGTTTGTCCGATACCAGATGAAGTGGGTCCGCCGCGGCATGAACATCCGCTGCGTTGACGGGATGGCGGCTTTATGCGGGGAAGATGTCGGCGACTTTGATTTCGAAGCCGGGCAAGATGTCGCCGCCGCTCAAGGTTTCTTCTTCGTGCAGCATGATGATGCCCTGCGCCGAGTGAACTTGTACGCTGCAAGTTGCTGGATCAACTACCCACACAGCGCGCGCGCCGGCATCTAGCAACTGGCGGATCTTCAAGTTGATATCGCTAACGGTGTTGCTTGGCGAAATCACTTCCACAGCCAGGTCTGGTGCGCCTTCAAACCACCTGTCCGGAAGCGAATCGGGAGTGCGCTCCTTCGACAAGAACGATATGTCAATCCCGCGAACGGTATCGCGTCCTGATGGACGACGTGCCAGCACAAAGCCCATTTCGCTTGTGATTACCATGCCGAGGCCCTGCGCCTTGACATGCATAGCCAGTGCCAAACCCAACTCTGTCGCAACATATCCGTGTAGCAGTTTTGGCCACGACATCACTACGACCCTTCCTTCCACCAGTTCAACATAGTTATCGGCGTATTCAGGCGAGTTGGACATGTCCAAGAACTCGTCGGCGCTGAAGTAGTTCTCAACTGGCGGGGAGAGTGTGCGGGGTCTGACAACAGCTTCCATAACTTGACGTCTCCTGTGCTCATACCTCTGACTGTGATTATAACGCATTACTCGCCGCCGATGAACTGGCGCAGCACCTGAAAGTCGGCTTCGAGCGTGCTGCGTTGGCTGGCATCGTAGAGCGCGGCGGCAGGGTTGCGTTACCAAGGGAAGATGTCTGCAACTTTGACTTCGAAGCCGGGCAAGACATCGCCTCCGGTGAGCGTGTCGGATTCGCGCAAGACGGACGAACTGTCCACCGTGCGCACATGAACGCTACGCGAGCCAGGGATCACGATCCAAATCAAACGAGTGCCCGCTCGAAATAGTTGATTGACCTTAAGTTCAATATCCTCAATCGCGTTGCTCGGCGACACAATCTCAATAGCCAAGTCTGGCGCACTTTCAATGATACCTGGTATCGACGGATCTGGAGCGCTTGCCGCGCTCATGTAGGCGATATCAATTCCGCGCGATGAATCTCGACCGCTTGTGTTTCGCTCCAGAACAAAGCCACCATCCCCGGAATAGACTCTCCCCAGCCCCTTGCGATAAACGAAATTGTAGAGTTGGGCAGCCAGGAAGGTCATTATCTCGCTATGTTGTCTGTTCGTCTTTGGCATTGGGACAATGACTCCTTCGACCAACTCAACATTGCAATCGGCATATTTCGGAGAATTGGCAATCTCCAGGAATTCGTCGACGCTGATGTATCGCTCACGGACTGGCGCAGATGGCAGTGTGCGGATGGCTTCCATGTCGTCATTTCTCCTTTGCCATTGATAACTCGCGGGCAAGTCAGCGCCTTGCCCCTACATTGCTAATTGAATTATAGCGCATCACCTGCCCGACAAGAATTGCGTCAATACCTGAAAGTCGTCTTCGAGCGTGCCGCGTTGGCTGGCATTGTAAAGCGCGGCGGCGGGGTGATATAGCGGCACAACAGAAGCTGTCCCATAAGATACACGCACCGAGATGACCGTGCCGTGCAGCTGGCTGATGCGCGCGCCGGAGCGATAGGCGCCAAAATGTCGCAAAATGAATTCCATCGAAAAACGGCCCAGCGTCGCCAGTACTCTGGGCTGGATGATGTCGATTTGCCGCTCCAGGAAGGGCGCGTAGAGGTCGATTTCGGTCTTCAGCGGGTCGCGGTTGTTGGGCGGACGATCTTTGACGATATTGGTTACATACACATCTGGGCGAGGGACGCCGATAGAAGCCAGCAACTGGTCGAGCACGCGCCCCGACGCTCCGCAGAAGGGCCGCCCGGTTTCGGCTTCGTTCTTGCCGGGCGCTTCGCCAATGAACATGATCTCGGCGTAATGATTGCCCTGACCGATGACCGGGAAGTAGTTGTTGCGCTGGCGGTAGTCGTAGAGCGGCGACTCAGTCAGATTGAGGAGTTCGTCTTTGATGACGCGGAGTTGTTCGGTGCGGTCGCTGGACATGGAAAGGCCGACTCGTCGTTGCAAGTTTTGCAGGCAGTGTAGCACATCGCGCGCCCGTTCAGCCAAACTGGGCAAATGTGGGAGTGGTGACAAAGCCAGACGGCAACAGTCGTGTTTACCACCGAGATCACAGAGCTTCTATCTGCTCAGTTGAGATTTCAAGTCAACAGGATTTAGCCATTCCCGAAATGTGGGCGACTCACTGAGTCGCCCCTAATTCCCCGCCAGCTTCTTCAGCGCCTCGACCACCGGTATCCAGCGGTCCCAACCCCGATCGCGATAGCCCTCCGCCTCGCTGATGCCCATGGGACCATCCTCATGGCTGTCGCCGCCGAAGGCGTGCAAAACCCGCTCCCAGCGCTCGACATGCGGCGTGCCATCGGCCTGCTCATCAATGTAGCCCTTGATATCGTTTATCAAGCTGTCCGGCACTTTGTAGG
>JAJEBK010000041.1 GCA_022823945.1 Anaerolineae bacterium | reverse complement strand
TCGCCACGAATGATTTCCAGCACGATCCTGACTTTCGTCTCCGGTGTGTACTTGCGATGCCTTCCCATAGGGCTGTCTCCGTCCCTGTGCATCCAGTATACTCTCTTTACTAGGTGTCCAGTTTTTCGGGACCACTACAGGTTGTCTTCGACGGCTCAGGGGAAAGCAAAGCAAGCACGGAGTCTGTCATCATGTCAAAGATTGGGGCGCAGGGTCGCTACCTGTGCCGGAAAGCGAGCGTCTTATGAATGCCGAAACTGCCCTGCGGCTCATCACTTCCACGCGCATCGTCGCTGGCATGCGCGGCGACTTCCCGCCCGAAACCGCCCTGCGCACCAGCCAGGCGCTGATGGGCGAAGGCATTCGTTGCTTCGAGTTGCTGATGAATTCGCAGCAGCCGATCGCAGCCATGCGGGCGTTGAAAGCCGAATATGGAGACGAAGCCTGCGTGGGCATGGGCACGGCGCTCAGCGAGGCGCAGGCGAACGAAGCGCTGGATGCCGGCGCGGATTTCATCGTTTCGCCCGCTTTTCAGCCCGAAGTCGTGGGGGCGGCGCTGGACCGCGATGTGCTGGTTGCGCCCGGCGTGGCGACAGCGACCGAAGCGGTGATGGCCTGGCAGATGGGCGTGCCGCTGCTGAAGCTCTTCCCGATCGGCGCGCTGGGCGTCGATTATTTCGCGGCGATCTTTGGACCGCTGGGGCACATGCGCTTCATGTGCAATGGCGCGATGAACGATCAAAATGCGCGCGAATTGATCCAGGCGGGGGCGGTGGCCGTGGGCATGGGCGGCTGGCTGGTGGGCGATGGCAGCTGGGGAAAGTCGCGTTTGCGCAGCCGCGCGCGCATCTTGGTGAATGCGGTGGCGGGGGCAGGGGGAGATTTGTAGATTGCGGTAGGTTGGCAGACACTGCGATTTAATGCCACAATATGTATGAACCAGTGCAAGGACAGCATCATGAGCGTCGCAAGTTTTTACCAGAACTCAAACATATCGATCTACAATGATGACTTGCTCACGACTCAAGCAATTCATCCTCGCTCAATAGATCTAATTGTCACCTCGCCTCCCTACAACGTTGACATTGAATACACTAGCAACAGCGACAACTTGACCTATGAGCAGTACCTCGCATTCTCTTACCAATGGCTTACACGATGCTATCACTGGCTTAAGGATGATGGTCGTCTTTGCCTGAATATCCCGCTTGATAAGAATAAAGGTGGCCAGCAGAGCGTAGGTGCAGACTTAACACATGTTGCAAAATCAGTAGGGTATCAGTATCACTCAACAATCATATGGAATGAAGGAAACATATCTAGGCGTACGGCATGGGGCTCGTGGATGCGCGCGTCTGCACCATATGTAATTGCCCCTGTTGAGTTGATAGTTATTCTCTACAAATCTAAATGGAAGAAGCGTTCGGGATCGCGCGTAAGCGACATATCGCGAGATGAGTTTATGCAATGGACCAACGGCCTATGGACTTTCAATGGTGAAAGCAAACGGCGTGTCGGGCACCCGGCACCATTCCCGCTGGAATTGCCAACGCGGTGCATCAAATTGTTTAGCTTTGTTGGTGATACAGTGCTTGATCCATTCGTAGGCAGCGGGACTACGCTTATTGCGGCAATGCAAAATGATAGAAAGGGAATTGGTATTGACATTGATGCTGGGTACTGCAGTTTAGCGCAGAGTCGTGTTCAATCAGTCGAATGGGAACGAAGCGAGAAGTTGATGAAGCAATACGCTCACGCTGAGGAACCATTTTGAATGCGGATGGAGCGCACGACACGCTAGCCGTACAAAGTAGGAATTGAACAATGTCCTCACACAAAGTTGAAGACTTGCGGAAACTGGGTCTCCCAAATGAGTTTTACCAAGTTGTTGCTAAGTTAGATAGCGATTTGCGCGGATCGAGACTGGTTGACGAGGAATACGGTTTGTACGATTCGATGTATGACACTTCCCACGCAGGTCAGCGGAGCAAGAACGGCAGTGTCTTTGAGGGTCTGGTCGTCTACGCGCTTTATCTACAGGGGATATTCCCGATCTATTACCAGGCGTCGGTTGCATTCGTCCCACATGTGATTTATGACATCCTGCTATTCCATCCCAAGACTCCTGTCGTGCTGTCCTGCAAGACATCGTTGCGAGAAAGATGGAAACAGGCTGACCTGGAAGGCATGGCACTGAGACAGGTGTATAGGGGCGCACGAAGCATACTGTTGACACTGAGCGCCGCGGAGGGTAAGCGTTTGCAACGCCAAGTAGGTAGTGGAGAGGTTCTAGGTCTAGATGAATGCATAGTCATTGAGGATGAGAAATCACGGTTTGACGAGTTAATTCGTGAACTGAGCACTACGGAGTATGTAACCGCGGAAAGTATTGTGCCAGTTACTGGTAAAGTACTAGCGCACTAGCCAGAATGCCGTAACCACGATACTTAATCTGCAAGTGATGAAATGGCGCAATCCCGGTGGTAGCGGGGTTTCTCAATTAAATGCGGTAGACTGCATTGAGTAACTTGTGTAAGGCGATTCTGGCGAAAGCCGTCCTTTAGTAACGCCCACATTCAAGGCGACCTAAAGCTCGATGACTAAGGATTCCGCAGCACCCCGTTACCCTCGCGCCACCTGCTGGCTCATCGCGATGGCGGCGCTTCTGCTGGCTGGCGGACTTTGTGCGCTGGCGCTCTACCTGCCGCCCATCAGCCTGCCCGAGCGAATCCTCGCCCGCTCCTACACGCCGCTTACCACGGACGCACCCGCAATCACGCTGGACGAGCGCCTCACAATTTCCCTGCCCAGCGACCAGACCACAAGCGATTTCGCCATCAAGCTCGGCAGCGCGCAGCCCGACTTGCTCGACCTAGCCCTGTCCCGATTGCCCGCGCATCTGTCCGCCTATGCAGCGCCGCACCTGCTGGATTCGCGTGGGGCAGCCCCCGCCACCTTGCACATCGACCTGTCGCTGCCCAACGCTGCGCCGCCGCATTTGGCGCTGTATGGCTGGGATGGCGAAACCTGGCGCTTTATCCCGGCGCAGCGATCCGAGCGCGGCTTGCAGGGCAGGGCGGACTTCGTGCCGCGGGCGCTGGGGAGCTTCGCGCAGGCAGCAGCCCCGCCAATCGTGCTGGTTGCGCAGGAAGTTCACCAGGACCTCGTCCCCGCAATCGCGGATATCGCCGACATCCTCAGCCCGGCTGGCTTGCGTCCGACAGCCAATGGCGGGTTGATTGGCAGCCTGGCGCCAGGTGGCAGCGCCGATGCCGACTATCTTTTCATGCCGCTGGTGCGCAACTTTGTCGATCCCGCGGCCATCGACAGCGCGACTGTCGCTGCCCTGCTTTCTGAGCCGTCACTGCGCGCGGCGCACATACGCCAGTTGAGCGATGTCGCCAGTTTCAACGAATTCGCTGGCTTGTTCATCGACTATCGCGGCTTGTCCCTCGATTTGCGCGCGGCTTTTTCGGGCTTTGTTCGCGCATTGGCTGATGCCTTCTCGGCGCGGGATTTGCGGCTGGGCATCGTGATTCCCGCGAGTGCCGACCCAGGCGCTGCCTATGACTGGGCGGCGATCGGCGCGACGGCTGATTATGTGCAGCTGCGACCACTGGACGATCGGCGCGCTACCGCCAAACTTGACGCCCTGTTGAGCCGATTGACCGCGTTTATCCCGCGCCACAAGCTCTTGCTGGGCATCAATGTGAGTCCAGCCCGCGAGCTGTCTGGAGAGTTGCGACCTGTCGACTGGCATGACGCTTTTGCTGGTTTGGGCGATCTCGTCCTGGAGTCAGATTTCGCGCGCCGAGATGGCTCGCTCCCGCCGGGCGCTGTCTTTCATGCCGCGCTGGATGGCTACCGGGCGCGCTTCGGCTATGACACGCAGAGCGGTGCCACCGTACTGGACTATATGGATGAGGCAGGCGCGCTGGTCTCGCGCATCTGGCTGACCGACGCCGCGGCGCTGCTGCATCACTTCGCGCGCATCAAACCACAGGCTATCGGCGGCGTCGCTTTTGACGACCTGCCGGCTGTGCCCCATGTCGAAAGCTTGTTGGATACCATCCACGATTATGTGGCCGGGCAGACGCGAATCGTAGCGCCCAGCCAATTTTCGGCGCGTTGGACGATTGCGGGAGCGGGCGGCATGGTGGGCGAAGTCAGTTCGCGCCCCGATGCCGACCTGGTCGCCACGCTGGATGCGCCCGATGGTCACTACGCCATCAACTGGTCGCTGGTCGATGAGTTCGGCAATGCCAGCGCGCGTGGTGGCGCTGTGCTTCCGCTCTTCCGCGCGACTGCCACGCCGACCCCGACCCCGACGCCGATTCCCACGCCGGTGCCAGTCGTTTCCGCGCCCATCGTGATCACCAATCCCGCCTCTGTTGTGTCCGCGCCAGTGCCAGTCGGCAGCATCAATATCGAGCTGGGTGGACAAGTGCAGGAGCATTCTTTGAGTAGCCCACGCGCCATCAACGCCATGCGCCAGGCGGGCATGACCTGGGTGAAGGTTCAAGTCAAGTACAGCGGCTCGGAAGACTTGCACAGCATGATTCAACAAGCGCACGGGCAAGGCTTCAAGATCCTCATCAGCGCGGTGGGCTATCCCGATGACCTGGGTCGGGGCGGCGCCGGCTATGTGAGCGACTTCGCCCATTGGTTGGGACGGGTGGCGGCTTGGGGCGCAGATGCCATCGAAGTGTGGAACGAGCCCAACCTCGACCGCGAATGGCCCCAAGGGCAGATCAGCGGCACAGCCTACGCCGACATGCTGCGAGCGGCGTATCAGCAGATTAAGGCTGCCAACCCCAATGTGCTGGTGATCAGCGCTGCTCCGGCTCCCACTGGCGCGGCGATTGAGGGACGAGTCGTGCCAGATAACACCTGGCTGCGCGAGGTCGTGGCGGCTGGCGGCGTCGATTATATGGATTGCGTTGGCGTCCACTACAACGAAGGCATCGTTCCGCCCAGCCAATCGACCGGCGACCCGCGCGGCGACGAATACTACACCCGCTATTTTTACAGCGGCATGCTGGTCGGCTATCTCAGCATTATTCCCGACCGCCCCCTGTGTTTTACCGAGATGGGTTATGTTACATCCCAGGGTTATGGTCCCTTGCCTTCGGGATTCGCCTGGGGTGCCAACACGACCGTCCAGCAGCAAGCCGACTGGCTGGCACAAGCGGCTATCCTCGCCTCGAACAGCGGCGCGGTGCGTTTGTTCATCGTCTGGAATATCGACTTTACACGTTACGACAGCGATCCCCAGGGCGGTTATGCCATAATTCGTCCAGACGGATCGTGCCCGGCATGTCAAACGTTGGCGGCGGCGCGCTGACCCGGCACAGGAGTGGTCATGGTAAGTAATCCCGTGCGCAAGCAGATTCGCAACTTTGTTTTGATTTGGCTGACTGTCTCGATCATCATGGTTCTGGCGACATTCCTCGCCATCTATTTCACATACAATCCGTCTGAACTGCGCCTGGCAGCCGCCAATCCGCTGCCATTGCGTTCGCCGTCTCCGCAAGATGAGTCGATTCTGCCCGTCCTCGTGCTGCCCAGCCCTTCGCCCAAGCCCACATTCACGCCCACAGCTTTTGTGCCCAGCCCGACACCGCCCTATCTGGAAGCGGAAGCTACGGCAGTTCCCTCTCCGACCGCCTCGCCCACGATCACGCCTCAGCCGACTTCGCTGCCGGTGGAGGAACAGGCATTCCAGGTCGGCATCCATGTTCAGCAAGCCCCCGATATCACAGATGACAGCCAGGAAAATTTCTACAGCCCTGTTTCTGCCGATCTGCGCTTGCCCTGGGTCAAACACCTGGTGGATTGGAGTCGTATGGAAGCGGCGCCCGCCGAATACGACTGGGCAGAGCTGGACAGCGTCACCAGCAGCGCCGCCCGCTATGACTTGAAGCTGTTGCTGACCATCTTTGCAGCGCCAGATTGGGCGCGCGAAGCAGGCGCAGACCTTAGCCGTCCCGGCCCACCCGCCGACCCACAGACTTTTGCCCAGTTCGCCGCCGAGATCGTCACCCGCTACTCTGGCAAGGTGCACGCAATCGAAGTGTGGCATCAGCAGAACCTCGACCGCGGCTGGACATCTCCCCAGGGTTTGAGCGCGGAGAACTATCTGTCGCTGCTGCGGCTGACCTACCAGACGATCAAAGTCATTGATCCCGGCATTATCATCATCAGCGGCGCGCCGACACCCACGGGCGTCAACGATGGGGTCGCCGCGTTCGATGACATCTCCTATATGAGCCAGTTAATCGAAGGCGGTTTGCTGCAATGGGCGGATTGCGTCGGCGCGCATCACAATGGCTACAATGTCAGCCCCGAGCACCGCTACAACGAAATCCCCGACGACACAAATGCCAACTTTCGCGGTCCCTTCAATCGTGAAACAGAGCACCCCAGTTTCAGCTTCCGCAGCACACTGGAGGGTTATGCCAATCGCATCCGCGCTGGCGGCACAGAAACGAAAATCTGCGTGACCGCCTTTGGCTGGGCATCTGCCGAAGATCTGGGTGGCGCGCCACAAGGCTTTGAGTTCGCGCTGGACAACACCTTGGCCGAGCAGGCGGACTGGACTTCCAAAGCCTTGAGCGCCATGGACGAATGGGGCTGGGTGTGGCTGTCATTCGTATGGAATTTCGACTACGGTCCCTTCGCCGACTATGCCGCCACCAACGAAGCTGTGCTCTACTCGCTGATTGGACCTGGCGAGACCCTGCGCCCCGCTTATCATAGCCTCCGCGAATGGCAGCGTGATTATCTGGCGCGCGCGAACAGTTAACATGCGTTGGCGACTTGCCTGGCTGTGCCTGCTGCTGGCTCTTGCTGCGTTGGCTGGAGTGGCTGTCTGGCGCAACCAAGCCGCGCAGCGCGACCCATTCCATGCCCGCGCGATCACAGACGCGCCTTTCGTCTCGCTGACTTATGGCGTGCAGGCTTTTTTGTGGTGGGATGAAAACCAGGCCGGCAAAAATCTTGATCTGGTGCGCCTGATGTCTTTCAGCCATATCAAGCAGGTCTTCGCCTGGCGCGATCTGGAGCCTGTGCCTGGCGACTGGCATTGGTCAGAAGCTGACCGCATCCTGGACGCAGCCGAACGCCGCGGATTGCAACTGGTCGCTCGCCTGGGGCAAGTCCCTAGCTGGGCAAGGGCAGAATCTCCTGACCCAGAGACCGATGGTCCGCCGCTGGATCTAACTCTATGGGCGCGCTACTGCGAAGTGGTGGCGCAGCGCTATACAGGCAGAATCGCCGCTTACCAGATTTGGAACGAGCCCAACCTCAGCCGCGAATGGGGTGGCGAACTGCCCGACCCCGCCGCATTTGTCGAGCTGCTTGCCGCATGCAGCAAGGCGATCCGTCGCGCCGATCCGCAAGCCATCCTGATTTCAGCTGGCTTGGCACCCACCGGCACGGACGATGCTTCCGCCATGCCCGACGATATCTATTTCGACCACATGTACCGCAACAACTTCCAACAGCACATCGATGTCGTCGGCGTGCACGCGCCGGGTTTTGCCCCGCCAGAGATCGGGCCGGACGATCCGCAAGCGCTGCATCGCTGGTTCACATTCCGCCGCGTGGAAGACCTGCGCAAGATCATGCTGCGCCACGACGATGCCGCCCGCCAAATGGCAATCCTGGAATTTGGCTATACCACCGACACCACCAATGCCGATTATGTCTGGTTCAGCGTGTCGGAGGACGAGCAGGCCGAACTGATCCTGCGCGCCTATGACTATGTCATTGCCAACTGGCGGCCCTGGGTCGGCCTGATGATTTTGATCTACCTGCCCGACCCTGTCTGGCAACCCAGCGATGAAGAATACTGGTGGTCTGTCATCGAGCCGGATACGGGCGATGCGCGTCGCGCCTATATTGATGTGGCGAATATGCGCAAAGTCTGTGGCGAGTTTGTCATTCCAGCGCGCGAGCCAGATAGTCCAATCGCCCTGGGTTTGGCAACAGCGCCTGTCTGCCCCTAGGGCGCGAGCCATTTTTTCGCCGCAATCTGTTGTATACTGTGGATTGTTATGACTGACAAGGCCAGCGACCTAGCCAATGCCCGATACGACCTGCCACTGACGAGCCGGCAGGGTTATTTGCTTGCGCTGGCTTTGCTGCTGCTGGCGGCGTTTTTGCGATTTACCTACCTGGTCAGCCTGCCGCATGGCTACAGCGAAAACGAGATCACCAATATCCGCTTGGTTGACAATGTGCGCCAGGGCGATATTTATGTTTTCTTTCCGGGCGAGGATGGAGGGCGCGAAGGCGGATACCATGTCTTTGCCGCTTTTGCTACAGCCTTGGTCGGCGACGGACCAATCGGCTTCCGCATCCTGGCTTCGTGGCTGAGCGTGCTGTCTATCGCCATGATATTCACATTGGGCAACCATCTATTCAATCCACTTGTGGGTGTCATGGCGGCAGCGTTGGTGACCGTCAATATGAGTAGTATTTTGTTGGCGCGCACGGTATCCAGCGATGTCACGGTGGCATTTCTGGTTTCGTCAACCATGCTGTCATTGGCGCGCTCGCTGCCCGTATATCGTCGCACCCGCCTGGTTACTTCCAATGTTGTGTCTTTTTCCATACTGGGGACTGTGCTGGGCGTTGGCTTGTACCTGCACCCTTCGAGCCTGTTTATCGTGGCCGGCGCGTTGGCGTATATCGCCCATCTGGTCTTTATCCGCAATCAGATGTTTCGCCGGCGTCGCAGTTACACCGGCTTCGCTATGCTGCTGATGACAATAATCAGCATCCCTTACCTGATTTCAACCGTCAACCTGCCACAATATTCTGCTTTCCAGCGCATCCTGACTGCCTTTGACACCGACTTGCCAAGAGCGATCATCGATGGCTTGCAGGGCATCGTGCTGGTTGGCGACCTCGACCCATTGCACAACCTGCCCGGACGCCCGCTGGTCGATGTCATCAGCGCTGCCGCTATCGTCCGCGGCATCGTGGCTTGTGTGCTGCGCCGGCACCGGCCTCGCTTCATGCTGGTGCTGATTATGTTTGTAGTGGCGCTGCCGGCTGCGCTGGTCGTGCCCGAAAGCCCAAACTTCGCCCGCATGGCGGTCATTCTGCCGCAACTGTCGCTGTTTTTTGGCATGGGCATTTATGCGTTCCTGCGCATGTCGATCTTTTCCGACCGCTTCTTCCGCTTCATGGCACTGGTTGGCACGGTGGCGCTGCTGGCGTTAAACCTGCTCTGGACCTGGCAAGACCTGGTTGCCGAATGGCACGAAAACGAGCAAGTCATGCAACTGGTGAATGGCGAGCTGGGGCAGATCTCTCATTACCTTGACTATGTTGGCGATGAGGTGCCAGTCGTTTTTTGCAACCCGGACTGGCAATATACACAGCCTTCGCCCGAGCTCAACGACGCTGAAAAAGTGCTGCTCATGATGAATCGCGACTCGCTGCGCTATCACGAAGCCAATTGCGCCAACACACTGTTGCTGGCAAATGGCGGCGAACTGCAGCGACTTATTTTCTTTGATACCGAAGCGCGCGCAGCTGCCAGTCCGCATTTGCAAGCATGGCTCGCGCTGGGCGAAAGCGTCGTCCCCGATCTGCCACGAAATTCAGTCATAGAGCTGGAAGCTGTGGAGGCGCTGGCTGGAAAAGCGGGCGCGCTAACCACTACCGCGCCGGTGTCCTATGCGCGCGAAGTAGCAGAGCCCGAGCCGATTTCGCCAGCCATACGTTTTGGCGGCAACATGACCCTGCTGGGTTATGAACCCGATGTGCCGCGCAGCTTTTTGCCCGGCGACACCGTCGAAATCATCACCTATTGGCGCGTCGATGGTGAGTTGCCGCCCGATGTAACCCTGTTCACGCAGATCCTCGCCGACCCGGTGACGCCTATTATTACAAAACATTACATCGGCGTAAACCCGCTTCGTATGCGCGAGCGCGATATCTTCATCCAGGTCATCCAATTGCAGTTGCCGGTTGTCGCGCTGCCGGGCGAATATGCCATTTCTATCGGCTTGTATCGAGAGCGCCTCGACCAGCGGATGCCCGTGCTGAAAGATGGTCAAGCGCATGGCAACCGACTGTTTTTGTATACCATTGATGTCGTTCCCGCAGAAGAAACCGAAGCGAGCGGCGCTTAGTGTTTGAGCTGGTCTTTCTCGGCACATCCGCCTCAGCCCCGTCTATCTATCGGGGCCTGCCAGCTGTGGCGGTTCTGGCTGGCGAACAGCGCTTTCTGGTCGATTGCGGCGAGGGCACGCAGCGCCAGATTCTGCGAAGTGGCATCGGCTTCAAGCGGCTCAACCGCATCTTTCTGACTCACGCGCATCTCGATCATATTCTTGGCTTGGGCGGCTTGCTTTCGACCTTTTGCCGCTGGGAAGCCATGGACGAGATTCACATCTGGGGCGGGCTGCCAGCCATCCAACGGGTTCAGGCGCTGGTCTACCAGGTCATTTTCCGCCGCGAAGCCCCGCCCGTGCCCATCTATTTTAATCGAGCGCTGCCCGGCAAGCCCTTGTTTCGCGGCCGCAAGTTTAGCGTTCGCGCCTTCCCGGTCAGCCATCGCGGCCGGGAATGCTATGGTTATATTTTCGAAGAAGAGTCCCGCCGCCCCTTCTTGGCCGACAAAGCCGCAGCGCTGGGCGTGCCACATGGTCCCGAGCGCGCGCAGTTGGTGGCTGGTCAGCCGATCGTCCTGGACAACGGGCGCGTTGTCGAACCCGATGAGGTGCTGGGCGATCTCATCCGCGGGGCGAAAGTGGTCATCACCGGCGATCTGGGACGCACGGACGATCTATGCGCTGCCGTCCGTGATGCCGATGCATTGGTGATCGAAGCGACATATCTTGATGCCGACCGCGAAATCGCCAGCCAGGTCGGCCATATCACCGCGAGGCAGGCTGCCGAACTGGCGAAAGAATGCCATGTCAAGCAGTTGTTTCTGACGCATATTTCACGGCGCTATCGTGAATTTGAAGTTATCCGCGAGGCGCGGCGCTATTTTCCACAATCGTATGTCGTGCGCGATCTGGATCACTTCGCCATATTCCGCGACCGGCCCCCACAAAAGCTGGAATCACAGCACAAGCCGGTCGAAGAGTTGCTGCCAGGCGTGGATTGAGCGCAAAAGCCTAGGCTAACATCCCTTCGCCGTAGACTTTGCCGGCTTCAATCACAACTGGCGCGCCGATATCTACATCGCCGATGAGATCGTAAGTGGTCGCGCCAGAAATCCGCACGGGCACGATCTCGCCCACGGGCAGTTCGCCTTCTACCAGCACATAGCCATCAATCTCGGGCGCATCGCGGTAGCTGCGGCCCAGGCTGATGATGCCGTTTGCCTCTTCACCATGTTCGTCTTCGCTCACGCCATGTCCCTCGACCAGGATGTCCAGAGTCTTCCCGACCAGCGCTTGATTTTTCTGCAAGCTGATCGCGCTTTGCAGCGCCATCAGCCGTTCATAACGCGCCTGTTTGACCTCGTCTGCAACCTGGTTGGCCAGGCTCGCGCTGGGCGTGCCCGGTTCGTAGCTGTAGGTGAACGCGCCGACGCGGTCGAATTGCAAATCGCGCACCATCGTCAGCAGCCCCTCAAATTCCGACTCGGTTTCGCCGGGATAGCCGACGATGAAGGTCGTGCGCAATGCCAGATGGGGCATCAACTCGCGCAGCCTGGCGATCGTCTCATAGACCCATTCGACTTTGGCGGGGCGGCGCATCCGTTTCAATATTTCGCGGTGGCCGTGCTGCAACGGGATATCCAGGTAGGGCAACACTTGTTCGTGTCTCGCCATCGTTTGCATCAGCCGCGGCGTCACATAACCCGGATAGGCGTACATGATGCGCAACCAGGGGATGCCGGGCGCAGCCCCCACAATGGCATCCAGCAAATGCGCCAAGCCGTCTTTTATGCCCAAATCGTAACCATAATCGGTGCTGTCCTGCGCGATCAGCATCACTTCGCGCACGCCCATATCTTGCAGGCGCACCGCTTCGGCCACGATGGACTCCAGCGGGCGGCTCACGGCAGTGCCTTTGATGGCGGGGATAGCACAGAATGCGCAGGGCCGACGGCAACCATCGGCGATCTTCAAGTAGGCGCTGGCCCCCTGCACGCTGGCACGCAGCACACCACGCTCATCCTGTCCCACGATCTTCGCCTCATCCGGCAGGTGATAGAGCGGCTGGGGGTGCCGACGCGCGCGCAATCGCTTGATCAGATCGAAGATGTCCATCCATCTGCGCGTGCCGATGATGCCATCCAGCCCGGGCACCTCTTGCGCCAGCGCCTGGCCATATCGTTGCGACAAACAGCCCGCCGCGATCACCAACTGGTCGGGGCGCTTGGCTTCGGCCAGTTCGCGCAGGGCGTCGATGGATTCTTGTTTGGCGCTGTTGATGAAGCCACAGGTATTGACGATCAGCACTTCGGCATCTTCGGGGTTCGCGCAACCGTCCATGCCTTGTCGATGCAGCAGTTGCGCCATGCTCTCGCTGTCGACACTGTTTTTGGAACAGCCCAGGCTGAGCAGGAAATATCTGTCTTGGTTCGAGCGTTTTTTCATCAGCATTCCTTGTTGGCAGACCGCTTGGTCAAATCTTCATAGGGTGATTGGTTCCTGGGCAGTTGTGCCATCGGCTCAGGTACCTGGCTTGGTGGGGGGCAAGCCCACTTGTGTCATGTGCGGGGGCAGGATGGCCGTCGGCAGCGCCGTTTGCAGGGCGGTTGGCGTGTTGCTGGGCGGTGGCGTGTTGCTGGGCAGTGGCGTGTTGCTGGGCAAAACGATGGTCGCGGTCGGCGTATCGATTTGGCGCGGCGTGGCTGTATGGGTCGGCTGCGGGCTGGCTTTGGGGCGAATGGCTGCTGCAGGCACCGATTCTGTTGCGCTGGTGGGCTCGGCTGCGGTCGGCACTGTGATCGTTGCTGGTGGCTCAGTCAAGATCAGCGCTGTGGTCGCTGTCGGTTGGTTGATTGGCATGACTGACGGCTCGCTGCCCGGCCCCAATGTTACCACCGCCTCCTCGCTCGTATAACGAATATCTGCTCGTTGTCCGCGCAAGCCGGCAGGCTGTTGTTGTTCGCCATTCCAGGTTACATCCAGCGCCAGAGCATTGCCCGCCGTCAGGATGATTTCGTCGAGCGCGCTGTATTCCAGAAAGGTGCCCGCAGCCGCTAGCCCATTGTACTGCTCTGCGCCATCAACGCTAATTTGCAGCCAACTGCGCTGTGTCAGCAGCAGGCTGACCAAGACGCCGCTGCCTGTATACTGCGCGCGGTTCGATGGCGTCGGGCTGGGCGGAATGGCTGTCGGCGTGGGCAAGGACGTGCCAGTTGCTGGTGGCGGCGTGGACGAGGCTCCCGCTGCGGCTGGCGCGCCGCCCTCAAAGCCGACCAACTGCAGCGCAACAAAGACGATCACAACCAGCGCGGCCAGCGATAACAGGATGATCAGCAGCGACTGCACAACCCGCCGACAGCCCGCTGAGCGTTGGTCGGCCAGCTGAATCTCTTGCAAGGGCTGTGTGCCCGGGCGCGCTTGTTTTGCTGGCACAGCCCTACGCCGCAAACGCCGCTGCTCGCCTTGCTGCTGGGCGATGCGCATCTGGTCGTAGAGGCTCAATATTTCTTCTTCATCAAGCGCCAGGTAGCGAGCATAAATGCGCAGCATGCCGCGTATTTGCACCTCGGGCACGCCAGCCAGCTCGAACTCGCCTTTTTCAAAATCTTCCAGGATCGCTCGCCGGATGCGCAGCCGGGTAACCGCGTGGTCGATTTCCAACTCTTTGGCTTCGCGGGCTTCCCGCAGCAGCAAGCCGAGTGAAAAGCCATCCATCAGCGGCGCGCTCCCATCAGACAACCTGTCTGCCCGGCGCAGGCGGCGACAAATTGGGCTGATTGTGTTGAAAGCCCGCGGCGGAATGCGCGGTCATCCGGGAGGACTGTCGACTATCCAGCTGCCGCTTCAGCGACCAGTTCTTCTGCGTTTGGCATCGGCGCTTCGTCGGCAGCATCGCTCGGCTCTTCTGGCGGGTCGGGGTAACGGAATCCATCGATCATGATCTCTTCCGCGGTGACCATAAAGCCCCGTTCGCGCGCTGTCAAAAACTCCGGCAGTTCGTCTTCTGGCACGATCGTGATAACGAGCGTGGGCGAGAGTTCGTTGCCCAAGCGCACGGGTACTTCGTGCGTGCCGACTTCGCGCAGGGCTTGCTGGCTGATGCGTCGCCGGTTGATGTCCACGCTGGTTGCGCGGTCCAGCTCGTCGGCGATCTCTTGCGTGGTGACCGAGCCGAAGAGCTTGCCTGTGGATGCCGCGCGCCGCCCGAAAATCAATTCTACGCCGTCGATCTGACGCGCCAGGTCGTTGAGCATATCATTATACTGCGCGCGCCGCGCCTCGACATTTTTGCGCACGGCTTCTGTCTGGCGCATGGCAGAGGGCGTCGCCTGGATCGCCATCTTGCGCGGGATCAGATAATTGCGCGCGAAGCCATCGGCAACCTTCACCACTTCGCCCGCGACCCCGTGCTTGTACAGGTCTTGCAACAAAATCACTTGCATATCTCGATCCTCGTCCCTTGCAACTGCCAACAGCCGCGCATGTCATTCTGACTAAAGGTGTATATTACAAGGGATGCGGCTGTGATGCCAAGTGGCAATCCTGCGCTGGGCGGCCGCATGACTTCACCAAGCTTGTTTTTTCCCGAAAGGCGCGCATGAGCAAAGCGCTGGACAACCGCCAAATCGCGCACAAGGCTTTGATTGTGCTGGTGGGTTTCTTCACCAGTGGCGTGCTTGGCTTGCTGCGCATCGGCGTGGTCGGCTCGCAATTCGGCACTGGCGCGGCGCTGGATGTCTTCTCTGCAGCCCAGCAGTTGCCCGAGACGGTTTTTGTGCTGGTGGCGGGTGGGGCGCTGGGCTCGTCGTTCATCCCCGTATATGCGCGCATCCGCGAGGCCGACGAGGCAGCTGCCTGGCGATTGGCCAGTGCCGTTTTGACCCTGTCAGCCAGCGCCGCGGCGATATTCAGCATCCTGGTGGCTGTGTTCGCGCCGCAGTTGGTCAGCCTCGTGCTGTGGGCAGAGCGTCCCGCACAACAGCAGCAGTTGATGGTCGATATGATCCGGCTGATGATGCTGACGCCGGTGATTTTTAGCATCAGCGGCCTGGTCATGGCGATCTTGCAGGCGCACCACGCATTTTGGCTGCCGGCGCTGGCTATCAGCATGAACAATATCGGCATCATCCTCGGCGCGCTGGTGATTGCGCCCAACCTGCCCGCACACCCCGATGTCGGCCAAGTCGGCGAATTGAATGTGATGGGCTTGGCTATTGGCGGCGTGCTCAGCGCTGCGTTGCATTTGCTGGTGCAGCTGCCTGGCTTGTTGACGATTCGCTCGCGGCTGCGATTGTCCTTTGCGGCGCGAATGCCGGGCGTGGCGGATGTTCTGCGCCTGATGGGACCGCGCGTGCTGGGGCTGGCGGTGGTGCAGATCAACTTCTATGTCAATATCGTGCTGGCGAACAGCATGGTCGAGGGCAGTTTTGTGGCGCTGCGCTATGCTTTTATGCTGTGTTTCTTCGTGCTGGGCATGATCGGGCAGAGCCAGGCGGCGGCGGTCTTCCCATCGCTAGCGGCGCTGCGGGCGGCTGGCGACTATGCTGGCTTCAAAGACCGTCTCTCACAAGCTATGCGCAATGTGCTCTTTTTGTCCTTCCCGGCGGCGGCGCTGCTGATCGTGCTGGGCGAGCCACTGGTGAGCATTTTGCAACGGGGTGAATGGACGGCGGAAAGCACGCAGGCGGTTGCCTGGGCATTGAGTTTTTATGCGCTGGGCTTGGCTGGATTCGCGCTGTTGGAAGTGCTTTCGCGGGCATTCTATGCGCTTGAAGATACCTGGACGCCGGTGCTGGCCGGGCTTGCCGCCATGCTAAGCAATATCGCGCTCAGCCTGGTCCTCGTCCAGTTGATTGGCGATCCAACGAAATTGGCGGGCGGAGCATTTGGGGGTTTGGCGCTGGCGAATTCGCTGACTACCTTGGTCGAAGCGCTGGCATTGTGGTGGTTGATACGGCGGCGGCTGGCGGCGGCAGGCAGCAGCCCCGACATTCACGACCGCGCAATCATTCGCAGCGCCTTTGGTAGCCTGCTGCTTTCGCTGGCGCTGGCGGTCACAGTACTCGCGCTGACACGGGCGCTGTCGCTGGACGGCTTGCCTATGGCGCTGCTTGGCTGTGGGCTGGGGGCGTTGGTCTTCTTGGGCATCGGCGCTTGTCTGAATGTCAGCGAGACGCGCGCCTTGCTGAGGCCTGTCTTCGGATTCCTGCTTCGGCTCCGCAAAGAAAAATGAACAACTAAGGAGAAGGGATTTTTCTATATGACTGACATGCTGGCGGGCAAAGTCGCTGTCATCACGGGTGCGAGTCGAGGTATCGGGCGCGGGCTGGCGATTGGATTTGCGGCGCAGGGCGCTCGTGTCGTCTGCGCTGCTAGAAGCCAACACAAGCTCGAGCAAACTGTCAGGCATATCGAAGCTGCTGGCGGAGAAGCCATCGCCGTTCGTTGTGATGTGAGCAAAGCCGCTGATTTGCAAAACTTATACGAACAAACCCGCGCTCACTGTGGTCCTGCCGATATCGTGATCGCCAATGCAGGCGGCAATTTCACCCGCGATTCGGTCGAAGACAGCGATATCGACGACTGGGAAGCCACCTTGCGCGTCAATCTGCTGGGCGTGTATTACACCTGCAAATACGCCATCGCCGATCTCAAGCGCCAGGGCGGTCATATCATCGTGATTGGCTCGGGCATGGGGCATCGTGAAGGCGGTTCTGGCAGCGCCTACAGCGTATCCAAAGCCGGTGCCTGGATGCTGGTGCGCGCGCTGGCGTCAGAATTGCGGCCCCATGGCATCTGCGTCAACGAATTGATTCCGGGCTTGGTCAATACCGATATCTTGTCCGCGGGCGCTTTGCCAGACGAATCGCCGCTGACTCTCGAATGGTTCAAGCAGCCGGCCGATGTCGTGCCACTTGCGCTCTTTCTGGCGACACAGCCGCGCACTGGTCCCACCGGGCAGAGCTTCAGCCTGATGCGCCGCGACTCGCAGTAGGCCCGGTCGCCTAGCTGCCAAGCCGGCAGAACAGCGCCTTCAGATAAGCCGCTTCGGGGAAGCCGATGGGATGATCCAGCCCGTGCGTTGAACTGTCGAAGACCTCCAACTTGTGCCCGGCCACCGATGCCGCGCGCGTAACCAATTGCTTGAACGGGTCGTGACCGATGCGGCTGGAGCACGATGACATCACCAGAATGCCGTCTTCTGCAAGCAGTTGCAGCGCCAGCTCGACCAGTCGCCGATACGCCAGCACGGCATCGCCCATATTGGCGCGCCGGTTTGCGAAGGCTGGCGGATCGACCACGATCAATCCAAACTTGCGTCGCGCTTCAATCAACCCCCGCAGACCAGCAAAGGCATCCGCCCGCAGCTCCTCAATTTGCGTTTGGTCATAGCCGTTCAGCGCCACATTTTGCTGCAGGGCATCCAGCGCCGGTTGGCTGACATCCACCGCCACAACCGAGCGCGCGCCCCCAGCCAGCGCATAAACCGAGAATCCACCCGTGTACGAAAAGACATCCAGAACGCGCCGCCCCTCAGCCAGCTCCCGCACGCGCTGACGATTTTCGCGCTGGTCGAAGAAGAAACCTGTCTTGTGCCCGCGCCGCACATCCGCCGCAAAGAGCAAGCCATTTTCGACAAATTGCACCGACCCGCTTGCCTCGCCGATCAACTGCTGCCCATCGCGCAGGCCATAGAGCGAGGCTACATTCAGTCGGTCGGATTGCAGAGCGCGGCTGAGGCGCAACACGAGCGTATCAAATTGCAGCGCCGCTTGTAACGCCGCGACCAGGTCGTGCAAGTGGGCGATCCACGCAGTTGTGTAGAGCTTGAGAACCAGTGTCTCGCCATAACGGTCGAGAACCAGCGCAGGGAAACCGTCGCTCTCGCCATACACCAGCCGATAACCGGTCGTGCCCTGGCTGATGAGAGGATTCCGCTTTTCTTGCGCTGCCGCCAGCTTGCCGATGAAGAACTGGCGGTTGATTTTGCGCGGCTGCCGGGCTTGCAGCACCTTGATGCGAATGGGTGAAAGCGGGTCGTATAATCCCACCGCGAGGAAATTGTTCTTGTCGCGGTCATAGATCACCGCCAAATCGCCGGTGCCGCCCAAATGACTTTGTTTGACAATTGACTCCTCAAACACCCACGGATGCCCTTGTCGCAGGGCGCGCTCGGCAGCCGATTTCACACGAATCGACATATTCTTTTCTGCTGGCTTTGGCAGCTTGCTGAAATCAAACATGATAGTTGGTCAGTTAGTCGCGCAGGGCTTCGTCGTCCACTTGCCGGACACGCAGTTGGGCATTTTCCAGCAGGCTCTGGCAGTGCGCGGAAAGCTGCCGACCCCGCTCGTACAGCGCCACCGACTCTTCCAGCGATTTTTCGCCGCTTTCCAGCTGTGCCACCAGGTCTTCCAGCTGTTGAAATGCTGCTTCGTAGCCGAGCTTCTTGATATCGTCCGTCATTCGTCCACCTTGACTTTGATTTTGTCTTCCGCCAATCGGATATCCAGCCGTTGCCCCGCGCTGACTTGCGCTGCCCGCCGGATGATGTCGCCGCGCTCGTCGATGACCAAAGCATATCCACGGCCCAGAATGTGCGCCGGATTGGCGGCGTTCAAGGCGCGTTCACGGCTCGCCAGGCGCTCATGCAGATGCGTCAGAAAAGTCGCAACAGCTCGATATTGCCGCTGCCGAAGCTCCAATAAGACCCGGCTGTCGGCCTCGATGCGCTTGGACGGTGTCAGCCAACGCAGCTGCCTTTGCATGTTTGTCAGTTCGCGCGAACGCAGGCCGAGGCTTTCGTCAAATTGTTGCGCCAGGCGCATGCGCAGGCGGTCGATATCTTGCAGCAGATCGTCGCGGTTGGGCGTGGCCAGCTCGGCAGCGGCTGATGGCGTCGGCGCGCGCAGGTCTGCCACGAAGTCCACAATGGTGAAGTCGATTTCGTGCCCCACGCCGCTGATGATCGGGATTGGGCTGGCTGCCACCGTCCTTGCCACAAGCTCGTCGTTGAAGCACCACAGGTCTTCCAGCGAGCCGCCACCCCGCGCCAGCAGGATGACATCCGCATCGCTGCGATACAGTCGCTTCAGCGCCGCGACGATCTGTGCCGGCGCCTCTGTGCCTTGCACCAGGGTCGGGCTGAGGATGACTTCTACCAGTGGCATGCGCCGGCTGAGCACAGTCTGGATGTCGTGCCAGGCGGCGGCGTTGGGCGAGGTCACTACGCCGATGCGCGCTGGAAATGTCGGGATGGCTCGCTT
Source organism: Anaerolineae bacterium (assembly GCA_022823945.1). GTDB lineage: Bacteria > Chloroflexota > Anaerolineae > Aggregatilineales > Phototrophicaceae > UBA6055. The sequence goes on along the minus strand of JAJEBK010000041.1, from coordinate 7,633 downwards.
GCGCGCTTGGTCAAACAAACCCGCTTCCGCCAGTTTCCGCTTGAGTTCTTCGTACTGCCGATGCAGATCGCCGATGCCGCCGACCGCCTCGATCATGTCAGCGACCAACTGATATTCGCCGCGCGCCACATACACGCCAATCTTGCCATGCACCACGATCTCTGCGCCGGGCGAAACATCGATTGACACGCGGCTGGCAGCGCTGCGGAACATCACACAGCTCAGTTGGGCATGCGCGTCCTTGATAGTGAAATACCAGTGGCCAGAACGCGCCCGGGTCAAGCGCGATACCTCGCCCTGCACCCAGACACTGCCCAGGTTGCGGTCGGCATCAAACAGGCCTTTGATATATTCGGTGATGTCGCGTACAGAATAAGTTTGCATTATGCCCCATTACAACGCCGCTTGAAGCCAGCCTCTCACACAGCTACAATTATCGCAGATTTGTGCCAAATACGCGAACGGGGAAGCAGCATGGCCACATTCAGCCAAGCCCAACGGCAAGCGCTATTGGACGAGCTGCGCGACATGAAATTTGCTCGCGCCAAAGGCAAGCTGGCTCGCATGGATCCCAAGGGACGCCTAGTCTATTACCGCAATGTACAGCAAGCCGGCGAATGGCACACCAAATTCATGCTGGAAGGCAAGGGCATCGCGGTTACGCTGGTCGAGGTCAATCACGCCGGCAACGACCAGGCGCGCAACAAGCAGAACTTTGAGTTTGTCAATGTCATCATAGAAGCCCTGGATGCCTAGCTGCTCGGCTTGGCGCTCGTCATGCTCGTGGCCGGGCTTGTGCTGATGACAAATCCCCTGCCGATGCATGAGTTCGTGCAGATCATTCATAGAGCAGTGTGTCATCATGCACGACTATACGTTCTGGCATCTGTGCGCGCCTCGGCGAGTGTATAGACCTTGATGAACTTCGACCTTCTCCCCCGCTACTATCACCACTACTTCTTTTTCATCGTATATGTGTTGGTGGGCGGTTTCTTCTTATTTCGCATGGTCCCTCGCCTTTCGCCCGCTGCCAGAAGATTGGCTGTCATCCTGCTGGCCATGCAAGCCTTGGTCGTCGCCTCTGGTCTGGAGACTTTCGCATGGGAGTGCTGCGGCGAGTGGCCCCACTGGCATCTCACCTGGGAGTATGGCATCCCTGAGCGCATGTCCGGGGCGATTCTCGCGCTAATCGGCAGCCTGGCGCTGCTAAATGCCTGGCATTCTTCACAGCTGCCCGCCTGGCATCGCAGTTACTTCGTGGGCATTGGCGCGTTGTTCCTGTTCCTGGGACTTGACGAAACGAGCTATCTGCACGAACAGAACGAAGCGGTGTACAGGTTGCTGTATACGCTGCTGGGCGCGGCCGCCGTGGCTGCAACGCTCTATATTATTCGCCATGATCGAATGCGCAGCGCGCGCTGGTATCTGCAGCTGCTGGTTGGCTTGGCGGTCATGGCGCTGGGAGGCATGGTTGTCGACCAGCTCGGCTATGCAAACCTCGCGTTGGTTCTCCCCGGCTTTGAAAAATTACATGCCAGGGCTTTGGAAGAGATGCTCGAGCACTTTAGCCAGTGGCTGGTTTTGCTGGCGGTGCTTGGCTTGCTTGACTCGAACTCGCTAGCGCCAGGCAGTTGGGTGCGCAAGCTGCTGAATACCTTGTCGGCGCTGGCGGCTGTATTGCTGCTCGCGCTGTTACTCCGCAATCCATATCTGCGCGACTTTACCAGCGATCTTGCGCGTGATCTTGGTGGCTCGCTTGAATACATGTTGCTGACGGAAAAGCAATCCCTCGTTATTGAAGGGGATATTACGATGGCGGCTTTTCGCTTGCAGAGGCGAGCGGATGGCATCAGCTTCAAGCCATTACTGACATCGCCAAACGGGCGCGTCTTCAACGAACTGGGCTTCTCACTGCATCTGGTTGATCAGGTGACAGGGAATTCGGCTGCTGGCACAGACAAATTGCTCGACCGTAATGCCAGTTGGCGCTGGTTGTTTGGAGATTCCCCGGCTCTGCAAGGTTTCATCTATGGAACATGGGCGGAGCTGGATCTTCCCGCCGACCTGCCTCGAAACCGTGCATATTGGATCGTGTTGACATTTTGGCGAGAGCTCGACGATACATATATCCGCACAAATATCCGCTCCAGCGACCTCCCATTGCTGGGCGAATCGCAAATCATCCTGGACGAATTCGCTCTGCCTGCCGCCGCCAGTTTGGCCGACTCCGCGCCCCTCGCCAGGTTTGACAATGGACTCATTTTGCAGAAGTACGACGACATCACCAGCGCCAGCCCCGGCGAGATCTTCGGCATTCGCTTTTATTGGAGAAGCGAAACAGCCGACCACGATGATTACATCCAGTTTCTGCATCTGCGACATGATGACAGCGGCTACAGATGGGGCTTCGACCAGCCACCACTGGGCGCGCGACTGCCCACTCGCCTGTGGATAAAGGGGCTAGCCGACAGCGAAACCTGGCATATCCCGCTGCCTGACGACTTGCCGCCTGGACGCTACTCGCTCTTCACGGGCTTGTACCGCGCCGATGATACGCAGCGGCTGCCTGGACGCGACGCCACTGGCGCGCCGCTGATTGACCACATCTTGCTACTGGGCTCATTGACATTGGAGTGACCGCGCAGCCCTGGCTATTCTGCCTGGTGTATGCACACAGGATAGACAATACTGTCACATTGAATACACATGCGCTCATTGCTTTTTGACTCGGTCAAGCTGGTATTGCCACTCGAATCATTGCTTGTGTCGGATTAAGCGCGAAAAGCGACTTTATTCCAGCCTCTGCGTTGCCGTCTATGTTGAAGCCCTGGTTGCCTTAGCGCTCGGCATGCTCGTGGCTGGGCGTATGCTGATGATAAATCCCCTGCCGGTGCATGAGCTGGTGCAGGCGCTTGTGCGCTGCCGCGACTGAGGCGCGAACCAGCTTGTATTGTCGGGCTTCGCTGCGTGTGGCCAAGGTGTCGATGTAAACCAGCGCGCCTTCAATCTGTTCCAGCACCGCCATGGCATCTTCGCGTTTGAATGGCCGCGCGCCAGCTACCCGCACCTGGACACTGCTGCTGTGCGCCGCGATTTCACCCGCACGCCCGGCATGACTGCCCCGCACGCGCAGCCCGATCCAGGTCGATTCACTGACCGGGATGTCACAGCTGCCCTCAGCCTTCAATTCGCCACCGATGCTGGTTTCTTCAGCGCAAAAGCCACCCACCACGACTTCGACCTTGTCGATAGGCAGCGCCGCCGATTCGACCCGCCAAGACACCGCTACCGTCCCGCCGCCAACCGGCAGATCAAGCCGGCTGCCCGGCGACATGCCCTCGACAGCCAGCTCCAGCAGCGGACCCACAGTGACAAAGGTATTGCCAGCCTTAACCGCGTCCATCCAGTTTTCATAGGTGAATTCGCGCCCGCCCAAATGCGCGTAAGTGCGGATGCCGCCCAGCAGCATATCTGCGCCCATCTTGTCCGAGCCGCCAACCACCGGAATCTGATAACCCAGGTTCAGATATCGATACCAATCCAGCAGCCCATAAGGCGTTATCTGGGCGTTGAAGGGATTAAATGTCATCATTTCGATGGCGTGCACCAGCCCCAGCACGATGTCGGCGGCGCGTTCGGCTTGGGGATTGGGCGCATGTGGCAGCACGACCAACCCATGCTGATCGATGCAGCGCTGCGCCCACTGTGCCATGCTGACTTCCAGCGCATCGCCAATGGCTGATTCCGAGGGTCCACCGCTGCACAAGGGATGGATCATCGCGCCCGAATAACCCAGCAGCGATATATGTCCCAGCACTTGCATGCGGTTTTCTGTGCCGACGCGCACCAGGAATTCGCCAGCGCCACCGAAGTCTTTTGCGCCAAAAGTCGTGCGCCCGTCGAAGTCGCTGACATTGCTGTACATCTCGCCCCATTGACTGGCCAGCAGATTGACGACATTGACGCCTTCAGCCGCGCCTTCCAACCAGGCTGTCTGTGGGCTGAGAAAATGCACATGCGTATCGGCAGAAACCCAGCCGCGCTCGCCCCAATCCAGCAGCTTGACCAGGGTAAAGGTAATCTCGTCCGTCTCGGGCGTAACGCGGAAGCTCGTCCGGACCGGCTTGATTTCATAGCCGCGCGTGATCTCTACAAAAACCTCGCCCAGCGGCGCATCCAGTTCGCAGTTGCCCAGAATATAAGCATATTGATTTGCGCCATTGACGAACTCGCCGTAGTTGTCTTCGAACCAGTTGCGGTTGACGCGCCGATGATTGCCCCGCGGCGGCAGGTATTCGCCCGATTCGCCATGAAAGTGGATGCGCGCAGCCACCTCGCGCCCTTGCGAATCCACCACTTTGACGCGCAGCAGGCGCCGTGATGTCAATGTTTCGACCCGTCCCTCGCGCTCCAGCTGCGCCAGCTCGTGGACGAGCAGATCGCCATTTGCCGCCCGCAGATAAAGCCTTGCATCTGGGTGCGCGGCGAACTCAATGAATGCGCGGTCGGGGGCAGACTGCGGCTGCACATTGGTGGCATCGCCAAACCAGGCAGCGCGGTCGTAGGTTTGCAGGGCTCGCGCCGAGATCACGCTGCCCAGATCAATATCGACATCGTCCAATTCGCCAAGCCCGTTGAATGCGACGCCCGCGGGCAGTTGCAAGGTTACCTTTTGTCGTGCGCGAGACCGCAATGGATGCGCCGCAACCTGCGTGACGCTTATGCCATAGATCAGCGCGCGTTCGTCTTTGGCGATGCAGTGGATCTCGCTAATAGGTTTGTCTGGATGTGGGTTGGGCAGCGCATAGAGCCAGATATGCTCGGCATAGGCATCGCGAGCGGCATTATGGCGGGTTTCGCCCTGTCCATACGATGATTCTGGCCTGCGCCCCAGTTGCAGCGCCTCGGACACCGTGCCCACGACCGTGTCTTTGTTATGCGGCACGGCGGCAAACGCGCTGGCGCCCCATTCCACATGCGGCTGCTGAATGGCAAAGCGCCGCCGGATCGGAATGGATATAGAGCTGCCATCAGAAAAGTGTAGCTGATATTCCGCCACCAGATCGCCCAGATCGTTGCCAGGGGTTGCGCCTGTGGCATGCTGCGTTCCGCGGTAATCCGCCAGATCATCAGGCAGCTGCAGCGCCCGGTCTTCCACGATATGCGCGAATATGAGATAGCTTGCTAGCCGCTCGCCAGTTGGAATGCAGACACGGTTGCCATCCAGCAATATCGCGTTTTTTTCAGATTGTCTGCCAAAGACAAAAGGGATGCCGCGAAAAGCGCAACTGCCAAACGCACCGTCTTCGCGCAGGCGCAGTCTGTCGTCCAGCGCGGCGCGGTCGCAGTTGTAGGCATTGTCCAGCGGCACGGGATGGAAGAGATGAGAAGCTGGGGCGAACATGAGCGACACTCCAATGCTGATCTTTCGCCGAGTCTAGACCGCTCGCTGGTCCATCACAAGTTCAAAGTCCGCGCCGCCCAGACAAACTCCGTTGACCTGGATTTCCAGCCGCTGCCGCCCAGGATAATATCTGCGCGTGGAGATGGGGCGGATCGCCATTTTCTTTTGGATGCGGATTGTCTCGCCGGCTGGCAGAATCAGCTTTTTCAGCTTGAAGACCTTGGGCGCGGTCGAGCCATTTGCCTTGACAAAATGCATCACGAAATCGACCAACAGCTTCTGCGCCGCGCCGCCACAATTGCGCAGCGCAAATGAGAATTCAATTTGCTTCCCGAACTGCAGCACAGCCGGAACCAGCGTCAGATCGCTCAGCTCGACATCGGCTGGAGCATAGCCCAACAGCGCCAGCGCAGGCTTGTCTCCCCTTTTGACCAATGTGCGCAGCGCATGATTAATGAGCCACTGTCGCTCTTTGCTCGCGCCTTCGTTCCAGGCTGTCATGCGCTCCAGCACCAGCTGTGGATGATCTTTGCTGATGTCGTTGAGATTGTTGGCTACCGAGCGCCGCACATAAAGAGATGGATCATCTTTCAAGCATTCCAACAGCGCCAGGACGGGGGCGGGATCGGCGATAAATTCGCGCAAGGGCGACCACCATGGCAGGCGCGGGCGCGTGCCTTCGCTGACGAGGCGGCGCACATGCTCGTTTTCATTGTTTGCCCACTGCCGCAATCTCGCCAGCGTGGCTGTCGGATAATGGAGTATGAAGGGGCGGATCGCTCCTTCGCAGGTGGCGTGGCGTGTGATGATGGCTATGGCATCCAGCGAGACATCGGGATGGTCGAGACCGTGACGCTCCACAAATGTTGGGATGGGCATCAGGCGAAACTCGGGCATGTCCAGCGGCGCGAATCGGCTGGCCTGGTTGTCGAGGATGCCTGTCAAGATAGCGAGCGCGGTCGGATAGTCGGCAGGTAAGAACTCACGCAACTGGTCGGCGATCCAGTCGAAGCGCCTTTTCAACTCCAGATTCTGCAATTCGCCGGTGGCAGCGGCGACAAAGGCAGCGCTCGCAAATTGGGGATGCAGGACAGCGATGCGCTCGGCAAGCTGCGCCACGAGCCGCTCGTCTATGTAGTCCTTAAGCAGTGGGAAATCTGCCATAGTTTCTCTGCCCTGCGCGCGAATGAAAGAGACGACCCTGCAGACCGTCTCCGTCGATTCATCCCGGTGGTCAAGCTCGGTCTATTCGATCTAGCCCTGCCCGGGGTTGGCGCTTTGCCAGAAAGCCACGCGGTTGCCGGTGGGATCTTTGAAGATGCCCATCGCGCCGAATCCTGGAACCTCTTGCCGTGGCAAGATAACTTCGCCGCCCAGTTCACCAACCCGCGCCATATCGGCATCCAGGTCATCGCTGTGAAAGTAGAGCATGACATCGCCGGGCTTGATATCATCGCTGAGGGGCGAAAGCGCCGTGGCCATGTTGTTGCCGAGGTCGAACATCACATAGGTAAAGTCAGGACCCATGGGAACTTCTGTGGCTTCCCAGCCCAGCAACGAATTGTAGAAGGCTTTGGCTTCGGCATCGTCTTTGGACGGAATCTCAATATGGACTACTGGACGCATGATTGTTGCTCCTTTGTCGAGCGAATAAATGTTCGTTGCGGCGATCTTAGATTGTTTGTTCTGTAGTGTCAAGCCCCTTGTAGTGTTCGGGTCAGGGCAATCGCATTAAATTGTCTATTTGCCACAGAGACACAGAGGCACAGAGATTGGTTTAGTAAGGCAGAACAATTCGGAATCCTTGTTGTAATGAGGGCGAGCCGTCAGCCACTCAAAGTTAAATCGAACGCTTTTCTCTGTGTCTCAGTGCCTCTGTGGCAAGTATTTGATTTATTTGGTCGCTGTCACTATGGGTTTCGTTTTGATGCGATTGCCCTGGAGTTCGGGTGTGTCTGGTTGTGTGGAAATGATTTCCAAGCGCCTATCCTCTGGCTCTTCGCCCAAAACGAGAGAAGGGGAGAATGTGTAGCGAAGAAGCAGGTTTTGAAGCCCCTCCCTCATTTTGGGGGAGGGGTTTGGGGTGGGGGTGTAGTGGTCCCGAAAAACTGGACACCTAGTAAAGAGAGTATACTGGATGCACAGGGACGGAGACAGCCCTATGGGAAGGCATCGCAAGTACACACCGGAGACGAAAGTCAGGATCGTGCTGGAAATCATTCGTGGCGA
>JAJEBK010000038.1 GCA_022823945.1 Anaerolineae bacterium | reverse complement strand
GCGCTGGGAGCGGGTTTTGCACGCCTTCGGTGGCGACAGCCATGAGGATGGTCCCATGGGCATCAGCGAGGCGGAGGGCTATCGTGACCGCGGCTGGGATCGCTGGATACCGGTGGTCGAGGCGCTGAAGAAGCTGGCGGGGAATTAGCGCTCAGCCCAAGTCATCAGGTAGGGGCGACTCACCGTGTCGCCCACATTTTGCTATATTGCCTCCACCCAAAATCCCTCCCCCATAAAGAGGGAGGGACTTTTCGTCGCTTTGAGCGGGCTGCGGGCGAGTCGTCGCCTCGCCCCTACGACCCACAGGTTCTTCGGGCGTTTGCTCCCCTTCCCTCATTTTGGGGGCAAGGGGCTGGGGGATGGGGGCAATGTCCGCCCTGCCAAGACTACGATGCGCGCCTATTTGAATTCACATAACAAGATTTGATCACACCAGGCAAAGCCCAATCTTGACAACTGCGCAGCCAGCCTGTAGACTGCCCTGTCGCAATTCGCCGAAGCGAGGCATATGTTCGATTCTCTGACCCAAAGACTGGATACTGCCTTTGAAGGATTGCGCAAGGGCGGCACCGTCAAAGAAGCCGATGTCAAAGCCGTCATGCGCGAGGTGCGGATGGCGCTGCTCGAGGCTGATGTCGCGCTGCCCATCGTCAAAGACTTCATCAAGCAGGTCCGTCAGCGCGCCCTGGGCGAAGAAGTGCACAAGGCGCTGAAGCCCAGCGAGCAGGTCGTCAAGATCATCCACGAAGAGATGGTGGACATGCTTGGCGAGGCGGGCCGTCTCAGTTTCAGCGGCAGCTCGGCCCCGCATGTCATCATGATGGTTGGTCTGCAAGGCGCTGGCAAAACAACCAACACAGCCAAACTCGCCCTGCACCTGCGCTCCAGCGGCCGCAAGCCCATGATGCTGGCTGCCGATACCTATCGCCCCGCCGCCGTCGACCAGTTGGTTACGTTGGCAAAGCAGATCGGCGTGCCCTATTACGAAGAAGGCACCAGCGATACGCCGCCCAATATCGTGAGGCGCGGCCTCAAACAGGCGCGCGATAGCAAGGCCGATATCGTCTTGATCGACACGGCTGGGCGCCTGCAAATCGACGATACCAAGATGGAAGAATTGGAGGAGATCAAACGCATCTCCTCGCCAGCGGAGATTTTGTTGGTCGCCGATGCCATGACCGGGCAAGAAGCGGTCAATATCGCGCGCGGCTTCAACGAAAGCCTGGGCATTTCTGGCTTGATCCTCACGCGCGTCGATGGCGATGCCCGTGGTGGCGCAGCCTTGTCTATGCGCGCAGTGACAGGCGTGCCCATCAAATACATGGGAACTGGCGAAAAAGTCAGCGCCGACACGCTGGAGCTATTCCACCCCGACCGCATCGCTCAGCGCATCCTCGGCATGGGCGATATCATGTCCCTGATCGAAAAGACCGAGACGCTCTACGAAGAAGAAGAAGCGCTGCGCCTGCAAAGCAAAATCATGAAGAATGAGTTTACTTTGCAAGACTTCCTCGATCAGCTGCAGAAGATCCGCCGTATGGGACCGCTGGGCAAGGTCATGGGCATGATCCCCGGCATGTCCAAGCTGCAAACGCAAGCCGAAATCAACAGCGATGATATGGAAAAGCGCGTCCGCAAGGTCGAGGCGATCATCAATTCCATGACGCCGCACGAACGCCGTCATCCGCGCATATTAAAAGCCAGCCGCAAGAAGCGAATCGCCGCCGGCAGCGGTGTGGAAGTCAGCGAAGTCAACGAACTGCTCAGGCAATTCCGCCAGATGAGCCGCCTCATGAATCAAATCAGCCGCGGGAAGATGCCCAAGATCCCCGGCTTGACCGCCTAAACTAGCAGGAGACTACACATGGTTCGCATTCGTCTACGCCGCCAGGGGCTCAAGCGCCAGCCCAGCTACCGCATCGTCGTCATTGACCAGCGCAAGGCTCGCAACGGCAGCTACTTGGAAAATATCGGGCATTACAACCCGCGCACGCAGCCCGCCACAGAAATCATTGAAGAAGACCGCGCCTTGTATTGGCTTTCGGTCGGCGCGCAACCCAGCGATGCCGTCCGCCGCCTGATGGTGCACACGGGCACCTGGGCGCGATTTGAACGGCTGCGAGCTGGCGAAAGCATGGAAGACCTGGTGCGCGAAGCCGAAGAAACCCGGCCGCCGCTGCCCAGCCCCAAGACCAACTATCCAGCGCCCGGCGATGGCGAGAGCAAGATCAAGGCGCGCGAGGCTGCCCGCATGACTGCCGAAGCCGAAAGCTAGGGTGGAAAGGCCGCGAGGCATGGAAGAGCAACTGGTTCAATACATCGCCGAAAACCTGGTCAGTCACCCCGACCAGGTGCGCGTAAACCGCAAAGACACCAGCCGCAATGTCGTGCTGGAATTGTCGGTCGCCCCGGGCGATATGGGACGGGTCATTGGGCGCAACGGCCGCGTGGCCAATTCTATCCGCGCGCTGCTGCGTGCCATGCCCGAACAGAACGAGCGCGGACGCGAACGACGGCGGCGCGTTATCCTGGAAATCGAATAACCGATCGTGTCTAACACGCCAGAGCCGCGACAACTGGTCATTGGCGAGATATTGCGTCCGCACGGCGTGCGTGGCGAATTGCGCATGCGCGTGCTCAGCGCCGACCCGCAAGCGCTCAAACAGCTGGAGTACATCTACCTGGCTGACAGCGCTGCCAGTTCAGTTCGCGCACGCATTGATGTGACACAAGTCCGCTTTAACAAAGCCTATATCCTGCTCTCGCTGGACGGCTGCAATCGCCGCGAACAAGCCGAAGAATTGCGTGGCAAGCTCGTATATTGCGATATTGAGCAGTTGCCGCCGCTGAACGCAGGCGAATACTTCCTGTTTCAATTGATCGGCCTGCTGGTTGTCGCCGATGGCAGCGAGATCGGACGCATCCGCGATGTGCTGGAAACCGGCGCCAACGATGTCTACATAGTCGAAAACGCAGAACATGGCGAGCTGCTCATCCCCGCGCACGCCGAGACAATAGACCACATCGACTTTGAAAGCGGCGTCATCAGCATGACCTTGCCCGAAGGCCTGCTCGCCCAGCGCTAAGCCAGCGCCCGCCTTGACAGCGATTTGCCCTCGCTGATATGCTTGCTTTCGACTTCGCCACAAAGATGAAATTGCATGCGCGAAAATCCACAGCACCGCTATTGGCTGGGCTTGCATTTGTTGCCCGATTTCGGCATCGTCAAGCTGTCGAGGCTGCTGGCGCATTTCGAGTCGCCAGAAGCGCTGTGGCGAGAGACGGACGCCGCTATGCTGCGACTGCCCCTGCCGAAGAAAATGTTGAGCAGTTTTTGTGCCGCGCGCCGAAAGATCGACCTCCAGCGCGAGATGGACAAGGTCGCGGCGGCTGGAGCGAGCTTGCTAACCCAGGACGACGACGCCTATCCCGCCCTGCTGCGCCGCCTGGACGATCGCCCGCTGCTGCTCTATGTACGCGGACAACTCATGGCAGATGACGACATGTGCCTGGGCGTGGTCGGCACGCGCAAAGCCAGCAAAAGTGGCTGGGATGCGGCGAACGAGTTGGCGCAGGAGCTTGCGCGACACGGCATCACGATTGTTTCTGGCCTGGCGCATGGCATCGACGCGGCGGCGCATCGTGGCGCATTGGCAGCCGGTGGACGCACGATCGCTGTCATGGGGGCGGGCATCAATATCATTTATCCGCGCGAAAACAGGGATATCGCCGAAGAGATTATGCAAAACGGGGCGATAATCAGCGAGCTGCCGGTTGGCTCGCCACCCTTGCGCACGAACTTTACACAGCGCAACCGCATCATCAGCGGGCTCTCGCATGGCGTACTCGTGGCAGAAGCGCCAGAACGCAGCGGCGCGCTGAATACCGCCGATCATGCCCTTGCGCAAGGGCGGGATGTCTTTGCCGTGCCACACAGCTATCACAGCGTCAACGGGCGCGGCTGCAACCGGCTGATCCAGGATGGCGCGATGCTGGTCATGGATGCCCGCGATATACTGGAGGCACTGAACATCACCTTCCAGGCAGCGCAGGCACAGCAGCGGGCAGAGCAAATCCAGCCAGCTGACGAGACAGAAAGCGCGATCCTGGCGCAGCTTGATATCGAGCCTATCCATGTCGATGAAATCGTCCGCGAGACACAACTGCCCGCCGCCACTGTCTCTGGCACACTGGCGCTGCTGGAATTAAAGGGGCTTGTCGAGAGCGCTGGCGCTATGCAATACTGCCGCGCGCGCAATCGCAACTTGCAAAGGCCGAGGCAATGAAAAGCTATTATGCGTTGATAGCCGCCGGTGGCAGAGGCACGCGCCTGTGGCCCCTAAGCCGCGCCGACATGCCCAAGCAGTTGCTGCCGCTCATCGACGACCACAGCATGTTTCGCACCAGCATCGAGCGCATTCGACCGCTCTTCTCGCCGACAGACATCTTTGTCGTCACCGGCGCGCAATATGCCGAGCAGCTGCAAGCCGAAGCGCCGGATATCCCGCGCGAAAACTTCATCATAGAACCCTACCCCAAAAATACCGCGCCGGCGCTGGCGCTGGCATTAAGCGTCATCCAGCAACGCGATCCAGACGCGACCGTCGCCATCTTGACCGCCGACCACCACATCAGCCAACGCGACAAATTCTGCGCAGTGCTGGGCGCGGCTTGGCAACTGGCGCAGGCTGGCAGAATTGTCACGCTGGGCATGGCGCCTTCGTACCCGTCAACCGGCTTCGGCTACATCCAGCACGGGCAGCCGCTGGGCGATTGTCGCGGATTCTCGGTATTCATGAGCCGCCGCTTCACCGAAAAACCGGATATCGTGCGGGCGACGCATTTCCTGGCGGCGGGCGAATATAGCTGGAATTCTGGCATGTTCATTTGGCGCGTCGACCGGGCTATGCAAGACCTCGAGCGTCACCAGCCGGGCATGTACGCCATGTGCGCGTATTTACAGTCGGTCAGCCAGTCGCCCGATTATCAGACAAAATTGCGCGATATCTGGGAGACGATGCCGACTTTGTCGATCGATTTCGCCATCATGGAAAAAGCGGACAATATCGCCGTCATCCCCATTGACATCGGCTGGAGCGATGTCGGCACCTGGGCATCGCTGTATGACATATTGCCGCAAGACAATTTTGGCAACTGCATCAAGGGCAAAGCGCGCGAAAACCGTGTCATCCTGGATACGCGCGACACATTGGTCTTCAGCGATCGACTGGCGGTTACCATCGGCCTGGAAGATGTCGTGGTGGTCGACTCGGGCGATGTGCTGCTGGTTTGTCACAAAGACCGCACCGAAGATGTCAAACAGGTGGTGGATTACCTGCGTGAAAATGGCAGCAATGAATACCTCTAATGCAGCGCAAACAGCAGATTCGCAATGGATGAGAGGGATATGACCGAAACCGGGGCAGTCGCAACTCAAGCATATTGCATGAAGTGCAAAACCAAGCGCGCAATGGAGGCTGCGCAAGCCGTATACACGCGCACCGGCACGCCAGCAACACGCGGGCAATGTGGCGTATGCGGCACGACGCTCTTTCGCATGGGGTATACGCCCGCGCACGAAAACCTGCCAAAACCGCAAGTCGTGGCAAAGCCCAAGCGAAAAAAACCCCCGAAAAAGTCGCGAGCCAAATTCCGCGCCGCCTCCAAATCCAGGTCCAATGGGCAGCGCGCCACCAAACCCCGGCGTGTCGGCAAGCTCGTCATCGTCGAATCGCCCGCCAAAGCGCGCACCATCGGCGGCTTCTTGGGCAAGGGCTACACCGTGATGTCATCTGTGGGGCATGTGCGCGATTTGCTCAAAAGCCGGCTTTCGGTGGATATCGAAAACGACTTCGAACCCGAATATCGCGTGCCCAATGAAAAGCGCGCCACCGTCAAGGAACTCAGAGCGGCGGCGGCCGGGGCAGAAGAAATCTATCTGGCGACAGATCCCGACCGCGAGGGCGAGGCGATCGCCTGGCATCTGGTGGCTGCGGCGGAAATGCCCGAATCCAAAATAAAACGGGTCGTCTTTCATGAAATCACCGACAGTGCCGTGGCGACAGCATTCTCCAACCCGCGCGACATCAATATGGACCTGGTCGATGCCCAACAGGCGCGGCGCATCCTGGATCGGCTGGTTGGGTATCAGGTGTCGCCGCTGTTGTGGAAGAAAGTCCGCAGTGGCTTGTCAGCCGGGCGCGTGCAGAGCATCGCCCTGCGCCTGGTGGTCGAGCGCGAACATGCCATCAACAGCTTTGTGCCTGTCGAACATTGGACGATTGACGCGCTGCTTGCAAAAGAACAAGACCAGGCCGACGCGCCATTCAAAGCCCGGCTGATTAAAATCGGCGATACCAGCGTGAGCTTTGATGCCAAAAGCGGCAACCCGCCTGCGCTGGATACAGAAGCGACTGTGTTGCCCCATATCGACATGCTGCGCAACAGCCTGTTCAAAGTGGCTGCCGTCAAACGCGGCGTTCGCCAGTCCAGGCCAGCTGCGCCTTTCACCACCAGCACACTCCAGCAGGCCGCGTCATCGCGCCTCAGCATGAGCGCCAGCCGCACCATGCGCCTTGCCCAGCAGTTGTATGAAGGCATCGACATCGGCGCGGGCAAACCGATTGGCTTGATTACTTATATGCGCACCGACAGCGTACAAGTTTCGCGAGACTCCCAACGCGAGGCGCGCAGCTACATCAAGGGCAAATTTGGCAGCGCGTTCGTGCCCAAGTCGCCGCCAAAATACAAGACCCGTGCCAAGGGCGCGCAGGAAGCCCACGAAGCCATCCGCCCCACCAGCATCGCGCGGACGCCCGAGTCGCTCGCGGGGCATCTGGACAAAACGCAGCTCGCCATCTACAGGCTGATTTGGCAGCGATTTGTGGCCAGCCAGATGATGCCGGCTGTCTATGACACCTTGCGCATTGAAATCGCCGCTGGCTTGACGCCCGAAGACATGCCCTATCTGCTGCGCGCATCGGGCAGCAAGCTGAAATTCAGCGGGCACCTGGCGGTTTCTGGCCGCGGAAAAGCCGACGCGGAACCTCAACAAGACTTCCCGGACCTGCAAGCGGGCGACATGCTACAGCGCAGGCAAATCCTGCACGAACAGCATTTTACCCAGCCGCCGCCGCGCTATACCGAAGCCACGCTCATCCGCCAGCTGGAAGACAAGGGCATCGGCCGACCCAGCACCTATGCGCCGACGGTCAGCATCATCCAGACGCGTGATTATGTGACCCAAGAACAACGCCGCCTGAAACCAACCAAGACGGGCTTCGTCGTCTGCGAACTGCTGTCGGAATTCTTCGCCGAAGAGATGGACTACACCTTCACTGCGCGCATGGAAGACCAACTGGATGCGGTGTCGAATGGCAAGCTGCCCTGGAAGCCGATGCTGGGCGAATTCTACGCTCCATTTGAGCAGCGGCTGCAGTATGCGGAACAGAATATGCCGCGGCGCGATGTCACAGAAAAGGTCGGACGTGGCTGCCCCAGCTGCGAAGAGGGCGAACTGCTGGTCAAGCATTCGCGTTATGGCAAATTTATCGGCTGTTCGCGCTATCCCGAATGCAAACACACTGAGCGATATCTCGAACGCACCGGACATCTGTGCCCGACATGCGGGGATGAAATGCGAGGCGAGGTGGTCCGTCAACGCAGCCGCAAAGGGCGCACATTTTATGGCTGCAGTCGCTATCCAGACTGCGACTACACGACCTGGAAACTGCCGCGCACCCTCAAGCCAGTTGCAGAGCCAGAGCCTGCCACCGGCTAAAACGCAGCGCCAACACAGACACAAGAAGAATAGGAATAAATTGCCGCGCCTGGCGTTTGTTGCCATTTCGCAACCAGCCTATAATGCTGGCCAGCAAAATTGTTGCAGACTCGAAAGGTAGACCCGCATGAGTCTTCAGGCTGGCAATTCTCCTCAATCACAGCCGCCCATACCTGCTGCACCCGCCGATGTAAAATCCAGCGGGCTAAGCTGGTCGAATCCCCGCATCCAAAGCCTCACCGATGCAGCGCCCCAGCGAGGCACAATCGCTCTGCTCTTGACTGGCATGATCATTGGGCTGGTTGTTGCCTATGTCATCATCCCCACCGAGTTTACCGGCGCTTCGCCACGCCATATGAGCCAGCAAGCCATCGAGCAGTGGGTGCGCATGGTGGCGGTGGGCCATTCGCAGACAATCAGCTATGATGATGGCAACGCCCTGCTGGTCTTGCAGCAGATACCCGAACCCCAAGCGACCGTCCGCAGCTTGGCCGCCAATGTGCAGATACCCTTGGCAGAGCGACAAGCGCTGGATGCCATCGCGCGCATTCCCGGCTTCAACGAGCTCTGGGGCGCAAACGCTCCCGAAGATCCGGGCATGGTCATCAGCAGCTTGCAGGTGATCGCCTCCTTGCTCATCGTGGGGCTGGGCGCTGTCATTGCGACCATAATCGGACGCGGTCTGCGCGGCGTCAGCGGACGCGCAGCCACATCAGACGATGCCTCGCAATTGCCAGAGCCAGCAGCAGCCGCGCCACAGGCAGACGCCCAGGTCTATAGCGGCTTTGCCAATCCCCCGTCTGCGCCGCAATGGAACCAAGCCGGCACACCCCCCAGCGGCACGATGCATCCACAATTTGGCGCGCCCGCCTTGCATACTATGTCGAATTTTGTCAAAGGCAGCAATTATGACGATTCTTTCGCTATCGAACTGAGCCATGCGCAGGGCAGCGACTTTCTGGGCGAATGTGGCATATCCGCGGCGTCGCAAGTCGCGGGCGAGCTGCAATCGGTTGAATTCTGGGGTTTTGACATCCAGACCCAAGAGACGCTTTCGAAGTTCTTCGCTGCGCCAGCGGCTATCGGAGATCCTGCCATGTTAGCCAATATCGGCGAGCGCGTACGAGGTCTCGCCGACGGCATCGTGGCGGCTGAAGCAGGTGCCGTGCAGGTTTTAGAGAGCAGCGCCTTGATCATCCAGGCCGAGATTAAAGCGGTGGTCTGTAATTATGGCGGCGGCTTGCCCAACAGCGGCATCGAATCGCTGCAGATCGAGCTGATGGCCTGGTACAAAGGCGTGGAGCAAGCGGCTGTTCCTGCAGATACTTATCCCGCGTCGGCAGCATCGCCATTCAGCGAGTATGCCGAAGCGCCTGTCGCGCCATCATCCCAGAGCGCCTCGCCACCCCCTCCGCCCGGTGCCAGCGCGGCTCCGCAAGCGCCAAAGAAGCGTCCGGAAGATGAAGAAAATGATCCCTTCGGCGGCACTGGCAACTTCATGCCCTATTCGTGACAGGAAACGGCATCTAGCAACTAGCGCTTTGACACCGACTTTTCGGGGACAGATGAATTAACGCACAGCCACAATCTTGAACCTGATGATGCCGTCGGGCGTCTGCACTTTGATTTTCTTGCCCTGGTTCTTGCCCAGCAGCGCAGCGCCGATAGGACTTTCCAGTGAGATCTTACGTTGGCGCGGGTTGGCTTCGGCGCTGCCCACGATCTGATATTCTTCCGCCTCGTTTTCGCCATCTTCCAGAATCACCACGGTCGAGCCGACGCGCACCTCGTCGTTGCCTGCGCCCGCTTCGACCACAACCGCATCACGCAGGATGGCTTCCAACTGGCGAACGCGCCCCTCAATGAAGCCCAACTGCTCTTTGGCATCGTGATAATCTGCATTCTCTTTGAGATCGCCCTGCGCCACAGCCACTTTCAGCTTCTGCGCCAGCTCTGGACGCCGCACCTCAATCAGATGTCGCAGCTCGGCGCGCAATTCCGCTTCGCCGACGCTGGTCAAGTAATTTGCTTTTGAATCCATAGATTTTTTCCTTCGACATGTCGATTGTGCCGCGCGGGGGTTTCCGCCAGCAGGTCGTTCACAAGCGCTTGTACATTCTGTCGATGCAGTTGATCAACAAGGCCATGCAGCTGATCAAAACTCTTGCCGCAATCCGCCAGGCTGAGGCGCTCCGCGATGTCTGTGTCGCCGCGCTGCAAGCCACGGTGCACGCCAGCCTGCAAGCGCCGCAAATAATCCAGATCGCTTTCGACCCTCGCAGGCGCTTCGCCATGCAAGATGACTTCGCCATGCCCTTGCACCAGGTGCTCGTATTCGTCAGCCATCAGCGCCCGCAGCGAATGCGCCAACTGCTCCAGATTGCCATCGACAAAGTAGGGCACTGGCATCAAGGTGTCAGCCGCGAAGAGCGTATCGTCATCCACGAGGCAAGTGATGGAATCTGGACTGTGCCCGGGACTATGCCTCAGTTCAAACCGGCAGCCGCCCAGCTCCAGCAGCATGGCATCGGTGAATGTGCGCGTTGGCAAGACAACTTGCACCGCGTCAAAGTCGTCGCTCGTCGCTTGCATGCGCCGCAAGCTCTCGTGCCCGCGCTCCCTTAGCAGCTGGCGGCAAAGCCTGTGAGCGACCACCTCGGCATCGGGGAAGAAACAACTGCCAATGGTGTGATCGGCATGATAATGCGTGTTGATGACATAGCGGACCTGCGACTGCAAGCCTTGTTCGATGTAGCGGCGGATGCGCAAGGTCTCTTCGGGATACAGCAGCGTGTCGATCAGCACAGCGCCATCAGTGGTGAGCACCAAGCCCGCTGTCACTTGCGCATACAAGTCGCTGCGGAAGACAATGATGTGATCCGTGATTCGTTCGCGCTGCATCTGCGACCTGTTGAGCGGATTGCGCTGGGCGAAGACGAAAAACAAAGTATAGCAGCGGAGTTGTGGAATTCAAGATGCGCCGGCTGCGCGAGCATCCGCTACCGCAGCTATCGTTAATCCAGCGCGATAGTGACGAAAGTCGTGCGTAGCGGGGCGACCGTCACCATTTCGCGGTAGGCAATGCCACCGGCGTCGCTCAGGACGACCAACTGATATTCGCCGGCCGGCAAATCGCTGATGGTGAAGTTCTCGCCCCAAACTGTGTCGGGGTTCACAAGCTGGCTGGCATAGGTGTAGACATCGCGCGTTAGCTTGTCATTGCGAAGGACCAGTCGCTTGCCATAAATAAACTCGCCATGCGCATCCTGCACAGCCCCAATCACCAGGCCGTGTCCGGCATAGTGCTGCAGCCATAGCGCCGGATTGCGAGTGGCGCGGTAGTCGAATGGATCGTCGGCACGAATTTCGTAATGCAGATGCGCGCCAATGGCAACGCCGCTGGAGCCGACGCTTCCGATCAAGTCCAGGGTATTGACTTCTTGCCCAACCTCGACAGCGATGCTATCCAGATGCCCATACAGCGTAAATATCTGTTCGCCCGCCAGCGACTCGACATCGTGCGCGATGATGACTGCCGCGCCATAATAATCCAATTGCGGACCCAACTGGGTCTCGTCATCTTTGCCCGCAAAGACAACCGTGCCCGCCAGGCTGGCATAGATCGCCGTGCCGCGCCGATTGACAAATTCCACGCCCAGATGCACTGCGCGCGCGCCGCCCTGCGTGCTGCCATAGGGATAGGTGCGATCTGCCACATGCGACAGATCATCGTCAAGCTGGATGGGACGAAACAGCCAGTTGTGTTCAACAGGCACGATCGGCATGACACTGGGCAGAAAACCCGGCATCGACGGTTGCGCCAGAGCGGCAAGTGCCGCAATGCCCAGGGCCACCCCAAGCGCCAGGCGAATCAGCAGATATCCGATCCGTCTGTTCATTGCGCGGTGATAGAGAAAGGGACGTTGCCAGCCAGCGCGCCATCGACATGTAGAAGCGCCGTGTAACTGCCGGGCAAGAAAGCAAAATCGGCCGGTGTAACATAAAACCAGATGCACCAGAAATCGCGCGATTGCTCGGCGCGCCAGGAATGGCTATAGATCTCTTGACCTTCGTAACGCCAAAGCGAAGAAAATTGTGTGCCGACGCTGAGGTTGCGCACTTGTCCGGTGAGATAGATGCGCTCGGCAGCGGGTGTGAAACTATTGCGGGTCGTGTCTGCGCAGCCGCTATTCAAGTTGGTGCGAGCCGCCATCGCCAGCGCAGAAACCTGAATCGCGGGTGGCGCGTCGCTGCCAGGCGCATCGTCCATCATGTCGTCTGCTCGCGAGCTGCCCATATCCGCAGCGCTGACCACAACAGCCTGCAAGGCCGGCGTGGCCGTGTAACTGGTGCGCAAGGTGGCAGCCAGCGCCGCATTCACATGGGACAACTGCGCCACCCGCGTGCCCGCCGCAACGACAGTCGCCGCAACCATATTGCGGTCGGCTGTGGCAGCCGCATGGATACTTTCGCGTTCCACAGCCAGGCCAGTCATGTTGGCATCGATGGTGCTCAGTGTATCGCTGCCCGTGAATGCCTGGCAGCCCGCCAAAAGCAGAAACAGACAGACTACCTTGAATATCGCAAGGCTGTCTGCTAGGATAGGCATAGCAGATTGCCCCCGTAGCTCAGGGGATAGAGCGCTGGTTTCCGGAACCAGGCGCACAGGTTCGAATCCTGTCGGGGGTGCTTTTGTCGCCATCGCGCTGGCTTTAGGCGGTTGCGTGGCTGGTCAGTTGCTCGAGCCGCTGGCGAAACTCCGGCATATAAACCACCGATTTGTCCTTGCGCGATTCTTCGGCTGCAAAAGCCAGCAAGTGGCTTTCCAGCGACTCGCGCGCGGTGGTGACGCTGTCGTCCGGCGTGCCGCGCAGGGCGTTGACGAAGCTGCGCATGATGCCCTGGTCGCCGCCGCCGTGTCCGCCACCTGCGTTGCTGATATTGGGCACATGCTCCACCGCGCCGGTCAGATGATCGTGCACAGTCATTTCATTGCCGCGCTCGGTGAACCTGCCAATCAGGGTGGCTTTGCTGCCATCCCAGCGCATGCTGCGCCCCTCGATATCGCTCTGGCCATTCATGACCAGCGTGACGGTTGCGCCATCATCCATCTCCATGTTGACGGACTGATGATCGACCACATCGTTGTCGCAGAAATAAACGCAGCGGCCATACCAGCCTGTTTTGAGCTCTTGCAGGCGAGCTTCTTTGCTGGGCACCCAGGTGACAGCATTTTGCGGCCAGCCCGTGCCATCGCGCGCATACCGTTTGGTCGCCTCGTACTTGCAGGTATCGACGGCGGAACAGCCATCGGTGCAGCGCATGGTTGCGCCTTCTGGCGCGTTTTCGGGGCGGAAGTACGAAAGGCTGCCAAATGAATTGAGGTAGACCACTTGTCGACGCAAAATCCACAGCAGAATATCAAAGTCATGGCAGCACTTGGACAAAATCATCGGTCCCGAAGTGGCTTCGTTGCGCCAGTTGCCACGCACAAAACTGTGCGCCATGTGATGATAAGCCAGGTTCTCGCGGTGGGTCACGCTGATGATGCGCCCCAGCCGACCCGATTGCACAACCTGCCGCAGCGCCTGCCAAAACCGCGTATAGCGCAAGACATGGCAGACTTGCAGCAAGCGCCCGCTGGCTTCAGCCTTTTGCACCAGCCGCACATTCTCTGCCAGCACCGGCGTCATCGGCTTTTCCAGCAGCACATCATAACCGGCATCCAGCATCTGCAGCGTCGACTCGTAATGCACGCGATCCATCGTGGTATTGATGATGGTTGGCGCCAGTCGTTCCCCCGCAGCCAGCACAGACCGCCAATCGTCAAAGACCATATCAGGCGCAATATCGTGCAGGCGCACAAACCGCTCGCGGCGGATCGGGTCGGGTTCGGCCACGCCGACGACATTGACCTCGTGCGGATGCTCCAGCGCGAATTGCCCATAGGCATTGCCGCGTCCACCAGCGCCAACCACGATTGTCTTGATTGCTGCCATATTCGCTTCTCTCCTTGTGTGTAGCCCGCGCGCGCCCACATTCTACTGCATTATGCCCGGCTGGCGAGAAAGTTCTTGGCCATCAAGTCGCCGTCTGGCATCCGCGCGAATGCTCTATCCATTCCCGTCCCTTCGCCGCAAAATCGGGACAATCGCATCAAAACATAATCTCGCTAGGACAGCGCCGAAGTAAACAAAACTCAACACAGAGATTGTAGAGAGCACAGAAGTAAGCGCGAGTAAGTCGTGAAACAACAATTTGCCACAGAGGCACAGAGGCAAACCCTTGCTTTTCTCTCGGTGTACTTGGTGGTTCATTTTTTTGTATTACTTTCTTGCGTTTACTGAGAACACAGAGAAAAGCGTTCAATTTAACTTTGCGTGACTGACAGGTCGCTCGCATTGCAACGAGGATCCCGAATTGTTCTGTCTTGTCAAGCCAACCTCTGTGACTTCTGTGTCTCTGTGGCAAAAAACCAAGGTGATGCGATGATTGCCCTGGCCGCAAAATCGCCATCACTTGAATTATCAGACATTCGTAGTAGACTAGATTTTGGCAACATCCATTGAATCGCTGCGATGTATCAATCTACGGAGGTACTACTCATGATTAAACGATTTCTGCTCGTGTCAGCCTTGCTCTGCGCCTTGGGCATGCTGGCATTTGCGCCTGTGCAGGCTGAGGGAGAAACCCTCAGCGTCGCTTGGCCTTACCAGGTTCCGCCGACCGGCCACTTCAACACTTTCGCTTCTGGCGGCATCACCCTGGGACAATACATGGACTTGCACGAACCGCCATTGGCTGTGCTGATGTGGGCTACTGGCGAATATGCGGGCATGGTCGCCGAGGAATTTGGCTGGGATGATGACGGCAACTATGTCATCAAGGTCGCGGAAGGCTATAGCTGGAGCGATGGCAGCCATATCACCGCTGACGATGTGATGGCGACATTCAACATCTTCCGCCTGCGTGGCGATGCTGTTTGGGCGAATATGACTGGCATCGAGAAAGTCGATGATTACACCGTCAAATTCCACATGAGCGCGCCGTCCAGCCTGGCTGAGCGCATCATCCTGACAACCAACCTGCGCCCCGCCAGCGTCTTTGGCGATATCGCCGACCGCGCCGCCATGATGAGCCCCGATGACGACGGCTGGAATGACCTGCTGCAAGAATTGACCGAGTTCCGCCCCGAATCGCCGGTCTCTGGCGGTCCCTACACCATCCTGCCCGACACCATCACCGAAGCCAGCCTGATGCTCGAGCTCAACCCCGGTGGCTTCGCTGGCGACATTCAGAACTATGACATGGTGCAAATGTGGAATGGCGAGACCGAAGTGGTTACGCCGCTGGTCGCCAATGCCGAACTGCATTACATCACGCATGGCATCCCGCCCACAACCGAAGAAGACTTCGCCAACCGCGGCATCGACATTGTGCGTTCGGGCATGAACAATGGTCCTGGCTTGTATGTCAACCACGATGTCTATCCGCTGAACATGGTCGAGGTTCGCCAGGCGATCGCCTATGCGATTGACCGCATACAAAATGGCTTCGTCAGTCTGGGCGAATCGGGCGTGGCGGTCGAATACATGACAGGCATGAGCGACGGTTTGTCCGAAGCCTGGCTGAGCGATGACACCCTGGACATGCTCAACACCTATGACCACGATCTGATGAAAGCCGAAGAGTTGCTGATGAGCGCCGGTTTCAGCCGCGACGACATGGGCAACTGGATGGATGACAACGGCGATGCGCTGGCATTCGAGTTGACCTTCCCGCAGGAATATGCGGACTGGTCGGCAGCCGCAGAAAACGCCACGGCGCAGCTGAATGACTTCGGCTTTGATATCACGGCGCGCGGCGTGCAGTTCCAGCAGCACCCGCAGGATATCTATTCGAGCAACTTCGAGATGGCCATCCGCAACTGGGGCCTGGGCGATCCTATCCCCGGGCGCAGCTACCTGCAAGCCTACAACCGCTACAATGGTCAAGGCGAGGTAGCGGGCGAAGGCGCTGGCGCTGGCATGAACTTCGACAACAATGTCAGCTACAGCGGCGGCATGATCAATGTATTTGATGTGTCCAACGCCAGCTCGCAAGGGACAGACGCCATGGAGCAAGCCAGCCTGGTTTCGCAGCTTGCCATCTCCTACAACGAGTTGCTGCCCGCTATCCCGCTGTGGGAGCGCTATACCAACAACGCGCTGAACCGCAACTTCATCATGGTGCCCGATTCCAGCGACTCCGTCTTCGCCAACTTCGGCGGCGGCGCAGACAACTGGATGACCTACCTGATCCTGACAGGCGTAACCGCGCCGGCGGACATGTAGCTCCACCGCAAGCTGTTTATCAGCCTGCAACATTGGGGGTGGGTGTACTGCCCGCCCCCACTCCCTCTTGGAGGCTCCCGGCATGGCACATCACCAGCAGCAATCCAGAGCGCACTTGACCTTGTCCGACAGGCTCTACGATATTGCCTCAAACGTCTACAACAATTACACAGCACGAGTTTTTCTCATCGCCATCATCACAATCTGGGCGGTGATGACTTTTACATTCGCCCTGGTGCGGCTGATGCCGGGCAACCCACTGGATGTGCTCATAGAGCAGATTCTGACTGCCGAGGGCGTTTCGTACCAAGAAGCCTATGACCGCGTGGCCGCCAGCTTCAATATCGACAGCGACGCCACGACCCTCGACCAGTATTTTCAATGGCTGGGCGACCTGCTGCGCCTGGATCTGGGCACATCCATCACATCGCCGGGCACCAAGGTCATTGATGAAATCGCCCGCTTCTTGCCCTGGACGGTCTTCGCTGTCGGCACTGGCCTACTCATCAGCTTTGTACTGGGCATCTTCGCTGGCATGCCCATGGCCTACTATCGCGGTTCAAAGCTGGACCACATCCTTTCTTTCTTCAGTTCTTTTTCGACTGGCGTGCCCAACTATATTTGGGGCTTGCTGATCATCATCGTGCCCGGCATCGCCTGGCGCTGGTTTGATATCGGCGCGCTGCGCGGCACCTATGACGCCGGTCTCACGCCGGGCTTGAACGCAGAGTTCATCCTCAGCGCGCTGGAACATGCCGCCTTGCCCGTCTTCACTTATGTCATCGCCATCCTGGGCACCTGGATGCTCAGCATGAAGAGCAGCACGACCGGCGTGCTCAACGAAGATTATGTCAATGTCGCCGAGGCGCGCGGGCTGAAGGAGCGCACAGTAATCAGTTCTTATGTCGGGCGCAATGCCGCGCTGCCCCTGTTCACGCAGCTGACTATCAGCATCGGCTTTGTGCTGTCCAGCGGCGTCGTGGTGGAAGAGATATTCGTCTATTGGGGCATCGGCCATCACCTGTTCCAGTCGATCACCGTGCGCGACTATACCTCCTTGCAAGGCGTCGTGCTCTTGCTGACGGCGGCAATCGTCTTCTCCAACCTGTTCGCCGACTTGACCTATGGCTTGCTGGATCCGCGCGTGCGCGTTTCGGGGGAGAAGTAATCGTGGCGGGTTCGCCAATGCTGGAAGCGCTCGTGTCGCTGCCGCTGGATTTGCTGCGCGGGCTGGTTCGTTTCGTGCGCCGCTTGAGCGCGAACAAGCCGGGCTTTGTCGGCTTCCTAGGGTTGCTGCTCTATTTCTTCGTCACTTTCATCATGCCCAACTTTGTGGAGTTCGACAATGAACCGAAGCTGGATCAGATTACCGGACCAATCGGTTCGCGCATTCAGCTGGCTGTGCACCGCGACAACCCACAATGGGACAGCCTGGAGGCGCTGGCGGGCAAGACTGTCGGCGTCGTCGACCAAACTGGCGGTCCCAGCTTCATCGAGCCCTGGCGCGACACGCTCACAGTCGAGACATATCGCTGGACGAGCCGCCGCCAGGGTCCAGGCATTCACGCTGCGCTGACCGACCTCGCCAACAAAGAGATCGACGGCTTGCTGATTTTCTCCAAGACCGTCAACCAGGCAATCGTCAAGCAAGAAGATGCAGAGCTGCGCCAGCTATTCCAGGACAATATCATCATCTCCAATCCCGCGTTGGGTTATCCGCATCTGCTGGGCACAGACACGCAGGGCCGCGATATCGCCTCGCACATGGTGCATGGCGGACAGATTCTCATCCTGACCGCGCTGATTGGCGGCGTCATCGCCACATTGATTGCGCTCTTTTTTGGATCGCTTTCGGCGCTGGCGGGCGGATTGCTGGACAAGTTCTTCACGGCGCTGGCCAATTTATTCCTGGCAATTCCTCAATTTATCTTGTTGGTGGTGCTGGCTGGCATGATTCGCTTCGACAGCACACTCTACCTGGGCGTGATCATCGGCTTGCTGATCTGGCCCGCTCTGCTGCGCGCCATCCGTGCCCAGGTGCTCAGCCTGCGCGAGCGTGATTTTGTAGAAGCGGCGCGCTCTCTGGGCTTGAGCATGAATCACATCATCTTCCGCGAGATCCTGCCCAACATGAGCAGCTATGTGCTCATCAATTTGATCTTTTCCATCACCATCGCCATGTACTTTCAGATCGGGCTGGTCGTGCTGGGCTTGGCGCCGATCAGCGATTACACCTGGGGCGTGATGATCTATTTCGGTCGCTCGCGCGGGACGCTTTACAACCAGGATGGCGCGACCATGGCGCTGGCGCCGGTGCTAGCGATCGCCTTGTTTCAAGTGTGTCTGGTGCTGTTTGCGCGCGCTGTCGAAGAAGTTTTTGATCCGCGCCTGCGCAGCGCCGGATAGGGATAATGCCGATGTCAGCCCTTTCGCCAGAAATTGTCTTGCGCGTTGACGACCTATCCATCGTTTACCGCACCGAGCGCGGCGATGTGCGCGCCACCAACCATGTCTCGTTTGAACTGAAACGCGGCGAGGCGATGGCTTTGATCGGCGAGAGCGGCAGCGGCAAGACAACAATCAGCCTGGCGCTCATCCGCAAGCTGCCCAAAAACGCCGTCGTCACCAGCGGGCAGATCCTCTACCAGCGCGAAAACCGCGTGCAAGATGTGCTGGGGCTCAGCCGCCGGCAACTGCGTTCGTTTCGCTGGAATGACTGCGCGATGGTCTTTCAAGGTGCCCAGAATGCCTTCAATCCCGTTTTGAAAATCCGCAAGCAATTTGAAGACACCGCTCGCGCCCACGGCTGGACAGACAAAGGCGCAATCCGCAAACGCGCGCTTTCGCTGCTGGAGCTGGTGCGGCTCGACCCCGAGCGAGTTTATGACTCATTCCCGCACGAGCTGAGCGGCGGCATGAAACAGCGCACCCTGCTGGCTCTGGGCGTGCTGCTGAATCCGCAGGTAGTCATCCTGGACGAGCCAACAACCGCGCTGGATATCTTGACGCAGCGCGCCATCATCGATGTGCTCAACGACATGCAGCGGCAATTGCTTTTCAGCATCATTTTCATCAGCCACGACTTGTCACTGGCGGCAGAAATGGCGGATACGGTCGCCACTGTCTACGCCGGCGAAATCGTCGAAATCGGCGGGGTGGACGAAATCTTCTACCGCTCGCTGCATCCCTATACTTATGGATTGCTGACATCCGTGCCGACCCTGGAGCATGCGCAGGATGTCTTGCAGAGCATCCCGGGCTCGCCGCCAAATTTGATCGCGCCGCCCAGTGGCTGCAAGTTTCACCCGCGCTGCAGCTTTGCCAGCGACCAATGCCAGCTGGAAAGCCCGCTTTTGCAGTTGGATGATGAAACGCACCTGGCGGCGTGCTGGCACAAGGATCGGCTGCTCGCCAGTCGCAAGGAAGGCGTCTGATGCCAGAATCGATCATCGAATTGCAAGGCGTCTACCGGCATTTCAAAAAGGGGCGCGAGGTCGTCCCGGTGCTGCAGGATATCAATTTCACCGTCAACAAGCTGGAATTCTTGTGTCTGGTTGGCGAAAGCGGCTGTGGCAAGACCACCACTGGCAAGATCATTTGCGGCTTGCTGCCACCCAGCAGCGGCACAATCCGCTTTGAAGGGCAAGATATCGACGACTTGCGCGGCGCAGAACGGCGGCGGCATCGGCGCAGCGTGCAGATCATCCATCAAGACCCCTACGCCTCGCTCAACCCTACCCAGACTGTCAACGAAATGCTGAGCTACCCGCTGTTGGCGCATCGTCTGGTCAATGGGCGGCGCGGCGCGGAAAATCGGGTGAATGAGCTGCTCGACCTGGTCGACCTGACGCCGGTCGAAGACTTCGTCGACAAATATCCGCATCAGCTGAGCGGGGGGCAGCGCCAGCGCGTTAGCATCGCCCGCGCTTTGACCACCGAGCCATCGGTGATTGTCGCCGACGAATCGGTTAGCATGGTCGATGTCTCGATCCGCATCGGCTTGCTGCAGATGATGATGGACTTGCGCGACCGCCTGGATGTGACCATCGTCTTCATCACGCACGATCTCGCCTTGGCAAAGTACTTCGCCTGGGACGGGCGCATTGGCGTGATGTACCTGGGCAGGCTGGTAGAAATCGGCGCGACCCAACAGATCATCGCTGCGCCACAACACCCGTATACCAAAGTCCTGCTTTCCGCCATTCCCGAGCCCGACCCGCAAAAGACGCGCAGCAAACAACATATCCAACTGCGCAGCGAAGATATTCCGCGCTTGACCGAGCTGCCGCCGGGCTGTTCTTTCCATCCGCGCTGCCCCTGGTATGTGCCGGGCGCTTGCGATATCGCCGTGCCGCAATTGGCGCTGCCACCCCAGGCGATAGTCGATTCCGAAGTCGCTTGCATCCCCCTGCAACGCGGAGACGAGTTGGTCTTGCATGACGCCTGAGATGCTGAAAGCATTTTATCGCATGGGCGTGTTTGTGCTGGGCGCGTCTGTCTTGCTCTTCTTCATTGTCGAGCCAGACAGCGCCGAACAGACAATCACGATATTGTCGGCCGGGATCGGCGCGCTGCTGCTGCTGCTGGTCGCGTTGGCAAGCTGGCTGATGAATCGCTGAGGCGCGCGCAAGTACCTTTATGCCAGAAGAACTCGCTATCGGGTTGGACATCGGCGGCACAAAAGTGGCATTTGTCCTGGCCGACCGCCAGGGGCGCATCTACGCGGACAAAACCCTGCCAACCAACAGTGGCGCAGTGGCCGAAGATTTCTTCGATCGCATTGGCAGCCTGCTCAATCACTATTTGGATCGCAACACGAATATCAGTGGCATTGGCATAGGCGTGCCGGGTCCCGTCGCGTCACAACGCGGCATCGCCTTGCATGCCGCCAATCTCGGCTGGAAGGAGGTCCCGGTTCGCGATGCGGTGGCAGCCCGACTGTCGCGTCTTCTGCCCATCTTTGTCGACAACGATGTAAATTGCGGCGCCATCGGCGAGCAGGAATTTGGCGGCTTGCAAGGCATTTCGCATTTCGTCTATCTGACAGTGGGCACGGGTTTGGGCGGCGCTGCCATGCTCAACAACCGGTTGATGCGCGGCGCGGCGCATTCAGAAATGGAGATCGGGCATGTATCGCTGGATCCCATCAACGGGCTGCCTTGCACCTGCGGGATGCGCGGCTGCCTGGAAATGACAATTTCTGGCAAAGGCATCGTCGCCCAAGCCCAGCACCATCTCGCCGACTATCCCGATTCGCTCTTGCGGCAGGCTGAAATCACGACGCGCGAAATCATCAAGGCGGCGGACACGGACGACTCGCTGGCAAGACATGTTATGCACGAAGCGGGCAGCGCCCTGGGCATCGCCTGCGCCTGGTGCGTGAATCTCTTCAATCCGCAGCTGATTGTATTGGCTGGGGGCTTGATTATGGCAGCCTACCACCTGCTGAAAGCGCCAATGCATCGGGAACTGCGCGCCCGCAGCCTGCCCATCAACAGCACGGCAGTGGATATCAAGCTGGCAAAGCTGAGCAATGCGGCGCTGGGCGCATCGGCGCTGGTCTGGAATCACCGACATCGAGGGGAATGAAATGAAAATCGCAATCGGCGGCATCGCCACAGAAAGCTGTACATTTTCGCCCTTGCCGACGCGGCTGGAAGACTTCCGCATCATGCAGCAAGGCGATACGCAATTTGAGGCTCTCTACCCATTCCTCGCCGACCATCCGGGAGTCGACTTTCACGGCACAATCACAGCCAAAGCCATGCCTGGCGGTCCTGTCGAAGCCAGCGCCTACGCCACGCTCAAAAACAGCCTGCTCGCTGGCCTGCGCGGGCTGCTGCCAGTGGACGGCGTCTACCTGGACATGCACGGCGCGATGAATGTGCAGGGCATGGATGATGCCGAAGGCGACCTAATCGGCGCGGTCCGCGAGCTGGTCGGGCGCGATCGTCCGATCGCCGCCAGCTATGACCTGCACGGCAATGTCAGCCAGCGCATCATGACCAAGCTGGATATCATCAGCGGGTATCGTACCGCCCCGCACATCGACACGATTGAAACGCGCGCGCGCACGCTGTCGCTGCTGCTGCGTTGCCTGCGTGCGCAGACACGCCCATACAAAGCCTTTGCGCAAATCCCGATCGGCTTGCCCGGCGAGAAAACCAGCACCGAATGGCAGCCAGGCAAAGACATCTATGCCGCGATCCCCGGCGAAATTGATGGCGAGAAAGTCTGGGACGCCACCATCCAGGTCGGCTATGTTTGGGCGGACGAACCGCGCATGACCGCCTGCGCCATCGCCATCGGCAGCGACGAAAGCGCAATCATCCAGGCAGCGAATCGACTGGCGCAACGATTTTGGGACAGGCGCGCCGAATTCCAGTTTGGCGTGGATGCGCTCTCCGTTGACGACTGCATCCGTCGGGCGCTGGCTGTGGAGGCGGGCACAGTGCTCATCAGCGACTCGGGCGACAATTTGACAGCTGGCGGTCCCGGCGATGTGACAGCACTTTTGCAACGCGCGTTGGTTCTGCAGCCGCCCGACCTGGTGCTGGCCGGCATCACCGACGCAGCGGCTGTGCGCGCCTGTTTGGATGCTGGCGCAGGCAGCGAGGTTTCGCTGGCGCTGGGCGGCAAGCTGGACAACCGCAACTCGCAGCCCTTGCCCGTGCGCGGCGAAGTCGAATTCATCAAAGCAGACGCGGATAACCCGCAGGTTGTACTGCGTCTGGGCGGCATTCGCGTTTTGCTTTCGGCGCGGCGCACATCATTCCAGCGGCGGCAGCAATTCCTCGATCTGGGCATCATCCCCGAGCGGCATGCCATCATCGCTGTGAAGATCGGCTATCTGGTGCCCGAGCTAAAAGCCATGGCGACTGGCGGCTCTTTCCTGGCGCTTTCGCCCGGCGCGGTGAACCAGGACATCGCTGCCCTGCCCTTCCAGCGCATCCAGCGACCCTGTTATCCCTTTGACGCGGATATGAGTTGGACGCCCAACGCGCAGCTCGTTTAGCAACGCAATCGCATCAAAACATAATCCCGCTACAACAACGCCGAAGTAAACAAAACTCAACACAAAGATCATAGAGAGCACAGAGAACACAGAGAAAAGCTTTCAATTTAACTTTGAGTGCCTGACATGTCGCCCTCATTGCAATGAGGATTCAGAAATGTTCTACTTTACCAAATCAACCTCTGTGCGCTCTGTGCCTCTGTGGCAAATAAATAATTTAATGCGATTGCCCTGGCTCGTTTAGCAACGCGCTGGATAAACGCAGGAGATTGCTGCTATACTGGCGGGGTCGAGCAATACGCATCGGCAATTTTGGGCAACCCAATTTTTCAGGAGAGAAAACATGTACAAACTTGGCCGAGACCTGCTGCTGCTGGCACTCATGTCGCTGCTTGCCGTCGGAGCAAGCGCGCAAGAGGGCGGCATCCTCATCGGGACAAACTTCGGTGGCGATCCCACCACCATCAACCCCTTGCTCACCAACAATACGGTCGATCTGTCGCTGACCGAATTCCTCTTCCCGAACATCTACAATATCGACCCCGTGACGCGCGCGCCGATGATGGGCGGACGCAACGACCAGGACAATGGACTGGCGCTGGATTGGTCGCTGTCAGACGATGGGCTGGTCTACACCTTCACGCTGCGCGACGATGTCATGTGGAACGATGGCACGCCTGTCACCGCCCATGATTACAAGTTTACTTTCGACGCCTTGGCCAGCGGCGAAACTTCCTCGCCCCGAGGCAGTGTGCTGCAAAGCGTGGAAAGCGTCGAGGCAGTAGATGACACGACCCTCGTTGTGAACTTGAAGCTGGCATCCTGCCGCGCCCTGGACGAGCTGAATGACTTCGGCATCTTGCCCAAGCACCATATCGAATCGCTTATCGATGGCGACTTCGCCCAGATTAACGACCTCGAATACAACAAGAATCCGAGCGTCACCTCTGGCGTCTTCAACTTTGGCGCGCTGGTCGCCGATGAGCAAACTAGCATGATCCGCAATGACAATCACTGGATGCCGGTTTCTCCCGAAGGCTACATCCTGCGCAATGTGCCCGATCAACTGGTCGGCATCGAGCAATTCCTGGCGGGCGAGGTCAATTCGGTCGGCACGGCTGGTTCCGCTTCTGTTCCTGCCGTTCGTATGCAAGAGTTCCGCGACAAAGCCGAAGCCGGCGAGTTCCAGATTTACGAATATGTCGATGATGGCTTGACATTCGTCGGCTTCAACCTGGCCGACCGCAGCAACCCGATTGACGGCTTGGATGAAGACGGCAATCCGGCCGATCAAGGTCATCACCACTTCTTCGGCGATATGCGCGTGCGTCAGGCGCTCGCCCAGGCGGTGAATTATGCCGACATCATCGAAGGCGCTGCCGAAGGCGAAGGCATCCAGGTCAACAGCTTTGGCACGCCCGCGCTTTGGGGCTATGACGCGAGCATCGAACCCTGGGAATACAATCCAGACACCGCCCTGGCGCTGCTGGCAGAAGCCGGCTTCGTCGACCATGACGATGATTCCAGCACGCCGCTGGTCGCCACCGAAGACGCGCTCTATGCCGAGCCCGGCACCGAGTTCGCTTTCGAATTGCTGACGAATTCGGGCAATCTGGTGCGCGAAGCGGCTGGCACGGTCATCCAGGACCAACTGGGACAAATCGGCATCGCGGTCGATTTCCAAACGATCGAATTCGGTCCCCTGGTAACCTTCCTGCTGGGTCAAGATTTTGACGCCATCATGATCGGTTTCACCAACCTCGCTCAAGATACAGACGCGCGCAATGTCTTTACGCCAGTCGGCGATACAGTCGGCGGCGGCTTCAATTTTGTGTCGTATCGCAACGACCGTGTGACCGAACTTTATGATCAAGCGCTGTCGCTGCCCGGCTGCGACCTTGGCGAACGCCAGGCGCTCTATCATGAAATCAGCCAGATTCTGCATGACGAAGTGCCTTGGTGGTGGCTCTTCGCGCCCTTCTCGATGTATGCAGAATCGAATGCCGTGCAAAACTGGATGCCCTATGCCGAGACTCGCTATGCCAACATGGCGAATCTTGCCATCAACCCCTAGCATCCTGCACAGAATTGCCATGGGACGCGCCGGTTTCGGCTGGCGCGTTCTATCCTGTTTAGCCAGTCGCGCAGAACGGCGGTACGCAACATGCTAAAATATATCATTCGCCGCTTGATACAAGCTATTCCCACATTTTTTGGCATCACCTTGTTCACTTACCTGCTGCTGTGGCTGGCGCCCGGCAGCGTTGTCGAGCGCCTGTATCTGGCGCCAAATATCAAAGCTGAAACCCGCGAGCGCCTGGCGAAGCAGCTGGGCATAAACGATCCCTTTCACATCCAGTATCTGCGCTGGCTGGCTGGCGATGATTGGCTGCGCTGGGATACCGATGGCGATGGTATATCCGATGCCGCCTTTACGCCTCTCGTGCCGCTGGATGAAGATGACGATGGCATCCCCGAGCCGCCCGGCGACAATTATGGCATCCTGCGCGGCGACTTTGGGCGCTCTTTCGTGAAAAAACAGCCGGTAATGGATATCTTCTTGGCCAACCTGCCAGCCACTCTCGAGCTGGGCATCGCCGCGGTGGTGACTGCATTGGCGATCGGCATCCCGGTTGGCGTCTTGTCTGCCGTAACAAGGGGGCGCGCCTTCGACAACATCTCGCGCGTTCTGGCAGTTATCTTCGACGCCATTCCAAACTTTTGGCTCGGTTACATCCTATTAGCTATATTTGGAGTTTGGCTGAAAATTGCGCCCATCGGCGGACGCTGCGTCGTCAATCTATATGGCACTTGCCCGCCGCTGTTCGAACGGCTGATTTACCTGGTCTTGCCCACGGTTGTTTTGGCGGCTGGTTTCGTGGCGCTGTTTTCGCGTTATGTCCGCACATCCACATTGGAGGTGCTGAGCGAAGATTACATCCGCACCGCTCGCGCCAAGGGGCTGGCGCCACAAGTCGTCAATTTCCGCCACGCGATGCGCAACGCCATGATCCCGGTCGCCACGCTGCTGGGTCCTATCATCACCAATGTTTGGGCTGGTGCCATCGTCATCGAGACCGTTTTCGCATGGCCCGGCGTGGGGCGCATCGCCTACAACGCAGCCGTTCAACAAGATTATCCGGTGGTGATGGGCATCGTCATCTTCGCTTCGCTCGGCACGATTTTGGGGTTCCTGCTTTCGGACATCCTCTATGTGCTCATTGATCCGCGGATTCGCATCGACTAGGGAGCCGACGATGAAGCAAAAGCGGTTTGGCGCTGCCGACGAGAAACTACGCAGCCGTTCGCTCACCAGCCGGGCGCTCTCGCGACTGTGGCGAGACCGGTTGTCGATGGCGGCGATTGGCGTGCTGCTGATTTTGACTGCCGCCGCCGTCGCTGCCCCGCTCATCACCGGCATCCTCGGTGTCGACCCCAATACCACCGACGCCTCGGCATCGAAATACCTACCTGTGTTCAGCGAAGGACACTTGCTCGGAACAGACAATCTGGGGCGCGATCACCTGGCGCGCCTGCTTTATGCTGGTCAGGTTTCACTATTCATTGGCTTTATGTCGGCATTTCTCGCGCTGGTGATTGGCGTGACCCTCGGCATCCTCACCGGGTACTATGGCGGGGTCATTGATGACCTGGTCAACTGGGTTATCACTACGCTCAATGCCATTCCCGGTTTGGTATTGTTAATTGTCATCTCGGCCGTTTTCAGGCCAGATGCGAACTCGCTGATTTTGGTCATCGTATTCCTGACCTGGACGGCGACAACCCGCCTGGTTCGCGGCGAGACACTCGCCATCCGCGCGCGCGAATATATCATTGGCGCGAAAGCTATCGGCGCGTCCGATTTTCGCGTCATGCAAGTTCACATTCTGCCCAATGTCTTCTCGCTGACCATCGTCACCCTCGCCCGCAATATCGGCATCGTTATGCTGATCGAAGCCTCGCTCAGCTTTCTGGGCTTGGGCGTCCAGCCTCCCACCGCCACCTGGGGCAATATGCTCAGCAAGTCTCGTGAATTCATCACAGAGCAGGCACACTTGATGATCTTGCCCGGCTTGCTGATTACGATTGTTGTGCTCTGCCTCTACATCATCGGCGATGGCTTGCGCGATGCCTTCGACCCGACCGCGCAATATTGAGCGCAGCCCTCAGTCTGTCGCAAACTTGTATATTGTGACCGACCGAAAGCGCTCGCCCGGCCGCAGGACAGTCGAGGGAAAATGCGGCTGGTTTGGCGAATCGGGGAAGTGTTGTGTTTCCAGCGCCAGCCCATCGCTTTGCCGATACAGCCGCCCGCTGCTGCCCACCAATGTGGTATCCAGCACATTGCCCGCATAAAACTGGATGCCAGGCTGGCTGGTCCAGACTTCCATGATCCGCCCGCTGACCGGTTCATACACGCGCGCCGCAAAACCCGGTTCGCCAGGTGACAAGCCGTCGCGGCACAGCACAAAATTGTGGTCATAGCCTTTTGCTCTGACAATCTGCGGGTGTGCCGAGCGCTGCCCGGGACCGATGGCTTTGGGAATGCGGAAGTCGAAGGGCGTGCCAGCGACAGGCGCGATCTCGCCGCTGGGGATTTGCGCAGCGTCGGTGGGCGTATACCGGTCGGCATTGAGGGTCAAAATGTGATTGTAGATGGTGCCTTCGCCTTCGCCCAGCAAGTTGAAATAGCTGTGATTCGTCAGGTTGAGCACGGTCGGCGCGTCCGTTTCGGCAGTGTAATCGATGCGCAGCGCATTGTCGTCGTCCAGTCCATAGCGAACAGCAACATCCAGCGCTCCCGGATAGCCTTCTTCTCCGTCCGGGCTTCTATAGCGCAATTCCACCGCGCCATCCCGCTCATGCGCCTGCCAAACTCGC
Source organism: Anaerolineae bacterium (assembly GCA_022823945.1). Taxonomy (GTDB): domain Bacteria; phylum Chloroflexota; class Anaerolineae; order Aggregatilineales; family Phototrophicaceae; genus UBA6055. The sequence goes on along the minus strand of JAJEBK010000038.1, from coordinate 17,819 downwards.
TTGTCAAAACCGACCGCGCCACCATGCAGGCTATGGGACCCGGCATTCTTCGTCAACTTATACGCGACCCCGTCCAACATAAACTGTCCGCCCGCGATGCGATTGGCATAACGCCCGGTGATCGCCCCGAAATAAGGATGATCGCCCGCGTATTGCGGCAGGTTGTCGAAGCCCAGCGCCACATTCGTCAGCCGTCCGCCCCGGTCGGGGACGCGGATCGAGGTGATGATGCCACCATAGGTGATCAACTTGACTTGCATGCCGCGCGCATTTTGCAGCGTATATTCGAAAATCTGTTTCCCATCAGCCAAAGTGCCAAAGTGCCGCATACTGCCTCCCGCATTGTCTGGATGTCGCTGTTGCCTGCCGCCATTGTACGATTTTCCTGCCAGCAGCGCCCCCTGCCCAAAGCTGATTTCGTGAGTAGAATATAGGCAGACGACCCAAAGAAGGGAGAACATGATGAATTATCGCTCGCTCGGGCGGACTGGCGTGATGGTCAGCGAGCTGTGCCTCGGCTGCATGAATTTCGGCTTGTCGACGCCGCATCGCGAAGGCATGGACATAATCGACTGCGCCATCAACGCTGGCATCAACTTTTTCGACACGGCAAATGTCTATGGACGCGGCGCCAGCGAAGAGGTCGTTGGCAACGCGCTACAGCGCAACAACAAGCGCGAGCGCATCGTGCTGGCCACCAAGGTGCACGGACAGATGGACGATGACGACATCCTTTCCGGCGGCAACAACCGGCGGCATATCATCCAGCAATGCGAGGCTTCGCTGCGGCGGCTGCAAACCGACTACATCGACTTGTATCAGTTGCATCGTCCCAATCCCGATATCCCGATCGACGAAACGTTGCGCGCGCTGGACGACCTCATCACCGCCGGCAAGGTGCGGTATATCGGCAGCAGCTCCTTCCCGTCCTGGCGTGTCATGGAATCGCTGTGGGTCGCCAAGGAACTGGGATTGAACCGCTTCGTGAGCGAGCAACCGCCATATCACCTGCTCGACCGCAGCATCGAGCGCGAGATGATCCCCATGGCGCAATCCTATGGCATCGCCATCATCCCCTGGTCGCCATTGGCGCGCGGATTCCTGAGTGGCAAGTATAAACGCGGCGAAGCGATCCCCGGTGACAGCCGCTTCGGCAGCGACTCCGGGCGGGGCGCGGCTTTCCAACGGCGGCGCGACCAGCACTTCACCGACCTCGGCTTCGATGTGCTGGACGCAGTGCAAGAAATCGCCGCCGAAAAAGGTGTAAGCTCCAGCCAGATCGCCTTGGCTTGGGTCAACAGCAAGCCGGGCATCACCGCTCCCATCATCGGTCCGCGCACGATGGCGCATTTGGATGACAACCTGAGCGCGCTGGAAGTTGAATTGAACGCCGATGATCACGCGCGGCTGGATGCTGTCGCCGAACCCGAGCGCGCCACCGTGCCCTATTATCACGGCAGCATGGTCAACTTCAAACCGAATGATCACGCCTGGCTGTAATCGCCCTCCATCCCCCTCAATCCCCTCGACAGGTCAGGGGGAGGCAATTCACACGCGCGGATCTGTCGTCATGTCGTGAGACAGCGCCCGAAACTCCCCTCTCCGACTCGTCGGGGAGGGGCCGGGGGTGGGGTTAAGTAACCTGTCCTGCCCTCAGCCCGAAGAGTCGGGGACAAGCAAACACAGGCCGACTCTTCAGCGTCTTCCAGCATACTGAGAGGGGACCGGTGGGGTGTTAGCGAGACGTCGCTGCTTTCTTGATCTCCAGCAGCCGCTTGTATTCGTCGCTGGCTTTGTACTGCTCGTCCAGCGGATAACAGCCGGAAACCATGCCATTGCGCGGGGCTGTCGTGCAATCGCTGAATGTGCGGCAGATTCGTTTGCGCTGCAGCGGTCGCCCCGCCAGCAAGTCGGCAGGCAGCTGGGGATAGCTCAATGCCATGCGTCCCAAGCCCACAAAGTCAGTCAAGCCTTGGCGCGTTGCAGCCTGCGCCACATTGGGCAGCCAATCCTGCAAATAGGAATAGCCCGAGCCGACAAGGGTTAAATCGGGGAACGATTCTTTTAGCTCCGCCGTCACCTGTATCTGGCGCGCCACGCCCACCAGGGGATCCTCTGGCAGCAGATAGCCATCCGAAGGCGGAAAAATCGCCGGCCTCTGGATGTGAAAATTGTAATAGGGGCTGCCAGCTGTGATGCAAACCAACTGGATATCCAGGCTCTGCAGCAAGTCCAGGAAGCGCCGCGGTTCGCTGAGGTCATAGCCAGTGCCCGTCCCATCGCCGCCAAACGCGTAGGGATAACGTTTGGTGGAAAATGGCGCTGGCTCGCCGATGCGGTCGCTGCCCGGCTGAAAAGGAATCCAGTCGATGGCGCTCAGCCGCACGCCGATATCCAACCCGGGCACCCGCGCGCGGATTAACTCGACCGTTTCGCGCAGGAATCGCGTGCGATTCTCAAAGCTGCCGCCATATTTGCCGTCGCGGTCAACTGCGCTTAGAAATTCATGCCCCAGATAGCCATGGCAATGCTTGATATCGACAAAGTCGAAACCAGCCCGCTGCGCAAAAACGGACGCCTGTCCAAAGTCTTCGATCAACTGCTCGATTTCGGCATCGCTCATCACACAGGAGTCGTCTTCAACCTGGAACCTGGCATCGAGAACAGGGTGTCGATACAGCACAAGCGGCTCGAGCTGGGCGCTATTGGGGCGGCAGAAGCGTCCGGAATGCGTCAATTGCAGGCCAATCAGCAAGTCGTCTGCGTCTGCAAAGTCCTGGGCATGCGCGTCCAACAGGTCATCGCGCAATCCAGCGATGCCAGCCAGGTTGGCGGCGTTGATGACCAGTTGGCGGGCATTGGCGCGTCCATCGTGGCGCACTGCGACAGCCTCGCCACCCCAGATCAGCTTTGCGCCGCTCTGTCCAAATCGCCGCCAGCGCCGCCGCGTCAACTCGGAGGGCAGGCCATCCGCCGTGCCATCCCAGCCTTCCATCGGCAAGATGCAAAAGCGATTGGCCAATGTCCGCCCACGATACGCGTACGAGCGCGCCAGGGGCGATGCGGCAGCGCGCGCGAGCTGTTCGTCTATCGGCAAATCTGCGCCGACCGCCCGGCAATAGCTGGTGAATTGCTCGAAAGTCCGCAATTGGGCAACACGTCTGATCGCCATGGGCTAGCTTTCGTCCAGGACGCCGAGCCGCCCGGCAATATCGCGCAGGATGGCGATGTCGCTTTGCGGACGGCGTGGCGAATCGGCATGTGTTTTATCCGAGCCGATCCAGCCGCGAAGTTTAAGAAATTGCGCAGCCGAATGCTTGTAGGCCGGCACAGGCGGTCGAAAAGCCAGGAAACCCAGATATTGAAGCAGGTCGTTCAATTCATAGAATCCCGCATCGTCATCCAGCCACATTTGGTCGCGCCGGGCAAACAGATCGGGCGCAAAGGTGCTCAAGCCCAGCAGATAATCGCTGCCATACATAACCATGTCAATCGCCAGGTCGTTGCCGGTATACACCTTGAAATCGCTGCGCAGCTCATCGCGCAGGCGGATGCGCTGCCATTCCAGCTGGCGGCTTAGCGAAGAGTGCTTCGCGCCCAGGCATTTCTCCACGCCCAGCAAGCCGCGGTAGGTAGCGAGGCTGTAAATCGCGCCAAAAGGAGCGAACATCTTGCCCAACTCAAAAGCGATGAAACCGTCTGTTTCAGCGCCAATCCGTTCATAGCCGCGCAGGATGTCCGCCTCTGGCTGGTCTGTCAAACCGAAAGACTGGAATACGATGGGCGTGCCGCCGTGCCGCTGAATGCTCTCGACCTGGCTGGCGTAGGCTGCGAAGTCGAATGCGGCTCCGGGCTGGTCGCCGACGAACGCGCCGGCCACAAAGCGACCGCCGTCGAGCGTGCAGTTCGTCGCGCGCAAGACCTTTTGCCGCTGTTCTTCACTGATGAGGTTGGCGAAGCCCGTGTCCATGTTGACCGCAGGCGTGAGTCCAGCTTCTGCTGTGCGGCGCACATGGCTGGCGAGCCCGGGCCAGTCGACCTCGCCATTCTCGTGGAAAGGCAGCAATATCGCCGAGATGCCTTCGATTTTGCGCTTGGGACGGATGAGATCTTGTGGTTCTTGCTGCATAGCGCAATCCTCGTCAAGTTGTCACGATTGTCATTCTCGGTCCGGCGAAATCTCGGCGACCGGCAGCACTGTGAAACGTGGATTGTCCTTTAGCAAGCCGAGCTCCACACCATTTCTGCTGGCACGCACATCGTCGCGGTGGTATTGCACAGCATAACCCAGGCGCGGCTGGTCGGTGCTGTTTGCGCCAGAGCCATGCAGAGTCAGCCTTGTGAAAGCCACAGCATCGCCCGGCATCATGCGCAGCGGCAGAAATGACGCCGGTTCGACTGCGACTGTGCGGTGTCCATCGCGGTCTTCGCTTTCTATCGAGTCCAACGTGCCGGCCAGGTGCGTCGACGGCGCGATTTGCAAGCAGCCATTCAGCGGACTCGTTTCCATCAGCGCGAACCAGATATTCGTGCCCGGCCCATCAAAGCGCGTGTATTGATTGTCTTGGTGAAAATGAAATCTGCCACCGCCACCGCCGCTCTTTACAGCCGTGAATGGCAGGTAAACAGTCGATGCGCCACCCATCAGACGCGAGGCGATACTCAGCAGCGCTTCGGAATGCACCAGGCGCGCCAAGCCCGAACCAGCCAGATATTGACGGCTTTGACGCAGCTTGTCTTTGGATGTGCTGGCATTGCGCAGGGCTTCGCGGCTGATCCCCAGCCCCGCCATGATGTCCAGCACTTCTCCCGCCAGGTCTTGCGCCGCCTCGCGACTTAGCAAACCAGGCAGCGACAAGTAGCCGTGCTTGTCATAGAAGTTGACCTCGTTGTCGGTCAGTTCGCTGTAACGCAACAGTTCGGCAGCCATTTCACTGTCCTCGCGGCACTATGTGGAGATTATGCCATAGTCGGCAATTGCTCGCGCTTTATCTCAAAACGCATTTCGCCGCTCGCCAGGTAAGAAATCAACTCGTCCAGCATGCACTCGCCCAGGCGCCGTGTGTCATTTACGCCGATAGCGCCAGCCGTGTGCGGCGTCAGCACAACATTCGGCAGGTCGTACAGCGCAGATTCGGGCGGTGGCGGCTCGGGGTGTGTGACATCCAGCAGCGCATAAACATCGGGTCGCTGGCGCAGCACATCAATGAGCGCGTCTTCGTCCACCAGCGCGCCGCGCGCACTGTTGATAAATGTGCTGTAGGGCGGCATCTGTTCCAACAACTGCCGATTGACCATGCCTTCGGTCTCTGGCAGCCAGGGCGCATGCAGCGAAGTGACCGCCGATGAAGCAAACAAGTCTGCCAGGCTGACCAGCTCGATACCCAATTCGGCTTCGTCCTGGGCGCTGGCATACGGATCGTAAACAACGATGCGCACGCGATAAGGCTTCAGCAAGCGAATCACCTGCCGGCCTACCAAACTCAAACCGATGATGCCGACAGTCGCGCCGCGCACCCCGTGGTAAGCGCGGTTTTTGCCCTCATTAGTAAAATTGCGCTGCTGCCGCACCCGCGCGACTTCGCTCCACATGCCTTTGAGCGAGAGCACAATCTGCGCGACCACGACTTCAGCCACACATTCGGCGTTGGCAGAAGCGGCATGCGTGATGCGGATGCCCCGCTCCCACATGGCATCGCTGACCAAGCGCTTGATCGTGCCAGCGCCATAAAAGACCGCTTTTAACTGCGGCGCACAGGCAAGAAAGGCGGCGTCCAGGCGCGGGCACAGCCAGGACGATATGAGGATCTCCATTTCTTGCAGCAATGACAGGTTGGCAGCGATCTGCGCTTTGGTCTGGGGCGGCGCGATTACCTCAACATGCCTGGCGAATTGCGCGATCAGGTCGTCCGGATACACGCGCTGACGGATGTTGTCTTCCAATATGAAAAGCGCTTTGGGCATGGGCTCTCCTTGCGGCGCGGTCTGCCAGCCTATAGTATCATTGGAGCGCAATCTCGTACAAGAATCCCGCGCCAGCTCGCAAAGGACGGCAAATGCTCATTTCCAAGATGAACTGGATGCAGGTGGAGGAGTTCCTGCGCCGAGACGATCGCTGCATCCTGCCCACCGGCAGCACCGAACAGCACGCCTACCTCAGCCTCAGCGTGGATACTATCCTGGCATCGCGCCTGGCTGAGGAAGTGGGCGAGCTGGCGAATGTGCCGGTCTACCCCGCCCTGCCGTATGGCCTGGCAACACAATGGACAGCTTTTCCAGGCACGGTCACGCTACGCATCGACACTTATCTGGCGCTGATTCGCGATGTGCTGGACAGCATCAAGCGCGCCGGCTTTCGGCGCATCCTGCTGATCAACGGGCATGGTGGCAATGCGCCGGCGCAAGGTGTGCTGCGCGAATGGATGATGGACAATCCCAATGCCACCGTGAAATGGCACAACTGGTACAACGCGCCGCAAACCTGGGCGAAAGTGCTGCAAACTGATCCGCTTTGTTCGCACGCATCGTGGATGGAAAATTATCCCTGGACGCGGCTGCCCCGGCTCGCGCTGCCCGAAGGCGCAAAGCCGCTGACCGATTTGCACAGGCTTTCGCAACTAAACCCGCAGCAAACACGCGAGCTGCTGGGCGATGGCAATATGGGTGGCATGTATCAACGCAGCGACGATGAGATGTTGGCGATTTGGCAGGTGGCCGTCGCCGAAACATACGAGCTGTTGCAGAAAGACTGGGACTAGATGAACATGTTGATTTGGGGAGCGGGCGCGATCGGCGGCACAGTCGGCGCATTCCTGCAGCGCGCCGGGCACGATGTCGCTTTCGTGGATGTCGTGCCAGAACATGTGACTGCTATCAACGAAAATGGGTTGCGGATAAGCGGGCCGATTGACGAGTTTCGCGTCGATGCCCGCGCGTACACACCACAGCAGCTTGCGGGACGGCATCAGACTATCCTGCTCTGCACAAAGTCGCAGCATACGCGCGCGGCTGCCGAGTCGCTTGCGCCATTTCTCGCCGATGATGGCTGCGTCGTTTCGCTGCAGAATGGTTTGAACGAATTGACCATCGCCGAGATTGTGGGACGGCAGCGCACAGTCGGCGCATTCGTCAATTTCAGCGCCGATTATCATGCGCCTGGCGAGATTCTCTTTGGCGGACGCGGCGCAGTCGTCATTGGCGAGCTGGACGGCGCAGATAGCCAGCGTGCGCGGCAGTTGGTCGAGGCGCTGCGCGACTTTGACACGGACGCGCAATTCACCGACAACATCTTTGGCTATTTGTGGGGCAAAGAAGCCTACGGCGCGATGCTCTTTGTTTCGGCATTGACGCACGAACCCATATCTGACGCGTTGTCGGATTTGCACTACCGTCCCGTCTACATCCGCGCTGCGCAAGAAATCGTCTGGCTGGCGGAGGAGCTGGGCATCACGCCATTGGGTTTCAACGGCTTTGAGCCGGCGCTTTTTCTGGCGGACGATCAGGCTGGCATTGCGCGATCGCTCGATGCGTTGGTGGCGTTTAACAAGCTGTCGGCAAAGACACACAGCGGCATTTGGCGCGACCTGGCTGTGCGAAAACGCGCGACAGAGGTTTCTATGTACGAGCCGCTGCTGGCGCAAGCCGCAGCAATTGACATGGACATGCCCTTGACGCGCCGCTGGATAGCCATGATCGGCGAGATTGAAAATGGCGCGCGCGAACAGTGCCTGGGCAACCTGGAAGATTTGCGGACGGAGTTCTCATGAACATCAGTTTTGCGGGCAAGACGGCAATCGTAACTGGCGCGGCGCACGGATTTGGACGCGCGATCAGCTTGGCATTCGCGCAGCGCGGCGCATCTGTCTGGGCATGCGATGTGCTGGCGGACGAACTGGCGGAAACGATGGCGCTGTGCGAGGCAACGAGCGGCAAGTGTCAGGCGCGGGTCGTCGATGTGCGCGACCGTGCCGCTGTTTTCGGGCTGGTGGCCGAGGTGATTGCGACCGATGGCGCCGCGCATATCCTGGTCAACAATGCAGGCGGCGTGCTGGGGCAAGTCGGTCGTCGGCTGGAAGAGATCAGCGAAGAAGACTGGAACAGCATCTTCGAGGTCAACACGCGCGGGGCATTCTACTTCTCGCAAGCTGTCGCGCCAGCCATGAAAACAGCGCGCTTCGGCCGCATCATCAACATTTCCAGCGGCGCCGGCTTGGGCGTCAGTCTGACGGGCATCCAGGCTTATGCCGCGGCGAAGGCTGCGCAGATCGGCTTGACTCGGCAACTAGCGCACGAATTGGGCGCGTGGCAGATCACAGTCAACAACATCGCGCCGGGCTTTGTGCTGTCCAATCCTAATTCCATCCACCAATTCGAATCATATGGCGAAGCGGGTCAACGCGCGCTGGTGAATCGCTTCGCCTTGAAGCGGCTGGGCAGCGCCGAAGATATTGCCAACGGCGTGGTTTTTTTCGCTTCTGATTACGCGGGCTGGATTACCGGGCAAGTATTGCCCATTGATGGCGGCAAGTTATGATTTCGATATAACAGCCGTACCAGAGAACAAAAAAGCCCACGGTTTGTGGGCTTTGCTGTACTTCCAATTAGTTGGCTTAACGCGAAGACAGCGCCTCCAGCACGCGCGGCGCAGTCATCGGCGTCTGCGTCATGCGCACGCCGGTTGCATGTGCGACAGCATTGGCGATCGCGGCCACGGTGGGGATGACGGGCGGCTCGCCCACGCCGCGCGCGCCAAAAGGACCGCTGCGAGAGGGCACCTCGACGATCTGCGTGTGAATGGGCGCAGCTTGCACGGCATCGGGCATGGCATAATCCATCCACGAGCCAGACAACAGCTGACCATCATCGCCATAGCGCATCTCTTCGAAGAGCGCCCAGCCGACGCCTTGCACCGCCCCACCTTGCATCTGCCCCTGCACCGCCAGCGGATTGATGGCGCGTCCGACTTCTTGCACGACTGCCAGATTCAGCAGGTTGACATCGCCGGTTTCTTCGTCCACCTCGACTTCGGCGATCTGCGCGCAGAACGATGGCGCGCGGTCGGTTACGGCTTGGCTGCCACTGCCGTGCACCGGCTCGTAACGCCCACCGAAGGTCATGGCTTTGCCAGCAAGCTCACCCAGGCTGAGCGACCGATCGGGGAAGCCGCGCACCTGCACGCGGCCATCCACGATTTCCAGGTCTTCGGCAGAAACTTCAAATTCTTCCGCTGCGATGGCGAAAGTTTGCCGACGGGCGTCTTGTGCCGCGCGGATGACGGCGTTGCCCAGCGTATAGGTGGTCTTGCTGCCGCCCACGCCGCCGCCATAAGGAGCGCTGTCGGTATCGCTGTAAACGAAGCGCACTTTGTCGGGCGCAACGCCATAGGCTTCGGCTGCCAGCACCGCAAATGTGGTCGGCGTCCCGCTGAGGTCGGCTGTGCCAATCTGCACTTGCAGCACGCCATCGCGGTTGAGCTTGCAGACGGCTGCGCCGGGCTCCAGACCACCCATCCAGCCACCGATGGCCACGCCGACGCCACGCCCTTGTTTGCGTGATGATTCGCGGTTTTGCCACATGGGATGCTGTTTGGCGGCTTCCAGCGTCTCGACCATGCCGATAGGCGCAAATTCGCTACCATCGGGTGCAGGGTCGCCGGTGCGGGCGGCATTTTTCAGGCGCAGATCGACCGGATCCATGCCCAGCTGGGCAGCGGCTTCATCAAAGAGCGTTTCTACCGCCATGAACGCAGTCGGCGAAGTCGGCGCGCGATAAGCGCCCACCGATTGTTTGTTGGTGATCACATTGGTCGATTCCAGCAGCAGATTCTCGCAGGGGTAAAAGCTGGCGAATTGCATCGCCGCGAAGCCGCCCAGGCCGCTGGGATAAACACCCGTATCGGCTGTCACATCCGCTTGCATCGCCAGCAGCTTGCCATCGTTAGCGAAGCCCAGCTTGCCATGCAGGCGCAGCGCCGGCGCGGGATTAGTCGTCAGCAGCTCTTCACTGCGCGTCAGGATGAGGCTGACAGGCTTGCCCACAGTCGCGGCAACCAGCGCGACAAGCGGCTCGTACAAACCGAACTTCGCTCCAAATGCGCCGCCCACCGGCATGCCATAGACCGTGACATCCGATTCGGGCACGCCCAGCACATCGGCGACATCCTGGCGCACGCCAAAAGGCGACTGCAAACTGCCCCACATGGTCGCACCGCCAGTGATCGGGTTGGGCTGCACGACCCAGCCCTGCGTTTCGATGGAACTTTGATGCACCATGGGCGTCTCGAAGACGCGCTCGACAACAACAGCCGCTTTGTCAAATGCAGCCGCGATATCGCCCGCCTCCAGGTGCGTCTTGCCGGCGATGTTGGAAGCTTCTTCATCATCCGCTTCGGATTCGCCACCTGTATCAGCGCCATGAGCCGCTTCATCTTCCGCGCCAGTGGGGATTCCCTGCGGCCAGATGACGGGCGCGTCTTCTGCCACAGCCGCGCCCATAGAAGTTACCGCCGTCAGCGGTTCATAGTCGATCTCCACCAGTTCTGCGCCATCAGCCGCGGCGGCCGGCGTTTCTGCCAACACGATGGCGACCGGCTGCCCGACGAAGATGACACGGTCGCGCGCCAGCATCAATCTCGCTCGCGAGGACGGCACGACATCGGGCAAGTCCTCGGCTGTCAGTACCCTGCGAACACCGGGCACTGCCAAAGCCGCGCTGCAGTCGATGCCAGCAATCGTGGCGTGCGCATAGGTGCTCAAGACGAAGCGAGCATGCAGCATGCCACTCAGCTTGAGGTCGCCAGTGTATTTCAGGTTGCCCGTGATCTTGGCGGGACCATCGATCATAGGGGTGGGTTTGCCTACAAATGAGAAATCCGACATTGAATATCGCTCCTCTCCACGATTGGGGGACTCAATGAGTTTAGCTGGCGGATGCCACATCCACCACTGGATAGCCTTCCGTTTGTGTGCGCTGGCGAAACAGCTCGCTCAAGCTTTGCGTCATCTCGCCGGTCGCGCCACAGCCGATCTGCCTGCCGTCCAGCTCGACCACGGGCGCAAGCTCGCCCATGGTGCCTGTGCAGAACATCTCGTCAGCCCGATAGACCTCGCCAAGCGACAAGTTCTTGACCTGGTAGGCGATATCCGCTGCAGCGCAGATCTCCAGCACAGCCGAGCGCGTGATGCCTTCCGGGCAACTGCCGGTATCCGATGTTTGCACGACGCCATCGCGCACAATGAATATGTGAGTGGCGTTTGTTTCTGCCACATTGCCTTGATAATCCAGCATCAAGGCATCGTCCATGCCAGCCGCATTCGCCTCGATCTTCGCCAAAATCGAGTTGATCAGATTGCAGCTATGGATATTCTGGTCGACGCAGTCGGGCGGGATGCGCCGGATGCCCGATGTGATGAGGCGGATGCCACGCTTGTCATAAACGGGCGGTTTGTGCTCGGCCAGCACGATCAACGTCGGTCCGCTGGTATTCAGGCGCGTATCCATGCCGCTAGTATATTTGACACCGCGGCTCAGTGTCAAACGAATGTGCACGCCATCGGTCATCGCATTGGCGGCCAAAGTCTTGCGGATCTCGGCGATGATGGCATCATGGCTGGGTATCTCGGCGAAAGCCATGGCTTTGGCAGAATCGCGCAGCCGGTCCAGATGCGGGATTAGCTTGAAGATGCGCCCTTGATAAAGCCGCAGCCCCTCCCACACCGCATCGCCGCCCTGCACCGCCGAGTCGAACGGGCTGATGCCAGCGACATCCCGGTGCAGCAGGTCGCCATTGATATTGATGAGCAGATCGCGGTTCTTGGGGTTATAGGCTTGTTTCATGATGCTCCTGGGTAGATGCGGTGTTGCGCCAATTTGTCATAGAGTGGCTGACATGCCTCCAGCAGTCCGTGCAGGTGGTCGGGCAGAGGCGTGTAGTCATCTTGATAAGGCGCGAAGCCGGTCGACTGTTCGACTGCGCCATACCAATGCTTCGCCCAAACGCCATCGGTATCGCGCGCCCCCGCCGTCCAGCCCAGCATGCAGTCGTCATAGGGCACATCCAGCGCCAAACACAAGCGACGCAGCATAATAGCTGGCTGCAGCAAGACATCGCGCGCGTCTATCACCGGCGGGACCGTCCCAGTCAGCTCGCGCACAGCCTCAAAGAGCTCCACCTGCTGGGGTAAGCCGGTCTGCTCCAAGCGCGGTTGGGGAATCACTTTCATCAGCGAAAGCAGCATGCGCCGTGGGTCGCGGATGAGAAAGCCGTTTGATACCTTGCCAAGCCAGCTTCTTTCAATATGGGGCAGCATGTGATGCGTCATATGCTTGTGATACACAATCGCAGAATCACCCCCTCCGCACAGCAACTGGTCGATAACGGCGCGCCAATCGGTGGCGTAGCTACGCACGATCTCGTCTGCACCCGGATGCGCATAACCGGTAGACAGCAGATAATGCGCGTAAAAGGGCTCGTCCACCACGCGCGTATCGGCGCGGCTGCCCCATGAGCGCATCAAAGCCGTCGAGATATTGCGCGGACCCGACCACATCGCTATGATTCGCTGCGGCATGCCATTCTGTCCTGTTTGTGTATTCGCCGCGCCAAAGAGATAGTCTACCCGAAAGTCGCCGCCTTGTCACATCGCTTGTCCCGCAAGAAACTATCCGGGCTGCTGGCGATTGTCGCGCTGGCTGGGCTGGGCTGGCTCGCGCTGGACTGGACAGGTGCCGTGCCAGTGGAGCAGCCGCTCGGCCTTTCCCAGCAATTCGTGCAAACCGAAAAGCCGCAGGTCTGCGTGCATACGCTGCTGGAAAACGAGGTCGAAGCGACGAAGATCATGCGCTCGCTGGAAATGACGCGCGAGCTGGGCGCAGCCACAATCGTGCAATTTTTCCCATGGGCTTATGTCGAGTGGCAAGAAGGCAAATACGACTGGGCGCGAACCGACAGCATCGTGCGTTTGGCGCGGCTGCAAGGTCTGCGCATTATCGCGCGGCTGGGTTTGGTGCCAGACTGGGCGCGGCCCCCCGGCACGACATTAACCAACCTGCCCGACGCCGCATTCGCAGACTTCGCCGAATATGCCGCCGCGTTCGCCGCTCGCTATGCCACAGACATCCAGCGTATCATCATTTGGAACGAGCCAAACCTCAGCGCGGAATGGGGATTCCAGCCAGTCGAAGCAGCCCGTTATGTGCGCTTGCTCGCAGTCAGTTATGCGCGCATCAAGCAAGCCAATCCAGCCGCTGTTGTGCTGGCCGGGGCGCTGGCACCGACGCTGGAAAAACCGGGCAGCGGCGTCGGGCTCAATGAACTCGATTATTTATCCGCTCTGTATCAACTTGGCGCGCAGGAACATTTTGATGCGCTGGCTGTGCACACCTATGGATTCCGCGCTGCCCCGGAATCCCCACCACATCCGGACCATCTCAATTTTCGGCGGGTCGAGCTGCTGCGCCTGGTCATGATCAACAACGGCGACAGCCACAAGCCAATAACCATCACCGAAACCGGCTGGAACGATCATGCGCGCTGGCTGCATGCCGTCCGTCCATCTCAACGCGCTGCGTATACGATACGCGCCTTCCAATACGCCGAAGCGAATTGGGATTGGCTGCAGGCCATGTGCATCTGGGCGCTGCGCCACCCGGCTGATCTACGCGGCTATCCCGATGGCTACACATTGCTCAACGCGGAGTTCTTGCCCAAGCCCGTCTATTTTGAATTGCAAGCCTACGCTCGTGGCTGGGCTGCGAGCGACTCGCTTTGGCTGCGGCCGCCGGGCGAAAACTGATGCGGCAGCGCATTCTTATCGTATTTGCGCAGGCTGCGCTGGCGGTCGCGCTTTTCGTGGCGACCGTCCTGCATGGCAACATACCCGACCGCGAGCGAGCCTTCCCGACTGGCGCGATACGCATCGGCGTGGATGCCAGCTATCCGCCCTTCGCCGTGGACGATGACGGTGCCCTGCGCGGACTGGATATCGACCTGGCTGCGGCCATCGCGCGGGAAATCGGCTTGCCAGCGCAGTTTCGCAACATAGGCTTTTACAGCCTGTACGACGCGCTCATCAGCGGCGAAGTCGATGCGCTGGTATCGTCACTACCCATCGATGCAGCGCGGACAGACGTTGTGCGCTATACCAGCGCCTATTTCAACAATGGACTGGTCCTGGTATCGGCCGCCGATTCGTCCGGACTGGATGTCGAGAATCTGGCTGGCAAGCGCATCGCCGTTGAATATGCCAGCAGCGCCGACAGCCTGTTGCGCAGGTGGTCTGCTGACAGCACAGAGCTACAGCGCATGCCCTACGAATTGCCAGAATACGCGCTGGATGCCCTGCGCCTGGGCCATGTCGATGCCGCCCTGATAGACAACCTGACCTACCGCCTCTACCAGCGCCAGCACAGTCAGTGGACCTCCGCCGTCCAGTTCATCACGCACGATCCCTATGCCATCGCCGTGCGCCGCGGCAATCACGATGCCTGGCAACTGGTCGAAGCAGCGCTCGAGCAGTTGCGCGCCGGGGGCGAATTGGCTAGACTCATCGCGCTGTGGGCATAGATTTTCGCGCTTGAAAAAGACACAGGAGGCTGGAATGGGCGATATGGTGCGCTGGGGCATATTGAGCACAGCCAACATCGGACGCAGAGTCATCCCGGCCATCCATGCCTCGCGCAATGGCGTCGTCGCGGCAGTGGGCAGTCGGTCTCTGGCCGGCGCGCAGGCATTCGCAGCCGAACAGCATATCCCCCGCGCGCATGGCAGTTACGAAGACTTGCTGGCTGATCCAGACATTGACGCGATTTACATCCCGCTGCCCAACAGCCTGCACGCCGAATGGAGCATCAAATGCGCCCGGGCTGGCATTCCCACGCTTTGTGAAAAGCCATTCGCCAGCGACGCAGCCGAAGCGCAGTCCATCGTCGCTGCGTTTGAGGAGCAAGCTGTCTTGCTGGCAGAAGCGTTCATGTATCGTTTTCATCCGCAGCATACAAAGGTCAAGCAGATCATCGCCGAGGGCGGCATTGGCGACATGCAGATAATCAGCAGCGCCTTCACCTTCCCAATCAGCGATGCCGCCAACATTCGTCTGAGCAAGCCGCTGGCGGGTGGCGCGTTGATGGATGTGGGCTGCTATTGCGTCAATTTGATGCGCTTCATAACCGGCGAAGAGCCCAGCCTGGCAACAGCCAGCAAACGAATCGGCCAAGCAAGCAGCGTGGACGAGGCGCTTGCGGGCGCGCTGCATTTTCCATCGGGTGTCATCGGCAGTTTTCACTGTGGTCTGCGCGCCTGGCGTGAACACAGCTATATGATCAAAGGCACAGAAGGTATGATCCGCGTGCCCGCCAGCTTCGTGCCCGACAAGAACGCCGCAACCAGCGTCCAGCATTGGCGCGGCGATGACTACGCCGAACATCGCATCTCGCCCGTCGATCAGTATCAGTTGATGGTCGAGGATTTCGCCGATGCGCTGCTGGGTGGCCGAGCGCCGCGCTTCCCCGCCAACGACGCCGTTGCCAACATGGCTGTCATCGACCAACTGCTGGAGAGAGTGGACCGCCCCGTCGATTAATGATGGTGAAGGTCAATCAGTTCGCCCGTTTGCACGCGCCACAGCGATGCGTACAAGCCATCGTGCAGCACCAGGTCATCATGATGGCCGCTTTCCAGCAGCGCCCCATGTTGCAGCACATAGATCATATCGGCGTTGCGCACGGTCGACAGTCGATGCGCGATGACGATGGTGGTGCGCCCAATGACGATGCGCTCCAGCGACCGTTGGATGGCGGCTTCGGTTTCGTTATCGACTGACGATGTGGCTTCGTCCAGGATGAGGATGGGCGGATCTTTCAAGACAGCGCGCGCAATGGACAGCCGCTGACGTTGCCCGCCCGAGAGTTTCTGTCCGCGCTCGCCAACAATCGTGTCATAACCCTGCGGCAATTCCATGATGAATTCGTGGGCTTCGGCGATCTTGGCGGCTTCGATGACAAGCTGCTCAGACACATCCTGGCTGCCATAGGTGATATTTTCGCGCACGCTGCCATGAAACAGGAAGACATCCTGGCTGACCAAACCGATGGCATTGCGGATATCTTCTTGCTTCAGTTCGCGCAGATCATAGCCATCCAGCAGCACGCGCCCACTCGTCACATCATAATAGCGCAGCAGCAGCTTGATGACCGTGCTCTTGCCAGCGCCTGTCGCGCCAACGATGGCGACTGTATCGCCAGCTGGCACTTCAAATGTCAGCCCGCTGATGACCTCGCGCCCGTCGCTATAGGCAAAATCCACCGCATCCAGCCACATGTGTCCGCGCACATCCCGCTTTTTCAGGCGATACGGACCATCGACGATGCTGGACTTGATGCTCAGCAGATCGAGGATGCGGATGGTCGAAGCCATGGCGCGCTGGTATTGGTCAAAAGTTTCGCCCAGCTTGGTCAGGGGCCAGAGCAAGCGCTGCGTCATGAAAATCAGCACGCTGTACGCGCCGATATCCAGCGCGCCGTCCAGGGTCAGCTGCCCGCCCGCCACCGTGATAGCGATAAAACCCGACACAATCGCCATGCGGATCAAGGGCGTAAAAGCCGAACTGAGGCGGATAGCGCGGCGATTGCGCTCCAGGTACTCGCCGCTTTCGGCACGCAGGCGCTGGGCTTCGTAGGCTTCGGCAGTGAAACTCTTGATGGTGGCGATGCCGCTCAAGCTGTTGGCCAGCTGATGATTGATCATGCTGACTTGCTCGCGGACCGCGCTGTAGAGTGGCGCGAGCAATTTTTGGAAGCGCAGCGATCCCCAGATGATGATGGGCACAGGCACAGCCGCCATCCAAGCCACGCTGGGAGCGATGACCACGAAGATGCCGCCGATGACGATTACAGTCGTCAATATCTGCACGACATCACTTGCGCCAATATCCAAGAAGCGCTCCAACTGGTTAATGTCGTCGTTGAGCACCGACATGAGTCCACCTGTGCTCTGGTCTTCAAAATAAGCCATTTCCAGGTGCTGCACATGGTTATAGGCTTCGGCGCGCAGGTCGTGCTGCATCGACTGCGCCAGATTGCGCCAATACACGCGCTGAATGTATTCAAATGCCGATTCCAGTATCCAGATCAGCAAGGTAAGCCCGCCCAATATCAGCAGCTGCGCGGACAGATCGCTGACGCCCAGCCTGCCCAAAAGCGAGGCTTCTCGCAATACGACGATATCCACAGCCATGCCGATCAATACCGGCGGCATGATGTCGAAAATCTTGCCCAGGACAGAATAAACAGTCGCCAGCGCCACCCGCCGTTTATAGGCAGTCGCATAATTCAGCAGGCGGACAAAAGGATGGCCGGTTGGCTTTTCAGCTTTGGTCATTAGCTCAGGAGCAGTCAGGCGCATAAGCCGCGCAGTATAGACGAGGCCGCTCAGACTTGCCAGATGCGACTGTGCTAGGTGTGGCGAATAGGTGGTTATGAATGCCTGTCCCAATTGTCAAGATACGCAAAAGCAAGTCAAAGCTGGCTTCCATCGTTCTGGGCAGCCAGGGGAGTGGTGAGAAAGCCAGACGGTAGCATTAGTGTTTACCACCGAGAACACATAGCGATTATCTGCCCAGCAAAGTTCTCAAGTCCGCGGGATTTAGCCACTCCCGAAATGTGGGCGACTCAGTGAGTCGCCCCTACTTGCCCGCCAGCTTCTTCAGCGCCTCGACCACCGGTATCCAGCGATCCCAGCCCCGATCGCGATAGCCCTCCGCCTCGCTGATGCCCATGGGACCATCCTCATGGCTGTCGCCACCGAAGGCGTGCAAAACCCGCTC
>JAJEBK010000005.1 GCA_022823945.1 Anaerolineae bacterium | reverse complement strand
TAGATCAAGCCCGGCGTGATGCCGAGCTCCTGCTCAACTTGCGCCACCTTCATGCCCGGCTGCGCAGCCAGACTGAGCGCCTCTCGCTTGAACTCCTTGCTGTACTTCGTCATCGCTTTACCCCCTGTTCACAGCCTACTTTAATTGGACAACTAGCCTGTCAACTAAATGCGGGCAAGATCACCCCAAAATGAGGGAGGGGCTTCTCTGTAGCGGTACCCCGACGAGTCAGGGGGAAGTTCAACCCCCCTCAATCCCCCCGACGAGTCAGGGGGAAGTATGTATTGGCTACCCTCAGTCCTGACGGGGAGGAGCTGAGGGAGGGGTCATGCAAAGTCCTTCAATCTTATTTTCTCTGTGCTCTCTGTGTTCTCTGTGGTTAAATCATTGACGTGCTGCAAAATGAGCAAAATCGGGAGCGCCACCATGACTCTGACCGGACACAACTATATCGCTGGCGAGACTTCTGCTGAGGGCATTGAACTTTTTTATAGCGTAGACCCGCGCACAAAATCTCGCGGCGAGCAGGCTTTTCACAGCGCTGCCAAGTCGGAAGTGGCGCGGGCGGCAGAAGCGGCTCTCGTGGCGCACCAGCAAATGCGCGGCACTTCTTCGGCGCGGATTGCCGATTTGCTGGACGAGATCGCCGCGCAGATCGGCGCATTGGGCGACGAATTGCTGCACACAGCCGACCGAGAGACGGGCCTGGGCTTGCCGCGTTTGACTGGCGAGCGCGACCGCACCACCGGACAGATGCGCGCTTTTGCTGAACTGCTGCGCGAAGGCTCTTACCTGCGTGCCATCATCAACAGCGGACAGCCGACCATCCGCCAAATGCAATTTCCGGTTGGTCCCGTGGCGATCTTCGCAGCCAGCAACTTCCCCTTTGCTTTTGCGGTGGCGGGCGGTGATTCGGCATCGGCGCTTGCGGCAGGCTGCCCCATCGTGGTCAAGGCGCATCCTGGTCATCCAGCTACATCCGAGCTTTTTGCACAAGCCATGACGGCGGCGGTGGCTGCACAGGGCTTCCCGGCTGGCACTTTTTCCATGTTGCAGGGGGCGGGCATCGATGTCGGGCAGTGGCTGGTGGCGCACGAGGCTATCGAGGCGGTGGGCTTCACAGGCAGCCTGCGTGGTGGTCGCGCTATATTCGATGCGGCGGCGGCTCGTCCACGCCCCATACCCGTCTATGCGGAGATGGGCAGCATCAACCCGGTGGTCATCACCCAGGCGGCTTTGGCGGCTCGCGGCGACGCAATCGCGGACGGGCTGGTGGGGTCGGTCACGCTGGGCAGCGGACAATTCTGCACCAACCCCGGCTTGATCCTGCTGGAAGACAGCGCCGCCAGCCAAGCTTTCATCCGCAGCGTCAGCGCCAAAATGGAGGCTGCGCCGGCGGGCGTGCTGCTGAACGAAGCGGTGGCAGCCGGGCTGGAAAGCACCGTCAGCCAGACCGCCAGTAATCCGCAAATCGAGCTGCTGACTGGTGGCGAACCCACAGCGGGCGAGGCGTTCTGTTATCGCAACACGGTGCTGCAAACGCGCGCTGCTGCCATCCGCGCCCACAGCGGGCTGCAAACCGAGCACTTTGGCCCCGTAACGCTATTTGTGCTCTGTGATGATGCGCAAGACCTGCACGCGACCATCTCTGCGCTGGAAGGCAATTTGACCAGCACCCTGCATGCCGAAGCCGACGAAGCGGTCGGTGACACCCTGAGCCTGCTGCGCGAAAAAGCCGGGCGCGTCATCTGGAACGACTTCCCGACGGGCGTGGCGGTTGTGCCAGCTATGCAGCACGGCGGACCCTATCCCGCGACCACCGCCCCGGCCACGACCAGCGTGGGCACGAATGCGATATACCGCTTCATGCGCCCGATCGCCTTCCAGAATGTGCCCGATGCGCTGTTGCCCGCGCCGCTGCAAGATGCCAACCCGCTGGGAATTCTGCGGCTGGTGGATGGGGAGTACTCACAAGCGCCGCTCGGCTAGGCTGCCGGTTCCATCTCCAAAGAAAAACAGCCCCATCACGCGATGAGGCTGTTATCGCTATTTCCACACATTCCCAGATACGCTGAACAAGCGCTATTCGTCTTGAGGAGTTGCTTCGAAATAACCCATGCGACCACGCATCCAGGCGATAGATTCGCGAACCGATGTCATGTCGCTTTGAAGCGATGTAACGCTCTCGCGAAGCGACGAGATTTCATTGTCCAAGCGATTAATGTCATTGCGCAGCCACAGGAATACGCCAAGCACAGTACTTACGATAATGACAAACTGTACATTCTGATCCAAGTTTCCGCTCCACTTCGAGCCTACTCACTCCACCTTGATCCTAGCTGATTCGGGCCGCTTCGTCAATAGATCCAAGAGTCAACATCGACACGGAAACAATACAGCCCCATCGTTTGATGAGGCTGTCGATATGTGAATAGCTGAAACCCTCCCCCAGCCCCTCCCCGTCGAGGACGAGACGGTAGCCAGCGCTAGCGTCCCCCTGACCTGTCGGGGGGACCGAGGGGGGTCTTTCTTCCTATTCCAGCAGGTCGCCGCTGACCAGGTTGACGCCGGTTTCGATCTCGCCAGCGATGAGGCGCGCATTGACCGCGTTCACCTTGTCCCAGACTTCTTGCGGGATATCGGATTCGTGCGAGGGCGCGAGGCCAACGCCGTTCATGGCTGCGTCCATCAAAAAGACATTGCCGCCGGGGAAGCCGCTCAAATCGCCTTCCGCCAGCATCGCCACCATGTCGAAGACGCCCTGGTCGACGCGTTTCATGGCGCTGCTGATGATGAACTCGCTGCCCGGGGTTTCGCCCGCGCCGAAGCTGGTCAGCCATTCGTCCTTGTCCACGCCGATGACATAGACGCCTTCCAGCGCGCCAGCCCGGATCGCGCCGGTGCCAGTCGGTCCGCCGCCGCCGAAGAGCACGGTCGCGCCTTCGCCAATGAATTGTAGCGCCGCCGATGCCCCGCGGTCGGGAGCGACAAAGCTGTCAATGTAGACGCCGAGGATGGTCAGGTCGCTGTTGATGTAGCGCGCGCCCTGCTCATAGCCATTGCGGAAGCGCTTGACCGGCGGGATATCGATGCCATAAACGCCAGCGATCATGTCACTGCCTTGCCACTCGGCCACGAATGCCGCCAGCACGCCTGTCATGAAGCCGCTCTGGTCTTCGCGGAACTGGATGCCGACATAATTGCTCGGTCCGTCCACGACGAACTGGTCGACGCCCAGGAAGTAGACATCGGGGTTGGCGGCTGCTGCGGCGTTGGTGGCATCGGCGATCAGGAAGCCGACCGTGATGATAACCTCAAAGCCTTCGTCGATGCAGGTTTGGATATTGGCTTCGTAGTCGGTTTCGGCTTGCGTTTCGATGAAGGTGTATTCCAGATCGTATTCATCGGCTGCAGCCACCGCGCCTTCATGCGCCGACTGGTTGAATGTGCCATCGTTGACGCGCCCCAGATCGGTGACCAGGCAGACCGTCTCGATGCCCATGCCCATGTCATCGGCTTGAGCATCCATCATGTCGTCCATGGCCAGGTCGCCGCTGACGGGGTCGACGCCCGTGCTGACCTCGCCCGATACCATCATCGCCGCGACTTCATCCGCCATGGCGAAGAAGGCATCGTCGATATCGGCATCGTGTTTTTCTGCCAGGCCAACGCCATTCAGCGCCACATCCATCAGGTAGATGCCGCCGCCGGGGAAGCCTTCCATATCGTCATGCGCCAGCGCCGCCACCATGTCATAGACGCCCTGGTCGACGCGCTTGATGGCGCTGCTGATGATGTATTCGCTGCCAGGGGTCTCGCCGCCGCCGAAGCTGGTTACATATTCATCCTGATCGACGCCGATGACATAGATGCCTTGTTGCGCCGCGGCCACAATGCCGCCCGTGCCGGTGGGACCGCCCGCGCCGAAGATGACCGATGCGCCTTCGCCGATGAACTGAATGGCTGCCGATGCGCCACGATCGGGCGCGACAAAGTTGTCAATGTAGACGCCCAGCAGGTTCATGTCGGGGTTGATATAACGCGCGCCCTGTTCGAAGCCGTTGCGGAACTTCTTGACCGGCGGGATGTCGATGCCATAGACGCCAGCGACTGTGTCCGAGCCGACCGAAGCAGCCACCTGCGCCGCCAGCACGCCCGCCAAAAAGCCTGACTGGTCTTCGCGGAACTGGATGCCGACATAGTTGCCGGGTCCGCCCATGACGAACTGGTCGACGCCGAGGAAGTGCACATCGGGGTTGGCGGCGGCCGCGGCATTGGTGGCATCGGCGATCAAAAAGCCGACTGTGATGATGACTTCAAAGCCCTCGTCGATGCAGGTCTGGATGTTGGCTTCGTAATCTGTTTCGGCTTGGGTTTCGATCCAGCGATATTCCAGGTCGAATTCGTCAGCGGCTTGCAGCGCGCCTTCGTGGGCGAACTGGTTGAATGTGCCATCGTTGACGCGCCCGAGGTCTGTCACCAGGCACAGGGTTTCAATGGCATCTTGCGCGGCTGCGGCTGGAACAAGCGCCAACAGCGCCAAGAGGCTGAGCAAAATGAACAGCTTTTTCATGGGTTTGTTCTCCTGAATGGGGTTGTTTGCGGGGGTATAGATTTGTGGCAAGTGTACATCGTTAGGGTGGGGGATTCAATGCGCGATGATTGCCACGGAGGCAGAAAAGCAATGCCAAGTTCGTCATGCGAAAAAGGGCGATGCTGTTCTGATTCGAAATCTGTAGAGGCGAGACTTGTCTCGCCCACAATGTCTCCATTGTACATGTGGGCGACTCAGTGTGTCGCCCCTTAAAGGCATGACCGCTGTCGAAAACGGGAGAGGGGTACTAGACGCAGTGAAACTCTGTCATCCGGGGGTATTAACGCAAATGATGTATAGGAGACAGTTGTTTACATTTGCGTTTCCCAAGAACTTAGCGAATAGCAGGCTTATGGCGATTACAAACCCTATAGAGCTAGACAAAACCAGTAAGCAAGCTAAGCAGTTGAACTTCGATAGAAGTTTCCGCAGTATGCTAAAGATAAGCATCATTTAGACTCACGCCAGCGGGCGTCAGCCCTTTCACTTCCGGACGTTTGCACGTGGCTTAGCCACCGATATTGATGCAAATGATACCGGCACAGTTGTTGATGTTCATAACGGTCGAGACGATCATGAAAATGATCAACACTGCAGCAAATATGACACCAAGCCCTATTACTATCTTTATCCACTTACCCATTTTGTATCCTCATCCCGTGCGAATGCTCTGCGACAATCGTCTTCCAAATATTATACTATTTTATCTGCCTTCCGACAACAATGGCAGGTGGCTGCAATAGCCATGCGGTTGCCGCAAGCAATCTGTATCACTCTTTTTCATAGGGCTGCCCGACAGCTTTGGGCGGAGAGGCGCGCCCGATAAAGCCCGCCAGCACCACCAGCGTCACCGCATAGGGCGCCATCTGCAAGAACTGCACGGGGAAGCCGACGCCCACCATCTGCAAGCGGATGCCCAGCGAATCGGAGAAGCCGAAAAGCAGCGCCGCGCCAAATGCGTACGATTGACAATTATGACGGAACTGGCGATTAGCAGCCGTCGATAGGTGTGCCTGCGTAGTACGTCTCCACGACCGGTTTCAATGCCTCCAGCGCGTTTATCATGGCCTGAATTGCGCCAAGATTAGGGCGATACTGTTGCCACAGTTCGTAATTCATATCGAAGTTCTTCATCTGAATCTCGACGACTTTTTCTGCTTTCTCGTACTCGCTTCGACAAACTTCGATCTTACTGTACGGGTTCTGATCTGACACGTGACACCTCAGTCTGTTCACCTATGTTGGTCAACGCTCTTCTCATTATAAGTCAGCGACGATGTCCTATACCCGTTGCAACAATTGAAATCTGTTAGAATTCGTCTCTTCTCTGACGACAAATAACCAGTAGACACAAGACCGGCTCGCCGGATAGATCGACTTGCCTTTAATCAGTTGCGAGACGGCCAAATTCCAAGTCGGAATCTTCCCGAGGCCGCCTCTAAATCTGAAAGACGTTGACGTTTACTGTCCAATTAATGAGAAGCACCCAGTAAGGGACTGCGCTGTCTTCAATCAGAACGTCCCCTACCATATGTCCGGTGTTGTCCAAAACATCGTACGGATTGAATAGCCTACTCTTTCACATACGGTTGTCCGACAGCTTTGGGCGGAGAGGCGCGTCCGATGAAGCCCGCCAGCACCACCAGCGTCACCGCATAGGGCACCATCTGCAAGAATTGCACGGGGAAGCCGACGCCCACCATCTGCAGGCGGATGCCCAGCGAATCGGAGAAGCCGAACAGCAGCGCCGCCCCAAATGCGCCGACGGGCGTCCATTTGCCAAAGATCATGGCGGCCAGCGCGATGAAACCCGCCCCGCGCGTCATGCCGTCATTGAAGCTGCCGGTGGCTTCCAGCGAGAACCAGGCACCCGCCAAGCCAGCGATCATGCCGCTGACAAAAACATTGATCCAGCGCGTGCGGTTGACATGAATGCCCAGCGTGTCGGCTGCGTGCGGGTGTTCGCCCACTGCCCGCGTGCGCAGCCCCCAGCGCGTATGAAACATCACCACATGCGTGAAAGCCAGCATGACGAACATCAAAAAAAAGATGGGCTGGTTGGTGAAGATAGCCTCGCCGACGACGGGCAGATCGCTCAAAATGGGTAGGCTGATATTGCCCAGCTTGGCCGCGCCGGCTTCTGTGGAAAGCAGGTATTCGCGGCGTACGAAGCTGGTGATGCCCACCGCCAGGATGTTGATGACCGTGCCGCTGACGATTTGGTCGGTGCGGAAGGTGATGGACAGCCAGCCATGCAGCAAAGCGATGAGTCCGCCGCTGAGCACGCCGATGATAACCGCCAGCAGTTGCGCCGTTTCCAACGGCAGGTCTGTGCCGCGCAAGAAGAACAGCGTCACAAAGCCGAAGCAAGCGGCGAATAGCATCATGCCTTCGATGGCGATATTGACGACGCCAGCCCGCTCGCACCAAATGCCGGCGAATGCGCCGATCGCCAGTGGGGTTGCCAGGCGCAGGCTCTCGGCCACGATGGTGGTCACATTGGTATCGTTGCCAGCTGCCGCGGCGATGATGATGGTGGGGATGAAGAGCGCGCCGCAGACGGCCAGCAGCGCCAGGCTAATCTGCCGCACGCGCAACTCGCGCCATTCTGCGAGGTTCAATCCTCCGCTGAGGATGAAAAGGCTGCCGATGACGACGAGATAAGCCGAAGTCGGCACGGGGATGTCCCCCACAGTCGGCGTTTCGCCCAGGGAGGTCGATTCAAATGTCAGCGTCGTAACCAGGTCGGGGTCGAGCTGGGTCGCTTCCAGCCAGATGAAAATGCCCAGCACAAGCAGAAAAACGGCGATGATACGGCGGCGGGTGATTTTGATGCGGCGGCGCGGCTTGGTCTTGGCAGCCATGCTCAGCTCCCCCAGCCGGTCGAAAAGACGAGTTCGCCTGCTTCGGCTTCGCTGCGTTTGGGCACGCGCCACAGAAAGCGGATGATCTGGTCGGCGGCGACAAACATGATGATCAAAGCCTGCACGATCTTGACCAGGTCGATGGAGATATCCGCGCGGATTTGCATGAGCGCCGCGCCACTGAGCAGCCCGCCCCACAGCAAGCCCGCCCAGACCATGCCTTTGGGATTGTTGCGCGCCAACAGGGCGACAGCAATGGCGTCAAAGCCGACGCCGGCGAAAAAGCGCGGGTGCATCACATGCTCGACGCCGCTGATTTCGATCGCGCCAGCCAAGCCCGCCAGCATGCCGCTGAGGGCCATCGCCAGCACGATATTGCGTGGCACGCTCATGCCAGCATACTTCGCCGCGTGCTGATTTGCGCCGACGGTGCGCAGCTCAAAGCCCAGTGTGGTGCGCTGCAAGAACCAGTCGGTCAGCCACACCGCCGCGATCATCAGCCAAAAGCCGAAATGCAGCTTGCTTTGGTCGCCAACGGCAATCAGCGTCAGGAAGAGTTGGACGCCAGCCATGACGCCCGCCCAGACCAAGCCATTGCGCCGCGCCAACTGAGGATTTTCGCGCCGCAGCGGCAGCCAATTCAGCAAAAAAGCCACAACAGCCGCGGCCGCCATAAACAGCAACAGCGCCAAGGGACTGGTAATGCGATCCAGGGTAGGCAGCATGGCGGCGGGCAGGATGACGGGCGTTTTGGGCACGCTGGCATTCACATCGCCCAGGATGACGGGATCGACCGATTTGATCAGCCAGTCGACCAGCAGGATGGCGATGAAATTGAGCATGATGGTGGTGATGACTTCGTGAGCGCCAGTATAGGCTTTTAACGCGCCGGGCAAAGCGCCCCACAAGAATCCGCCTGCTATGCCAAATAGAATGGCTGCAGGAAGCAAGACCAACGGGGATGTATCGGGCGGGGAAAATGCGCCCACTGCCGCCACTGCGATGGCACCTGCGTACAGCTGTCCCTCTGCGCCGATGTTGAAGAGACCGGCTTTGAAGCCCAAGCCCACCGCCAAGCCCGCGATGATGAAGGGAATGGCGCGCACGATGGTTTTTTCGAGGTTGGACGGGATGAATAGCAAGGCAGAATCGCCCAGGCGCAAAAAGACCACTTCCAGATTTTGTTCATTCTTCAGGATGCCGAATGTGCTGCCACCCATGTCGTCGGCACTCAATACGCGGTTGCCCGGACGACGGATGACCAAATGCCGCGCCAGCGCCGCGTCCAGCTGTGCCTCGAGCGCCGCATTGACTGAGTCGCCGCTGAGGTAGCCGGCATCGTACATCCTGCCCACAATGCGAAATTGCGCGCCCAGCGCAGCGGGCTCGTCTATGCCCAGCGCGTCCAAAGCCGCCAATGTCTCTATGGCTTCGGCGACATCGTCAAAGTCGGCGGCGACGATCTGCGCCAGCACATCCGCATCGGCGCTGCCCGGCGTGATGCCCAGCGCGTCCATCTGCAGCAGGGCATTTTTGCTGCGCAGCAAGGCGACCAATCCGCGTTCGTCAATCAGCGCCAGGTCGTCGCGCAATTGCTCCTGCTGCGCCGCGGACATGTCGGCCAGCGGGGCGAAGAGCGCGGCAGCTTCGTCCAGTTCTCCGGCGCTGATGAATTCTGTCAGCGCGCGCAGATCGGCGCGTTTGAGAGCGGACAAGTCATCCAGCCGCGGTGCCAATGCCCGCAGTCGCTGCGTGCCGACTTCGCCGATGGTATCCAGTCGCTCGCTGATTGCGGTGGCAGCCTCTTCGGAGATGTCGAAGCGGGCGAAGAATTCGGTATATTGGCGCGTTTCTGCCATGCCGACTTCCAGCACCCGTTCGAATGGCCGGGCTTGACGCGACAAACTGCGGCGGGTGGTGATGTCGTTTGCGCCGGCATAAACGCGCATGGCCGCAAAATCGGCGCTTTTTGCCACGGGGTTGACTGTCAGCCCGGTCATGGATTCGACCAGGGCAACATAGGCTGTCGAAGACACGCGCAAGCCCTCGGCGATATCGGGCTGCAAGGCGTTGTCGCTGACGGTGAGGGTGATGAGCGGGATGCCGGCCAGAAAGGCTGTGATTACAGCCAGCAGGGGCAACAAACGAGGCGATATGCCCACCCACATGCTGAGCAGACGATGCGCTCGGTTTTCGGCTGGCACGTTCATGCTGGTTCGGCCGTTTCTCGTACACCCGCCATGCGCAAACCGACCGTGTCGCGGTTGGCTTCGGCAATGGGCAGGATGTCGATGATTTGTCCCTCAAACATGACCGCCACGCGATCGGCCAGGCTGAGCACTTCTTCCAGCTCCGATGAAACCAGCAGGATGCCTGCGCCGGCATCGCGCATGCGGATGATCTGCCGGTGGATGAACTCGATGCTGCCGACATCCAGTCCGCGCGTGGGCTGCGAGGCGATCAGCAAGTCGACATCCCGCGAGAACTCCCTGGCGACGATGACCTTCTGCTGGTTGCCGCCGGATAGTCCGCCGGCCGCGTTGTTGATGATGGGCGGGCGCACATCGTACCGTTCAACCAGCTCGTGGGCGTTGGCGGCGATGGCGCGATCGTCCACCACGATCGCGTTACAAAAGTCGCTGCGGTAATAGGTCGACAGCACCAGATTGTGCATGACGCTGAAGCTGGCGACCAGTCCATCGCGCTGGCGGTCTTCTGGCACATGTCCGACGCCCTGCTCGGTGACTTTGCGGGGCGATGCGCCGGTCATATCCTGCCCTTTGATGACGATGCGCCCGCTGTCTGCCCCGCGCATCCCTGTCAGCGCATCGACCAGTTCGGTCTGGCCATTGCCTTGCACGCCAGCCACGCCAAGAATCTCGCCGCGCCGCAAGCCAAAGCTGACGCCTTCAACTGCTGGCAAGCCACGATCATCATGAACATGCAGGTCGAAGACGCCGAGGATCTCATCGCCGGGCGCCGCTGGGTCTTTGTCGACCTCCAGGATGACATCGCGCCCGACCATCAGCGATGCCAGCGATTGCTCGGTGGACTGACGCGGGTCGGCTGTGCCAGCGACTTTGCCGCGCCGCAGCACGACGACCTGATCGCAGATTTCCAGCACTTCTTTTAATTTGTGGCTGATGAAGATGATGCTGACGCCGCGGTCCAGCAGCGCGCGCATGATTTTGAACAAGCCACGCGCCTCTTGGGGAGTCAAGACAGCGGTCGGTTCGTCAAGGATGAGGATATCGGCATGGCGGTAGAGCGCCTTGATGATCTCAACGCGTTGCTGGACGCCCACCGGCAGATCGCGGACGAGGGCGTCGGGGTTGACATCCAAACCGTATTCGCGCGATAGATCTTCGATTTCGCGCCGCGCTACCCCCCGCCGCAAGAAGGGACCGCGCGTCCGTTCGTTGCCCAGCATGACATTTTCGGTGACGCTGAGCACATCCACAAGCTGAAAATGCTGGTGCACCATGCCGATGCCCAAGCCGATGGCGTCTTTGGAGCCACTGATCTCGACAGCTTGCCCGTTGACGAGGATCTCGCCGGCATCGGGCTTGTACAAGCCATAGATCATGTTCATTAGCGTGGATTTGCCAGCGCCGTTTTCGCCCAGCAAGCCCAGCACCTGCCCTTTTTCCAGCGTGAGACTGATGTTGTCGTTGGCGAGCACGCCGGGAAAACGTTTGGTGATGCCGCGCACTTCCAGGGCGGCTGACATGGACGGTCGCCTTTCGCGCGTGTGATTGATGGGAGGGAGTATAACAGATGCGGCGGGGAAAACCGCGGAATCAAAGGGGCTATACAGCTAGCCCGCAAGTGGACATGACTCAGGCCAACCCCCACCCCAAACCCCTCCCCCATGAAGAGAGAGGGGCTTAAAGCCGAATGTTCACATGCGAATTCGGAGTGGCCTTGCTGAAAACACCGGAAATAACGACGATATTGCTCGATTCTAGCTCCCCTTCCCTCTCGATGGGGGCAAGGGGCCGGGGGATGGGGGTGAAATCCAGCGAGTTCACAATCGTAGGCAACAAGTCTAAAAAGGGCGACCTATTGAGCCGCCCGCTATCGTGTTTTATTCTTGCCAAGGATCGGCTTTGAAGAGCTCCATGATATAGAAATGCGCGCCGGCCGGGTCTGTCGCCAGCGCCCAATAGCCTGTATCTGGCGCTTCGTTCGGTCCCATGTGCACCTGCCCGCCCAGCTCTTTGACGCGCGCGATGCCCGCGTTGATTTCGCCTATGTTGAAATAGGGCATCCAGCAGGGTGGCGTATCGCCGAAGTTCTCGCCCATCTCGATCATGCCGCCGTTGTTGCGGCCCCGGTTGCTGATGTGGATGTAATGCTCATCGCCGTGGAACTCCCAGCCCAGCACGGTGTTATAGAAGGCTTTGGCTGTCGCTGCGTCGCGCGTGAGCAGTTCGTTCCAGCACATGGCGCCGACGGTGTTGACGATGCCCGCGCCGATGTGATTGCGCGCCTGCCACAAGCCAAGCGCTGCGCCAGTCGGGTCCATGAAGAAAGCCATGCGCCCACTGTCGAAGACATCCATCGGTCCAAAGATGATCTGGCCGCCGTTGGCTGTGACGACAGGCAGCAGCGCATCGACATCATCGACAGCCACATAGCATGACCAATGCGATGGGATATTCTGCTCAAGCGCTTCTGGCGTCGCCTCGCTGAGCGCAGCGACATGCTGGCCCTGATGCTGGAACATGGTATAGGTCATGCCACCGCCGACGGGGATATCGAAATTGCTCCAGCCGAACAAATCCATGTAGAACTGCTTGGCCGCTGCCGAATTGGTCGAGCTGGTATCTGCCCAGCTAAATGTGCCGTGGGGATATTTTGTTACTGTGTACATGCAGCTTCTCCTGTCAATGTGGGCGAATCGGTTTGTCGCCCTTGCGGTTTTATTTGCAGTCGACTCGATTGAGCTCTATTCTTGCCAGGCTTCGGCTTGTGAAAGCTGGATGAGGTAGAAGTGGGCGCCAGCGGGGTCTGCCACAACAGACCAAATGCTGCCGTCTGGCAGTTTATTCTGGGGCACGACGACGTTGCCGCCGAGTTCCTTTACGCGCCCGACGCCGGCGTCAATATCGGCGATGTGGAAATAGGGCATCCAGCAGGGCGGCATCCCGGTGTCCATTTGCAGCATGCCACCATTGCCGCGCCCGCGATTGAGAATGTGGATGTAATGGCCGTCGCTCGCGAACTCCCAGCCAAATAGCGCCGCATAGAAGGTTTTGGCGGCTTCGGCATCGGGCGTGTTCAGTTCGTTCCAGCACAGCGCGCCGACGGTGTTGACGATGCCCGCGCCGATGTGATTGCGCGGTTGCCACAAGCCTATCCCCGCGCCGGTGGGATCATGCACCTGTATCATGCGCCCGCTGTCGAAAACATCCATCGGTCCATAAACGATCGACCCGCCATTGTCGGTAACGACGTTTGCCAGCGCGTCCACATCGTCGACTGTCACATAGTTGTTCCAATGCGACGGGATGCCCATTGCCCGCACTTCGGGTTGCATCGGGGCTAAAGCGGCAACATTCTTTCCCTGAAGCTGAAACATTGTGTAAGTGGCATCGTCGCCCATTGGCACCTCGATCTTGCCCCAGCCGAAGAGGTCCATGTAGAAGGCTTTCGCTTTCTCTGCGTCTGTCGATACGCAATCCACCCAGCTGAACGTGCCATGCGGGAATTTTGTGACGGTATACATTTTTGCTCCTGCGCTTTGGATTTTGGATCTACTATTCGATTGGCAGAGCCTATTCTTCCCAAAGCTCTGCCTGCATCAACTGAATGATATAAAAATGCGCGCCAGCCGGGTCGGCAAGATAGGCGAAATGTCCGGCGCCGGGCGCTTCTGTCCTGGGGATGATGATGGTCCCGCCGCCAGCCTGCGCCTGCGCGATGGTCTCGTCAATAGCGGCGACGGTGAAATACGGCTGCCACATGGATGGCATCTCGCCGAAGCTTTCGTCCATCTGCATCATGGCACCATTGCTGCGACCACGATTCTGAATCATGATATAGCCGTTCTCGTCGACGCTGTATTCCCAGCCGAACAATGCGCTGTAAAAGGCTTTGGCGGCAGCTGCGTCGCGCGTCAGCAATTCGTTCCAGCACATCGCGCCGACGGTGTTGACGATGCCCGCGCCGATGTGATTCTTCGCCTGCCACAATCCGAGTTGCGCGCCGGTGGGGTCTTGAATCATCGCCATGCGCCCACTATCAAAGACATCAGCGGGACCGTAAACAATCGTGCCGCCGTTGTCGGTTATGACATCGACCAGGGCATCGATATCCTCGACCGTGACATAATTTGTCCAATGCGATGGCACTCCCGCCGCTTGCATATCCGGCATCATGCCCGCCAGGCCGGCGGTGTAGGCGTCATCCCGTTTGAACATGGTATAAGTCGCGCCTGGCATCGCCGGGTCCAGCGGAATTTCGTCTTTGTCCCAGCCCAGCAGCGTCTGATAAAAGGCTTTTGCGGCTTCGGTATCGGTGGATGTGTTATCCGCCCAGGAAAAAGTCCCTTGCGGGAATTTGCTCACTTTGTACATCTAGCTCGCTCCTGCTTGTCGCATACTATAGAAAATCTGTGCAACAGGTATAGTAGGAGCTGGTTATCGGCTTGTCAATGGCAAGGCGCTATTGTTGGACTGTCTCTGTGTGTTTTATCCAGTAAATGAGACCGAATGCGACAGGCATGAGCATCAAAACAGCGATTGAACCGAGTAGGGGGATCGTCTCCAGTGTCGAGAAACCCAGAGCGACAATGACGACAGCAACGCAGAAAATCACAATTTGGCCCATCCGATGCGCATCCGCAGCATTCGCTCGCGGTGGCAGCGTTCGGATCAGCAAAGCGATGCCGACAAGCACTATGCCAATTGAGCCGACCAGCAGCCAGCGGACTTCAACCGGCAGCGGGTCGGTCGCATGTTCGATGACATTTACCATGGCAGCCCCCACCATGGCGATGCCAGCGGTTACGGGCAAATGGGCATAGGACCATACATAGACCCACATAGATTCTTGCCGCGGAATGCGATGCGATACAAAGTCAAAATACAGCCACCAGGTGCCGAAGGCGACCGCCATGCCCAATGCGCTAATGCCAGCCAGCCGCCAATGTATGTCATGATAGGCAGCCACTCCGTGAACAACGCCGACAATGACTTCGCCGAGCACAATGATCGTGAAGAGACCAAAACGTTCTACCATCGACGCGGTCACTGTCGCACCCGATTCGAACTGCGCTTGCATAGCGGGGTTTCTGCGTCTGAGTCGAAGAAGAAATAGCGGCAGCGCAATCGATATCACAGTAGCGACAAGCCAGAGGGTAAATCTGTCGGGCGGCTCAACAAAAACGGATGCGACAAATAACAAGGTCGTAATGAGGAATGCGAGCGAATACGGGCGCGATAATGGCCGATGCCCAGGATCATGCACGCCGGTGCGCCACCATAGAAAAGTCAAGATGAGTTGAAACGCGGCATACGATACCGCAAATGCCGCCGAAGTCTCGCCCAGCGCATCGTGAGCAAACACCGCCATCGCTGCTACGGTGAACATTTGCAGAAAGGTGAATACACGGGTGCGAATGTCGTTATTGCCGTGACGATCGTGATAAAGCGTCCCGTTAATCCAAGCCCACCAGGTAATGATGAACAGAAATGAGAATTCCGCGATATGTTGCAGATCAATGTGATGGGCGAGGGCGTGGGTCAATTCCGCAATCAAAACCACATATACAAGGTCGTAAAACAACTCCAAAAAAGTGACCTGCCGATGTTCAGCGCGTTCGCTGCTATTGCGCGGTGTTTGCCACCATTTGCGGTAACTTCTCAAAATCAGGCTCATTGCTTTGCCATTTCCTTGTTTCGTAATGTCTCTTGGATCTCGAAGATGGAGCCGGCGTTCTGCGGCTTGGGCAGCGGGATGATGACGGGCACGGCAGTAACCCGCGGGCGGATGGTCGGGTTGCCGCGCAGAATGGAATCGCAATAGGCTTCGTAAGTCGCGAAGCCCTCGAGGGGCCACGAATCCAGCGAGCAGTACTGAAAGAGCAGCAGACGCCGCGGCTTTGACGAATGATTGGGAGTGGAGGCGTGCAGGGTGCGCGCGTGATGGATGGTGATGCCGCCGGCTTTGACCAGGCATTTTGCCACCTGGCGCGGCTGGAAATCGGGCTCGCTCACTGCGCCGACAAAGACGCCATTTTCATGGTGGCTGTGCAGCTCTGCGCGATGCGAACCCGGCACCATCAGCATGCATCCGTTTTCTTCGGTCATGTCGTCAATGGCCACGCCCACCGCCAGCAAGTCGTCATTCGTGTGCGGATAAAATGCCCAATCTTGATGCCATTCCACCGCGCTGCCATGATCGGGCTCTTTCATATTGAGCTTGTTGCCGTTGCTGCGCACGCCCACCCCGATAAGCTGCTCGACGATGTCCAGGATGCCGGGATGTCGCAGTGTCGCGTCATAGACTTCGTGATGCAAAATGGGGTTTTTGATGCGGCGCAGGCGTGGATTTTCGGCGCTGTGATTCGGCTCCAGGTCGAAGATGTGGTCGTGCGCACTGAGTGTCCGCGAACGCTCGACGAAGTCGTCCGTCACGCGCCGCACCGCCGCGAGTTCCTCCGCACTCAGCACATTTTCGACAGTCAGATAACCATTTTCATGATAAAAGGCGATTTGCTCTGCGCTGAGCATGAGCCATTTCTCCACTACTGGACGGTGCGCCGAGTATGGAATAGCCGCGAGCGCATGTCAACAAATTGCATTGAAGCTGCGGCCGCAGAAATGGACTTCAGTCGGGTCTTGTTGCTATAATCAGCTTACTGTCAACCATCGCTGTTGAGGATGTACATGCCTGACCAACTCGCTCTCCTTTCTAAAACCCACCACCAGTTCCCGAAAACCAGGTATCAGGGAAGCAAGTCAAAACTTGTGCAGTGGATCTGGGACAAGGTATCACATTTGGATTTCGATACCTGCCTGGATGTATTTGGCGGTACAGGCACTGTCGCATACAAACTCAAGCAAGAGCAGAAGCAGGCAACTTACAACGACTCTTTGAAGTTCAATTATTGGATCGGACAGGCGCTCGTAGAGAATTCTAAAGTAGTATTGGAAGATCATGAAGTTGATTGGATACTCAAGACATATGATATCTCGTATCCTACGCTGATTGCCGATACATTCAGTGAAATCTATTATCTTGACGAAGAGAATAGATGGCTTGACAAGGTAATCACTAACATCCATCGAGTCAGAAACAGGTATAAGAGGGCGCTTGCATTCTTTGCTTTGGCGCAGTCATGTATCATTAAGCGACCATACAATCTTTTTCATAGAAAGAACCTTTATGTTCGTACAGCCAATGTAAAGCGATCGTTCGGTAACAAGGCAAGCTGGGATAAGCCATTCGAATCATGGTTTCGACATTTTGTTGCTGAAGCGAATCAGGCGGTTTTCTCCAACGGCAGAGACTGTTATGCAACCAATATGGATGTGGACAGCGTTAGCGGCAAATTCGACTTGGTGTATCTCGACCCACCCTACATATCGGGCAAAGGCGTGGCTGTTGACTTCCGAGACTTTTATCATTTTCTTGAAGGTCTAGTCAATTACAATCATTGGCTGGATATGATTGACATGACATCCAAGCATAGGCGTCTCATTCGACAGGTAAACGATTGGACAGACAAAACTCGGATCTACGGGGCATTTGAACGAGCATTTGAAAGGCATGCCGATAGTATTCTGGTAGTGTCTTACAGGAGTGATGGCATCCCGACCGAGTCGGAATTGATTCGACTTCTATCTCGATTCAAGTCAGATGTCAGGATAGAGAGATTCCGCAACTACCAGTATGTCTTGTCAAAGAACAAACGCTCTAACGAACTCCTGTTGATTGGTCAGTAACTGATGACGACATTTGAACGCCAGATGCGCGAATACCTGCCAGTGTTTCAATCCACCGTAGCAAATGACATTGGAGACTGGGTTGTCAAGGGATTCATTGATACTTATCGCAACATCTACACTGTCTCTGTCGACACGAAAGTCATTTCTAAGCTGATCGAGTTAATGCTGTTTCCCAGAATCGCTGAATTTGCTCGACTACACGGTTATGAGCTTCACTTGGCTGAACATCAGAATCATTATCCCGACTTGACTCTTACTGGAACAGATGGGCAAAAGATAGCGTTTGACTTGAAAAGCACTTACCGAACGGGCGCAAGAACAGTCAGCGGCTTTACATTGGGGGCTTTCACAGGATATTTTCGAGACCGGGATTCGAGAAAGAATATATCTTTCCCTTATAGAGAATACGGGAGTCATTATGTCTTGGGCATCATCTACTCGCGAAGCCGAGAATCGATTGATGAGAGAAGTAAGTTTAGGTTGTGTTGACATTTGCTCGTAGCCAGATCATAGCACCAGCCAAGTGCAGAAAGCCGAAAAGGGATGTATCCAGCTTCTCAAAGCGAGAAAAGACACGGCGAAAATGCTTCATCTTATTGATGAAACGCTCCACCAA
>JAJEBK010000047.1 GCA_022823945.1 Anaerolineae bacterium | reverse complement strand
GGCGACAGATTTCTCGCCACGAATGATTTCCAGCACGATCCTGACTTTCGTCTCCGGTGTGTACTTGCGATGCCTTCCCATAGGGCTGTCTCCGTCCCTGTGCATCCAGTATACTCTCTTTACTAGGTGTCCAGTTTTTCGGGACCACTACATCCCATCCCCCGGCCCCTTCCCCCATACAGAGGGAAGGGGAGCGAGCCAAGTTCAAGCTGCCACGAGGTGAATTCCCTCCCTCATTTGTTGGGGGAGGGAATTTGTGTGGGGACTACATCCCCCCGTGCCACCAGTCGTTGACTTCGCCGGTGATGGCATCGCCGCCGCCGCTCTTCCAGTCTTCGACATAGGTGTCGAAGTCATCCAGCGAGGCTTGCCCGGTGATGATATTGACGAAAGTCTCGGCTTCCAGCCCATCCAGCGAGGCCCCGGCGCGTTCCATCGTGCGCGTGGGGAAGGTGGTGAAATGGTTGCGGATGCCGTCCAATTCCCAGCGGTCGACCGCGAATACATTGGCGTCGTCCCACATGACCGAGAGTTCGTCGCCGCCAAGGAAAGCTTCCATCATGGCATCGCGTTGGTCTTCGGGCACATTCGCCCAGACTTCGCGGCGATGCTTGATCCAATTGGTCTCGAAGCGCGGCTCAGTCAGCGCGCTGCCGTTGGTGCCGGGCGGACCCCAAATATGCTTGTTGCCATCGTAGCCAGAAGCCAGATCCAGATTGGCACCCATGGAGTCGACTTCGCCGTCATCGTCCCGCCAATAGTAGTCGGTGCCCTCGAAGCCGTGATAGCGATTCTCCGGATTCTGCAGCAGTTCTGCCCACCAGCCGATTTGCTTCAACACCAGATCGACATGTTCGAAGCCTTTGCGGAAACAGAAGACGCTATCGACCACCGGGTTGCTCCAGGCTTTTTTCTTGATGCCGGTGGGTCCCGCTGGGATATCTGCCCAGCTCCAACGCGCGCTGGGATCGTTGGTGACGCTATCGGGCAAGCCGAAGAGCGCTGCGAAAGCCGGCGACATGGTGATGCCGCAGGTATTGGCGCCGATCTGGCCAAAGGCGGTCTGTGGCGGACGCAGGGTGAAGTAATCTTGGGCGAAGATGCCTTCGGCATACCATTGCCGCAGCAGGCTCAGCACTTCCTTGATCTCTGGCAAGACGCTGTTGTATTGGAGGTCGCCGCTGTCATTCGGCGTCCAGTAGCCGGGCATCACGCCCCAAGCACCAAAAATGGGATCGAGCGAGCTGTACCAGGTGACCAGGTTGTTGGCCGCCGCGATGCCAATAGTGCTGCCTTCGGGTCCGTCACCGAGGTCGGCTTCCACGAAGGCTTTGGCGACTGCGTATAATTCATCGATCGTAGTCGGCGCGCTCATGCCAACCGCATCCAGCCAGTCTTGGCGGATCCAGAGCAGCTTGTCATTTTGCGCCGCTTGTTCGGTGTGCGGCAAGCCCATCTTGCGTCCGTTGACTTCTGCATGCTGCCAGGCGGCGCCATTGCCGAAGCTCCAGGCTTCCTTCAACCAGACTGGATGCGCGACGGCATCCCAAACATCGGAGATATCTTCCACCAGGTCGTTCTCGAGCAACTCGGCATAGATCTGCAGCGGCACCGTTTCCATGAAGTCCGGCAGCTCGTTGCTGGCGATGGCGAGATTGTACTTTTGCAGCACCTCTTCTTCGTTGTCCGTCCAGCTGAAAGCCAGCTTCCAGTGGATGCCGGTGACTGCGGCGTTCAGTCGCGTGAAGTTGGAATTCTCGATATCGTCGCCATCGGCGAATTCCCAAGGACCGCGGCGGCTGCCAGTGATCGTCACCGGCGGCTCTACAGGCATGCCATCGGGAATCGGCGGCAAGTTTGTGGTCCAGCCACGCGGGTTGTTGGGGCTGCCCGGGTGCAGCTCGGCCGGGATACCGCCCATGCCTTGCGCAAAAACCGGTGGTATGCCATAGCGCGCCGTCATCATCGCGGCCAGTCCAGCGCCGCTCAGTCGCATGAAGTCCCTGCGCGAGGGCTTCAGGTCTGATCTGTTGTAGGGAAACTTTTTCATCATGATCTTTTCTCCTCAGCAGAACTACTAGCCTATAGCGTGCACAAGAGAAGTCGAGAAATAGGCACCTCCTCATTCTCCGCTGTCGGGTTTAGTGGGCGATTGACCTTCGGCAGTCAGCGAAATGACGGTCTGCCAGACTTCGCTGCTGAACTGGATATGCTGGCGCATCAAGTCGCTGGCTGCCCGGAAGTCGCCGCGGGCAATGGCGGTGTAGATGGCTTGGTGGGTGCTGCCACCTTCGGCCTGAGCGGGCAGGCTGTCGGAATGCGTCTCGCGCAGCGTCACTTCCAGCAAGTCGATGAGGTTGCAGACAAATTGGCTGATGATGGCGTTTTGGCTGGCTTCGCCGATGCGCCGATGGAAGTTCATGTCGGCGGCCAGATAAGTCGGCGCGCAGTGCATATTGGCTTGCATGCAGCGTAGCTCCTGCTCTATACGCGAAAGCTGCTCGGGGTTGGCATGTTGTGCGGCCGCCCGCGCCGATTCCGCCTCGATCATCACCCGAGCCTCCAGGATTTCCATGATGGTGCCGCCCCAGGTCGCCAGGCTCAAGCCGAGGATGCGCCCGAAGCTGGCACCGGTATTGGCGGTGAGGAAGGTTCCCTC
This sequence comes from Anaerolineae bacterium, assembly GCA_022823945.1. GTDB lineage: Bacteria > Chloroflexota > Anaerolineae > Aggregatilineales > Phototrophicaceae > UBA6055. Next base: position 17,331 of record JAJEBK010000047.1, on the reverse strand, counting down.
GCCCACCCGCGACTCCACCAGGCCGACCGCTTCCAGCACCTTGAGCGCCTCGCGCACGCTGTACCTGCCCACGCCCAGGGCTTCGCTGAGCGCGCGCTCCGATGGCAGGCGCTCGCCGGGCCGCAGGCCGCCCGACAAGATATATTGCTTCAATTGTTCGAGGGTTTGGTCTTTGACGCTGGCTTTGACGATGGTGGTCAAGCCGGTCAGGCTGGGCGCGGCGGCTTTCACAACTTGCCTCGCTTCGTCACCATGACGATTGGTCAGTGGTGCTACCAATTATAGGCGGAAATTGAAAGGCTGTCAAGCAAATCGCGGAAAAAACCTGAATAATCGCATTACATTGATTGCCACAGAGGCACAGAGTAAAACCCTTTTTGTTCGCTCAATGTACTCTCTAAACTCGGTGTACTCGGTGGTTAAGCTTCTTCAATTGCTCTTTTGGTTTCGCCTCTGTGTTGAGATTTGTTGACTTCGGCGCTGGCACAGCGGGTGTCTGCTTGGCTGCGATTGCCCGGAGTCGCCTTGCTGGCAAGAATTCATACACAACGCTATCCTCATGCCACTACGCAGCGCATATCGAAAGGAACTGCACATGCCCAAGATGACCGGTGCCAGGCTGCTCGCCGAAACTGTATATGGTTATGGCATCCGCGATGTTTTTTTTATGCCCTATATCGCGCCGCGCGCCCTCATGGAAATGGAGAAACTGGGCATCAAGCGCGTGCAAACGCATGGCGAAAAAAGCGCCGCCTACATGGCAGACGCCTATGCCCGCGTCAAACGCGCTCCTGCCTTGTGCATGGCGCAATCGGTCGGCGCGGTCAATTTGGCGGCTGGATTGCAAGATGCCTGGTTGTCGTGTTCGCCTGTGGTCGCCATCACCGGGCGCGAATGGCAAGGGCATCAACTGCGCCACGCCTACCAGGAAGTTGACCACCGTGATCCTTTCGCCGCGGTGACGAAATACAGCGCCTATGTCTCGAAGCCGGCAGAATTGTCCCAGCATCTGCGTCAGGCTTTTCGCAGCGCGGTCAGTGGCACGCCCGGTCCCGCGCACCTCGACTTGCAGGGCATTGATGGCACAGCGGTGGTGGATAGCGAAGCTGTGCTGGATATCGCTGTCGAGCCGCAATTCGCGCAGTTGCCGCCTTTCCGCCCGGTTGCCGCGGGGGCAGACATACGCGCTGCCTTGGACAAGCTCGCCAATGCCGAGCGGCCAGTCATCGTGGCTGGTGGTGGTGTAACGGCATCGGACGCTCGCGTCGAGTTGATCGCCTTGGCCGAGAAACTGTCTATCCCCGTGGCCACCGCGCTGAATGCCAAAGCCATGTTCCCGGCCGATCATCCGCTGGCGGTGGGTGTGCCGGGCGCCTATTCGCGCGCCTGCGCCAACCAGATTCTCTGCGAAGCCGATCTGGTCTTTTATATCGGCAGTCACACAGGTGGACAGCTCACGCACAATTATCGCATTCCACCGCCGGGCACGGCTGTCATGCAGCTGGATATCAACGCAGCCGAGATCGGGCGCAATTATCCTGTATCGGTGGGCTTGCATGGCGATGCCCGCAATACCCTGCGCGCCATGTTGGCGATAGACCAGTCAGCGCCGCCTCGCAACGAGTGGATCGCCCGCGTGCGGCAATTGGTCGAGGCTTGGCGAGAATCTGCGCGCCCCCACTACGAGTCGGATTCTGCGCCAATTCGCCCTGAGCGCTTGTGCAAAGCCTTGAGCGAGCACCTGCCCGATGATGCCATAGTGGTTTCTGACACCGGGCATTCGGGCATTTGGACGGGCACCATGCTCGATTTGCGCGAGCCGACGCAGAGATATATCCGCTGCTCGGGTTCCTTGGGCTGGGGGCTGCCGGCGGCAATGGGGGCAAAATGCGCGCATCCCGAACGCCCGGCGATCTGCTTCACGGGCGATGGCGGCATCTGGTATCACCTGGCTGAACTGGAGACAGCCGTGCGCTGCGGCATCAACACAGTCACCCTCATCAACAACAACCATTCACTCAATCAAGAGCAGGCTGGAGTAGAAGCGGTCTATGGCGAGCGCAACCGGGGTTCGGACGAGTTGTGGCTCTTTGACGATGTAGATTTCGCCACAATCGCCGAGTCGCTGGGCTGTCTGGGCATCACCGTGCGTCATCCGGGCGAAATTGCTGGCGCGCTGGAACAGGCTGTCAATGCCAGGCGTCCGGTCGTGATTGATGTGAAGACGGATGTAGCTGGCATCGCGCCGCTGGCCTGGCTGCCCTGACGCTGTCGATCCGCTGGCACAGCTGGCCCCCATTCCCCGACAGACGGGCGTAGGGGCGAGGCGGTGACTCGCCCGCCAAATCTGCTCGCACATTGGGTCGTCACGCCAAGGCTGGGAAAGAGGGGGAGATGAGCGCGGCAGGATTCGAACCTGCAACCAATTGATTAAAAGTCAACTGCGCTGCCATTGCGCCACGCGCCCTTGGATGCGCCAGTATGCCAGCATCCCGCGCGGTTTTCAAGCGTCAGCTCGCCTTGCGCCGCACAATCGCGCCCAGTCACATTGCCCCATTTTCATTATCCCCCTATACTGCACGCGAACTGTGCCGTGTGAGCGCATTCTGGGGGAAACATGGCGGAACGCATTGGCCTTGATGCAGCCGTACATTCTGTGGAGGATCTGCCACTTCGGCGGCTCGGCAGGCCCCTTGGGCGCGACGAATTGCTGCGCTCGCTGCTGCTGCGCCTGCGCCAGGGACAACTGCTGGTTTTGCATGGCGCGTCGGGCAGCGGCAAAACGACTGTGGCTGCCACCATCGCCAATGTGTACCTGAAGCAGCACCAATGCCCGGTCTTGTGGATCAACTGCAGCAACCCGACCCTGGCTGAGTTGCTGGCGCGGGCTGCCCGGGCTTTTGAACAGCCAATCGGTGCCGATCCGCTGCATCATGTGGACGTGCTGCGTTCGCTGCTGGCCGAACAAAAGCCGCTGGTCGTGCTGGATGGTGAAATCGGGGCGACCGTGCTGGCGAACTTCAGCGAGTTGTGCGCTGATGGCTGCCCCATCGTGGCGACCAGCGAGCAACCGTTGTCCGAAGGCGACTGGCGCAATCAACCCATTGGCAACCTGGCGCAGAGCGATGCCATCGCGCTTTTCAAGCAAAAAGCCGGCTTGAAGGACAACGCCGCAGACGCAGCCATCCAAGCGATTGCCGCGCTGTTGCAAGAGGGCGCATTGCCCTTGTCGCTGGCGGCGCGCAGCATGATTATCGCGCGACAAACGCCTGAAGATTTCAAAGCCACCATCGTTGACGCCCTGGAGAGCCACGATGATGATGCCATGGCTGCGGCGCTGAGCATCAGTTTTGGCGGGCTGAACGACCGGCTGCGCGATCTGCTGCTCTTCCTGGGCGCGACCCTGCGGGGAGAGGCATCAGCCGCCTTCCTCAACATGCTCAGCGGCGTCGCTGTCGATTCGATCGACATGTCCATGACGATCCTGTCGCGCCTCTTTCTGGTTGAGCGTTTTCAACGAGCAGGCTCACCCTATTATCGGCTGCATCCCGTTGTGCAAGCCTACTTGAAAGACTGGGCGCTGGAACGCCATCGGCTGGATGCCTTGCGCGCCGATATCATCGACACCACCCGCGATTACCTCGATGCCCAGCTGCACATGGAAGACGCTCTCTTGCTCCTGCTCGTGGAGATAGACAACCTGATTGCCACAGCCGGCTGGGCGCGCGCGCAGGCAGGACCCGGGCTGGCCGCCGATATTTTGGAGACCCTGTCGCCGCTGGCCGATCAACTGCGCGAAGCCGGATATGCTTACGAACTGCGCCGCCTGGCTGCCATTCGCGATGGAGAACCGCAGTCCCAAACCGAGCCGCACGAAGCGGAAGAGCCTGGCGCAGCTGTGACAGACAGCGAAGACGCGCCTGTCGAGGACGAGCCAGCCGGCGAGCAGCCATCTCCCAAAGACGCAGCCGAGCCCGCCGACGAGGACCAGCTCGGCTCGCTGGATGATGTCGATCTGCAATCGGTCAATATCGATCAACTGCGCACCGCCTTGCATGTCGCCAGCCAAAACAATGAAACTGCGCGCCAGCTGCATATCTTGAAAGCCATCGCCCGCATGCAAGTCAGCCAGGGGAGCGAGCGCGACGCCATCGCCACCTATGGCGAAGCGCTGGAAATGTACGAACGCAACGAAGATGCCGAGGGCGTGCTCGAAACCCTGGACATGCTGGCGGGCTTGTTGGTCGGCAGTGACAGCGCGCTCGGTGCCATGGAGCAGATCAATCTGCGCAGCGCTTTGTCATTCGCCCGTCAGCACGAAGATGCCCCGCGCGTCTTGCAAATCCTCGAGGCAGTTGGCAAAGTGCAGATTGAACAGCGGCGCGAAAAAGAAGCTGTCGCCACTTACCGCGAAGTCCTGGCATTGCACGAAAAAAACCAAAACCAGGCGGGCACGCTGGATACCTTGGATATGTTGGCCGGTCTGCTGGTGCGCAGCGGCTCGGCTATCTCGGCGCTGGAGCATGTGCAACGCGGCGTGCTGCTGGCGCAAGACCTGGAAAATGATGAAGCCGAGATGTTTCTGCAGTTGACCGGCGGCGACGCGCATAAAGCCCTGGGCGAGGCGTCCATCGCTGTCGAAGCCTATGAAAAAGCGCTGAATCTGGCGCGCAGACGCGACGACAGTCAAAACGAAGCCTTGGTCTTGTACAAGCTGGGCATGGCTTACCTGGACGCTGGCGAAGAACGACGCGCCATCGAAATGCTGGAAGATGCCAACGACCGCTTCAAACAACAGGGCAAGCGCGACCTCGAAGGCAAGGTGCTGCGCGGGCTGGGCGAGGTCAATCATCGGCTGCAGCGCTGGAGCGAAGCCATCGGCTTCCACGCCTCTGCCTTGTATATCGCGCGCGAACTGGGCGACCGCGAAACCGAAGGCGCACAACTGCGCTTGCTGGGGCAGTTGCTGTTGAAAGCCGAGCGCATACCCGAAGCGCTGACCCGCTTCCGCGAGGCTTTGCATATCGCCTACGAATTGGACGATACGCAGCAGATCGTCGGCATCATCGCCGAAGTGGTCAATCTGCTCAGTCGCAGCCTGTCACATTCTTCCATTGCCGAGTTGCTGGTCAATGATGGCTTGAAGCGCGACCCCGATCATCGCGAACTGATGCGCCTGAAAGGGGAAATCGCCAGCGCCAAAGACCGCGCCGCCGCACGAGGCATCGCCTTGCAGGTGGTGGCTGGCAGCGCGCGCGATTATGCCGCCTATGCGTATCGCGACAACTAGCGCTAATTCTGTCTTTGCAGCGCCAGCTTGGGCAGGCTGGCAAAAGTCTGCGTCAGCGCCGTGTGATGGTCGAGGTGCTCGGCGATCAGCGCGAATGGCGAGGCTTGATGCCGTTCGTCAAATACAATCGTCCATTCGCCATCGCTCGTGCGCGTCCAGCGACCGCCATAATTGTGGCGCATCGATTCGCCCAGGTAGGCGCCAAACTTCTCTTGCAGCAGCGATTTGTCGCCAGCGTCCAGTTCGCCGCGGTGACGGTCAATATAGCCGTCCAGCCAGCGCACCGACTCGGCAGAATAATCCAGCTTCACCGCCTCTTTCTCGCCGATGACATCAATCACCAGCTGGGCGTCTTCTCGCAAATTGGCGGGCAATGCGCTCGCGCTCACTTGGCACGCTCCTGTTCGTTTGCCGGCTGGCAGATTGTTACCCACAATGAAAGACCAGCAGACTGCTGCTCTGTGTGATAGCGGGCAACGGGATTCGAACCCGTGACCTTTTCCTTGGCAAGGAAATGTTCTACCGCTGAACTATGCCCGCGATTGACTGGTTAGTGTAAAGCGCCGCGCCGCGCCCTGCAAGGGGCAATATCGCCAGGGGAGCAGCAGCGAAACTCGCCTGGCTTCATCCCCCGCAATTCCCGCGCGTGTCGACATAATCGCCACTGATCCAGCCATCAATCGCCCATAGGCGGATCTTGAAATAACCGCGATGTTTCTCGCTGGCGGGCAGCCACTCGCGACGACCCGTCACATAGATGACCGCGCCATCGGGCGGGCTTTCGCGGAACTTGACATTCGTGAAGGGCCGCACCTCGCAGCCATTCAGGATCTGTGTCTGGGTGGGCGGCTCTGACGAGTCGCCACGCAATAGAATGACGGTGCCAGCGCGGTTGGTGGTCGCGCAACTCAAGCCATCGCGGCTGTGCGCGGGCAGATCAAATAGCTGGCGCGGCATGTAGGCGGCGTCGAGGAAGACGATGCGTCCAGGCTGGGCGAAGCAGACTTCAATGCCCGGCGTGACATAACTCCAGACATCAACAGCGCTGAGGATGCCCTGGGCGATCAGCCCGTCATTGCCAACGCCAGCGCTGCCCACCAGTTGGCATTGAGTTGCGAATGGACTGAAGCCGCTGACGATGATGTCTGCTGGCAAATTCGCGCAAGTATTAACTGGCGGACGCGGGGTCGGCGTCGCGACAATATATTCCGGACAAGAGCCTGTGCTTGGCCCTTTCAAATGGATCGCGTTGCCATATTCCACACCGTCACTGGTGACTCTGTCCAAATAATAGCTATAGGTTTGGCGTCGTTTTAGCCCCGTGATAATGCAGTTCGGTTCGGAATCGCTGCATCTAATCTCCCCTCTCCCTCCCCCCATGCCGTTTACAGGTGTGAAAAGATAACCCTCTGGCCCTGGCGGAACATCCCACGAAACGAATAGCCGGTCGTCACATATCGACTCAACATTGATGTCTTGAGCTTCAAACCGCGACAGCGCGCTAGTGGCAAGCAGCGCAAAGCCAAGCATCAGCCAAATACGCAAGTCTTTCGTCAAACGCGCCAAATAGGTTAAATGTCTCACAATCTTCATTAGTGCATCCTTCACTCGCATTTAGTGCATTTTATTCGTTATCTAAAACTATGCCCTGTCAAATCTAAGAGATTCGGGGGAGTGGCGATGTTGGCGCATCCGCGGTTTTGGACACTCGCAGTCAAAGGGAGTGCTGAATGCCTGTTTCACGATGCGCTTGGCAAGTTTGGGGTCAAAACGCCGCGCCGGTCTTCGCGCGCACCTCGTCCAGCTCTGCGCCGGGCATCAGCTCGACCAGGCGCATCTCCCCGGCGGTGAATCCAAACACGGCAAGTTCTGTGATGAGCAAATCGACCGCGCCTTTTGCAGTGAGGGGCAAGCTGCAGCGCGGCACGATCTTGGGGCACCCTTGCCGGTCGCAGTGTGTCATGGTGATGATGAGCTTGCGCGCGCCGCTGGCCAGATCCATCGCGCCGCCCACGCCCAGCAACGTTTTGCCTGGCGCAGACCAGTTGGCGAGATTGCCATTCGCATCGACTTGCAAGCCACCCATCACCGCCACATCAACATGTCCGCCACGAATCATCGCGAAAGAATCGGCGCTGTCGAAGTAGCTTGCGCCGGGCAGCGCGGTAACTGGCAGCTTGCCCGCGTTGACAGGGTATTCCAGCGCGCCGCCGCTTTCTGGCGCAGGCCCGACGCCCAGCAAGCCATTTTCTGTGTGCAGGATGATGCCATGCGCCGGCGTGATTAAATCGGCGATCAAGGTTGGCATGCCCACCCCCAGATTGACGACCTGGCTCGGCCGCAGCTCGGCCAAGGCGCGCCGCGCGATTTTCAGCCGTTGGGCGTTCGCTCGCGTCGACTGTACCGCTGCCGAACTGCCCAGCTCGGCCAGGGTTGCCGGCGCGCGCACCAGCGCATCGACATAATTGCCGGGCGTGTGAATCGTGTTGGGATCAAGGCTGCCCAGCGGCAAGATTTCATCCACTTCGGCGATGACCAGGTCGGCTGCGGTCGCCATGGCTTTGTTGAAATTCTGTTCGGTCATGTGATAGACGAGGTTGCCGGCTTCGTCAGCCAGCCGCGCGCGTACCAAAGCGACATCGGCGCGTAGGCCCGGCACAAAGACCTGGTCGCGCCCCTGTATGCGGCGTGTTTCGCTTTTTGACGCCAGGGGCGTGCCTGCCGCTGTGGGCGTATAAAAGCCGCCGATGCCTGCGCCGCCCGCCCGGATCGCCTCAGCCAATGTGCCTTGTGGCAGCAGCTCAAAGGCGATGTCACCGCGCTGCGCAGCCGCCACCGCTTCGGGATTGCTGGTGAAAAAAGAGCCGATTGCCTTGCTGATCTGCCCCTTGCGCAGCAGCCGCCCGCCGCCCAAACCCGGCTCGCCGATGTTGTTGGCGATGTATGTCAGTTGGCGCGCGTCGGTTTCGGCCAGGGCGTGCAGCAGGTGCGTGGGCGTGCCAGTCATGCCGAAGCCGCCCACCATCAGCACAGCGCCGGCCGGGATGCGTTGCGCAGCTGCCTGTGGGGTCAGTTGCCGCGTCAGCTTCATGCTCGCCTCGGCAGCTCGACCAGGGTGGCTTCGCCCTGCCCGACTCCCACGCACAAAGCCGCCAAGCCATAGCGCATGTTTGCTCCGTCCTCGGCTCGCCGGCGCATCTCGTGCAGCAGTGTGGTCAAAATGCGCGCGCCACTGCAGCCCAGCGGATGCCCCAGCGCGATCGCCCCGCCATTCACATTGGCAATTGCCTCGCTGATGCCCAGTTGCCGCAGCACGGCGATTGTCTGCACGGCGAAGGCTTCGTTCAACTCGATCAGGTCAATATCGCCGATACTCAGCGACTGCCGGCGCAGCAATTTTTGCACAGCCCGCACGGGACCCAAGCCCATCAAACGCGGGTCGATGCCAGTCGCCGCCGAGCCCAGCCAGCGCGCCAGTGGCTGCAATCCCAGCGTCCGCGCCCGCTCGGCGGACATCAGCAGCAAAGCGCAAGCGCCGTCGTTCATGCCGCTGCTGTTGCCCGCTGTGACTGTGCCATTTGTACGAAATGCCGCTCGCAGCGCTGTCAGCTTGTCCAGGTCGGTGGCGACTGCGAGCCCGGCGCTGGTCTGGCGCATGAAAGGGTGCTCGTCGGTATCGACGATGCGCGGTGATGCCTTGCGCTGCGGGATGAGCACGGGCACGATTTCGTCATGAAACGCGCCGCGATTAATGGCGTCAATTGCGCGCTGCTGGCTTTGCAGGGCATAGCGATCTTGCTGTTCCCGGGTGATTTCGCCGCCTGGAACTGCGCCTGTGCGGCTGAGTTCGTGGATATTCTCGGCTGTCTCGCCCATGGCTTCCAGCGGATAGCGTTTTTCCAGCGCTGGATTTGGATAACGCCAGCCCAGGGTGGTATCCCAGGCGGTGACATTGCCGGCCGGACCAAACGCGATCGGGTTTTTTGGCAGCGAATAGGGAGCGCGGCTCATGCTCTCCACGCCGCCCGCCACGAAGACAGCGCCTTCGCCAGCCAGGATGGCGCGCGCCGCCTGGTTGACCGCCGTCAGACCGCTGGCGCAGAGCCGGTTCAGCGTCACGCCGGCCACGGATTCCGGCAATCCCGCCAGCAGCGCCGCCATGCGCGCGACATTGCGGTTGTCTTCGCCCGCCTGGTTGGCACAGCCGAAGTAGACTTCTTCAATTTCTTTGGGGTCGATGCCAGCTCGCTCGACCGCCGCGCCGATCACCAGCGCCGCCAAGTCGTCCGGGCGCAGCGATGACAAGGCACCGCGCAGCTTGCCGATGGGCGTGCGGACCGCGCTGACAATGACAACTTCGCTCATGCATCAGCCGCCTGGCAGTCGGCGCAGACGCCATAAAACTCAAGCAAATGCCCGTCGATGCGCAGATTCAACCGCGTTTCCAGTTGACGCGTCATATCGTCCAAGCCACAATCGTCAAAATCATGAATAACCTGGCATTCGCTGCAGATGACATGGTGATGGTGCCCGCCCGACATCAGTACATAGACCGGCGTCATGCCACCCCTGATGTAAGTGGGACGCAGGATTCCCAGCCGCGTAAACAGCTCGAGCGCGCGAAAGACGCTGGCGCGCCCGACGCGTGGATCGAGCGCCTCCACGGCTTGTATGATTTGCGCCGAAGTATAATGCCCCGCCGCGTCTTCAATCACGCGCAGCACGATTCTCCGCGCCTGCGTAATGCGATGTCCATGTTCCCGCAGAATTTGGATGTAGGGACTTTGCTTGTTCATGCGCCTCTTTGCCGCTGATTTACTCAAGCAACCATTATAGCTTTTTCCAAAGTAGTTTTGTCAGGGCGCTTTGATGCCTTGCGTAATCACCCTTTACGGTCTTGCGCCAGGGCGAACCTGCAGAAGGGTTGTGACGAAAGTCGCGGATTGCGGCGACCATGACGCGCGCTGCGGGTAGACTATGCGTATGAGGCAGCGTGAAGGGACATCCATGCGCGATATTGTCGTGGTTGGTGGCGGGCTGAGCGGACTGGCGGCTTGCCATGAATTGGAAAGACTGGGCGCGCGCTACACCATCATCGAGGTCAAGCGGCGCTTCGGCGGCGGCATCCGCACCAGTCTGGCGGACGGCTTCTTGATGGATGGCTGCGCTTTTGTCTACCGCGCCCTGGATGAGGCGCAACTGATGGCGCTGGGACTGGCCGGGCAGCAGAAGGCGCGCGGCGATGGCACGGCGCTGCTGGCTGGCGGCAGCGAGTCGCTGATTTCGGCTTTGGCGAACAATTTGCGCGGCGGCCGCCTCATGCGCATGGCGCTAAGCTCGATAGGATGGCTGGGTGGTCGCTTCACATTGTGCCTGGAAAATGGCCTCATGCTGGATGCTCGCGCTTTGATCTTGGCTTTGCCGGCTCGCTATGCGGCGCGCGTGCTCTACAATCTCTCGCCAGAGGCGGCCGGGCTGCTGGCGGAGTTTCGCTATGATTCACTGGCGCGCGTCTCGCTGGGCGTGCATCAACGCGACCTGCCCGCCGACTTCGCGTCCAGAAAAACCGACTGCGCCTTCGTACTGACGAGCGACGCGCCGGGCCGCGTCCCCGACCGCGACCATGTGCTTCTGCAAGTTGGTCTGCGCAGCGCTGACAGCGAGGATTCGCAACAGCTTATCGCGAGAGCCTCGCGATTGCTGGATATTCATGAGCCGCTGGTTGCGCGCGTCGATCGCTGGGCAGAAGCCGATCTGCTGGGGGACGAGCCTGCGCTGCATGCCAACCGTCTGCGCGCCATCCATGCCGGCTTGCCAGACGGTGTCCGTTTGATCGGGAGCGACTATTGTCGGCACGCTGCGCAAACCACGGATATCGCCCGCCTGGATGAGCGCATGGCTATGGGGCGCGAGGCGGCGCGCTCGGCGCTGGCATTCCTGCGCATGTGATATACTGCGGATGTTGTCAGCCAACTGAGCCTCTGCCATGTCTTTCCTCGTGCCGGCTGCTTTTGCCGCGCTCGCCATCGCCATCCCGGTGCTGCTGTTGTATATGCTGCGGCTGCGGCGGCGCGAAGTGTTGATCTCCAGCACCTTCTTGTGGCGGCAAGTCGTCAAAGACACCGAAGCCAACACGCCCTGGCAACGTTTGCGGCGCAATCTGCTGCTCTTCTTGCAGTTGTTGATATTGCTGGCGCTGGTGCTGGCGCTGACTCGCCCTTTCATACAGGTGCCGACCATCAGCGCTGGCAAAATCGCGCTGCTGCTGGATGCGTCCGCCAGCATGACCGCGACTGATATCGAAGGTGAAACGCGCCTGCATGCGGCGCTGGACCATGCGCGCGGTATCGTCAACAACATGAACCCGCAGGACAGCATCGCGCTGATTCGTGTGGCTGACAGCGCCGAGCCATTGACGCCTTATACATCAGACAAGAATGAGCTTCGCCGCGCGCTGGATGGCATCACTCCCAGCCAGGGCGGCGCGGACTGGGATACGGCGCTGACCCTGGCGGCTGCCGGGGCTGTGGGCGCAGAAAACTTCAGCATCGTGATGATTTCCGATGGCGGTATCGGCGCGGCGGCCGAGCTGCCCGCCAATATCCCGCAGCCGATTTATGTGCCCGTCGGCGAATCGGCTGCCAATATCGCCATTACGGCGCTGGCGACGCGCGCATTGCCAGGTGGCGCTCCCCAGCTTTTCGCCCAGGTGACCAATTATGGCGATGCGCAAGCCGACGTTTCGCTGGTGATCCGCCTGGACGAGGTGCTGCGTTTGTCGCGCAGTGGCCGCATCCCGCCGCGCAGCCAGTTGCCTATCCCCTTTGATGAGCCAATCACCGAAACATTCGAGACTCTTTCGGCGACGCTGACATTTGACAGTGGCGTGCAAGATTTTCTGGCGCTGGACAACCGAGCCTGGTCCGTGCAAAGCGAGGTGACGACGCGGCGCGTCTATTATGTGTCACAGACTGGCAACCTCTTCCTGGAGCAGGCGCTTCGCAGTTTGCCCGGCTTGCAAACTTACCGCGGCAGCCCCGACAGCCGCAGCTTGCCCGGCGCGGAATTTGACCTGTATGTGTTTGATGGCTGGCTGCCCAACAGCTTGCCGGCCGGCGACATGCTGCTCTTCAACCCGCCCAACTCGACACCCTATTTTTCTGTTGGCGCGCCACAAGCCGCCAGCAGCGACATTCGTGTCAGCGGCGCTTCGCCTATCACGGCTTTTGTCGACCTGGACGAGATGAGCCTGCTTTCGCATCGCGAGCTGACCGCGGATTGGGCACAGCCATTGATCCAGGCTGGCGACAGCGTCATCCTGCTGGCCGGGCGGCTCAATGCGCAGCAAATCGCCATCTTGCCCTTCGACCTGCGCGATTCCAACCTGCCTCTGTTGATCGCCTTTCCGCTGCTGATGGCGAATCTGCTGGACTGGTTTTCGCCCGCCGATATCATCGCCCAGCCGGCCGGCTTGAGCATCGGCGATGTGCTGACGATTTCGCCGCCTTTGCGCGCCGACAGCATCCGCATTACCGCGCCGGACGCGACTGTGTATGTGCTGCCGGCTGGGGGCGACACACTGGCATTCACGCAGACCGACCAACTTGGTCTCTACCATTTGGATGTGATCGAGGCGGACGAGGTGACGCGCTCGCAGCCATTCGCCGTCAACCTGTTTGCCACAGGCGAAAGCGATATCCGACCTGTTCCCACAGACGAATTGCGACTGGGTGGCGCTGGAGAGGGCGCGATTGCCGATGAACAGCTTGGCTTGCAGGAATTTTGGCTGCCGCTGGCGGTCTTGGCGCTGCTGCTGCTGTTGATCGAATGGTGGGTTTATCACCGGCGGCTGCGCATGCCAACGCTGCTGGGGACCGGCCGGCGCTTTACGCTTCCTCTGCGATTGGGACGAAATTCTTGAGCTTCAGCACCGATTCCAAGATCTTGCTATTCCGCCTATAAGTCAGATTCTGCAAGTAGACCTGGTCTATTTCGGTGAGCGTGGCGAAGTGCAGTTCGTGGTCGCGCGCGCCTAAAACGCCAGCCACGATGGCCGGTTTCACGACCGTCTGCGTGATGCCCGGCAAGTGCGAAAGTGGCTGTTCCAGCGCATAAGCCCCGTCGATATAGATCGACTCGGGCAAGGCATCGGCTGGGGGCGCTTGGCTGTCGCTCTGTGGATACTCGATGTCTTCCAGCCAGGCGTCTTCTGGCGCGCCTTCCATGAGCTGTTCGGACTGGCGAAGCGCATCTTTGGCAAGAGGTATCTTGCCGGGCAGAAGGTATTGGGTCGGTGGCGCCGAGCGGATGACCAGGGTGCCATAGACATGCAAATGCCGCCCCAGGTAACGCGCGATATTGGCTTGGATAGCCGGCAGCGCGCAGATTTCTGTTTCCGCGGGCAAACATTGATCCAGCCGCACGCCGTCCACGCCGACATACAAAGTGAATTCATGCCGATAAATGGCGGCGGTCAAGATGTCGATGCGCGGCGAGTCGTTTATTAGATGCACCCGTACGCGCGCCCGTGCCGCATCGTGAATGCGATAGCTCTGGTAGCCGGGCAAATGACGCGGATTCAAGCGCGACAAACCATGCCAAAGCGTGGAGGCGCTGCTGATGGGCTGGGCGCGCAAGGCATGATTTTGCCGTTCATCCTGCTGCGCCAGCCACACTTCGCGGAATTCCGATGCGCCGCGATCATAGCCGGTGATGAGCAGGATGCCGTCCACATTGATGATCTGGTTGGCGAACGCGTCCGCATCATCCAAAATATCGGCGATTGTAGCCAGCATGGCGTCTCTGCCCTAGTGCCTGCGCTTGCCCCCAGTATAACAGCCTAGCGCGCATGTGAGGGTCTACCCCCTCCCCGTCGGGACGGAGAGGGTAGCCAACCCCTCCCCCAGCCCCTCCCCGACGGGTCAGGGAGGGGAGTCAAGGTATGCGCCTCCCCCTGACCTGTCGGGGGGTTTGAACGGCGGCATGTCAACAGCGGAAGTGCTTGCGCAGGCGGCGTTCCAGGGGGGCGCGGTTGCATCGTCCCAGCTCAAAATCTTCGCAGCCATGAAAAGCCATGAACTCCTCAAATGCGCCGATCAGCCCGCGGATCAGCGCCGCATTCAGCTTTACGCCGCGCTCAAGATGCAGGTTGTGACAGATGAGGCGTTTGGCTTTGCGGTCGACCTTGGGGTCGATGCGCCCGACCAGTTCGCTGCCGTGCAAGATAGGCATGACATAATAGCCGTGCACGCGCTTGGCTTTGGGCGTGTAGATTTCGATGCGATAGAAGAAGTCCCAGAGCATTTCGTCGCGGTCGCGGTCCCAAAACAAGTTGTCAAAAGGCGACAGAAAGCTGGTGCGGCTTGGCTGGAATTCGCCCGCTTGCACGCGCTGCAGCAGCGCCAGGTCATCGCGGTGGATGAAGGCGGGATCATCCCAGCCCTTCACCTCGACTGGCAGCGCCGTTCCTGCCTTGATCATGTTCGCCAGGCTAGCGGCGGCATCGCGTTTGTATTGACGGTAATAATCGGCGACCTGCTTGCTCGTGCCGATGCCGATGTGCCGCAAGCCACGAGCAATCGTCCAACGGCGGAAATCCTCAATTGTCTTGTCGAGCTTGAATTGATGGCGGGCGAGGACACGTTCTGACAGGTCGTAGTAGCGCTGAAACTTGACCCGATGGCTGACCATCAGTTCGCCGCGGTCAAAGAGATATTCCAGCGCCACCTTGGTCGGCTTCCAATTCCACCAGCCGCCCTCGCCACGCCGCTCGCTTTGGAATTCTTTCGACGACATGGGTCCGTGCTGGCGTATTGTCGCCAGCACCTGCTCAATGATGGGCTGCATGTCCATATCCAGCCGGTCAATCTGCCAGTTGCTCTCCTTGAGCTGCTTCTGCTGGATGTAAGCATGATACCAGGGGTAGTGGGCGGCGGGCAGCTGGGACATGGCATGCGCCCAGGTCTCGAAGAGGAAGCCGCTATCGAGCAGGGCGTCCAGGTCGGCGGGGTCGTAGAGGCCCGCGCGGGCGAGCATGACCAGATAATGGCTGCGGGCGACCACGCTGACGCTGTCCATCTGCAGCAAGCCGATGCGTTCGATGATGCGCTTGAGGTCGCTGTCGGGCTGGTACAAGCCTTGCTTGACCACAGACAGAACTTTGACCTGGTCGCGAGTGACGGGGATGGGCGGGATCATGGGCGGGAGTGTAGCACGAACGGGCGGCGTTTACAGCAGAGGCGGCGGTCGACTATAATGCAGATGCGGAATTCAGAAAGGCATGCGGCCATGTTCACCGAAATCAGCATGACCAATTTCAAGTCGTGGCGCGACACGGGGGCGGTGCGGATGGCACCACTGACAGCTTTCTTCGGCGCGAACAGTTCAGGCAAGAGCAGCCTGCTGCAGATGCTCTTGTTGCTCAAGCAGACGGCGGAGTCGAATGATCGCAAACTCGTCTTGAACACAGGCAGCATCCAGACGGGATATGTAAACCTTGGTACAGCGCAAGAGATTACTTATAGTGATGAGACAGAAATGTCTTTGAGCATAAATTGGCAACTCAATTCCCAGACCCAAGTAGTCATTCCTAGCCCAGATAACTCCATGGCACAAACCATAGATTGCTTAAATTTTGAGACAAATATTCATGTAGAGTCGCAGAAAATACATGTTAAATCCTTGAAATATGAGCAGGGCGATGAGTTTTCAGTTGAGATGGACAGGAAAGGAAACAACCAATATACCATTCGCATTTCTGTGCAAGGTAATGAACCACGGCGTCCAAGCCATCGTCCTCGTGTATATATGAGAGCCGAGAAGTGTTATGGCTTTTCTGATGAGGCTTTACTTTATTATCAAGATGCCAGCTACCTGCGTTTTTTAGAGTTTGCCTTCGAACGGCAATTTCAAAATCTTCATTACTTGGGTCCTCTTAGAGAGTATCCCCAGCGCGCTTATCCTTGGGGTGGAGAACGTCCGACGAATGTCGGACTTAAGGGAGAAAGGGCAATATCCGCATTGCTAGCTGGTAAGTCTGATAAGGTTTATGACGCAATCAGAAAGAGTAAAAGCAACCGCCTTGATGCCAGAATCGCACAATGGCTTGTCGACTTAGATCTGGCAAGCAGTTTTCGAGTAGAGCAGATTGCGGATTCGACACTTTATCAGGTGTGGCTCAAGCGAACCGAAGAGAGCCCCGAGGCATTGATAACGGACATGGGCATCGGCGTTTCCCAAGTTTTGCCTGTACTCGTGCTCTGCTACTATGTTCCCGAAGGCTCGACCATTATCCTCGAACAGCCAGAATTGCATCTTCACCCGTCAGTTCAGGCGGGCTTGGCGGATGTCTTCATGGATTGCATAAAGAAACGCGGGCTGCAAATTATCCTTGAAAGCCATAGCGAGCATCTTCTAAGACGGCTGCAGCGGCGTATCGCTGAGCAGGAAAACGATCTGTCTCCGGATGACGCCGCGCTTTACTTTTGTCAAATACATGATGGCGAATCGAAACTTACTCCGCTTCAACTTAATGTTTTTGGCGAGATTCACAATTGGCCTCATGATTTCTTTGGCGACTTGTTGGGGGAATTGGTCGCCGCTTTTGATGCCGGGCTAGACCGCAAACAAATGCAAGTCAATGGCTCATAAGATAATTGATACGAACGTCCCTCTGACGGCGGCTGGACTGAACGCCGAGGCGTCATCTCTTTGCAAGCTGGAATGTGAAGAAGTCGTCAACCACGTCTTAAAGAGCGAAATCACAGTCCTCCTTGATAATGCCGACCAAGCAATTTCCGAATATCGAAAGAATATGTATCCGGATCCGGGAGGGACGCGCGCGGGTCAGTTCCTTATGTACGTCTTAATGAACCGCCATCAGCCTTCGCGAATACGGCAAATTAGGTTGTGTTGACATTTGCTCGTAGCCAGATCATAGCACCAGCCAAGTGCAGAAAGCCGAAAAGGGATGTATCCAGCTTCTCAAAGCGAGAAAAGACACGGCGAAAATGCTTCATCTTATTGATGAAACGCTCCACCAA
>JAJEBK010000017.1 GCA_022823945.1 Anaerolineae bacterium | reverse complement strand
GATAAACGATATCAAGGGCTACATTAAAGAGCAGGCCGATGGCACGCCGCATGTCGAGCGCTGGGAGCGGGTTTTGCACGCCTTCGGTGGCGACAGCCATGAGGATGGTCCCATGGGCATCAGCGAGGCGGAGGGCTATCGCGACCGCGGCTGGGATCGCTGGATACCGGTGGTCGAGGCGCTGAAGAAGCTGGCGGGCAAGTAGCGCTCTCGTCTGCGTCAGCGGTAGGGGCGACGCACATAGTTGCCCACATTTGGGAGTATCTAAAATGGTGGGTGGCTTTCTTTCTAACCCCAGCCCTCCCTGGCAAGATCAGATAGGATAGCGTCAAGGCAGGCGGATTCGGACTTGTTCGCGCGTGCTATGCTTCCCTCCGGCCTGTCGAGGGGATTGAGGGGCGTGAACATATCCAGCAAGTTCGACACTCCCTGATTTTCCCCTTGAAGTTGCCCAAGAGGAGAAACTGAGGTATCATCCATATTATTAACATGCATAAAACGCAGGTGCAATATGCCCCCCCCCCCCCCCCCCGTTCAAACTGAAAATTAACACGCCGGCGCTCGTTGGGCTTTGCGCGCTGCTCGTCCTGCTATTCTCGCAGAGCGTATTTGCCGCCAACCTCGCAATCAGCGTCAGTAAGCAATCAAAGGACCACATCACCGTGGCTTGGACCGACCTGTCCACGGCGCTGGACTACACACTGACGCTGCAACCGGAATCGGGCACGAAAACCATCGCCACCGCCGCAGCCGGTACGACCAGCCACACCTTCGGCGGCTTAAACTCGAACGCGACCTATACTGTCAGCATCACGGCGCGTTTTGGCGATGGCACTACGCAATCCGCCAGCGTCACGACCAAAACCGAGCCAGAAGCCTCGCCGACGCCCACGCAACTGCCACTGCCAGTCAGTCTGAACGGAGTGCGCTGCGAACTGGTGGACGCCATCAACGCCGCCAATAGCGACGCCGCCAGCGGCAGCTGCCCGACCGGGGACGGCGTGGACACCATCACCTTCCATGACGATGTGATTCTCAGCGGATCATTGGGATTGCCGTCGATCACCTCCGACATTATCATTCAGGGTGGCGGACATAAGCTCAGCCGCGCAAGTAAGAAAGGCATGGCGCGCTTCCGCCTGTTGAATATCCATAGCGGCACGGTCGTCATCCATAAGCTGACGCTGACAAAAGGCTATGTGGATCGTTATGGCGGGGCGATTTTTAACAATGGTACGCTGACCATCGATACCAGCACGTTCCGCAACAATGAAACCTCCTACTATGGCGGGGCGATTTTCAACGGCGGCACGTTGACCATCAGCAACAGCACTTTCAGCGGCAATGAAACCGCCCACTATGGCGGGGCGATCCATAATCAAGGCGATTTGACCATCAGCGGCAGCACCTTCAGCGACAACGAAGCCAGCCACATGGGCGGCGCGATCTACCATGGTAGAAGGAGCGCCAACGATCCAGATGGGAATGGCTATTGGGTCGGGGTTGGCAGAGCTGGCTCACTGAAGGTGAAGTACAGCAGTTTCACCAATAACAGCGTCGGCCACGTCGGCGGTGCCATCCTCTATGTGGGCGATCTGGCCAAGCTGAGCGACGGCGGCAACAGCTTCAGCGGCAATACTGCCTCCTTTAGAAATGGTCCAGTATGGTGCGTCGCCCATAGCTTGGGCGCCCAGACAAACGCGGCTTGCGACAACATCGAATATGAGAGGGTCGACGCAACCGCGACGCCAACCGTCGTGCCCACCGCCACCCCGCCCGCGTTCAGCATCAGCATCGCGGGCCAATCGAAAGACCATATCAAGGTGCAGTGGACGGATTTGTCCGCGGCCCTGGATTACACGTTGACGTTGCAACCGGAATCGGGGAAAGCGAGAAGCAAGACCGTCGCAGCGGGCCGCACCAGCCATACCTACGGAAAATTGAACTCGAACGCGACTTATACTATCAGCATCACGGCGCGTTTTGGCGATGGCACCACGCAATCCGCCAGCGTCACCACGAAGACCGAGCCAGAAGCAACAGCGACGCCGACCGCGACGCCTTGCCGTATTCAGGGTTGGATCGATGTCCTCGGCGTTTCCAAGGATCACATCACAGTGAGGTGGCCCAATTATACGACGGGCAAGGCATACGGGACGAGCTATCTCTATAATGTCGTCTTGCGCGGCGGCGGCATCGTTAATCAAAGGAGCCTCTCTTCCATTTACACGACGCGCACCTTCGCTGGTTTGCAGGAAGACACGGTGTATGACATCACCGTCACCACCACAGAAATGGACAATGGCTGTATTTCCACCAGCCAAACCTCGGTGCGCACGGCCGCTACCAATGTTTGGATCAAAGTCGATAACGTAACGACGGACAGCATCACGCTAGAGTGGAGCCGGGTCAACACAGCCTGGCAATACCGTCTGAGGGTCCGGGGCGAATCCAACTTCGTCACCATCGCGCCCGACAAGCTGTTTTACACCTTTAGTAACTTGAAGCAGGATACGGAATATACCTTTGACATCACCGTTTACCTCGATGATGGACCGCCGAAATCCCGACAGACGGACCCAAAGCAGACCGCCAGCGTATCGGCGCGCACCGCGGCCGACCCGAACTATCAGTCGCCAACGCCCGTGCCGCCCACCGCCACGCCGACAGCCACCCAGACAGCGCTGCCAAAGTTGTCACCGCCGCAGAACTTGCGCGTGCTTTCGGGCAACACGGTCGCCTGGGATGCCGTCGCCGACGCCGACCGGTATCGCGTACGTTTGGATCCGCCCGTTGGCGAGCGCATTTTGAAGCGAGTCGATTCGCCGCAGACGCAATATACATTCGAGAATCTGCAGCCCGGCACGGTGTACACCGTGCGCGTACGGTCGATGAGCGACGAGGGCAGCTTTATATGGTTTGGCGATTGGAGCCAATCGCTAAGCCTGACGGCAGTGGCTACAGACACGCCCACGCCATCCGCGACGCCCATTCCGCCGCAGGTAAGCCTGTCCACCAGCGATGTCACGCATGACAGCATCACCGTCAGTTGGAATTGGAATGGCAGCCCCGAGGTGAGAGTCCCGCCCCAAATTGCGCTGGATGACAATTATAATTACAATCATTACAGTGCCGACGCGCGTGCCAATAAGGGCAGCATCGTATTCACGGATTTGGAGCCCAATACGCTGCATACCTTTTCATTTATCGTATTTCCCAAATCGGGCGGAGCGGGGATAACGCTCAGTTCCGGGCAAGTCCGCACCTTGTCGCGACCGACAGCGACGCCCGTCCCGCCGACGGCAACGCCTATCCCGCCGACAGCGACGCCCATTCCGCCGCAGGTCAGCCTGTCCGCCAGCGCGGTAACGCAGAACAGCGTCACCATCAGTTGGAATTGGAATGGCAGCCCCGAGGTGAGGCGCCCGCCGATCCTTTCGCTGCTTGACATGAACACAGAAGACATGGTGCACAGCAAGGAAGTTCCGGACAATGCGGGCAGCATTACTATCGCGAATCTGTCGCCTGGTACTCGGCATGTCTATTCCTTCGTTGTTTTCCCCAAGGAAGGCGAGATCAGGGTGCAGGTGCTTGACTCTGGGTATTTCAACACCTTGTCGCGACCGACAGCGACGCCCGTCCCGCCGACGAGTACGCCAAATCCAACGAACACGCCACTACCACAGCCACAAAAAGATGCACAGCCGCAGCTGCCCACTGACGGCACGCTCGGCATGATCTTCCCCAAAGTCTCCAAAGACCACATCACCGTCGAATGGAGCGACATGGGCAAGGTGCTGCTCTACTTCGTCGAGATCAGCGGCCTCGGCAGCTACTACGAATTTGTCACGCCTGGCGCTGGCACGACTTCGCATAACTTCGGCGGCTTACAAGCGGATACGAGCTATACCTTCAAAATCACCGCCTATCAGCAGAATGGGATCAATCTCGTCGTCACGGACAGCGCAAAAACCGCGCCGGACGGTCCGTCGACAGCGACACCTATCCCGACCGATACACCTATCCCAACTGACACTCCCATCCCGACTGCGACGCCGATTCCGACCGATACGCCTGTTCCGACAGACACGCCCATCCCCACCGCTACACCAACGCCGAGCCTGATTCAGACATTAATCGGCTATCGGGATGAGCAGGCATCAAACACCGACCATTACAAGCGCTGGGCGCGAGCATTGGCGGCGCTGGGGCATGGCAGTCACGCCAATCCGATGACGTTGGCGGAGGCACAGCAGATGGCGGATACCTACAGCCGCAGTCGCTGGCAGCCCGTGGTCGATGCCTTGACGCAATTGCAGCAGGATCAGCAGCAGCAAGTCGCTGATACGCCCACGCCCACTGCGACACCGACTGCCACTTCAACGCCAACAAATACGCCGACGGCAACTTCCAGTCCCACGCTAACGAACACGCCGACCGCAACAGCGGCACCCACAGATACGCCAGCGCCACAGCCGAGCGGACCTTTCGCCAGTTTGATGCAGACGCTCATCGGCTATCGGGATGAACAGCCGGAGACATCCGATCATTACAAGCGCTGGGCACGGGCATTGGCGGCTCTGGGCTACATGCACAGCCAGGTTGATGCCGCAACACTGGCCAACCCGGTGACGCTGTCTGAGGCGCAGGGCTATGTTTCCAACAATGGCTGGACGCGCTGGCAGGGTGTGGTGAATGCGCTGACGCAGTTGCAGCCGCCGACGAACACGCCTGTCCCGCCGCCGACCAATACGCCTGTACCGACCAATACACCCGTTCCAACAAACACGCCAGTACCGACAAATACGCCCGTCCCGCCACCGACAAACACGCCCGTGCCGACAAACACGCCCGTGCCGACAAATACGCCCGTGCCTACGAATACACCTGTACCGACGGATACGCCTGTGCCCGCACCCTACAAAGTGCCGCAGAGCTTGATAAACGATATCAAGGGCTACATTGATGAGCAGGCGGATGGCACGCCGCATGTCGAGCGCTGGGAGCGGGTTTTGCACGCCTTCGGTGGCGACAGCCATGAAGATGGTCCCATGGGCATCAGCGAGGCGGAGGGCTATCGCGATCGGGGCTGGGATCGCTGGATACCAGTGGTCGAGGCGCTGAAGAAGCTGGCGGGGGATTAGCGCTCAGTCCGTCAGCTGTAGGGGCGACTCACCGTGTCGCCCACATTTTGGGAGTATCTAAAACGGTGGGCGGCTCTCTTTCTAACCCCAGCTCTCCTTGGCAAGATCAGATAGGATAGCGTCAAGGCAGGCGGATTCGGACTTGTTCGCGCGTGCTATGTTTCCCTCCGACCTGTCGGGAGACCGAGGGGGTGAACATATCCAGCAAGTTCGACACTCCGCGCTCTGCCCAGTATTTGACAGCGCATATTCCCACGCGATAAAATGGAAGTCGTCGAATATTTCAAAAAATATCAGAGGAGGTTCACAATGTACGGTGTACGGTTGTTATGCGCCCTTCTCGCGCTGGGTATGTTGCTGATGCTGGCTGTCGCGCCGGCCGCCGCCCAGGATTGCGATGGCGATGTCATTGAATTGGAGTTCATGAATTGGTGGGGCGCTGCCCGCGAGGCGCTCATGGACGAGTTGATAGGGCATTTTCAGGCAGAAAACCCCTGCATTCGCATCATCAACCAGGTGCAGCCTTGGGATAATCGCAGCGAACTGCTCGCCACCGCCGCAGCCAGCAGCAACCCGCCGGGCATCATCATGACCACCCGCCCCGAGACCTATCAATTCGCCATCCAGGGGTTGATCATCCCCATTGATGCCTTTGTCGAAGAACATGGCACCGACCTCAGCGTCTTCTATGCGGGCGAAGTCGGCATCCAGTACTGGAATGGCGAGCTCTATGGTTTGCCCATGCCCACGGCTGGCGGCTTGACCAGCATGTTCCTCTACAACAAGGATATGCTGCGCGAGGCTGGTTTTGATGCCGAAAGCCCGCCCGAGACCTGGCAGGAATTGCAAGCCGCGGCCGAAGCCATCACCCAGGGCGACGCGCTGGGCATCGATGTCATGGGCATCCAAATGCACTCCGGCAACCTGGACGAGGCTTTTGTGTCCTGGCTCTATACCAACGGCGGCAAGTATGTCTCGGATGACGCCCGCACGCTGACATTCAACAGCGAAGAAGGCGTCGAAACCCTGGAATGGATGCTGAGCTTCTCGAACAATGTCAACGGCGGCATCGAAAACGAGCGCGACTTCTTCCAGGACACTTCCTTCACCGAAGGCGACCACCCCTGGTTCGACAACCAGTTGGCGTTCATGCCCATCAACACTTCGGTCTTCGGGCATTACAACAACAATGACCCCGAAGGCTATGCCAATGCCGATCACTGGGGCGTGATGCTGCGTCCCTACAACGGCGACAACCCAGATGGCGCGCACGCTGGCGTCACTGGCTATGGTTTCAGCGGCGGCTGGGCATATACGATCCCGCGCGCGCACCCGCCAGAGATGCAGGCAGCCGCCTTCAAATTCGCCGAGTTCATCGGCGTGCATCCGCAGGGTGGCTGCGCCTTTCTCTTCGCGCAGAGCCGTCCCGCGCCGGTGAAGGCATGCAACGAAAACCCGGCTTACTACGACGCCAACCCGCATTGGGGCACCGTGCTGGAGGGCTTGGCGACCGACACGCCTATCCCCATCACGCCCGTGCAGGGACGTATCGCCGAGGTCCTGCGCGGTTACATTGAAGAAGCCTTCTTCGGCATGAAGTCGGCAGCCGATGCGCTGAATGAAGCCGCCGCCGAGGGCCAAGCCATACTCGACGAATTCTGGGCGGAATTCGACGCCGACATGTAAGGGCAAGGCTGAGCTGCAGAGAGCGCAGTGAACAAGTGATCAGCCAGGGCACAAGCCGCCCTCAACAGTCCCCCCATTCACAGTGGGGGGCATGCTCGCTGCGAATGGGATTGTAGGGGTGTGTCTTCGCCCAGAATCAGCAGAGAAAAGGCAGGGCGGCACAAGGATAGCCCCTAAAAATCCATACCGTGATTGTTTGCTGTTCTGCCTTGGAACTACGCAGAACAGCTTCTTCCCTCTAGGTGTATGGAGGGGGCTGTTTGATGCGATTTGAAAGCAGTCGATCGTGAACGCCACAATCACAAGACAGCATGACGCCAGTTGGCGCGTCCGCTTTCAGGAATGGTGGTTCCGGCATCGTAGCTGGATCGGCTTCCTCTTCATCTTGCCCTGGTTCGCCGGCTTCATCATCTTTGACCTGATGCCCTTCGTCTACAACCTCTACCTCAGCTTCACCGATTACCAGATTGGCACGCAGGGCACGCCACCCTGGATTGGACTGGAGAATTACCTGGAAATCTTCAACGAAGACAAGCTCTTCAGCAAGAGCATGTACAACACGGTGTATTATCTCGGCTTCAGTGTGCCGCTGCGCCTGGCTTTCGCATTTTTGATCGCGTTGCTGCTGAATATGCGCGTACGCGGCATGGAGCTGTATCGCACCCTCTTTTATGTGCCATCGGTGGTGCCCTTGGTCGCCGCCACATTGATCTTCGCCGGTTTGTTGAATACGCGCTATGGCTTGTTCAACCATGTTTTTGTGCTGGTGGGTATACCGCCCGTGCGCTGGCTAAGCTCGCCTGACTGGATCAAACCATCGCTGATCATCTTGAGTCTGTGGGGTTTCGGCGCGCAGATGATCATCTTTTTGGCGGGCTTGCAGGGCATTCCCAGCGACTTGTACGAAGCGGTAGCCATTGATGGCGGCGGCGGCTGGCGGCGCTTGCGACATATCACCCTGCCCTTGATGACGCCGACCATCTTCTTCAACCTGCTAATCGGCGTGATCGGCGGCTTCCAGGTTTTTGCGCAGGTTTTTGTCATGGTGGGCGTGGATGGCGGGCCGCTGGGCGCGGGCTTGGTGTACATGATTCATGTCTACAACAAAGCCTTTCGCGACTTTGAATTTGGTTATGCAGCGGCGCTTTCTGTCATTTTGTTCAGCATCATCTTCGTGCTGACGATCGCCCTGGTTTATACCTCGAATCGCTGGGTGTTTTATGGCGATGGCGCAGAAGACGCGACATGAGGTTGCCATGATCGAGAATCCGACTTCGCGGCGCATCCGCCAAATTTTCGTCTACAGCGTGCTCACATTGGGCGCGGTGGTTATGATGGTGCCGCTGCTTTGGACAGTCAGCACATCGCTGAAAACGCGCGACAAGGTCAGCATCCGCCGGCTGGAATTGATCCCCGATCCTATCCATTGGCAGAATTATATTGAAATCTTCGAGAAACAGCCGGTGCTGCAGCAGACGCGCAACACCATGATCATCGTGGCGGCATCGTTCTTCGGCGCGCTGGTGCCCTGCACATTGGCTGGATACGCTTTCGCGCGCATCCCTTTCCCCGGGCGGCGTTTGCTCTTTGGCATCTTGCTGGCGACCATGATGCTGCCCTATGTGGTGCGGCTCATTCCGCTATATTTGTTCTTTGACGAGATCGGCTGGACGCGCACCTTTGGTCCCTTGATCTTGCCGCGCCTGCTGGGCCACAATGCCTTTTACATATTCTTGTATCGGCAATTCTTCCGCGGCATCCCCAACGAAATCTACGACAGCGCGCGCATTGATGGCTGTAGCGAACTGGGCGTGTGGTGGCGCATCTTCATGCCCATGTCGATTCCTGTCATCGCCGCGGTTTCCATCTTCGCCTTTGAATTCGCCTGGAACGACTTTTTGCATCCGTTGATCTATCTGGGTGCCAACCGTGACCTGTGGACGTTGGCGCTGGGGCTGAATGCGCTGCGTGGCTTTGAAGGAGCGGATGGCTCGCTCAACCTGGTGATGACCTTCTCCGTGTTGATGATCATCCCCATGCTCGTGGTATTCTACTTCGGGCAAAAGTATCTGATCAGCGGTGTTACGGCGCAGGGCAGCTTGAAGGGCTAGGCGTTTTCCACTGACTGACAAGAAAGGGCGGCGCATGCAAGCGCTGGTATGGCAGGCGGCGCGGCAAATGCAGCTGCAAAGCGAACCCGAGCCCACAGCCGCTGGCGACGAAATCGTGATTCGCGTCGGGCATGCCGGCATCTGCGGCAGCGAGCTGAGCGGCTATCTGGGGCATAATGCGTTGCGCGTGCCGCCGCTGATCATGGGGCACGAATTCGCCGGTGAGATCGTCGAGCTGGGTCCGCTCGTGCCACAGTTGCGCCCCGACCTGCAAGTTGACGCGCTGGTGACGGTCAATCCGCTCTGGTATTGCGGCAATTGCCGGGCTTGTCTGGCTGGCGTGAATCAGCTTTGCCTCAACCGTCGTCTGCTGGGCGCGCATCGGCCGGGCGCATTCGCCCAATTCGTCTGCGCTCCGGCCAAGCTGGCGCTGCAGCTGCCCGAGGGCATGGATACACGCATCGGCGCGTTGACCGAACCGGCTGGCTGTGCTGTGCACATTGCCGAGCTGGCGGGCGCGGTGGCGGACGAAGACTGCCTGGTCATTGGCGCGGGACCCATCGGTCTGCTGAGCTTGCAGATGTTGCGCTATCAAGGGGCGGCGCGCGTCTTCATCGCCGAGCTGGATGCGGCGCGTCTGAACATGGGCGAGGACCTGGGCGGCATTCCCCTGCAGCCTCGAGATACCGACCCGGTCGCGGCTGTGCTGGAAGCCACCTCGGGCGCTGGTGTGACGGTCGCTGTCGATGCGGTCGGCACAGCGCAAACACGCGAGCAATGCGTGGCGGCGGCGCGAGCAGGTGGCACAATCATCCTCAGCGGCTTGCACGAAGAAACCAGCGCCATGCCTGTAGCAAACATGATCCGCAACGAAATCGTGGCGCGCGGCTCTTTTGCGTATACGCCCGCTAATTTCGCGCGTGGGTTGGAGCTGCTGGCGGAAGGTGCGCTGCGCCTCGACCCGTGGATTCACGAAGCGCCGCTGGCAGAAGGCGGTCTGTGGTTTGAACGGCTCATTGAAGCGCCGGGCGATGTCGCCAAGGTGCTGCTGCGGCCCTGAGTAACCCCTCCCCCAGCCCCTCCCCGACGAGTCAGGGAGGGGAGTCAAGGCATGTGCCTCCCCCTGACCTGTCGGGGGGACTGAGGGGGGTCAAGCCTGCGGGTGATTCGGTCCCACCCAGGTTGTCTCTGATACTTCGACCGGCTCGATATCCAGGTTGACGACGATGGCTTCTTGGTCGCTGCGCACGAGGATGCAGACCAGCGCTTCGTCGGGCTTGGCGTTGATCTCCTGGTGGGGCACAAAGGGCGGCACATAGATAAAATCGCCCGCTTCGGCTTCGGCGACATATTCCAGCCGCTCGCCCCAGCGCATGCGAGCGCGCCCACTGACCACATAGATGACGCTTTCCAGCTCGCCATGATGGTGCGCGCCGGTCTTGGCATCGGGCTGGATGTTCACGGTGCCCGCCCACAATTTGTTTGCGCCGGCTTTGGCGTGGTTGATGGCGGCTGCGCGCGTCATGCCGGGCGTTTGGGGCGTGTTAGTGTCGAGCTCATCGCTGCGCACGATGCGCACGCCATGCTCGCGCCAGTCGGGGGATTGGGACATGCGGGCGGCTCCTGATTATCGGACGCTGATTGTAGCACAGTGGCGGCAGAGCGGAAATCAACCCGCAAGCAGCTCCCGCAAGCTGGCCAGCGCCCCCTCCACATCCAGGTGGTCGGATGCGTAACTTTCGCGCAGCAGCTCCCCCGGCACAAAGCGGTCATATTTTTCGCGGCGCAGCGCTTCGGGCGGTTGTTGACTCGCCAGTTGATCGGCGCTGGGCGGATTCATGCAAATGCCAGCCAGCGCATTCATCAATTCGGCGCGGTTCTTGCTGCCGCCAACAACTGCATAATAGGGCGCGTAGTCTTCCGCGACAGCCAAGCCCCCATGTCGCAGCAGCTTCATCAAGGTGTCGAATTGGCGCGAGCCGCACCAGGGCAGCAGCAGCCAGCGATCATTCGCCAGCGGCAACAGCGCATTTTCCAGCGAGCCGGCTCGTTTGGCTGCCCCGCGCGCCAGCCCGAGGCGCAGCTTGGCGCGTTCATAGAGATAACCGGGCTCGCTTTCGGTTTGCAGCAGTTGGCGCATGCGCTGCAAGACGCGCGTGTGAATGGCGGGTCCGACCCCGCGCCAGTCTGGCTTCTTCGTGCCCTGCGCGCGCGCAACTTCGATGATGCGCTGTTCAAAGTCGATGCGCAGCACGCGCCATACAAAGCCCGCCAGCGCCAACGTGTCATCTTCAGCCGGCGGTGTTTGGATCGTGCCGATCTCGCGGCTTTTTTCGCGCACGCGGAACAAGGTCTCATCGGCAAATACTGCAAAAAAGCTGTAATGATTGACGATCTTCTCGGCGCTGTAGCCGATGATCAGCCCGCCGCTTGGCAGTTGCTGCAAATGGTCGATATCCAGCAGGTGCCGCAGCAGCGCGCGAAAATGATCTTGCGTAACCTGGGCAAATGGCGATAAACCCAGCACGCGCTCGGCCAATTGCGGCGGCGTTAGCTCGGTATGCGCATAGACGATGCTCATTGTTTGGTGGTAGAGCAGGCTGGTCGGCAAGCGCGGGATTTGCGGCGGCTCGATCCACTTGTCTTCCGCATACAGCTGGATGATGGCGATGGTCTGCAAGAGATTCCAGGGCATTTCTTCGCCGATATGGGCGGCAGGGCTGTCGTCTTCGCTGCAATAGAAAAACATCTTGCTGGCGCTGCCGCTGCGCCTGCCCGAACGCCCCAGGCGCTGCACAAAGCTGCTGACCGTGTGCGTGGCATTGACCTGGAGAACCTGGTCGAGCTGCCCGAGGTCGATGCCCAGTTCCAGCGTGACGGTGGCGGCGACGCAAGCTGGCGCATCGGGCGCGCGCATGGCTGCTTCGGCGCTTTCTCGCAGCGGTGCAGATACATTGCCATGGTGCACATGGTAAAAGTCGGGCAGCTTGTCGCGCCGGGAAATCTTGCGCAGCTCCAGTCCGATCTGCTCGACGCCATTGCGGCTGTTGGCGAAGATCAGTGTCTTGGTGGCGCGCTGGGTCAACTTGTGCATATGCGCATAATAGACAGCCGGATCGACAGTCAGTTGCGCAAGCTCGCCCGCGGGATATGGCGTCTGCGGCGCATCTTCTTGTTCGTCGCGCGGCTCTTCGAACCGAAAATATTCGAGCGCCAACGCAACCGGCGCACGGCCTGACGCTTCGATCTGGCGCACAGGCAGCGGCGTATTGCCCTGCAGCCAGCGCATCGCCAGCTTGGGTTCGCCCACGGTTGCCGACAAGCCAATGCGCCGAAAATGCCCCGGGCCGAGCCGCTCCAACTGGCAGATCACCTGGCGGCCCCGGTCGGAAGCGAGGAAGGCATGCACCTCGTCTATGACCACAAAACGCAGATCGCCGAAGAGCCGCGTCAATTCGTGGTGGCGGCGCATCAGCATGGCTTCCAGCGATTCGGGCGTGATCTGCAAGATGCCACGCGCCTGCCGCAAAAAGCGCGCCTTCTTTGATTGCGGCACATCGCCATGCCAGCTTTGCACGGGGATGCCGCTGTCGTCCAGCAAGTCGTTCAATCGCAAGAACTGGTCGTTGATCAGCGCTTTCAAGGGACCGATATACAGCGCGCCGATGGACTGGGGCGGGTCTTCATGCAGCCGGGTGATGATGGGCAGCAGAGCGGCTTCGGTCTTGCCGCTGGCGGTGGCGCTGCAGACCAACACATGCTGTGGCTCGCCCAGGATGGCGGCGATTGCCTCGCTCTGGAAGGGGCGCAGCTCGTCCCAGCGATGGCGATAAATGAACTCTTGAACGAAAGGCGCAAGCTGATAAAAGGCGCTGCTGCTCATCAGATGGCAAAGTCGGCGAATAGCGGATCAACCGCTGCTTTTTTGGGTGGCGCGCCAGTTTCATATTCGACTCTGCCCAGCAGCGACTCAAAGCTCTGGCGGCGATATTGACGCAGCAGATTGAGCAGAGAGACAAAGTCGAGCAGCACTTCGCGCGGGGTTAGCAAGCTGTCTGCGCCCACCCGCCCCTGCACTTCATCCAGGAACAGGTTGATGGCGCGGTCATCCACGCGGCTTTCGTAGCGATGATGCCAGGCGTGAATATCCCGCACTGTCTGCAGCAGCCGGCGCAGTTCATCTTCACGCAGCATCTCCAGACGGAGCAACGGACCCGATAGATCGCGCAGCCCTTTCGCGCTGAAGCGGCTTTCACGCAGTCGTGTCTCCAGCGCTTCATTGCTGTAGAAGCCGCGGCGACGGTCGGTCACGGCTTCTGGCGTCGCGCCGATATAGATGCCCAGATGCTCGGCATTGCCCTGCAGTGTATCGTTGACCATAGCCAGCAGACGCAGGTAGTTATTGTCCCGGGCTGTCCGGTTGCTGATCTTGGACAGGTTGACGGCTTCGTCGAAGAAGATGATCAAGCCGCGATAGCCGACCTGCCGGGCGAAATAGGCGATTAGCTTGATATTGTCGTACCAGGTGGCATCATTGATCATCACGCGCACATCGCCACGCAGCCCGCGCCGCGCTTCCGACTTGCTGTGATATTCGCCACGCAGCCAACGCAGCGCCGCCGCCTTGAGTTCGTCATCGCCCTGTCGGTGCCCGCGCGTATAGGCATTCAGCACATTGGCGAAATCGTAGCCGTGGATCATCGTTTCGATCTCGCCAAGCACCTGATGCACCAGTCCGTTTAGCTTGCGGTCAAATTCGTCCGAGTCCGGGGCGATGCCATCCCGCGCCAGCCGTGATTGCAGGTTGCTAAGCCACTTTTCGATCAACGCGCCAAAAGCCTTGCCATCCGGCCGCGTTTTTGTGGACAAATTGCCCAGCAGCTCGCGATAGAGCGCCAGCCCTTCGCCTTTGGAGCCGGTCAAACGGCACTGCGGGCTGAGGTCGGCATCCGCCACCACGAATCGCTGATTGAGCGCATGATGGCGCAGCAGTTGCAGCATAAAACTTTTGCCAGCGCCATATCGCCCGACTATCAGGCGAAAAGCCGCGCCACCGTCGAAAATGATAGCCAGGTCATTCCGCAGCTCGGTCAGTTCTGCCTCGCGGCCGATAGCGATATGCTCGACCCCTTTGCGCGGCACGAGCCCACTGCCGAGCGACTGCAAGATGGCTTGCGAAACCTTGCGGCGTTTGGGGATTCTGTCCATCATTCCGTTCCGGTTTCTGCAACCGCCGCGCCGCCAGCTTCCTGTTTCATCTGCGGCGCTTCCTCAAAAGCCTCGTCCTGCAGGCAGTTCAAAAGCGCCTGACGATAGTCCGCTTCAATCGTCCAGTTTCCCTTCTCGTCGGTGATGAGATTGTCGCCGATTTCGTCCTGCGCCCGCTCGTTAATTTCGTCGATGATGACATTGACGAACTGGCTGCGCGGGAAAGCATTTTGCAATTCAGATTCTGTGGCTGCCCAGCCGCGCCCCATCAGCAAGGTTATCAGCTTGGCCGAGTCGCTGCCTTGTTCCCCGACCAATGCATCCAGCGGCGGGATATCGTCCTCGTCTGCCAGGGGATCAAATGTGACTTGCCCGACCAGGGTATCGTGCTGCGGAGCCTTCTCTTCGTCCACAAGGGCAGACAAGGGCTGGGTATCGGCGTCGTCTGGCTGCGGCGCGTCATCCGGCATAGTGGCTTCTTCGAACCATTTGCGTCCGGTCGGCGTTGGGCGTAGCTTGTAGGGATGGAATTTGTGACGCTCGAGCCTGGCTTGCTCTTCCAGGCGATTAACCTGGGCTTTGGGCAGGTCTTCGCCAATGTAATCGACAAAGCGGTCGCCGGCGTCAATGAAGGCGCGCATGACCTTGAGCTGCTTTTCCAGTGGGTCGCGCGGCGGTATGGGCGTGCCAGGCGCGTTATCGGCTTCAACCACGACTGGCGCATACACCGCGTCCAGATCAGCGGCTCTGGCAGGGGGCGCAGGCTCAACAGCAGGGGGGCGCTGGAATTCTTCCTGGATGATCTGGATGGGCTCTGTATCGGCTTGCTGCTCTGACAATCCCTGCAGCGACTCGCCCAATTGTGTCAGCAAGTCATTCTGATGCTGGACGACTGCGCCGACAACGCGTTGGATGTAGCCATAAAGCTGCTGTTGTGTGTCGGCGGTTCGCTGGAGCTGCGCCTGGATCTGCGCATCTTGCCGCTGCAATTGGTCATTGATCGCTTTGATATGCCCGCCCTGCGCCTCGCTGGCGGATCGCAAAATGGCGATCTGCTCGCTCTGTGCCTGGATCAGGGCATTCTGCGCCGCGACGGTTTCTTGCAACTGCACCAACGCCGACCTGGTTGCCTCGTCTGTGCTGGAACGAAATCGAATCGCCACGCCACGCCACCTTACAGAAAAACCGAATCCTCTCGGACTATAGCGCAGGAATCGCGCTATGCCAGGCTGCAATGCGGAGATTGGCCCCCTCGGTCCCCCCGAATAGCTTTGTCGGGGCGAGGCGTTGACTCGCCCGCAACCCCTACTGCTGCGCGGGCAGAATGCGGATGCCGGTATTGCCCGCCACGACAACCTGCTGAGCCAGAGAAATGAACAATCCGTGCTCAACAAGGCCTGCGCGAGCATTCAGTTCAGACGCCAGCTCTTGCGCATCTCCGATAGGTCCAAAGTCGCAATCCAAAATCAGATTGCCCTGGTCGGTGCGATAGATCTCGCCGCCATTTCGGCGCATGATGACATTCGCTCCCAGCGATTGCAAGAAGCGAGCCTGCGACTGCCAGCCAAATTCGACCACCTCGACGGGCACGGCGAAGAGGCTGCCCAGCCGCGGCGACAGCTTGGATTCATCGACCACGATGACGAAGCGGTCGGTGGATTGCGCCACGATCTTCTCGCGCAGCAATGCGCCGCCCCCGCCTTTGATCAAATTCAGCGCTGGGTCAATCTCATCCGCGCCGTCTATGGTTATGTCGATGCGCTGGCAGTCGGCGAAGCTAACCAGCGGGATGCGCAGTTCGATTGCGGCGGCTTCAGTCGCGCGCGAGGTGGGGATCGCGCGGATATTGCGCAGCTCGCCACTCGTCAAGCGCTGGGCGATGCGTCGCGTAGCGTGAATGGCTGTGCTGCCGGTGCCCAGCCCGATGCTCATGCCCGACTGCACGAGATCGGCGGCAAATGCGCCAGCTTGCTGTTTGAGCGCGGTCGTGTCTGTGGCAGGCATGGGGCAATTCTAGCGCAACTTGACCGAAAGCGGCTTACCCTGTTCAGCCTAGCGCTTCTTTGTCATGGCTTATGTGTTACTATCCCGCTATTCCAAAAAAGGCACAGGCGGAAAGGTATTTTTCATGTACAAGACACTAAGCCCGGGCGCGATCGGCATACGCGGCTTGTCGTTGGCGGATAGCATCGCATTGGCGGCGCGTACCGGCTTCGGCGGGCTGGATTTCAACATCGCAGAGGCGGCGCAACTGGCGGACGAGATCGGCACGCAGGGCGTCAAGGCGCTTTTTGAAGAGGCTGGCATACGATTCGGCGCTTGGGGTTTGCCCGTCAGGTGGCAAAGCGACGACTGGGAAGCCGACCTGGCGCAATTGCCGAGTTACGCCGCCCTGGCCGCAGCGCTTGGCGCGGACCGCACATCCACCTGGTGCCCGCCTTCGTCCGACCAGCGCGCTTTTGACCAGAACTTCAACTGGCATGTCGCGCGCTTCCAGCCCATTGCCGCGGCGCTGGCTGAGCATGGCATCCGCTTTGGCATTGAGTTCATCGGTCCGCAGACCCTGCGCCCACCGCATAAACATGCCTTCATCTATGACATGGGGGGTATGTTGGAATTGGCGGCGGCGCTGGGCACCGGCAATGTTGGTTTGCTGTTGGATGCCTGGCACTTGTATACATCGGGCGGGGCGGTGAGCGACCTGGACAAGATCAGCAATGCCGATATCGTCAATGTGCATGTCAACGATGCGCCGCTGGACCTGCGGATGCACGAATACATCGACAACGACCGCCGCTTGCCGCTGGAAACGGGCGTGCTGCCCCTGCGCGACTTTATGCGGAAGCTGGCGGAATTGGGATACGATGGCCCAGTCACGCCAGAGCCATTCAGCGCTCGCCTCAATGCGATGGATGATGCCCTGCAAGCCGCGCAAATTACAGCCGAGTCGATGAATCAGCTGTGGGAGCTGGCGGGGTTGGCCTAGTATCTGCGCTCATCCCATAGACATGTCGGTGAGGGGCAGGGGTTGCGTTAGCGCGCGCCAACCACAATGCAAGCGCATTAAATTGTTTATTTGCCACAGAGGCACAGAGGCACAGAGTTTGGTTAGGCAGAACAATTTGGAATCCTGATTGTAATGAGGGCGAGCTGTCAGCCACTCAATGTCAATTTGAACGCTTTTCTCTGTGTCTCAGTGCCTCTGTGGCAAGTATTTGATGTATTTGGTCGCTGGCATCATGGGTTTCGTTTTGATGTGAATGGCCTAGTGCTACCCATACCGCGCCTTGACAGTGTGGCATTGGTCTGTTCTAATGCTCGCGCTCTACTTAAGGAAGCATAGCCGCAGGCCTTGCCTGGCGGGCTTGCAAAAGACTTATGACACTAAAAATCGCTATGATTGGCGCTGGCTCTGTCGGCTTCACCCGCCGGCTGATGACCGACCTGCTGAATGTGCCAGAATTCGCCGATACGCATTTCGCATTGATGGACATTTCCGAGCGCAATCTGGGCATGGTCGCGCAGTTGTGCCAGCGAGACATCTCCGCCAATAATCTGCCAGCCACGGTGACTTCCACGCTCGACCAGCGCGAAGCCATTGCCGATGCCGATTATGTCATCAGCATGATCCGTCAAGGTGGCCTGGCGGCATTTCAGTTGGATATAGATATTCCACTGCGCTACGGCGTCGACCAGTGCGTTGGCGATACCATTTGCGCCGGTGGCATCATGTATGGGCAGCGCACCATCCCTGCCTTGCTGGATATCTGCCGCGACATTCGCGAAGTCGCTAAGCCCGGCGCG
Source organism: Anaerolineae bacterium (assembly GCA_022823945.1). Taxonomy (GTDB): domain Bacteria; phylum Chloroflexota; class Anaerolineae; order Aggregatilineales; family Phototrophicaceae; genus UBA6055. Next base: position 57,470 of record JAJEBK010000017.1, on the reverse strand, counting down.
CTCTTCCTGAATTATTCCAACCCCATGGCCATGAACACCTGGGCTTGCAATCAATACGGCGGCGTGCGGGCAATTGGCTTGTGCCATGGCGTGCAGCACGGCCACCAGCAGATCGCGGACTGCATCGAGCTATGGGCGCGCGAGAATGGTCATATCGACGCGGATGAGACGATCACCCGCGATGATGTCGATATCATCTGCGCTGGCATCAACCACCAAACCTGGTACATCAGCGTGCGCTGGCGCGGGCTCGATATGCGGCCGCGGCTGCTGGAATTGTTTGAAGCGCATCCTGTTTATCGCGAAGAAGAAAAAGTTCGCATCGATGTGCTGCGGCGCTTTGGCTATTACTCCACCGAGTCCAACGGCCACCTCAGCGAATACCTGCCTTGGTATCGCAAGCGCGCCGACGAAATCGGCGACTGGATCAGCCTCAACCGCTGGATCCATGGCGAAACCGGCGGCTATCTGCGCGTTTGCACCGAGGGACGCAACTGGTTTGAAACCGACTTCCCCAACTGGCTGGAAGCAGACCCGCCCCAGATCACCCCCGAGCAACGCAGCCTCGAACATGGCAGCTATATCATAGAAGGGCTGGAGACGGGGCGGCTGTATCGCGGGCATTTCAATGTGCCCAACCGCGGGCATATCAGCAACCTGCCCGATGGCTGCGTGGTCGAGATCCCCGGTTATGTGGACGCCAACGGCATCAACCTGCCGGTCGTGGGCGACTTGCCGCTGGCTTGCGCGGCCACCTGTTCCGCCAGTGTGCGCGTGCAGCAGATGGCGATGGAAGCGGCTGTGCATGGCGATGTGGACTTGCTGAAGGGTGCGATGCTGCATGATCCGCTGGTGGGCGCGGTCTGCAATCCAGAAGAAGTCTGGCAAATGACCGACGAGATGCTGGTGGCGCAGGCGCAATGGCTGCCCAATTATGACCGGGCAGAAATCAGCGCGGCACAACAGCGGCTGGAGCGACACGAAGCGGCTGGCACACGGGTGAAGCTGCGGCAGACACAGGGAGCGGCGCGACTGCACACACGCAGCGTCGAAGAAATGCGGGCTGCGGGCTGATGATATTTTGCCCCCGCCCCAAACCCCTCCCCCATGAAGAGGGAGGGGCTTTAACTGCAAAATGCGCGCATTATCGCTCCCCTTCCCTCATTTTGGGGGAAGGGGCCGGGGGATGGGGGCAGAAATTCATTGGGTCTGCGGGGGTGTCTGTTGACGAATAACGGCGCGGAACCAATCCTCGAGGTCAAAAACCTCAAGACGCATTTCTTCACTGACAAGGGCGTCGTGCAGGCGGTCAAGGGCGTCAGCTTTTCGCTGGCCAATGGACAAACTCTGGGCATCGTCGGCGAAAGTGGCTGTGGCAAAAGCGTAACCGCCAGTTCCATCATGCAGCTGATCAAGTCGCCGCCGGGCAAGATCGTCGCTGGCGAAATCATCTTCCGCCGACAGAAGCGCCGCGCCGAGACCATTGATATCGCGGAGCTCGACCCCAAGGGCGTCGAAATGCGCAGCATCCGCGGCGGCGAAATCTCCATGATCTTCCAGGAGCCCATGACCTCGCTCAACCCGCTGCACACTGTCGGGCGTCAAATCGCTGAAGTGGTGGAGCTGCATCAGGGGCTAGGGCGCAAGGAATCGATCAAGGTCGCTATTGATATGTTAGACCGCGTGCGCATCGCCGATCCCGAAGAGCGCATCAAACAATATCCACATCAGCTCAGCGGCGGCATGCGTCAGCGAGTCATGATCGCGCTGGCTTTATCGTGCAATCCATCGATTTTGATCGCCGATGAGCCGACCACGGCGCTGGATGTGACCATTCAGGCGCAGATCATCGACCTGATGGAAAAGCTGCAAGAAGATTTCGGCTCGTCCATCATCGTCATCACGCACAACCTGGGCGTGGTCTCGCAGATGGCTGATTTTGTGGCGGTGATGTACTTCGGGCGCATCGTCGAATATGGCACAGCCATCGACATCTTTCGTAACCCGCAGCATCCGTACACGGTGGGCTTGCTGGAATCGATCCCGGTGCTGGGGCGGCGCAAAGAGATTCTGGTGCCTATCGAAGGCATCGTGCCCAATGCCACGACCGACATCGCTGGCTGCGCATTTGCCGACCGCTGCCCGCATGTGATGGCGAAATGCCGCGAGCATCTGCCCATGCCGGCCCACATTGATGGCGCGCACACAGTGGCTTGCTGGCTGCACACAGACCAGGCAGCCGAAGGGAATTAACTCGCTGGCGAGCGCGCTGGCGGGATAATTTGTAGTCAACCAATTTTCGGAGGAAGCTAGATGAAACGCAACACATTTGTTCGGATGCTGCTGGCGACAGCAGTCATGTTCACCATGTTCGGGGTGGGCTTTGCCCAAATGAGCGAAGTCGCCGACCCGATCCCCTATCCCGAAGGCGTGCAGTTGGGCGACAACCCGATTGTCAAGTTCAACCTGGACGAGATGCTGGTCTACGCAGCGCTCGATTCCTACAGTGAGCCAGCCTGGGTGACAGCGCTGGTGGAAGCTGGCGAACTCCCGCCCGTTGAAGAGCGCCTGCCCGAGAATCCACAAGTCATTTTGGAATCTGGCATGTCGACCGGTCCGGGCGTCTATGGCGGCCAGTGGCGTGATTTCTCAGCCGTGCCGACCGAAGGCTGGAACCTGTGCGCGCGGCAGACGCAAGGTTGGTTCGGCATCAACTACATCTACGGCGAACAGCTGGTGAAATCGGGACCCATGTTCCTGCGCAAGGACAATCTGGAGCCGCTGCCCAACCTGGCGACCGATTGGGAATGGAGCGAAGACGGCTTGCAGCTGACGATGAATATCATCCGCGGCGCGAAGTGGTCCGATGGCCATCCTTTCGGCGTGCATGACATCATGTTCACCTGGGAACATGTGATTCAAGATGACAATGTCGATTCCTGGACGACCGGCAGCACCTTCTCCATTGGCGGCGAGCCGATCACCCTGGAAGCGGTGGATGACGACACGATCCTGTGGACATTCCCCGTGCCCTTCCCGGTGCAGCAGTTGTTCAACATGGACTTCCTCGACTTCAACATCTGCGCCGAGCATGTTTATGCGCCGATGCACCCGGCTATCAACGAAGACTCCGACTACGACACCTTCAAGACTTTCCAGGTCCAGGACGACCTGCCGGTGCCGAGCATGGGTCCCTGGGTGGCGACTGACTACCAGATCGACGAGTTCATGGTGATGCGCCGCAACCCCTATTACTGGAAGGTCGATGAGGCTGGCAACCAGTTGCCATACCTCGACGAAGTGACTTTCGAGAAGGGTCCGAGCGGCATCGGGCGTACGCTGGGCACGCTGGCGGGTTCGATTGATCACACGAACCTGGAGAACCCCAGCACCTATGTGGAAGCCATCACGCGGGCGCAGGAAGACGACGCGCACTTCCGCATCGAGTGGGGTCCCGAGACTCTGGCGTTCAACATCCAGTTCAACCTGTCGGCGACCTTGGGTGTCGAAGACGAGCGCGACCAGGCGCTGCGCGAGCTCTTCCGCAACCAGACTTTCCGTCGCGCTGTACAGCATGCGGTTGACGGCGATGGCATCGGTCAAGCGGTGATCCGCGGTCCCTTCATGCGCGGCTTCGGCGGCGGCATCGTGCCGGGTTCGCCCTACTTCGACATCGACAGCGTTGTCTACTATCCCTATTCGCCCGATTCAGCGAGCGCGCTGCTGGCAGAGCTGGGCTTTGAAGATACGGATGGCGATGGCATCGTCAACTGGACGGATGGTCCGCTGGCTGGCGAGAACCTGGTTATCGTGCTGAACACGAGCGTCGCTGCCGAAGCGACGGGCCAAATCGGCGAAGCTTTCGTTCTGCTGATGCAGGATGTGGGCGTCCAGGTCAACCTGCGTCCGCTGCAGGGTCCCGCCGGCGATGACGCGATTGTCAGCGGCCGCTGGGAAGCGCGCGTCAACCGCATCGGTCAGGAATTCACCACCTCCTTCACCCGCTGCCGCGATCTGGCGCCCATCACCACGACGACGCCGGCCTGGCATCGCGCCGATGGCGATTCGCGCGATATGCTGGACTTCGAAGTTGAGCTGGTCGAGATCGTTGAGGCATTCTGCCTGGAGCCAGACTTCAATGCTCGCGCCGAGCTGATGTCTCGTTACAACCAGATCTTCACCGAGCAAGTCTACAACGTCGGCGGCATCATCGGTCGCTATGGCTTGGCTTTGGCGAAGCGCTTCAACAACATCCCGGTTGGGTCGCCGCCTTTCTTCTATCAGTGGACTTGGGGCAATGTGATCCCAGAAGCCGTTTGGGTCAACCCGGACGAGCAGCTGGATCAGATCTTCCCCGAGACCGTGCCGGTCTACGACGATATGGATATGTAGATTGCGTCTGCGCAATCGGTCTACCCCCCTCAATCCCCCCGTATCAACGGGGGGAAGCCCGCAGCGACACAGCGGGTTAGGGATTTGCAAGACTCCCCTTCCCTCATTTTGGGGGAAGGGGCTGGGGGATGGGGTCTTTTTGCCCAAGCTGCACGAACTGCGTTATACTTGCCTTATTCGCTTACACGCTGACTGGCGGCGAGAGACAGCCACGCATGCTACGGTTTGTTGTCAATCGACTGGTATCATCGGTCTTCATCCTGCTGATTATCGCGTTGGTGGCGTTTTTCATCATACAACTGCCGCCGGGCGACTTCGCCGATGTCTATAAGCGTGAGCTGATCGCGCTGGGCGGGCAATCGGAAGAAGAGGCAGAAGCGGCGGCCGACAAATTGCGTGACCGCTATGGCTTGCGCGATCCGCTACCCATTCAATATATCAACTGGATCTCTGGCATCGTCCTGCGCGGAGAATTTGGCTTTTCATTTTCGTATCGCGCCGATGTTGGCGAGTTGATCGCACAGCGCTTGCCGCGCACAATCGGCATCGCCCTGGCCGCGCATGCGATTTCGTCGCTGGTGGGCATCGCGCTCGGCATCTATGTCGCCAATCGACAGTACAGCCTGTCGGACAATGTGGCGGCGACATTCGCTTTTCTCGCCACCTCGATACCGCGTTTTACCTTGGCGCTGATCTTTCTGTATTTGCTGGTTTTCCAATTCGGCCAAGAGCATGTCAGTTCCATGTTTTCGCCGCAGTTTCGTCACGCGCCCTGGTCGGTTGCCAAGGCGCTTGACCTGGTCCAACATGTTTGGCCCGTGATCTTCATCGCCGGCTTTGGCGGGATCGCCCGCAACCTGCGCGTGATGCGCGGCAACCTGCTCGATGTGCTCAATCAACAGTATGTGACGACAGCCCGCTCCAAGGGCTTGCACGAGCGGCGGGTGATGAATCGTCATGCGGTGCCGAATGCCTTGCACCCGATCATCGCTTATCAGGGCACGGCGCTGCCTTATATGCTGCAGGGCGAATTGGAAGCGGCTGTTGTCTTTGGCTTGCCGACCATCGCGCCTATGTTCTACGAGGCGTTGCTGAAACAAGATATTTATATCTCGGGCAGCATCATGCTGATGTACGGCATCTTGCTGATCTTGGGCAATTTTATTGCCGATTTACTGCTGGGCATTCTCGACCCGCGCATCAGCTACAGTTAACTACGGGATGTGACGCGTGCAGAGGTACACAGAGACTTTCTACCGTCCCTCGCTTGAGGAAAACGAAGAAATGCTGCTCGAGGAAGAAAGCAGCGACTCGTACTCACAGCTGGTCTGGCAGCGCTTCAGCCGCAGCAAAGCCGCGATCGCTGGTGCCTTGATGGTTATCATGCTCATTGTGCTGGCGATGTTCCCAGAGTTCTTTTCGCCCTATGATTTCTACAATACAACCTTGAGCGATACCTACATCCCGCCGGCCGAGGTCCGCTTTTTTGATGTTGAAGGCAATTTCCTGTTCCGCCCCTTCGTGTACAAGTCGGAACTGATCATTGATCCGGTGACTTATCAAGCGAAACAGTCGCTGGATACCGAACACCCATACTTCATACGCTTCTTCGTTCGCAGTTGGGAATACAAACTCTTTGGTTTGATCCATACCGACTTGCACCTTTTTGGCCTTGAGAACGACGAGGTTCGCGTGCATCTGCTGGGCACAGACCGCTTCGGGCGCGATTTGTGGGGGCGCATCTGTCTGGCGGGGCGGGTGTCTCTCTCGCTGAGCATTTTAGCCGCCGTGATTGCCATCGTCATCGGTTCGTCGGTCGGGGTCATCTCTGGCTACTATGGCGGCGCGATCGACAACGGCATTCAGCGATTTGTGGAAGTGGTGATGTCTTTCCCCGAGCTGCCGCTGTGGATGGCGCTGGCGGCGGTGATACCAAAGACCTGGCCCTCTGGTCAGATATTCCTGGTGATGGCCTTCATCTTCCCTTTCCTGCGTTGGGCTGTTTTGGCGCGCGAGGTGCGCGGCAAGGTGCTGTCCTTGCGCGAAACCGACTTTATCCTGGCGGCGAAGGAACAGGGCGCTGGCGATTTCAGGATTATCTTCAAGCACCTGTACCCCAATGTGCTGTCGCATGTCATCGTGATATTGACATTGATGATCCCCGATATCATCTTGGCTGAGGCATTCCTCAGCTTCCTGGGCATCGGCATTCAAGAGCCGCTGACCAGTTGGGGTTTCTTGATGAAGAGCGCGCAAAGCCTGGAGACTCTGGGCCAGAATACCTGGATCCTCACGCCGGTCATTTTCATCGTGGTGGCTGTGCTGGGGCTGAACTTCCTGGGCGATGGCTTGCGCGATGCAGCCGACCCCTATTCGAATCTATAATTGAATCGAGTTCGGCATGGCTGAAAGCTACCCCCACCCTAAATCCCTCCCCCATAAAGAGGGAGGGACTGAAACTCGAGCGAACTCCCCTTCCCTCCGAGTGGGGGAAGGGGTGCAGGGGATGGGGGACGACATCATCCTCAAGGTCAATGGCCTGAAGATGCACTTCCCCCTGCGCCGGGGCATGCTGCAGCGCCAGGTCGGCACCATCAAGGCGGTTGATGGCGTCAGCTTCGAGCTGGTCGAGCGCGAAGTGATGGGGCTGGTCGGCGAAAGCGGCTGTGGCAAGACGACAGTCGGGCGCGCGCTGCTGCGGCTCTATGATCCCACTGGCGGCGAAGTGCTTTTTCATCGCGCCGATGGCAGCTGGGTGGATGTGGCGAAGCTGAACAAGCGCGAAATGAAAGACCTGCGCAAAGAGATGCGCATGATCTTCCAGGATCCGTTCAGCTCGCTCAATCCGCGTTTGACCGTGCGCGATATCATTGCCGAGCCGCTGGTGATTCATGGCACAGCCAGTGGCGACGAGATCACAACGCGAGTCGCCGAACTGATGGAGGCTGTCGGTTTGAAGCCGGCTTATATGGGGCGTTATCCGCATGAATTCAGTGGCGGGCAGCGCCAGCGAATCGGCGTGGCGCGCACCCTGGCGCTCAATCCGCGGCTGATCGTCGCTGACGAGCCGGTGTCGGCGCTGGATGTTTCGGTGCAGGCGCAGGTGCTCAACCTGCTGCAATCGTTAAAAGACGAAATGCGGCTGACATTCATCTTCATCTCGCACGATTTGTCTGTGGTCGAACATATCTGCGACCGCATCGCCGTGATGTATGTCGGCAAGCTGGTGGAGCTAGCGCCGACCGATGAGCTGCTGCGCAATCCGCGCCATCCCTACACCGAAGCGCTGGTTTCGGCAGTGCCGCCGGCTGATCCGCTGATCAAAATGGAGCGCGTCATCCTGGAGGGCGATGTGCCCAGCCCGGCCAATCCACCATCCGGCTGCATTTTTCATCCGCGCTGCCGTTATGCGCAGGATATCTGCCGCGAGCAGGTGCCTCCGCTGGTGGATATCGGTCCCGGGCATGTGGCGCGCTGCCACTTCGCCGATGAGCTGGAATTGCAGGGGGTGATCCATGACGCAGAAGCCTAACGAGGGGCCTCGTTTCTTGGCGGCGCTGGCTTATGTGCTGCCTTTGCTGGGCGGCTTGCTGGGCTTGGCAATTGACCGCGCCAACCCCTTGACTCGCCTGCATGCGACGCAGAGCATCGGCGCGCTGTTGACTTTGGCGCTGAGCCTGGTTGTCTGGGCTGCCGCGGGATTTGTGCTGGCGCAGGTGCCAGTGATCGGTCCGATATTTTCAATTTCTCTGTTTTCGATGGTGATCGCCATGGCGATCTTCTTGGCAGTGAATTGGATCATCAGCCTGTGGTTCGCTTTGCGTGGAGAAGAGCGGATTATCCCTCTGGCTAATCGGGTGACGCTGCGCGTGTTTGGCGGGGAAGGTTCATAGTCCACAGCGATCATGAGCAAAGACTACGAAGAGCGTACTTATCTGTCAGTCGTCGAGGTTGCATCACTGACGGGGCTGGATGTTAAGCGGCTGCATGAATTGGTTCGCTGCAAGGAGCTTCCCGCCGTTAAGTCCACCAGCGGGCAGTATCGTTTTCGATTGTCCGATATCAGCCAATATCGCCGCGACCCTGCACCAGAAACAGTCGAGAAACGTAGCGTGGTCCATTGCAAAGACACCGTGCAAGAATTCGTCAATGGCGATGCGCGGGATATGTCGCATACCGACGATTGCAGCGTGCATCTGGCTGTCACTTCGCCCCCTTATTTCAACGCCAAGATGTATTCCAATGACACGCTTGGCGACCTGGCAAACATTCACGATTTGAACGAGTGGATGATAGAAACGAGCCGCGTTTGGGCAGAGGTCTTCCGCGTCTTGCAGCCGGGGCGCAAGTTCTTCCTGAATATCATGAACCTGCCTATCCGCGTGGATGGTTCTTTCCGCAGCTTGAACCTGGTCGGAAAGACAATCGACGCCTGCGAGCGACTGGGTTTCGTCTTCAAGCGCGATATCGTCTGGCACAAGACCAACGGCGTGCGCGCACACTTCGGCACGTATCCCAATCCCGGCGGCATCCTGCTCAACCACATGCACGAATTCATCTTGGAGCTGGAGAAACCTTCCCGCAAAGGGCATCGCAAATACGCGCATGTCACGGATGAACAGCGCGAACGCAGCAAGCTCGACAAGGACTTCTGGCTTTCGCTGAAGAATTCTGATGTGTGGCTAATGAAGCCCGAGACCAGCGGCGGCAATCGCAAGCATGCGGCACCCTTCCCGCTGGAACTACCCGAGCGTTTCATCCGTGCCTACAGCTTCGTTGGCGAGCGCGTTCTAGACCCGTTTTTGGGTTCTGGCACAACCTTGCTGGCGGCGGCGCTGAATGGTCGCGACGGCATCGGTTATGACATCAACGCCGACTTTTGCCAAATGACGAAGCAGCGTCTGGCTGAAATTCTGCTATGAGCGCATCGTCAAAACTCACATACGCCCAATCCAGCGACATCAAGTCTCGCACCTGGCTTGCGTACCGCTACGATATGAAGCGCAAGGCGATTGCCGAACTGGAATTCTTGCCGTTTCTGCAAGACCTGCTGCGAGAGCGGTATCAGGACAATACCGTGACCGTGCACAAAGCTGGCGGCGATGCTCAAGTGTGGTTTGGCAGGAGCGCGGCGCAAGTTACGCAGGAGCCGGATTACAACTGCGTCTTGAGTTCCGGTGAAACACGACAATTCGAGTTTCAGTATGCGCAGTCGCTGGAAAAGTTGAGGTTTGTAGACTTCAAAGTGTCCAAGGTTGGCAAGAAAAAGCCGCGACAGCCGCGAGTTGCGCATGAAGACCGCGAGTTTTTCTACATAGTGCAGTCCAGTTGCTACTACGCGTTGCTGCCATGCCAATGGATCATGTGGCACGGTGAAGAACGCGGCGTACCAGCTTGGGGCAATCGCACTGCCTATCGCGTGCCTGTAGATGATTTTCTGGATCGATGCCACGATGGCGGACAAGCGCTGGCGGAGGTCGTGGCGCGGGTCGAAAGCAAGAACAGCCTGCTCGCCTTCCAGCACAAATTCCTGGCTATGCAGGACGCAAGTTTCGCGCGGGAATTGCAGCGTGTGGTGGATGAGGACGCGCTCGTCAAAATCGTGCCGGGCACTTTGGAAGGATTCTATCGAGTTTGCCATTTGCTGGACAAGCTGGACAGGTCGCCCGATGCGCCCGGTGTATGGCTCGTCTACCTGGCCTCGTTCTTTGACCCGGCGTTGAGCTCGCTGGATTTCGCCTGTTGGGTCTATTGTCTGGACTTTCTCAACTTCCGCTGCGAACGGCTTTCGGACAATGAAAGACGCGTATTATTGGGCGCAATGCAATCCGCTTGTGGCTATCTTAGGCGGCAATTTGCCAATGAAACTCAGTACATTGACGAGTTGAATATGCCTGCTATTGAAGTGATTCGCCAACTGCTCTTTGCCACAAACCTCTACGAAGATCTCGTGCAGGATTGCGCCGCCACCTGGGAGCTAGAACTCCGCCCAATCCAATTCATTTATGAAACCGTGCCGGATGTAGACTTGATGCACAGCTACATTGAACGCGCGCAGCAACCAGGCTAACCCCATGCTCCTCCCCCAACTCCGCGCCGAAGTCTGCCAGCTGCATGCCGAGCTGCCGCGCAACAACTTGGTCGCCTGGACAAGCGGCAACATCTCCGCCCGCGACCCCGCCAGCAACCTGGTCGTCATCAAACCCAGCGGAGTGCTCTTTGACGACCTGACGCCCCAGAATATGGTCGTGGTCGATCTTCAGGGGCGCGTCGTCCAGGGCGATCACGCGCCGTCGTCCGATACGGCTTCGCACTGCACGATCTACCGTCACATGCCCGCGGTCAATGGCGTGGCGCACACCCATTCGCGATATGCCACCGCCTTTGCTGTGGTGGGCCTGCCCATCCCTTGTGTCACCACCGCGATGGCCGACGAATTCGGCGGCGAAATTCCCTGCGCCGGCTTCGCTTTGATCGGCGGCGAAGAGATCGGCCAGCTGGTGGTCGAGGCCTTGCGCGGGCATCGCAGTCCCGCCGCGCTGCTGCAAAATCACGGCGTGTTCACCATCGGCAAAAATGCGAGCGACGCGGTCAAAGCAGCGGTGATGACAGAAGACAACGCGGCCATCGTCTGGACGGCGCGTCAGCTGGGCGAGCCCATCCCCATCCCGCAAGCCGATATCGATAGCCTGCACGACCGCTATCAAAATGTGTATGGGCAGCGGTAACTCCCCTGCATCTCACGCAAGTTGTGGGACACTGGAATGAAAACCTCTGCGTCTCTGTGGCAGTTTATGTAGAATGCATTGTCCCAATCACTAAGGAGATTCGCATGTCGCTTGCCAACAGCCAAATCTGGTTCCTCACCGGCAGCCAGCACTTGTACGGACCCGAAGCCATCGAGCAGGTCGGCGCACATTCGCGGGAGATTGCCGCCTATCTGGACAGCGTCGAGGCCATCCCGCCGAACATCGTCTACAAGCCAGTGCTGACGACGCCCGAAGAGATCTACAATGTCTGCCGCGCTGCCAACACGACAGCGAATTGCGTCGGCGTCATCGCCTGGATGCACACCTTCTCCCCCGCCAAGAACTGGATCGCTGGCTTGTCGGCTTTGCAAAAACCGCTGCTGCACCTGCACACGCAGTACAACCGCGATATCCCCTGGTCGGAGATCGACATGGACTTCATGAACCTCAACCAGGCGGCGCACGGAGACCGTGAATTTGGCTTCATGATGAGCCGTCTGCGGCTGCGGCGCAAAGTGGTGGTCGGGCATTGGGGCGACGCGGCGGTGCAGGCGCAGGTTGGCGCATGGGCGCGGGCGGCGGCGGCCTGGCAGGCTACGCAGCGCATCAAGGTGGCGCGTTTTGGCGATAATATGCGTCAAGTCGCCGTCACCGAAGGCGATAAGGTCGCGGCACAGGCGCAATTCGGCTACTCGGTCAATGGCTATGGCTTGGGCGATCTTGCCGATGCCGTCAATCAAGCCAGCGATGCCGAGATCGACACGCTGACAGCCGAATATGCAGCCAGCTATCACATGAGCGCCGATCTGCGCAAAGGCGGCGAGCGGCATGCGGCCATTCGTGAAGCGGCGCGCATCGAGCTGGGCTTGGGCGCTTTCCTGCGCGAGGGCGGCTTCGATGCCTTCACCACTACATTCGAGAATCTGCATGGGCTGGCGCAGCTGCCGGGCTTGGCGGTGCAGCGGCTGATGGCGGCTGGCTATGGCTTTGGCGCGGAAGGCGACTGGAAGACGGCGGCGTTGCTGCGGTCGCTGAAGGTCATGGCGCAGGGGCTGCCCGGCGGCACATCGTTCATGGAAGATTATACCTACCACTTCGCGCCAGGGCGGCAGGCGGTGCTGGGTGCGCACATGCTGGAAGTCTGCCCGTCCATCGCGGCGGAGGTGCCCTCTCTGGAGGTGCATCCGCTGGGCATCGGCGGCAAGGCGGACCCTGCCCGGCTGGTCTTTGATACGGCGGCTGGCCGCGCGCTGAATGCTTCGCTGGTGGATATGGGCGACCGCTTCCGCATGATCGTCAACACAGTCGATTGTATAGAGCCCGAACAGCCCCTGCCCAGGCTACCGGTGGCGCGCGCATTGTGGCAGCCACATCCGAACCTGTCGGTCGGGGCGGCGGCCTGGATAACCGCAGGCGGCGCGCATCACACCGTCTTCAGCCAATCGCTGAGCACAGAGCACCTCTATGACTTCTGCGAAATGGCCGGCGTGGAATATGTGCAGATCGACAAAAACACCGAGCTGCGCGCATTCAAAGACGCCCTGCGCTGGAACGAGGCAGCCTGGAAGCTGGGGGTGTGAGCTTATCCCTTCACCGCGCCGGCTGTCAGGCCGCGTGTGATGAAGCGCTCCAGCAGCAGTCCCATGATGATGACGGGCACCACGGCCATCAGAGTCAGCGCGCTGATGAACCACCATTCAATGCCGCGCGTATTGTTCTGTCCGGCGATGAGCACCGGCATGGTGATAGCTTGATAATTGGTCAACATCAGCGCAAACAGGTATTCATTCCAGGCGAAAATAAATGAGAAAATCGCCACCGCCACCAAGCCCGGCGCGCTGAGCGGCAGCACGATGCGCATGAATGCCTGCCAGCGGGTCGCGCCATCCACGCGCGCGCTCTCTTCTAGGTCGACCGGCAGCCCGTCAAAAAAGTCGCGCATGATCCACACTGCGAACGGGATATTGAACATCGTATAGGCGAGGATCAGACCCGGGTAGGTATCGACCAGGCCGAAGAAATTGTAGAGCAGCAAGAAGGGCACGATGAAAATAGCCGGCGGCAGGAATCGCTGCGATATGATCCAAAAAGCGATGTTGTCGTTGTCCCAGCCCAGACGCCCCCAGAAATAGCGAAAGCGCGACAAGCCATAGCCGGCCATCGCGCCGATGATGACCGACAAAATCGTGCTGCCGATCGCCGATATCAGGCTGTTGCGGAAGTGTCGCTCGGTCGATTCCCGCTGGCTGCCGAACATCTCGTCCCAGTGGTCGGGGATAGGCTGGAAGTCGCGGTAGGGGATGTATTTGGGTCCGCGGCTGACATCAATGGGGCGCTTCAAGGAAGTCGTGCCCAGCCAATAGAAGGGGAAGAGCACGATGAAGCACCAGAAGACCACGATGGCATAGAGCAGCGCCGATTGCCACAGCGGTCGCCGGCTGCTGCGCCAGCTGCGCCTTTTGGCTTTCGCTTTGTTGGCCATCAGTCCGTCCTCAGCCCGCCCAGTCGCCGCCCGGTCGCCAGGAAGAGGGTGGCGAAGATGATCACCAGAACCAGCAATACATAGGCGATGGCGCTGGCATAACCATAATTGCCGTTGCTCAGTGCCTGCTCGAAGATGTAGAGCGTCAGCGACTCGGTCGCGCTGCCTGGTCCGCCGCCGGTCGTCACGACGATGACATCGATGATTTTGAAGATCTCCAGTCCGCGAATGAGGATGACCGTCAGCGAGATGGGCAGCAGAATAGGCAGGGTGATGCGCGCGAAAATCTGCGCGACATTTGCCCCATCCACGCGCGCCGCTTCGTATATGTCTTCGGGGATGGCTTGCATGCCCGCCAGCAAGATCAATGTCATGAAGGGAATCCATTGCCAGGCATCGATGATCAGGATGGCCACCGGCGCCCAGCCCAGGTCGGTGAACCAGGGTATGGAAATGTTGTTTTCCAGCTGCAGCGCTTTGCTCAACTCGCGAAAGAAATGCGCCAGGGGCGAACGCAGCGGATTGGAGTCGAAGAACATGCGCCCGGTATAAGCGGCTGCCACCGGCGTCATCATCATGGGCATCAAAAAGATGACGCGTACGATATTGCGTCCGCGGAAGGGCTGGTTGAGCACGGTCGCCAAGCCCAAGCCGATGCTGTATTGAATGCATACGCCAAAGAACACATAAATCATTGTGTTACGCACGGTGCTGTGCAGCCGCGTATCGCCCAGCAGACGCTCATAGTTGCGCCCCGTCAGCTCGAAGCCCAAGCCCAAGAAGCCGACGCCGCTTTCTATGCCTTCGGCAGCAGCCTGACGCGCGATTGTGCTACCGCCGCGCTGCATATCGGTGAAGCTGATGCCCAACGACCACAAAAGCGGGAAGATCGACAAAGCCAGCAGAATCACCACAGCGGGGCTGAGGAAGACGCGCTTCATGATGCGGTCTTCGTTTACGACTCGGTCTACCCCCCTCGGTCCCCCCGTATCAACGGGGGGATGATTAAGGTCCCTTGGCATCAGCTTTAGTCTCCCGAGGAAGATTCAATGCCAGAAAGAAATAGAGCGATGTCTTGCAATACCGAATCAATATCATACAAGACCTGATCATTTTGAAAGCGCAGAATCACAAGTCCCCTTTCTTGCAAGTAGCCGCTACGCTGCGCATCATACTCTTTATGCTCTGGCGAGTTGTGAACCGGCCCATCTACTTCGACCACGAGACCGGCTTCGCGACAAAAGAAATCTACGATAAAGCGATCAATCGGCTGCTGACGACGAAAACGAAAGCCCATTAGTTGTTTTCTGCGCAGCCTCTGCCAAAGCACCTTTTCCGCACCGGTCGGATTCTGTCGCATAAGTTGAGCGCGCGCCTTAATCTCATCATAAATTGCACGATCGGTATGTGTCGGCGTCCAGACCGCTTGACGGCTCACAATCGGTATCCTTATCTTATTGGTCCTCGCACCCGCAAGCGCTTACAACCTGTTATCTGTCTTAGCGTCTCCATCCCCCCATTGATATGGGGGGACCGAGGGGGGTAGACCACCTGGCGACTCAATCCCCCCATTGATATGGGAGGACCGAGGGGGTAGATCTTACATATCGCCCATGTAGCCAACAGCGGCTTTGTACTGCGCCAACTGACTATCACGGCCCAGGCGATCAGTGATGCCGTCCCACAGCACAGCGACATTGTCCAGCGCTTCTTGCGCGCTGATCTCGCCAGCTACCGCGCGGGCGATCTCCGCATCCAGCGATGACAGATATTCTGCCGAGCCAGTGATGCGCAGGTCGAGAACGGCGTTGGGATGGTTGATGGTGTTTTGGATGGCGTCCAGATAATCCGCGGCGCTTTCTTCGTCAAAGCCAGCCGCGACCCAAGGCGCTGTATCTTCCAACTGGCTGAAGCGCGACGGGTTGATGCCCGTGCCGCCCGTTACCGCCAGCTCGTTGACCATCTCTTTGCTCGCCAAAAAGGCAGCGAAGTCCAGCGCGGCTTCGGTTACATCACTGTCCGAAGCGATGGAGATGATCCAGCCGCCGAAAGCGATGAAGGGGGCGGGATTCTCTTCCATGACCCATTCGCCGGCTTCATAATCCCAATAGCTGTCGCCGCCGGGCAGCACGCCAAAGCCGACCGCGCCTTTGACGATGGATACATTCTCGTCAACCGAAATCGTGCCCACATCGCCCCAGTCGAGGTTGAGCACGGCTGTGCCGGTGGCCATCAATGTGCGCGTATCGGCGACATCGTAGTTGATCATCTCGGGATCTCCCACTTCGCGGATGCCGACATATTCTTCCAGCGCGCGCACCCAGCCGGGGTTGTTGACCTGCGGCGTCATGTCATCGCAGCTGAAGAAGAAGCAGGGATTGCCCGGCATCTTGCCATAACCAGCCGCCCGCGACAGATAGACCCAGTAAGACTGGGCGTTGCGGCGTTGGGCTTCCAGCGCGCCGTAGATGGGCGCCATCTCGCCAGCCGTATCTACTTCCATGCCGTTGAAGAACTCGGCGATGTCATGATACTGCGACCAGGTGCTCGGCTCACCCAGGGGATAGCCATACTGCGCCTCGAAGTCAGCCGCGTACATGCCGCTGTCGACCAGGTCTTTGCGGTAATAGAGCATGTGGGCATCGCCATCATAGGGCAAGGCGTAGGGCACGCCGCCCCAGGTGGTGATGCGGTCGGCATAGAGCGGGATGACATCGTCCGCTTCGATGGCGTCCAGCGTCGCTTGCGGGATCTCCATGACCTTGCCGCCAGCCATAATGTCGCCAGCCCAGTCGGCCGCATAGATCAGCACATCATAATCGCCGCTGCCAGTATCCAGCGCGGTTACGATCTTCTCGTAAAGCTCGCCGAAGGCAAATGTCTGCAGCTCGATGTTGCCGCCGGTGGCTTCTTCCCAGATAGGACCCTTGTCGAGCACGGGACCGCCAATCGCCGAGCCGGTCTGCGTGACGACGACGACCGTCTGCCCGCTGAAATCCTGGGCGCTGAGCGGCGCGACAATGGCAGCCGTCAGCAGCGCCAGCAAAATGAATAGGGTGAACTTGCGCATGGGTTTGCTCCTGTTGTGTTGTGTATAGATGAAGGGTGCAATCGCTTGCATGGCCAGATTGTAACGCGAAACGGCTAAATGTGCTAACCCCCCTCGCCCCCCCCCCCGACGAGGCAGGGGGAAGCGAAACCCCCCTCAGTCCCCCCGACAGGTCAGGGGGAAGCGCATACCTTGACTCCCCTCCCTGACTCGTCGGGGAGGGGCTGGGGGAGGGGTCGGCTACCCTCTCTGTTCTGGGGGAAGGGGCCGGGGGATGGGGGCATTTAGCGAAAATCCTGAAAAACATCCCGCGTTTGCACAGCGCTTTCGATGCGCCAGTCCAGCAGCGCATCCAGCATGTCGCGCTTTGTGCCCGCCAGCGCCTCGTCATCCCAGCGGTTGTCGACTTCCCAGGGGTCGGCTTGCAAGTCAAAGAGTTGCCCATAAGCTTGCCCGGCGAAGTGCACAAGTTTGTACCGTTGGCTGCGCGCCATCGTCATGTAAGGACCTTCGTAGACGCCATCGGCTGGATGCTCGGCGAAGACCAGCTCGCGCCCAGACCATGCTTCGTTGTTCAGCGCCGGCAGCAGCGATTGCGCCTGCATGTTGGGTGGCGGCTGCAGGCCCGCCAGCTCCAGCACGGTCGGCCCAATATCCATCCACTGGCATAGATCGCCGCTGCGCGCGCCAGCCTGAAAGCGTCCGGGCGCCCAAAACAGCGCTGGCACGCGGGTGATGATGTCGTACATCGTCCACTTTTGGATATGCCCATGGTCGCCCAGACAATCGCCGTGATCGCTGGTGAAGATGACAATGCTGTTTTCCAGGTAGCCCTGCTCGTCCAGCGCAGCCATGATCTGCCCGACCTGCTGGTCGATCATGCTGACATTGGCGGCGTAATAGGCGCGCAGGCGCTGCAGCTGCAAACGCGTCGGCTTTTCGAGGTGGACGATGGAGTCGTGGTCGATCTCGGTATTGTGCTGGCGAAGTCGCTGAAAAGGCGGCGGCTGCGAATCCAGCTCGGCTTGTGTAACATTGGGCAGGGGCAGCTCGCGGTCGATATATTCGATGGCGGCGTCGGGCGTGGGGTCATAAGGCGGATGCGGACCAGGGAAGCCGATCTGCAAAAAGAGCGGCTGTGTCTGTGGATGACTGCGCAACCACCATTGCGCCAGCCCACCTACAAAATTGTCCGACTGCAAGTGCGCCGGCAAGTCCCAGCTGAATGCGCCCATTCGCTCGCGGTAATCTGCGCGCTGTCGATAGCTTTCGCGCTGCTGTTTGACCAGTCCCTGCGCCGCCAGCGCCTTGTCCCATTCATCAAAATAATAGCGCCCTTCCAGGTAGCGGTCTTTGTTTTCCACGACATAGCGCTCATGAAAGCCCAGCGGCGTTTCAAAAGGATTGCTGTGCATTTTGCCGATGTTGACGCAGTGATATCCGGCGCTGGCCAGATCTTCGACCCAGGAGCGCTGCCAGCGGTCGCCATTGCGCATGATGCCGGTGACATGCGGGTAATAGCCGGTGAACAAGCTGGCGCGGGCCGGCGCGCAGGATGGCGCAGTGATGTGGCAATTGTCAAAACTAACCCCCTCGCGCGCCAGCCGGTCGAGGTTGGGCGTGTCCATGTAGGGGAAACCCAGCGCGTTGATGGTGTCGTAGCGCTGCTGGTCGGTGATGATGAGGATGATATTGGGCTTGTCCATGGGCGTGCCCCACTTTCTTCAGGCGGATTTCGGGTTGTCAATGATGACCGGCTGTCCACCGCGCCAGACAATCAGCTTGCGAAAGCCGTCGCGTTCAATGGTGGCGTAGTCGTGCCCGGCTTCGGCAGTCCACACGCAAAAGAAGACGAAATCCTCAGCGCCGACATTGACCGTGCGGTGCGCCCAGTATGGCGGCACATAGGCGGCTGTTCCCGCTTGCATAGGCTGAACGCTGGTTGCGCCGTCTGCCGTCTGCAATAGCAGCATGCCCCGCCCGGACAAGCCGAAATACACCTCGCCTTGTTCGCGACGGGCGTGAAAGTGCCCCTTGGTCATGTGAAATTCAGCGCCGATGCGACCCGGCAAAATGCGCGTCGTGCAATGCGGCAGTTGTCCTTCATCAGCGGGCAGTGTGATGCTCTGCACTTCATAGATCAAGCGGTCGCCTTCGTCTGCCAGGATGCGCGCGACAACATCTCGCTCGGCATAATAGCCCGGCATATCGCTGAGATGGCGCTGATAGACGCTGCGCGCCGGCGAAAGGACTCCGCTGGCAAAGTCGACTTCGGTTACGAAAGGCTGGATCAGCGGCATGGAGCGTTACCTCCGCGGATGGATATGCGGGGATTATAGCCGGTAATTCATAGGGGCGAGGCGTTGACTCGCCCGTTAGAATCCCTAATTTCTCGACCCGGAAATCCCGCATAAATTAGAATCCGCATTTGAATGACAGTGGCAAACAGCGCGTGTCCGTGGTTTGATGGGCGAGCCGTCGTCTCGCCCCTACGACGAGTCCTGGTTTGCGGCGCGTCGCCCCGCCGCATCCGCCAGCCGCGCGAAGAGCGCATCGTCCAGCGCCACGCCAAATACCTCGGCGACCACTTCTGTCCAGCCATGCAAGAAATAGGCCCAGCCGTCTTCAATATGCAGTTGCTTTTGCTCTGCCTGCGCCAATGCCTGGCGCATGAAGGCTCGCTCGCCGCGATAATTCAGCTCCCATACCAATCCGCCTTGCGGGAAGCGCGCGTTATCAGTCAGGGGCGAACCAGGCGCGTCTTTGCCCAGCCCGGTCGCATTGATGACCAGCGAACCCGGCGGCAGACCGCGCAGCAGGGCATCATTATCGGTTGCGCTGTGGCAGAGCTGATACGAGAATTGCACGGATGTTTCCAGCCGCGCATGCACCTGGCGGATCGATTCCAGGCGCTCGAGCAAGATATCCGTCAACACAAAACGGCGTGGCGAGCCCTGTGCTTCTGCGCGCTGTGCCAGGCAGACGCTGATGGCGATCGCTGCCCCGCCGGCGCCCAAACACAGCACATCGTGCTCGTCCGTCCAGTGCTGCTCGGGCACGAATTGATGCAATGCCAGCGCCGATGACAGCGGGTCTTTGGCATAGCCCAGCAGCCGTCCCTCGCGCTTGACCAGGCACGATACCTCTGCGCAGATTTCGGCGTAGGGATCGAGCCAGTCGAACAGATCATGACAAGCGCGCAGCATGTCGATCTTGTGCGCGGTGATCAGCGCGCCTTTGATGCGGCTATCGCCAATGATGCGCGCAGCGATTTCACGATAAGTCGCGGTTGGCGCGCGCAATGGCACATCTACGCCTACCAGCTCGGCATCCACGCCCAGCAGCTGCATCCAGCGCGGGAAGATGCGCCGGATAGACGAAGCGCCCGTGCTGACGCCGATGAAGAGGAATTGACCCCCCTCGGTCCCCCCGTCGAGTCGGGGGGAGGTTGGCGTCCGGCTCAATCCTGGATTGTGCATGGCGTAGAAACCGTAAGGACGATTTTCATTCCGCTTGACCCGAGCGTTCAGAGCGACGCCATATCGTCATATACAGGCGCGAGCGACTCATAGAGGCGGTCGAAGAGAGGCAGCATCTTTGCGTAGAGCGCCTGGCTGGCGGGCTCGGGCAAGATGGTAGCAGCCACCTGATTCATCTGCTCGCTCATCTCGAAGCCGGCGTACAAGCCCACGCCCACGCCACCCACCAGCGCCGCGCCCATGGATGTCGCTTCTTCCAGGATGCTCAGGCGCTGCACAGGCAAGCCATAGACATCCGCCATGATCTGATTCCAGATGTGGCCGCTTGCGCCGCCGCCGATGAGACGCATGGCATTGATCTGTGTGCCCTGCGCGCGGAAGGCATCCAATATCACGCGCAGATTCATCGTGACGCCTTCCAGCACCGCCCGCAGCATATGCGCGCGCGTGTGGCGGATCGTCAGCCCGATGAATGCGCCGCGGGCATGTGGATTCCAGCGCGGACTGCGTTCGCCCAGCAAGTAGGGCAAGAAGAAAAGCCCTTCTGCGCCGGGCAGGGTCTGCTCAATCTGCAGGTTCATCAGCTCATACACGCTGATGCCCAGGCGATCGGCTGTTTCTGATTCCAGGCTTGCCAACTGGTCGCGAGTCCATTGATAGCTGGCACCGGCCGCCTGCATGGTGCCAGTGGGCATGAACAGTTCGGGGATGACATGTCCAAATGTGAAGGTGCGATGAGCGGGATCATAGATTGGCGCTGGCGTGCTGATGGCGATCCACGAAGATGAGCCGACATAATTGTAGGCGCTGCCTTCGCTGACGACGCCGGCCCCGGCGGCCGCGCAAGCCCCATCGCCACCCCCGACAACAACTGGCGTGCCAGCCAATACGCCGACTTCGTCCGCCACATCCGCCCGCACCGCGCCAACTACATCAATGGACTGGCGCAGTTGGGGCAATTTGTCCGCATCCAGCTGCACAGCGTCCAGGATCTGCGCCGACCATTCGCCGCGCCGCAAGTCATAGAGGTTCATGCTGGAGGCGTCGGACGGCTCAGTGACGAATTCGCCGGTCAAGCGCGCCACGATGGCATCTTTGGCGTGCATAAATTTATGCGTTTGGGCATAGATATCGGGTTGCTTGTCGCGCAGCCACAGAATCTTCGCCAGTGAATAGGCGGCGCTCAGGCGATGCCCGCTGATCTGGTACATGTCATCGAAACTGACGCGTTCGCCAATCGCCCGTACTTGCGCCAGGGCGCGTTGATCCGCCCAGATTATGGCATTGCGCAGCGGACGCGCGTGGCGATCAAGCGGGACAGCGCCCATCATCTGCCCGCTGAAAGTGATGCAGGCGATGTCGCTCGCCGGCACCCGCGTTTCATCCAGCAACTGGCGCGTGGAAGAGCAGACTGCGCGCCACCAGTCGTTCGGGTTCTGTTCTGCCCAGCCAGTGTGAGCGTATTCGGTGTCGTAGGCATGGAATGCCGCGCCGGCCAACCTGCCTTCGCGGTCGTAGAGCGTGGCTTTGTTACCAGTCGTGCCGAGGTCGTGAGCGACGATGTAGTTGGGCATGGGCATCACCCCAGCGCGGGATTCAAATGCGTGGCCGCCAATTCACCGGGCTGCGTGCCGGGCAGCCAGCGGTTGCGGTCTCCCACCCGGTTTTTGTTATCCAGTTCGCCCACCAGCGCGCCATCGGCGTAATAGATGACGGTCATAGCGGGGCGCAGCGAGTCCGACACATTCGGCGGCGCAGAATGCAAGGTCCAGCCGCTGTGGAAGGTGGCGCTGCCGGCGCGCATGGTCTCTGCCTGCTGCAGCGTGAAGCCCCGCTCTTGCACGAAGGCGCGCAGCTGTGCCTCCGATTCGTCCGAAATCGGGATGTCGCCCAGGTAGCCTTCGGCGTGCGAGCCCGATGCAAAGCGCAATGTGCCCATTTCGGCATGGATATTCGCCAATGTCATCCACATGGTGATGGTCTTGTCGGTGGCGAGGGGCCAATAATGCTGGTCTTGGTGCCAGGGCGTAAGTCCGCCGCCCGCTTCTTTGAATAGCGCTTGATCATGATAGAGCCGCACGCGCCGCACATTCAGCAGCCGCGCTGCGATGCCAGCGAAGCGCCGCGCCATGACATATTCCTTGACGACTGCGCTGTGCTCCCACAAGTTCGCCGTCTGCAAGAAAGCCATGCCATAGGTGTCGCGGTCTTTCAGCGCGCGCGTTTCTGTGTTGCGCCGGGCGACTGTCTGCACGATAGCTTGGTGATACGGCTCGATATGCTGCGCGGGCAGCACATCATCCAGCAGGATGTGGCCATCGCGCTGGTAGGCGGCCACTTGCGCATCGGAAACGGCATAAGGCGCATCAAAGATCATCTTGTCGCTCCTGCTAGTGGTCATGGGCGGCTTCGTCATGTGGCACCAGCACCATGAAGCCGTTGCCATCGCCCATCATTGAGCGCGTGCGCTGGTCATCAAAACGTTCGCCATAAAGCTGGGGCATATTGGCGGCGCAGGGCGTACCAAAAATCGGTTGGGCATAGGGCAGGTGGGTGCTGCCGCGCGCCAGGATGTGCACATGATTGGCGGCGGTGCCTTCGTCTTCGCCCGCGTAGGGAATGCCATGATTCCACGGCACGCGCGAGCGAGCGTTGCAATAGTGGCTCACAAAGGCGCGGCGAGAACGATCGGCCTGGTTGCGGTGCGAGCGATGGAAGATGTGCCCGCCGAAGAAAATGACATCGCCGGGCTGGGCGGGCACGGGGATTTCGTTGCCATAGCGCAGGGCGATTTTCGCCAGCGTGTTGACCTCAGGGTCGGGGTGGCTGGCGGACTGGATGGCGGGGATATCGTCCAGCAAGGTGTCGCCTTGTTCAGACGCGCCATCGCAGTCGGGATAAATCGGCTCGATCTGGGAGCCGGGCGTCATCCACAAACAGCCGTTTTCTTCGGTGGCGGCGTCAATGGCGATCCAAGCGCCGATCAAGCTATCGGGCTGGGTGGGGATGTAATAAGAATCTTGATGAAAGCCCTGCCCGGCTTGGCCTGGCTGCTTGAAAAAGAGCATGGTTTGCAGCGCCAGCACATCGGGACCAATCAGCGCTTCCAGCACATCCACCACGCGCGGGTGCAGCAGGAAGCGCTCGGCGAGTTCTGCGCTGCGATGCGGCATGTGGATGCGCTCATAGAACTGGCGGCGTTCTGCTTCGTCCAGGTCGGCGGGCGGCACGGGGATGCCAGGCAGGCTGCAGCGACCTGCCATCATGTCTTCGGTGAAGCGCGCCAATTGCGCCACCTCGTCTCGCGCGATTAGTCCTGGCACATGCAGAAATCCATCGCGGCGGAAGGCTTTGTACTGTTCCACGCTGACAAGCACTTGTTCGTAAGCGCGCGTGGCTGATTCTGCGACTTGCATGAGAAAGCCCTCGCTGAATATCATGCTCGTTTCATTTTGTGTACGCTATTGTAGCATAGCGGTCGGTGCCCAACCCACTCGGTCCGCCCCGAAGAGGCGGGAGGGAGGTAGATGCTTTGCAGAATTTGCTGTAGGGAGCGAGTCGTCGCCTCGTCCGCGTATGAAACCCACTTGCGTATCTGGCGGGCTGAACTGTTCAGCAAATTCGCGCCGGCAGTGCTAAAATGAAGCGGCAGGTTCAACAAGACAAAGACTCAGGACGATTGCGATGGCAGACCAGCGCGTGGCGGTCTTTGAAATCAAGCGATACATGGTCATTTGGCGGCAGTTGGAAGTACGCGACTTCGGCGAGGTGCAGGCGCAGATCCGCGGCTTGGTGCGCTGCAGCAGCACTGGCACGGGCGATCAGCAAGAGTATCGCCTGGATGTCTATTTCCTCGCGCCCGACAGCCCCGTGCCCGCTCCGCAGGTCGATATCGCCAATCGCCGCGGCGCGATCTTCATGGAAATCGGCGATATCCACGCATTTGTCGATATCTTGCGCAACGAAAAACCCATC
Organism: Anaerolineae bacterium; assembly: GCA_022823945.1. Taxonomy (GTDB): domain Bacteria; phylum Chloroflexota; class Anaerolineae; order Aggregatilineales; family Phototrophicaceae; genus UBA6055. The sequence goes on along the minus strand of JAJEBK010000017.1, from coordinate 33,344 downwards.
TTTGGGCATCTGCGCGGCGATCATCCACAATGGACCAGCGTCACCACCACCAACGAGCCGGTCGGTACTGGTGACGAAGACCACCGCCCGGGCGAGTGAGCGCGGCGCATGAAGCCGCCCATCCGCGTTTTGCACTTCGCCGACGTGCATGTCGGCATGGCCAATTTCGGCAAGACCGACCCACAGCGCGGCATCAGCAGCCGCATAGTCGACTTCCTGGCGCGACTGGACGAGATGATCGACTTTGCCGAGTCCCGCGAAGTGGATCTGGTTGTTTTCGCTGGCGATGCTTTTCGCACGCGCAGCCCTAACCCGACCATACAGCGCGCATTTGCGGAGCGGGTCTTGCGGATGTCCCGGCTTGCGCCAACTCTGCTGCTGGCGGGCAATCACGATCTGCCCTTGAATGCCGCCAAAGCCTCCAGCATCGAGATATTTGACACCCTGGCGCTGGCTGGCATCTGGGTGGCGCAGGACTACGAAACGCGGCGCATCAGCACCCGGCGCGGCGATGTCGTGCTGGGCGCTGCGCCTTATCCCATGCGCGCGCGGCTGCTGGCAGATGTCGACATGCGCGGGACAATCACCGAACAGGACGAAGCGCTGAAGCAGGCGCTGATGGAGCAATTGGCAATGCTGGCGCAGCAGGCACAGACGCTGGCGAATGACGATGCGCCAAAGCTCCTGGCCGGGCATTTTACGCTGGAAGGCGCGATGTGGGGCAGCGAGCGCGGCATCATGCTGGGGCGCGATGTGGCGGTGGGGCTGGATTGCGTTGCCGGCGCGGGTTGGGATTATGTCGCGCTGGGGCATATCCATCAGCACCAGAATATGACTCATGGGCGAGCCGATATGCCGCCAGTGGTCTACAGCGGCAGCATCGAGCGCATCGACTTTGGTGAAGAAGGCGCGGCCAAAGGCTTTTGCTGGGTCGAGCTGTGGCGCGGACATGCCGATTGGCAATTCGTGCAGTTGAATGCGCGCAAGCTGCTGACCATCGAGGTCGATTGCCGCGATAGCCCCGACCCGACCCAGTCAGTGCTGGCAGCGCTGGAATCGCAGGAATTGCGCGATGTCGTGCTGCGGCTGCACATCGACCTCACGCCGGAAAGCGAGGCGCTGCTAAACGACGGGCAGATTCAACGGGCGCTGCGGCGGTCGGGCATTTTTCACCTGGCGGGCTTGCGCAAGGATATAGAGCGGAGCGCGCGCACACGGCTGGGCAAAAGCGCGGAAGAACTCACGCCGCTGGAGTTGCTCGCACGTTATTTCGAAAGTCGCGATGTAGATGACAGCCGCCGCGATGAATTGCTGAAAATCGCTCGCGAGATTGTGGATGGGGTGTGAGTCTTCGCGCAAAATCCCCAGCTGCTACCCATCCCCATAAAGCAGATGCTCCGCCCGCAGCGCCTCGAACCCGCGCAGATCGGCCGTCCAGCCGGCGATCAGCTCGTCCACAGGCTGCCCCGCGTCGAGCGCAAGCCGCAGGTCGTCGCTGCCATAGAGCAGGTCGATGGGTGTTGGCGCAGCGGCTTGCCACGATTCGCGCCAGGCGAAGTCGTTCGCATAGCGCATTTTGATCGCTTGCAGCACATGCAGCATGGCGGCGACCGGCTGGCAGGCTTCGCGGTCGAGCATGTAAATCTGCACGCCCGCGCAAAGCTCGCCACGATGCTTGCTGAAGGTGGGAACGAAATAGACGGGGCGAAAGCGCAGACCAGCCAAACCCAGCCCGTTCAAGATTGCAGCCAGCTCTTCGGCATGTATCCAGGGCGCGCCGAAGTATTCAAAAGGCTTGGTCGTGCCGCGCGCCTCGGACAGGTTCGTGCCTTCGACCAGGCAGGCACCGGGATACAGCAGCATGGCCTCCAGCGTGGGCAGATTGGGCGACGAGGGCACAAAAGGCAGCCCGGTATCTGCGTAGGTCATATCCCGCCGCCAGCCGCGCATGGGCACAATCGTCAGGGCGCAGCCAATCTCCACCGCGTTGACCAGTTGCGCGATTTCGCCCATGGTCATGCCATAACGAACTGGCAGTTCAAAGGGACCGACGAAAGAACGCCAGGCTCTGCGCAGGATGGGTCCTTCGACGCGCGTGCCACCCAGAGGCGCGGGACGATCCAGCAGCACAACTGTAATCCCGGCATCCGCCGCCGCTCGCAGGACATTCAGCGCCGTGGCCAGGTAGGTATAGAAGCGCACGCCGCCATCGGGCAGGTCGATGAGAATGACATCGATGCCGCGTAGCATTTCTGGCGTGGGGCTATGCGTTTTTCCATACAGGCTGTGCACAGGCAGATTCGTGAGCGGGTCGCGAGCGTTTTGCACAGGGCTGCCCGCTTGGGCATCGCCGCGCAGGCCGTGCTCAGGACCAAAGAGCGCGACTATATTGACGGCGGGCTCATCGCGCAATCGCTCCAGGCTGCTGCGCAACTGGCTGTCGATGCTGCTGGGGCAAGCCAGGAGCGCGGCTCGCTTGCCAGTAACCAGATCGAGGCGCTCACGCAGAAAGACTTCCAGCCCCAATGTAACCTGCGCTGTTTTTGTCATCAGGCCTCTTGATGCCGCGGCACCATCACCACTGTCCGCACAGTCACATGACGAGGACGGCTGAGCATGAACAATCCCGCCGCAGCCACATCGTCCGAGCGCAGCCAGCCGCCTTCAGCTACCGAAAGCCGCTCGATTTCTGCCGCGTCTTCATAACCCCACAACTCATTTGCCACTTTGCCCGGCGCCAGCGACATCACGCGGATGCCAGCGTCCGCCAATTGTCGCCGCAATGTGTTGACGATGGTTTCGAGGGCGTGTTTGGTCGCGCCATAGGCTGGGCCGCGATGCAGCTCGGCGTGCCCGGCGATGGAACTGGTGATGAGGATATCGCCGCTGGACTGTTCACGCATGACAGGGATGACAGCGTGGGCGCAGCGCAAGACCCCCTCGATATTGATGCGCAGCATGTCGCTCACAGCGTCCATGTCATACGCGGCGAAGTCGCCCTGAATGAAGATGCCGGCGTTGGCGCACAGCACATCGATAGCGCCGAATCGCTTTTGGGTGCGCTTCACCATATCCTCGATATCGGACGGCTGCAGCATATCGGCGCGAACAACTAGGTGTATAGTCTCGGATTATAATGGTGTACTATCACATAGTCAAAAGGATGCCCTATGGGACAGGTTCTACACCCACGCGCCACAACGACAGAGGCGACCCGCCGAGAAATACAAAATAGTCAAGAGAGCATAAATAAACTGGCCAAGCGTTTCGGCATCAATCCCAAGACTGTTGCCAAGTGGAAGAAACGCGACTCCGTTAAAGACCAGCCGATGGGACCCAAGCATCCCCGCTCCACCGTCTTGTCCGCGCAAGAGGAAGCCATCATCGTCGCCTTCCGCAGCAAGACCCTCCTGTCCTTGGATGACTGCCTTTACGCCCTGCAAGAGACCATACCCCATCTGACGCGCTCCAGCTTACATCGCTGCTTAAAGCGCCATGGTATCAATCGGCTGCCTGAATCCGAAAGCAAACCAGCCAAGAAAAAACGCTTCAAAGAATATCCCATCGGTTACTTTCACCTCGACATCTGTCATGTCCGCAGCGATCAAGGCAAGCTAAATCTCTTTGTGGCTGTTGACCGGACATCGAAGTTTGTCTTCGCTAAATTGTATCAAAGAGCTAAACGCGAGGACGCTTGCGCTTTTCTGCGCCGGCTGATTAAAGCCGTGCCCTACAAGATTCACACCATCTTGACCGACAATGGTACACAGTTTACCCATCAGGCGCGGGCGCGGCGCAGAAGCATGCTGAAGTTCGATAAAATCTGTGAAGCGCACGGGATTGAACATCGCTTGACCAAACCGTATCATCCTTGGACCAACGGACAAGTCGAGCGCATCAACCGAAGCATCAAAGAAAACACGGTCTATCGTTACTTTTATCGGAACGATGAAGAGTTGCGTCAGCACCTGGAGTTGTTCTTGCAGGCATACAATTTTGGCAAAAGACTGAAGACCCTGAAGGGGCGAAGTCCCTATGAATTCATCTGTGATCGTTGGCGAGAAACACCGGAACGATTTCATCAAAAACCACACCATCTCAATATGGGACTATACAACTAGGGTCTCGCCAGGCAATTCGTCCGCCAGCGCCTGCAACTTTTCCAGCGAACGCGCCGTCAATGTCAAGCGACAGCCCGCCCCGGACAAGGCTCGCGCCAGCGCCGCGCCGATGCCACTGCTCGCGCCGGTGATGATAGCGACTTTGCCGCTGAGATCGCTGCTCATGCTGGTTTTCCCGATACAACTTGGTTAATCACGCAATAGCCTAACCGCAGAAGTGAAACCAAAAAAGGAATCCCAAAAAAAATAACCGCCGAGTACACCGAGTTGGATAGAGTACACTGAGAGAAAAGCAGGGTTTTCTCTGTGCCTTTGTGCCTCGGTGGCAAATTGTTGTTTTCACGACTTGCGCCCGATCATTGCTTGGCCAGCAGCGCAGCAACTTCGCCCCGATACGGCGTGCTGCGAGCGGTGCCTGGCTTGGTCACACACAGCGCCGCCGTGGCATTGGCGAAGCGCACAGCCTCTGCCAGCCCAGCGCCTTCTGCCAGCGCCACCGCCAGCCCGGCAGTAAACGCATCGCCAGCGCCAGTCGTATCCACCACATCTACATCAAAGCTGCGCACAATTGTCGTATCCGCGCCAGTCACGATTTGCGCGCCTGCCGAGCCCAGGGTGACCACCACTGTCTGATCATCGCGAGTCAACAAAGAGCGCGCCGCCTCGACGACATCTCCACCATCGCCCAGCGCTTCCAGCTCTGTCTGGTTGGGCGTGAGGTAATCCGCCAGCGCCAGTGTCTCGGCGGGCAAGGCGGCGGCCGGCGCGGGATTGAGAATCGTGGTTACGCCTTCTGCCTTCGCCACCTGCAGCGCATACGCCACCATATCCAGGTTGATTTCCAGCTGCGCGATCAAGATGTCGGCCCCCGCAATTTTGTCGCGCGCCGCGTCTATATCAGCTGGCTGCACGCGCAGATTCGCCCCCAGCACGACCACTATAGAATTTTCGCCGTTGCTGTCGACCAAGATAGGCGCGACGCCGGTGGCCACTTCATCATCCTGCGCCACATAGTCGCGATTAACGCCTTCGGCATCCCAGATCTCATAAGCCAGTTCGGCAAAGACATCTTTGCCCAGCCGCCCGATGAAAGTGACATCCGCGCCCAGCCGCGCCGCCGCGACTGCCTGGTTGCTGCCTTTGCCACCCGCACCGGTGACGAAGCGCTCGCCATGCACAGTCTCGCCGGGTCGTGGCATACGTTGCATATACGAGATCAAGTCGGTGTTGAAACTGCCTGCGACGACAATCTTGGCTGGCATGCGCTCCTCCTTGTTTCGGTTGTGGGTATTGTAACTACAGAGCGGGCAGCGTGCGATGTAGGGGCGAGCTATCCGGTCGCCGTCGAATTGTGATTGGGTTCGCAGCGGGCGACTCGAAAAAATCGCCCCTACTTGGCTCAATTCTTTTGCATTACTTTCCTGGTTCTGCTTCTGCGCCTCTGTGGCAAGGAACGAGTATCCCGATTATGCCCAAACTGCAGCTTGCGCTGGATGGCGAACTCTCCGCAGCGCTGGATATCCTGGCCGAGGCGCGCCCGCACATAGATATCGCCGAGGTGGGCACGCCACTGATCTACCGCGAAGGCATGCGCGCTGTGCGGCAAATCCGCGCAGCGTATCCGACGCTGACCCTGCTCGCCGACCTGAAAATCATGGACGCCGGCGACCTGGAAGCCGATATCGCCTTCTCTGCTGGCACCGACATCATCACAGTGCTGGGATTGGCGAACGATGCCACCATTGCCGGCGCTGCGCAGGCTGCCCGGACACATGGCAAACGCATGATGGCGGATATGATGCAAGTGGCGGATCCGCTTGTGCGCGGACGACAGCTGCTGGCATTGGGCTGCGATGCGCTCTGCCTGCACCGCGCGCACGACCTGCAAGCATCGCAAGCCGCTCCTTATGCCCTGCTGGCAGCGCTGCGAAGCAACCTACCCGATGCGCGGCTGGCTATCGCTGGCGGTGTTACACTGGACGCGCTTCCACAACTCTTGCCCAGCCTGCCGCACAGCATCATCGTAGGTGGTGCCATCACACAATCCAGCCAGCCAGCGACAATGGCCAGAAAATTCGCCGAGAGGATTCGCAACTATGGACACAGCCGAGCTGATTAACGCCATCCTCGGGGATATCGGCGGGGCAATGAAGCGAATCGACCCGGCGCAGCTGGATGCGCTGCAGCGAGCGATATTGTCGGCGCGGCGGGTGTTCATCGCTGGCAAAGGCCGCACTGGCTTGCAGATGCGCGCCTTCGCGATGCGTCTGATGCACCTGGGGCTGGCTGTGCATGTGGTCGATGATGTCACCACGCCAGCCATCGGCGGGGGAGATTTGCTGCTGGTCGGCTCTTCATCGGGACGCACGCGCAGCCTTGTCGGCGCAGTCGGCTCGTTGGCGAGCACAGGCGCGAGTCTGGCGGCGATTTGCGGCAACCTGGATTCGCCCATCGCGCGCGCAGCGGACAACCTGGTGTACATCCCTGCCACCAACTTCAAAGCCAACGGCGACGACGAGTCTGTTCTGGTGATGGGCGCGCTCTTTGAGCATTGCCTGGGCCTAAGCTGTGATCTGCTGGTGATACGGCTGAAAGAAACGTTGAAAGTTGATGAGCGCGACATGAACGCGCGCCATGCGAATATCGAATAGCGGCGACTGATCCCCTCCGCAGGTCAATCGCATTACATCATCTCTTGACACAGAGGACGCAGAGGTATTCATAGATGGCACCAAGGCCAGCGCACTCGGTCCAATCGGCGGTTCATATACTGCGCTACATTCTGGGTCTTACTGAGATTCATTTTGCAAGGCAGAACATTTCTGCGTCCTCATTGCAATGAGGGTGACTTCTCATTCACTCACAGTGAAATTGAAGCTATTCTCTGTGTTCTCTGTGCTCTCTTTGATCTCTGTGTTGAGCTTTTTCTTCGGCGCTGTCGTAGCGGGATTATGTTTTGATGCGATTGCCTTGGTCTCGCTTCGATTTGCTACACCTTGCCAGATTGTCCCCGCGCTTTTAGAATGCCGACGATGATTCCGCTGCTGACTTCGCTTTATGTGCTTTGCGCCTTGGCATTGGGCTTGTATACGGCTGGGCAAGCGCTGCTCTTGTGGCGCTACTGGCGGACTCGCGCCGCATCTCCCACGCCAGTTGCCTTGCCCGATGGCGACCTGCCGGCTATCACCGTGCAGCTGCCGCTCTACAACGAAGCCAATGTCGCTCTGCGCTTGATCGATGCTATCGCCGCACTTGACTACCCACGCGACAAGCTGCTCATCCAGGCGCTGGATGATTCTGCCGACCGCACTGTCCAGTTGGTGTCGCGGAAACTGGCAGCGCTGGAAGAAGCTGGTTTTCGCGTCCAGCACATCCGCCGAGCCGAGCGCGCCGGTTTTAAAGCGGGGGCTTTGGCACATGGCATGCAACACACGGCGGACGACTACATCGCCATTTTCGATGCCGACTTCATCCCGCCGCCCGACTTTTTGCGGCGCACCTTGCCGCATCTGGTGGCCGATCCCTCGCTCGGCATTGTGCAGAGCCGCTGGGGACATCTCAACGCCGAAGAAAACAGCCTGACGCGCGCGCAGAAGCTGAGCATCGACACGCACTTTGTGGTGGAGCAGGCGGCGCGCAACCGCAGCGGCTGGCTGGTGCCTTTTAATGGCACGGGCGGCATCTGGCGGCGGCGCTGTATTGAAGAAGCCGGCGGCTGGTCGGCCGATACGCTCACCGAAGACCTCGACCTGAGCTACCGCGCCCAGATGACTGGCTGGCGTTCGCTCTTTTTGCCAGATGTCGAGGTGCCGGGCGAGATTCCGCCGCAACTGGCCGCCTATAAACAGCAACAGGCGCGCTGGGCGAGCGGCAATACACAATGCCTGCGCAAGCTGGCGCGGCCTCTGCTGGCTTCCAGCTTGAGCCCCGCACAGAAGATCATGGCGGTGCAGCATTTGTGCCAATACCTGCCGCCGCTGTTAATGTTGCTGCTGTTGCTGCTGACGCCGCCCTTGCTGTTGGCCGATGCGCTGGGCGGATTGCCGCTTGCGCCGCTGGGATTGTTGGCGCTGGCACCGCCGCTGATGTATGCCGCGGGCCAGATGCGTCTGTATGAGGACTGGCTGCGCGGTTTGAGCGCCTTTCCTGCGCTGCTGCTGCTGGGCAGCGGCATGTCGCTTTGCAGCAGCCTGGCTGTGCTGGGCGCCTTGCTGGGCAGACGCGGTGACTTCCAGCGCACCCCCAAATTCGCGCGAGATTGGGCGCGCAATGCCTATGCGCTTTCGCTTTCGCCAGCGCTGTGGCTGGAGCTGGCGCTGATGGTCTATGCGCTGTGGGCGGCTGGGCTGGCTTGGGAATTACAACCGCAGTTGTTGCCCTATCTGCTGGTCTATGCAATGTCCTTCGCGGCGGTGGCTGGCTGGAGCCTGCGCGAATGCTGGCAACTGCGCAACCCCCCTCGGTCCCCCCGTCGGGTCGGGGGGAGGATAGGCGTGGGCTGGCGGAGGTGATTACCTGGTCCTGCCTGCCCGCTCCTCATTCATGCTAGTCCGGTTTGGAATATCTCAATTGCCTTCAAACCGCTCCCAGTGCGTGAGGTCGCGCCAGGTGATTTTCTGCCAGGCGCGCATGCCCGGACGCGCAGTTTCAGCTTTGTGCCCGATGCAGATGAACATCTCCGGCGAGTAATGCGCGGGCAGATTCAGCATAATGCGCACCGCCTCTTTGCTGTAGGAAGTCACAGGACCCGATGCCAAGCCCAGCGCATGCGCCGCCAGCATGATATTCTGCGCCGCTGTGCCGATATCAATCAGCAATGCCCGGTCGCGCGCAGTCAAGCCATGCGCCTCTACCACCTGCCAGTTCGTGCAGATTAATATCAAGACGGGCGCGCGCTGAAACATGCCGGGCGCGACCAGCCGCAGCAGACGCCGCGTTTCTGCATCTTCGATGACGATATAGCGGTTGGGGCGCAGGTTGCCGCCGCTGGGTGCCCAGCGAGCTGCCTCCAGGATGGTTTCAATCTGCTCGCGTTCGACAGGCTCTTCGCTCATTTCGCGCACGACTCGCCGCGTTTTGATGTTTCGCAACGCCTCGTTCATGCCTCGTCCTCCAGCGCGCTGTGCCGCAGCAAACATTCCGCCACCGCCCGACACAAGGCATCCAGTCCCTCGGTGTAGGCTTCCACATCCGACATCTGCATGTGCAAGTCGGGGATGCGCTCGATATTGTCTTGCAAAAAGCCGCGTGACTTCTGCGAGCTGCGCGCTTCGATCACGCTGCTCAGCCGTTCAACAGCGGTCAGCAGACGCAGCGGACCATAATGCGCCGGCTCGTCCATTTGGATGCGCGCCGAGGTGATGAGTAGCGCCAGCAGTTCAATGGCTTCGTCTTCTTTCAGCACCCAGTTAGGCTGCACAGGCTGCTCCTCCATATAATACGACGAACTTGACTTTGCGCGATTATGACACAGCGACCGCTGGCCGGGCAAAAAAGCATCGAGGGCGGACGCAGATCTCCCCAAAACATTAACAATTTGCAATTCAACAAAAACGCGATACACTACCTGGACTGCAGCGTTTGGCGCGCGCAGCCTATTCTGGGTCTCTACAGGCAGTTTGCCTGGAGCATTTTGCACATTCGCTAGTTTCAGAGGAGAAACGCAATGAGAAAGTTACTTCGTACAATCCCGGTGCTGCTTTTGGCGTTGGGCATCATGATCGCAGCCGTCGGTGGCGTTGGCGCTCAAGACCAGTTGACCTTCAGCATGGTCAGCCACGGTGGCATCGGCAATCCCTTCTGGATCGTCGTTATTAAAGGTATGGAAGACGCTTGCGCCCTGTTGGACGCGGACTGCGCCTGGTTGGCTGATCCTGTTGACAGCATTGACGACATGGCTGGCTATTGGGACGATGCCTTGGCGCGCAACAACGACGGCATCGGCACCACGGTTCCGAATCCAGAAGTTATCCGCGATGGCGTGAACCGCGCGGCCGAGGCTGGCATCCCGGTCATCGTCTTCAACACAGCCGATCCCAATGCTGGCACCATGGACGCGCTGCCGACTCTGTTCTACATCGGCGCTAACGAATTTCTGGGCGGCCGCTCCAACGCCAACGCCGTGCTTGACGCAGCTGACATGGCGGGTGTCGAGATCGCCAGAGGCGTATGCCCGATCCAGGAAGTTGGACACAGTGGCCTGGAAGCCCGTTGCGCGGGCGTCCGCTCGGTCTTTGACGAAGCAGGCATCCCGCTGGATCAATTGACCATCAACAACGATGTGACTGCTTCTGCCGGCACCTTCGCCGACTACTTCTCCGCCAACCCCGATACCAACGCGGTCTTTAGCTTGGGTCCCAACCCGGCCAGCTCGTTGAATCTCTATATCCAGGAAGCCGGCGTCATGGCGGGCGAGCTTTTCGCCACCACGCATGACACCAGCGCCGAGATCTATGAGATGATCCAGCAGGGTTACCTGCTCCAGGCGATCGACCAGCAGCCCTACCTGCAAGGTTTCGAGACCATCATGTGGCTCTACCTGAACAGCCAGTTCCAGATGGCGCCGGGCGGCGACATTCTGACTGGTCCTGGTGTCATTGATGGCGGCAATGTCGATGCGATCATTGAATTGACCGCGCAAGGCTATCGCTAGACTGCAATCGGCAATAGCAATGGGTGGGGAGCTTGCGCTTCCCGCCCAACCTGTTTCTCTGGGTCGCGCAAGTTTTTTGATGCGCTTAACAAGTAAATCGCGCCGCGCTTGATGTAGGGTATCCTATAGAAAATACAAGTTGCATTCGAGAAAAAGCCTATGATGCAAGCATATCTGGAAAACAAGCGAGAAGCCTCCAACATCGGTTTCCTCGTAGCCTTTCTGACTTTGGGCTTCGCGGTTTTGGGGGTGTTGATCGCCTTTCTGGTCTTCTTTGGCTGGATGCCCTTGGGCGAACGGGCGATGATCCTGCGCAGCAACCTCAACGCTATCGAGATAATCGTCACAATCGCCAGTTTGATCTATGCCGTATGCTGCGCGCGAACGGGCCTGGGGCTGCTGCGGCGCGAAAAGTCCAGCCTGCGCTGGTCGCAATGGATGCTCTTCATCACCACCATGATTGGCGGTGCCATTCTACTCAGCGTCATCATTCCGGTTGGCTTGAAGTTTTCGCTCTTGCTCGGGCAAGATATCGACCTGCGCACGATCATCAACGAAGACCCCACGGTGAGTGGCTTGGCGCCGCTGGCTTTGTCGATTGGCGAATCGCTCATCGGCATCAGCCTCTTTCTTATCGCGCTGCTGGCTTTGTTGGCTTTGCTGGTATTCATTATCCCCGCCCTGGATGTTCTGCGTCGCATCGATGGCGTTCGCATAATCGTGTCGCCGCCGCGCCGTTTGATCGTGGCCATTATGGTCTTGCTGGCGGTGGGTGTCGTGGGCATTTTGATCGCCGGCGCATTTGTCGTGCCGCTCTATCCTGGCATGACCACGATTCGTGAAGCCGACAATCATCGCTTGTTGGCCGGTTTGCTATTCTTCTTGCCAGGCTTTGTCGGCTACCGACTGGTCCGCCAGGTAGAAGAAGAATCGGATGAACTGCGCCGCGCCATTGCTTTGACGCCCGGCAAGTTCATCCGCGCCGAACTGGCGAAGTCGCCAAGCGCTGGCGCCATCATCGGCTTCATCGCCATTTTTATGGGCTTTACCATGGCGACAGATCTATTCCTGGAACCGAGTTCGGTGGCTTCGTTCCTCAGCAATGTGGCGACCAAAGGCGTCATCGCTATCGGCGTCACCTATTTGATGATATCCGGCGAGTTCGATTTGTCCGTTGGCTCGATATTGGGCGTCACCGCGCTTTCGTTCATGAACTTTATGACGCATGGCGCGCCGGTGTTTGGTGTGATGGAGCCAATACCAGCAGCGATGCTGGCGATCTTCGTCGCCTTCATGCTGGGGGCGATCAATGGCGTGCTGTTGATCACCACGCGAATACCCTCCTTCATTGTGACTCTGGGCACGATGCTGGCTTTCCGGGCTATCACGCTGGTCGCGATCGCCGGCGGGCGCATCTTGCGCTACAGCGATCATCACGATGCGCTGCCTGTCATCGGCATAAGCAACCTGGTATTCATGGCGCTGGTTGTGATTGGCTTGCTGGTGGTCGCCTTCACTGCCTATCGCGTTCTGCCTGTTTGGTATCGACAAGCGGCGCATGCCTGGTCAATCCGCGAAAACAATGGCGACTTTGGCACGACCGGCGCAATTGTGCGGACTGCCGTATTTTTGATCGCGCTCTTTGTGATCGTCGTCGCGGTCGTTTGGCTGGTGGCGGTATTCAGCTATCACGGCAGCGCTGGTGGCGGGCAAATGGTCGAGGTCGGTTACTTCGATCTGTTCAACGGCCGCGTACTTGCCATCGGCTCGGAAGGTGATTTCTTCCATATGCCGATACCGCGCAACGCCAATGTCCGCCTCGCCATCGTCTGGTGGTTCATATTCGTGGCCATCTTCCATGTCATCCTGACCAACACTTCCTTCGGCAACAGCATATTCGCTACTGGTGGCAACGAAGGCGCGGCGCGCGCTCAAGGCGTAAATGTAGACCGGGTCAAGCTGCAGAACTTTGCTATCGTCGCGATATTAACAGGCATTGCGGCCATCTATGAGACCTCGCGAAATCCCGGCGTCGACCCCTTGAAGGGCGAAGGCTGGGAGCTGGAAGTCATCGCCATGACGGTGATTGGCGGCGCGCTGCTGACAGGCGGCTATGGCAGTGTGGTCGGTTCGCTGCTGGGCGCGCTGATCTTTGGCATGCTGCAGACTGGTTTGGTGCTGGTCGGCATCGAATCTCGCCTGTTTAGCGGCACGATCGGCGTAATCATCATCGCGGCGGTCGTTTTGAACACGCTTGTCCGCGGCGCGCAGCGAAATTAGGGAGCCAACCTGATGCAATACAAGCAGCAGAACGCCGACGCTCTGGTGGATATGATCGATATTCACAAATATTTTGGCAGCGTACAGGTCTTGCGCGGCGTCGACTTTCATGTCGATCGGCAAGAAATTGTTGGTTTGCTCGGCGACAACGGCGCTGGCAAGTCCACGCTCATCAAAGTGCTCACCGGCTTTCACAGCTTGACGCGCGGACAAATCTACTTTGATGGCGATGCCGTTGATATCGAGTCGCCACACGACGCGCGCGAGCTGGGCATCGAGACCGTGCATCAGGATTTGGCGCTCGTCCCTCTGATGAGCATCGCGCGCAATTTCTGGCTCGGGCAAGAACCGACCTATTCAATCGGTCCTTTCAAATTTCTCGACAAGCAAAAGATGGCGAACGAGTCGATCGGCGCTTTGGCTGATGTCGGCATCCACATTCGCGATTCGGCAGAAACTGTCGGCACAATGTCGGGTGGCGAGCGGCAATCTATCGCCATCGGCCGCGCAGTGTACTTTGGCAAGAAGCTGCTGATCTTGGACGAGCCCACATCGGCGCTTTCGGTCGGCGAGACGCAGAAGGTGCTCGACTACACGATCGCGGCAAAAGAAAAAGGCATGAGCGTCATTTTCATCACGCACAATATCCGCCATGTTTATGAAGTGGCAGACCGCTTCACCATCATTGAACGCGGGCACAAGCTGGGCGACTTTTACAAGAGCGAAGTGACCGAAAACGAAGTCGCCGATATGATTGTCACCGGACAGATACCCGAGCGCCTGCGCCTGTACGAGGAAGCGGTTGGAGAGTAATCATGAGATCAACCCCTTTGCAGCGCAGCCGTCTATTCCTGTTGGCATTGACCGCCATGCTGATCTTGACTGCCTGCCGCCCTGAAGACACTTTGGATATCACGCCATCGCCCACGCCCACGCCCGAACCCACCGCCACGCCATCGCCGACACCCGCGCCAGCTGACTTTGTAGACCCCTACGAGGTCAATCTCGATGTCATGGAACGGCTGATTGCGCTGCTGCCCGATCCGCTGCCTGCGGTCGAAGAATGGAAGCGCCCATACGAGGGTGGTGAAGCGGAGGTGCGCAATATCCGCGGCATTCGGCGTCCCGCTGTCGGGCGCGCTATCCCCTATGGCTCGCAGCAAGGCAGCAGGATGTTGCTAAACTTCGTCATCTTTTCCGACGAAGCTGGCGCAGCTGCCGAGTTCGAGCGCAAACATGGGCTGCGCTCTGCCGATGTCAATCTGGCGCAGGACGATGCCTTCCCCACGCCCAACGCCTTTGGTTCGGGCTTGTATGGCTCTTTCGCGCTCTTCCAGGTCGACAATTATTTCTTCGAGGTCTATGTAGAGATTTTCACCACCTCGATCAGCCCGCTTGCGCCCCTGGCCAGCGAGACACTGCGATTCTTTGAAAACAATCGCGAAGCCTTCGAAGCGTCTGCAATGTCTGCCGCAGAAGAAGACGGTTGAAGAGATGTTTTGCAGGTTCTGCTCGACGACCTGCCCAACGAGATCATCACCAATACGCAATGGCGGCGCGACCTTTCACGCTTTGATGACGGCGTGGGAACTCCGCGAAACATTCAGGATGGCCGCGGCTTCCGTGTCGCTTATATTGATCAGATGGCGAACAACTTCCAGATGACCTTTGCGCAATTCGACGCGGCGGAAGCTGCTATGGCGCATTATCTGCGCATGAAAGACATTCGCGAGGGCATCGAAGAAGAAAACTCCATTGAAGATTTCCCACAGCCGCATGTACTGGGCCGCGGTCTGTACGGTTCGGTCGCACTCTTCGCTGTGGACGAATTCTTCCTCGAGGTTCTGGTCGAACGGGCACCAGGCACCAGCGCCAACCCGACCGAGTCTATCGCTCGCAAGGCGCTGGCTATGCTGGAAGCCGCGAGGAGCTAACCCGGCGCGCTGCCTGGGCTTGGGCGACACAGGTATCGTCCCTGTCCCCCATCCCCTTGCCCCCAAAATGAGGGAAGGGGAGCGCTACTATGTTTTGAAGTCCCACCCTATTTAGGGGGGATTTAGGGTGGGGGCATATCCACGCTTCTCACCACTCCTCTACTGGGATGACCACGCCATAATCGCGCGCGGCTGCCTCGCTGGACACATATCCCGCGCGAACATCGTCCCGCACGCGCTGGGGATCGCGCCGGGATGGATCGCCAAAGCCGCCACCGCCCGGCAACTCCAGGATCACGCGCTGCCCCGGCTGCAAGCTGTAATGGCTCTTTGGATGTGGCTGTGTGCCATCCGACAAGCTGACTTTGCCAGGCGAGCCTGGCTGCCCTCCCTGCAAGCCCAGCGCCGGTCGCTTGGTGCGGTCGTACATGCAGCTGTGCGTGGCTGGCGCGCCGGTAATGATCTCCAGCTCCATCACTTGCCCCAGGCCGCCACGGAATTGCCCAGCCCCGCCGGAATCTACGCGCAACTCGCGCCGGTGCATCAGCAGGGGCGCTGCCGTTTCGATGGCTTCGACTGGCACGCCCATGATGCCGCTGGGGAAGGCGGTTGCGGACAGCCCATCGCGGTCGTGCGCAGCCCCCATGCCGCCGGCCGAAAAGAATATGTAGGCGAATTCCTCGCCATCCGCGTCCACCCCGTCCATCATGGTATTCCACAAGCCGGCCGAGCCATTGGCGATCACGCGCTGCGGCACGATCTGCGCCAGCGCCGTCAGCAAGGGCTGGCTGACAAAATGACCGATCAGATGACGCGCGCTGACCGGTGCCGGGCGGCGGCAATTCAATATGCTGCCTGCGGGCGCGCTGATCTGAATGGGGCGAAATGCGCCTTCGTTGTTGGGGATGCCCGGCGCAAGCGCAGCCATCAATGTATAGGTGGTATAGGCATGCGTGTAATTCAGCACGACATTGATGCCGCGGTCGACCTGGGGCGAACTGCCAGCATAATCAACGCGCAATTCGTCTCTCGCCACCGTGATCTCGCAAGCGATGGTCAATGGAGCATCAAAGCCATCGATCTGGATAGCGTTGCGGCAACTGCCATCGGGCAGGCCGCGAATAGCAGCGCGCACAGCAGCTTCTGTTCGGCGCAAAATGGACGCGGAGACCTCTTCGATATCGGGCAGATTATATTCGTCCAGCATCTCTATCAACTTGCGCGCGCCGACCCGGTTGCCCACTTCCTGCGCATAGATATCGCCGATGACCTGGTCGGGCACGCGCACATTGGCGCGGATGATATCGAAGAGTTCCTGGTTGGCTTCGCCCGCTTTGAACAGCTTCATCAGCGGGATGGCCAGGCCTTCTTCGTGCACCGAGCGCGCATCGCCGCCCATGGTCGCGCCGCCAATATCGACCGCGTGGCAGGTGCTGGCGAAAAAAGCGACGCCCCGCCCTCGGTAAAAGACTGGCGATACGATAGTCAGGTCGAAGAGATGGCCGCTGGCTGCCCACGGGTCGTTGGTGATCAAGGTGTCGCCAGGCTGCAATGTGTCGATTGGATGCTGGGGAACGATGAACTTGCGCACACAATTCGCCATGGTGTTGATGTGCCCGGGCGTGCCGGTGACCGACTGCGCCACCATGTTACCAGCCC
Source organism: Anaerolineae bacterium (assembly GCA_022823945.1). Taxonomy (GTDB): domain Bacteria; phylum Chloroflexota; class Anaerolineae; order Aggregatilineales; family Phototrophicaceae; genus UBA6055. The sequence goes on along the minus strand of JAJEBK010000017.1, from coordinate 16,698 downwards.
GGTCGAATACGCCCGCCGACAAATCGCCCGCCTCGCGCACGACAGTCGTGAAGGAGCTGTGAATGAGCGCGGCCGCCTGTTCGTCCACGACCGAGATGAGCCGCCGCCAGATCACTTCCAGCGTGATGGGATCGATCATGAATTCCCCCAAATCAGTTGTTCTGTAGGGCTTGTGCGCTACTATAGCAAACTCGCCGGATTTCACCCCCATCCCCCGGCCCCTTGCCCCCATCGAGAGGGAAGGGGAGCTAGAATCGAGCAGTATCGTCGCAATTACTGTTGTTTTCAGCAACACCGTGCCGAAATTGCATGCGATTATTTCGGTTCTAAGCCCCTCCCTCATTTTGGGGGAGGGGTTTGGGGTGGGGGTTGGCCTGAGAACTATCCACTAGCGGACAAGCCATGATGCACGACGCGGGCGACATCATCCCCCCTGACCCGTCGGGGAGACCGAGGGGGTAGAATCATGCATCCCGCAGCAACAACAGACAATTCCCTGTCGCCAACTGCGCCGACCAGCCCGGCAAGGCGACAGTTGTTGAGGCCGCTTCTTCAATAATAAGCGGACCCTGCGCCATCCAGCCAGCCGCCAGCTGCTCTCGGCGATACACAGGCGTCGGCACAGGCGGAGCATCAGCAGAAAAACGCACGAGACGCATCGCCACTGGCTCGTGATGGCCGCCGCTGGGCGGGGATGGGCTTTCTACTTGGGGCTGGGGACCGCTGATGAGCACGCGCCAATTGACGGCTTCGATGGGCACGCCTTCCGCCAGCTGCCCATAAAAGGCGCGGTATTCGCTTTCAAAGACTTCTTGCATGCGCTGGATATGCGCGCGCGTCAAGGTCTGCAAGGGGAAGGGCACACGCACTTCATAGCCCTGTCCGACATAACGCATATCGATATGCAGTTGCACGCGAATGTCAGCGGAGGATACGCCAGCCGCTTGCACAATCTGTGTGCCATGCCGCACCAGCCCTTGCAGAATGGCGTTGAGCGCGTCCAGATCGATGTCACTGAGCCGCCTGACATAACTGCGCGTAAAATCGAAAGCGATAGGCGCGGTGAGAAAACCAAATGCGCTGCCCACGCCAGCCAACGGCGGGATGATGATGCGCTCTATGCCCAAGCCGTTGGCCACGCCACAAGCATGCACGGGACCTGCGCCGCCGGTCGCCACCATGCAATAGCGGCGGACCTCCAGCCCACGCTCGGCGGCATGCACGCGCGCTGCGGCAGCCATATTTTCGTTGACCAATTGATGCACGCCCCAAGCCATATTTTCCAACGGCAAATCCAGCGCGGATGCCAAATCGGTGTAGGCTGTTCGCGCAGCATCGGCATTCAGTCGGATTGCGCCGCCGGCAAAATAATCGGGGTTCAAGTAGCCCAGCAGCAAATCGGCATCGGTGACGGTCGGCTGCGTCCCGCCCAGTTGGTAGGCAGCTGGTCCAGGCGAGCTGCCCGCGCTTTGTGGTCCCACAGTCGGCAAGCCCAGCGCGTTGAGTCGGGCGATGCTGCCGCCGCCCGCGCCAATCTCGATCAGTTCGATCATCGGCACCATCAACGGCAAGCCACTGCCACGTTTGAAGCGATGCACATGCGCCACTTCGGACTGATTGCTGATGGCCAACTCGCCTTGTCGTGTGAGAGCGGCTTTGGCTGTGGTGCCACCCATGTCGAATGCCAGCACATCGCGCTGCCCCAGCAGGCGACCCCAATAGACACCAGCCAGCGCGCCGCCAGCCGGTCCACTTTCCACCAGGCGGATTGGGAAATTGCGCGCCGCTGCCACAGTCGTCGTGCCGCCGCTGCTCAGCATGATGTTCAAGGGCGCGGCGATGCCAGCAGCGTGCAAGTCGTGCTCCAGCCGCGTCAGGTAATTTTCTGTGATGGGCTGGACATAGGCATTGGCGATGGTGGTGGAAGCGCGGGGATATTCGCGCATGCCAGGCGCAACCTGGTGCGAGGCAGAAACAGCCGCCTCGGGCAATACTCCGCGCGCGATTTGCAGCGCCAGCGCTTCATGAGCTGGGTTGGTATAGGCGTGCAGAAAGCAGATTCCGACCGCTTCTATCTCTATCCCGCGCAGCTTCCGGCAGATGTCTCGCAGCGCCTCTTCGTCCAGCGGTTTGTAGACGCGCCCATCCGCCAACATGCGTTCTGGCACATCAAACCGCAAATGTCGCGGCGCAAGCGGCTGCGGCTTTTGCAGCGCCAGATCATACATGTCGTAACGCCCTTCGTTGCCGATCTCGATCGCATCGCGGAAGCCAGCCGTGGCCAGCAGGGCAGTCTTTGCGCCTGTTCGTTCGATCAACGTATTGGCGATCAAGGTGGTGCCATGCACGACATAGCGAAGCGACTCGGGCGGGAACTTCTCGCGCTCCAGCAGGCTGCGCACACCTTGGATAACCGCGGCCGAGGGGTCGGGATAACTGGTCAGCAGCTTTTCGACCGCAATGCGCGCGCTCTGTTTGTCGAGCGCGACAATGTCGGTGAACGTGCCGCCGATATCGATAGCGAGGATGATGCGGGCAGGATTCATAATGCGTTTTTTGTACCACAGAGCGCGCAGAGGTTTACAGGCTTCGCCAATGCGCGGGCAGGGCAGCGCTTTGGGCGGCGATCAGTTCTTGCAGGATGGCATCGGCGTCGGTGATGGAATTCGTCAGCGGGTCGGTCATCAGGGCGCGGCGCAACAGGGCATAATCCGCGCGCGCGACAGCCTCTGCCGTCAGTTCGTGCGTGTCCAGGATTTGCTGCGTCAAACCACGAATGCCCAGCGGCATATCGCCGACCGGACGCGGCAATGGACCGTCCATATCCACATCGCAGAGCAGCTCCAGGAAGGCATCATCGGGCAGGTTGCCGACAGCGCCGCGGTTGAGCGTGTTGATATAAAAGGGATGCGCAAGCCCCCCCGCCATCGCCTCGATGATGTCCGTGGCGTGGTCGGGCCCATGCCGCTGCAGGAAATCGCCGATGGGCATTTTGCCCGTGACGGCCTCGTCAACCTCGCGCCACATATCGGCATGGCGTGCATGGCGTGGCTCGGTCTCCCACACCTTGAGCGGCGGAATCTCGCCCGGCAAGATGCCATGTCCCTGATAAAAGCGCACATATTCTTTGGTGTGCGAGACGCAGGCGGGGACTTTGCCGAAGACTTCGTAGAGCTGGCAGGCGATTTCGTCATTGTGCAGGGCTTTTGCGCTGCCGCCGCCATCCATGTGTCGGGAAGCGAGGCGGCGCATTCGCAGTGAGTCGACGATCTGCGAGGTAACATCGCGCCCGGCAACCCGCGCATGCAGCAGCCAGGTGAAGTGATTGACGCCGGCGATGCGCAGGTCGAAGGCAGAATCCAGCTCGGCGTTCCACTGTCCCGCGTCGTCAATGATTCCCGCCAAGAGCGCCTGGCGGATTTTGATGTGTGGCATGTGCAGCGAATCGCACAGGGCGAAGCTCTTTACGCTGGGCGCGAACTTCGCCAAGGCGATGCCGTTGACCGTGCTGGGGTTGATGTAGTTGATCAGCCAGGCCTGCGGGCAGAGGCTGGCGACATCGGCGGCGCAGTCCAGGACAGCGGGCAGGTCGCGCATGGCACGCAGGATCCCGCCGGGACCGATGGTGTCGCCGCTGCACATGCGCACGCCGTATTTGGCGCTGATGTCGCAGTCGACGCCGCGATAGCGCACCGTGTCTACCGCGAAGCTGAGCACAACGAAGTCCGCACCCGGCAGCGCATCTTTCCAGTTGGCATGTACCTCGATTTGCAGTGGAGCGCCAGTTTGCGCGGCGACCAGCTGAGCCAGCCTGCCCATTTTGTCGAGTCGCTCGGCGTCGGTATCGACCAGCGCCAAACAGCCATGGCGCAGATGCTCGGAATGCGTCATTTGCCAGATGACCTCGCGGCCGAAAAACAGGCTGCCCGCGCCGATGACGACAACTTTGGGATAGGGAGTTGTGACCATGAGGATCCCCATTATGATTGTGCGAGTCGCTGGATAGTGTAACGGAAATGCTGCGAAAAGCATGCCGGACAACAAAGGCCGAACTCCAATTTCGCCGACATCACGCCCGCAGCCTCCCGCCCATTCCTAGCTTGGGAGCCTGTTTGCCGTGTCGTGTCATGCTGCGCTACACTCGCCTTGCTAACCACGCCAGCCACAAGGAGAGCAATTCTCATGTCTGTCCCCACGCTACCCGGCATCACTGTGCGTACGATCGCCTCTGAACGCCTGACAACGCGCGTCTTGTTCAGCGGCGCTGAAGCTGGCACGCCCGTCCTGTTCATTCATGGCAACCTCAGCTCCGCCACATTCTGGGAAGAGACCATGCTGGTGATGCCGGCTGGATATCGTTGCGTTGCGCATGACCAGCGCGGCTTCGGCGCTGCGGACGCGGACGCTGTGGTCGATGGCTCGCGCGGGCTGGCTGATCATGCGGATGACGCGCTGGCGCTGATGGACGCGCTGGGCATTGAACGGGCGCATGTAGTCGGGCATTCGATGGGCGGCGGCGCGCTGTGGCAGTTGCTGGGCGATGCGCCAGACCGCTTGTTGAGCGCCACTTTTGTCGCGCCGGTTTCGCCCTATGGATTTGGCGGGACAAAAGACGCGGCTGGCAGTCTCTGCGCCGAGGATGCCGCTGGCAGTGGCGGAGGAGTCGCCAATCCGCAATTCTCGCAGCTGCTGCGCGATGCTGATCGCGGCGATGGCGAGATGACGCCGCGCCAGATCATGAACAATTTTTATTGGAAGCCGGGCTATATCTCCCCGCGCGAAGAAGACCTGCTGAGCAGCGTTCTGGCCACGCACACGGGCGAGCGAGATTATCCTGGCGATTCAGTGGCATCGGAGAATTGGCCTCAGGTTGCGCCGGGCAGGTGGGGCGTGCTGAATGCCATGGCGCCCAACAACCAGCCCGACCCGCTGCGCCTGGCTGCCTTGGAGAACAAGCCGCCGGTTTTGTGGCTGCGCGGCGACAGCGACCAGGTCATCGCCGACATGTCGATGTTTGACCTGGCGACCTTTGGCAAGCTGGGCGTGGTCCCGGGCTGGCCCGGCGACGAAGTCTGCCCGCCCCAGCCCATGATCGCCCAGACCAAAGCCGTGCTGGATGCGTATGCGGGGGCTGGCGGCAGCGTGCAAGAAGCGCTCATCGCCGATTGCGGACACACGCCTTTCATCGAAAAAGCGGCGGAGTTCAATGCGGCTCTGCACGACTTTTTGGGCGAGCTTTAGGAATCGTTGCCGCCCCTGCGCAAATCGTATATCCTTGCGCGTGAAAGCTGTCTTTCCATGCTTTGTCATATCTCTTTCAGGAGGAGTTTCTGATGTTCAAACGTTTGCTTTTCGTTTTGTTACTCGTATTGGTCTTCGGCGCATTCACTGGGCTTGCGCAGGACGAGGTTACTATCTTCGCCACCGTCGGTGCCTACTACCCGGATGAACCGACCGATAACAACCCCGATCCGCCGCGCATGATGAACGAAATCGTCGCCGAATACGAAGCCATGAATCCCGGCGTCAACATCGAGCTGATCGACACGCCAGACAACATCTCGGGCGACCAATGGCGCAGCACGGTCTTCAATGGTCAAAACGAGCCGCATATCATCGTGAACAATTACATCCGCGTCTGGCAAGAGCAGGGCAATGACTGGTATGTGCCGCTCAATAACTATATTGAGATGCCCAATCCCTACATTCCCGAAGGCACGCCGGGTCACGAACGTTGGGCAGACGCTATCCCCGATGTCGTTTGGAATACGACTTTCCACACCGGCAGCGGCAATCAGTATGTCGTGACTGTGAACGCGGTGGCTGTCGGTTTCTACTACAATATCGACATGCTGGAAGCCAATGGCATCGACGCCGAATTCGATATTTCCTATTCGCTGTGGCAAGACTGGGCGACGATGATTGACGAAATGGGCGCTGTGGCCGAAGCCGGCTACGAGCCTTTGGCCATGAGCATGTCCACTGCCACGCCCTATACCTACAACTGGTTTGATGGCACCAGCCTGACCAGCTTCTACATCGACCACATCGAAAGCTGGTGGGAGCCGGGCGCAAGTTGGCACGCCTTGAACCAGCGCGAATTCGCCTGCGCGATCCAAAATGGCTTGATCAGCGCCAATGACGATGCCTTCGCCGATTGGCTGCAGCTGCTTGCCGACTTCGAGCCGATGTGGGTGGACGGGTATGCGACCATGACCTGGGACGAAGCCTATCGCCTGTTCATCACCGGCGAGGTGCCATTCTTGCTGGGCAATGCCGCCAGCCAGACACTCAATGTAACCCGCGACGCCGACTTCAACTGGGGCATCAGCTACTTCCCGCCCATCACCGAAACCTCCAGCCCGCATGCCGCCAACAATGACAGCGCCTACCTGGTCGGTGGCTTCACAGCCGGCTTCACCATGACCGATCGCGCGCGCCGCGAAGGCATCGAAGACCAGGTCATCGACTTCTTCATGTACATGACCGCCCAGCCACAATGGGGACGCGTCGTCACCGACTCGCCGCGCAGCATTCCGACGCAGTTTGGCCTGGATGTGCCCGATGCCTTAAAGCCGACGGTCGCTTTCCTCGAGCTGCCCATCCGCGCGCTGAAAGACCCCGACCCGCGTCTCAGCCGCCGTTATGGCGAAGATCACCGCCGCCTCATGCAGGAATACTTCACCGGACAGATCGACCTCGAGACACTGATCGCCGAAGAAGACCGCCTGATGACCCGCGAAGCGCGCGTCGTCATCGCCGAAAACGAATGGACCTGCGACTTCCAGATGGAATAGGCTTGGAGATAGGATGTTTGCCCCCATCCCCCGGCCCCTTCCCCCACGAGTAGAGAAGGGGTGTCGTCTCACCTGCCAGGTAATGTACGTTTAAGCCCCTCCCTCATTTTGGGGGAGGGGTTTGGGGTGGGGAGTCAGGTGCCCATGTTTCGATCCGCCACACGCAGTTCCAGTTACAGCCTGCTCCACAGCCGTGCTCCGCTGCCCCGGCGCCTGTGGCGGGCGAAATGGCTGTATTTGGCGCTGCTCGTCCCGGTGACGTTGCTGCTGCTATTTGAGTGGCTGCCGGCTTTCAGCGCGCTCTACAACTCGCTCTACATCTGGAACGGCGGCAAGGTGCACATCTATGTCGGGCTGGAGCATTATGAGCGCCTGCTGAGCGACCGCACCTTCCGCGTGGCGCTCAGCAATCTGGTCGGCTTCGTGATCTTTCGCGTCGTCATGCAGACTGTCCTGCCTTTCTTCGCCGCCGAGATGATCATCAACCTGCGCAGCGCTCGCTGGTCATACTGGTGGAAGATCATTTTTGTCTTCCCCATGGTCGTGCCCACCATCTTGAATTATCTGATCTGGCGCTTCATCTACAATCCGCAGGTCGGCCTGCTCAACGAGGGGCTGGAGTTGCTGGGCCTGGACGCCTATACGCACGCTTGGTTGGGCGATCCCCTGACAGCCATGTGGGCGCTGTCATTTGTACGATTCCCGTGGCTGCCGACTCTGCAATTCCTGATCATCTTGGGCGGCTTGCAGACTATCCCACACGAAGTGCATGAAAGCGCGTCCATTGATGGCGCGGGCTTTTGGCGAAGGCTCTTTTACATCGATATCCCCATGACGCGCCGGCAGATCACCCTGGCCATGATCCTCACCATGCTCTTCATGACCCAGCGCTTCGACCTCTTTCTGGTCATGACCGATGGTGGGCCAGGCTACAGCACCATGGTGCCGGCTTTGCAGCTTTTTCAGTCGGCGTTCAGCTTCCTGGAATTCGGATACGCCTCGGCGATAGGCGTGGTGTTGTTTGTGGGCATGCTGGCGCTGACTGTGATCAATCTGCGCGTTTCGTCAGGCGCGGCGGCGGGCTAAGGGGAGGCGGCGAAACCATGCGCAAACGGCTACGATACAGCCTCGGCAACCGCGATCTGCCTTTCCAGGCGGTGCTGGTCTGCTTCGGTTTTGTGACCTTTTTTCCGCTGGTGCTGGTGGTCATCACCTCGCTGAAATCCAACACGCAATTTTATCACAACTTCTGGCTGCCCGAGCTGCCTTTCCAGTTGGGCAATTACAGCTCGGCATTTCGCATAATCTGGCGCTATATCGTCAACAGCGTGCTCTATTCGGGCACGACCATCTGCCTGATCGCGGCAATCGCATCGGTGGCGGGTTATGTCTTCGCCCGTTTTCGCTTCCCGTTCAAGACGGTCATATTCCTGGCGTTTATCACCTTGATCATGGTGCCGGGCGTTTTGACTTTGGCGCCGCGCTTTGTGCTGGTGCGTGATCTGGGCATGGTCAACACGCCTATGGCTTTGATCAGCGTCTGGGTCAGTGGCGGGCTGGTATTGTCCACCTGGCTGATGCGCTCTTATTTCGAGTCGCTGCCCCAGGAGCTTTTTGATGCGGCTTATGTGGATGGCGCGGCGGAATGGCAGGTCTTCACCTATGTGTCCGTGCCCCTGGCGCGACCGATGATCGCCACTGTGGCGATGACGACCTTGATCGGCACCTGGAATGACCTGATCTGGCCCCTGGTTACCATCACCGACAAGAGCAAGATGCCGTTGGCGCAGGGCTTGATGCAATTTTCGTCCGCTTACGAAACCGACTGGGGCACGCTCTTCGCCGGCTATGTGATTTCGTCCATCCCTCTGCTCTGCGTTTTCGCGGTGGCGATGCGCCAGTTCATCAGCGGCTTGACCAGCGGCGCGGTGAAGGCCTAATTGTCGAAGATCGCCACAGAGGCACAAGTATAACCAAGAAAGTAATACAAAAATCAACCACCGAGTACACCGAGAGAAATGCAAGGTATTTCTCTGTGCCTTTGTGCCTCGGTGGCAAATTGTTGCTTCACGGCTTACTGGCACTTACGGAGGGCACAGAGGGTTACATCACTCGGAATACTCATTTAACTCGGTGTACTCGGTGGCTCAGCTTTTTCGCTCCATATACAGCAGGTCATAATATCGTCCGCCGACAAAGAGTTCTCCGCGCGCTATGCCGACAGTCGCAAAGCCCAGCTTCTCATACAGCGCGACAGCCGCAGCGCTCTCGCTGTTGACCTGCAGGCTGATTTTCTTAATCTGGGGCAGGCGCGCCAATTCATCCAGCAGGCTTTGCATCAAGACGCCCCCGATGCCTTTGCCACGGTGGGCTGGCAGCACATAGACGCCATAACCATGCGCAACATGCCGGATTTTTTCGCGCTGCGACCAGTTCGCGCCGGCCATGCCCACCAGCTCGCCATCCAGTTCCGCAAACAAGGTCATATTGCCGGCGTGTCGCTCTGCCGAATCTGCCCGCGCCAGCCAGACCTCATCGGCGAATGCCAGCTCATCGGCATAGCTGGATGCGAAGGCGCTGGGGTCGGTCTGCAGCGCATGCAGCCGCAATGCGCGCGCCTCTCGCCAGCGAGTCTTGGGCAGTTCGATGATTGAAAATCGCGCGGACATGTTCCTCTGTGCCCCTCCCCTGTGTCTCTGTGGCAAAACTCTTTGTGGTTTGCATTTGCGATTCGCGCGGCATTGGGCTATGCTTGTCGCGTAAGTTCTATCTTTTCGCAGGCAGTTCAGTATGAAGGAGAAAACTATGTCAGACAAGAAACTTTCGCGCCGCGACTTTTTGAAAGCGGCATCGACAGCGCTGGCGGCCAGCGGCTTTGCAGCATTGCCCCTCGGCATGGTGCGCGCCCAGGATGACGAGGTTACCATTTCTTTGTGGGGTTTCGCCAACAATCGCGACGAGTGGATGCACAATGTGGTCGACGAACTCTGGTCGGACATGCATCCCAATGTCAATGTCGACCTGCAACTGACGCCCTACTCCGACCTGTGGCCCAAGCTGCAAGCGGCATTCGTCGCCGGCGCGGGCATCCCCGATATGGTCGATATCGAAATCAGCGCCATGGGGCAGTTCGTCCGCGACGCCGGCAGCGAGCCCTACGCCGCCCTGAACGATCACATCGGCGAACAGCTCGAAGACTTGTCCATCCCCTCAGCCACCAAACCCTGGACTGTGCGCGGCAACATCTATGGCGTCGGCAACGAGGTCAATCCCGTGCTGCTCTATTATCGCCACGATATCATGGACGAACTGGGCATGGATGCCGAAGCACCGGGCACCTGGGACGAATTCGTCGAGATGCTGGGCGGCGGGGCAATGGATGCCGGGCACGGACTCTTCCCCTTCAATGTCAACAGCTGGGCGGACTTCTACGTCCAGTTCAATCAGGCGGGCGGCGAGTTCTTTGACGCCGAAGACAATGTGCAGCTGCAATCGCCGTTGGCGGTCGAGATCCTCAACTGGGTCAAGGGTCATTTGGACAGCGGCGTGTATGTCCAGCAGGGCAGCGGCGATGTGCAATACGCCATGATGAACGAGGGCGCTTACATCACCATTTGGGGCGCGCCTTGGTATCAAGGCTTCATGAAGCAGAACGCCCCTGAGCTCGAGGGCAAGTGGAAGATGCGTCCTCTGCCCATGTGGGGCGATGGCGGCTATGCGACTGTCCCGCGCGGCGGCACTGGCATGGGCATCACCGCCGCTTCTGAAAACAAGGAAGCAGCCTGGGAATTCATCCGCGTCTGCAACCTCACCGCCGAAGGCTCGTTGCTGGCTTTCCGCCGCATGAACCTCTTCCCGTCCTACAAGCCAGTTTGGGACGCCGAAGAATTGCTGCGTACGGATGACTACTTCAGCGGGCAGAAGCCGGGCGAATTCATCGCCGAAGCCGCTTCTGCCATGGCTGAGGTGAATGTCAGCCCGTACTGGACGCTCTTCGTGGATGCGGTCAACCGCCTTGTCGTGCAGCCGGTCTTGCTGGACGGCGCAGATCCCGAAAGCGCCATTCAGGATGCCATCGACGAGTTTGAATTCAACAAGTAGTGGCAGTTGCCAGGGTGGCACCTCTCTGCCGCCCAATTCAAGGGGGGATTCGCCATTTCGCGTCTACCCCACCCCCAACCCCTCCCCGAAGCATCAGGGAGGGGAGTGTGGTCGCTTGACAAGCGGCTGCAATAATTCGGTTCAGCCTCCCCCATCGGGATGGGGGGACTGAGGGGGGTAAATGACAGAGCTTACGACTGAGAAGGAAGCGCATTGATGACCGCCAGCGCGATGACCGCCAAAAGAGATATGGAGCCGCGGACGGTATCCAGTTGGTGGTCGCGCAATCAGCGCAAGGTTATCCCCTACATCTACCTGTCGCCGTTCTTGATCGCCTTTTTGATCTTCACAGTCTATCCAGCGGGCGCTTCGTTTTTTCTCAGCTTCCAGCGGGTGCGCGGTTTTATCAGCGTCGAAGAGGGTGGCGGCGTCGTCTTGGAGCACCAGGGGCTGAAGAACTACGAGCGCCTGCTGACCAAAGACAAGCGCTTCCGCACAGCGATCATCAATGGCACGGAGTTTGCCGCGGGCACGGTGCTGATTCAGATGCCGCTGGCGCTGGGCGTGGCGCTGCTGATGAACGCGCCGCATGTTCGTTTCAAGACCCTGGCGCGATTAGCCTTCTTCGCCCCTTATATCACCTCGGCGATTGTCGTCGCCTGGATATTCACTTTGATATTCGAGGAGCGTTATGGCTTGCTGAACGCCTTGCTTGGCTTTGTGGGGATAGAGCCGATCGCCTGGCTCACCAACAAAGACTTCGTCATGCCGGCGCTGATCATCCTGGGCTTATGGACCTGGGTGGGTTACAACTCACTTTTCTTTTTGGCGGGCTTGCAGAATGTGCCGGACGACTTGAAAGAAGCGGCGCGCATCGATGGCGCGGGCACCTTGCGCGTATTTTGGCATATCACCATTCCTTTCCTGCGCCCCGTCTTTGTTTTCGTCATCATCACCGGTTTGATCGGCTCATTCAGCTTGTTCAGCCAGCCCTACCTGCTCTTTGACAGCGGCTCGGGACCCCAGGACAGCGCGCTCTTCCCATTGATGTACCTCTTCTTCATGGGCTTCGAGAATTTCCGCATGGGGTATGCCTCGGCGATGGGCTTTGTCTTGACTGTGATCATCCTCATGGTCACTGGCTTGCAGTTGCTGCTGTTCCGGCTCTGGAAGGTCTAGGCACGACGATGCTGAAACGCAAACGCGGCGGACCCATGGATGGCGGACGCATCAACCTGATGTTCATGAACACGGTCGTATTGTTGGGCGTGTTGGTGAGCGCCATTCCTTTCATCTATATGATCACAGCCAGTTTTCGTCATCAAGGCGAATTGTATTCGTTGCCGGTGACCATCATGCCGCGCGAATGGACGGGGCACAATTATGAGAAGCTCTTTGGCGATACGAACTTTGTGATTTGGTATGGCAACACGATCTTCACGGCGGGCATCCGTACCGTGTTGGGCGTTTATTTTGCGGCGCTGGCGGGGGCGGCCTTCGCCAAATACGAATTTCGCTTCAAACGGCTGTGTTTCTTCATCGTGCTGGCGACCCTGACATTGCCCTTCCATGTGATTCTCATCCCGCTCTTCCTGCTCATGCGCGATTTCGGCTGGATAGATACCTATTTGGCGGTCATCGTCCCGGGCATTGTCGGCGCGTTCAATATCTTTCTGATGCGCCAGTATATTGAAGCTGTGCCCGACGAGCTGATGGACGCGGCGCGCATCGACGGCGCATCGGAGATCGGCATTTTCCATCGCATCATCATCCCGCTGGTGCGGCCAGCCCTGGGCGTGGTGGCGATTTTGACTTTCGTAAATACCTGGAACGACTTCCTGTGGCCCTTGGTCGTGCTGCACGACGACACCAAGTACCTGCTCAGCATCGGCATCGCCACCATGGATGGTCCTTATGATGTCGAGATCGGCGCGATCATGGCGGCGTCTTTCCTGAGCACCCTGCCGATTTTGATCGTCTTTGTGCTGATGCAGCGACAGATCATCGCTGGTTTGACGCAAGGGGCGATCCGCGGTTGAGCGGCGCAGAGCGACTCGTCTTCCAACCCGATGCATCTTTGCGTTTGCAGCGCGGCATCAACCTGATCGCCGATGCCATCCGCCCCACGCTCGGTCCCATTCCGCGGTCGATCGCTTTTGATCTGACAGATGCCGAAAAGCCGCCCGAGCTGTTGGACAAAGGCGGGCTGATCGCGCGGCGCATCACCGACCTGCCTGACCGCGATGAAGACATGGGCGCGATGCTGCTGCGTGGCATGCTCTGGCAGCTCTATGACGAGCTGGGCGATGGCACGGCGACAGCAGCGCTGCTATTCCAATCAATCGTCAACGATGGGCTGCGCGCGATTGTAGCTGGCGCAGATGCCATACGTTTGCGGGGCGAGCTGAACCGGCAGCTGGAACTCGCTCTGAGCGGGCTGCGGCAGCAAAAGACCGCAATCGAAGGTCGCGACGAACTGGCGCAGCTGGCATATTGCATCTGCCACGACCGCGAACTGGCCGAGCGGCTGGGCGAAATCTTCGCGTTCATCGGCGAATATGGACAACTGGATGTGCGGCGCGGTCATCGGCGCGAGATCGCCCACGATTATATGCGCGGCATGTACTGGCAGCGCGGCGCGGTATCCCGAGCCATGTTGCGTGGCGGCAAAGAGGCCGACCGCATGGTCATGAATGACAGCGCCATCTTGCTCAGCGACCTGGATATCGAATCGCTGGACGAGGTCGCGCCGCTCTTCGCCGCGTTGATGGGTGCCGGCGCAAAGAATCTGCTGCTGGTCGGCGGCAAGTTCTCCGAGCCGGTCATCAACTTCATCCTCGCCAACAAAAAGCCCGAACAATTCCGCGTGGTGGCAGTCAAGACGCCGGGCGAAACCCCCCAGCATCAACATGCGCACCTGACGGACATGGCCGTCATCACCGGCGCGACACCTTTATATAAGGCGGCTGGCGACACATTGCGCGGCATGAAGACGGCGCGTCTGGGCAGCGCCAGGCAGGTCTGGGTCGAGCGCAATCTCTTCGGGCTCGTTTCTGACCGCGACAACCAGGGCGAATTGACCGAGCATCTGGCTGATCTGTTGGAACAACTGGAATATGCGCGTGACAAGGACAGCGAGGCCTTCTTGCGAACGCGTGTGGGCAAGATCCTGGGTGGCGTGGCGATCTTGCGTATAGGCGATGGCGTGCCGGCGCGGATGGATGCGCGCATCGCCCTGGCAAAAGAGACGGCCAAATCACTGCGACAGGCGCTGCGCGATGGCGTCGTGCCCGGCGGTGGCGCGGCGCTTTGGGCGATTCGCGATGCGCTGCGCGATCAGTCGGCCGACGATAGCGAATCTCGCGCGGCTCGGCGCATCTTGTTGGAGGCGCTGGAGGCACCACTGCGGACGATTTGCCACAACGCTGGCTTTGACGGAGCGACTGTCGCGAAACTGGATGGTGAACCGCCGGGCACGGGCATTGATGCGCGCAGTGGCGAGGCAGTCGATATGCTGTCGGCGGGCATTGTCGATGTGGCTTCGGTGGTCGAAGCATCGCTGCACAAAGCTGTCAGCAGCGCGGCATTGGCGCTGACCATCGATGTGCTTCTGCATCACGCAACCCCGCCTTCCAGTTACAATCCTTGATCGCCGTGCTTTCTTGGCGCGTGTGGCAGGCGCTGGCGCAGCCCGACCGCGACGACCCGCTTGTGCGGCGCTTGAGCCAGGCAGACCGCCCCATTGCGCGCCAAGGACCGACCTGGCATGCCCCGCGCATGTTGTTGGCGCTGCTGGTTTTCCTTTGCCTGGGCTCGCTTTTCTATGCGCCGCAGCTCTTGATGTTCTTTTTCACCCTGCCAGTTGTCTTGCTGACACTGTTGGTGCTTTCGCCATTGTTGCTGCCGGCCATTGTGCCATTGCTGGGCGTACTGCTGACCAGCGAGATTTTGGCGGGTATTGGGCGAGAACGACATTGGCACACCTGGCCGCTGCTTTGCTCGCTGCCCGGTGGTGCATTGCAGGCGAACTGGTCTTGCGCGATCGGCATCGCACAGCGCGGAGCCTGGCTGCTGCCGCTGCGGTTTATGGCGCGATTGATGCTGTGGCTGGGCATGACGCTTTGGTTGCTGCTGGCGCTGCTGAGCCTGTGGCTGGCTATCACCGGCCAGCAAGCGCTGGGCGACGAACAAGCGCGTTTGCTGCTGCTGCTGGCGCTGGGGCTGGCGGTTTATTATGCGCAGTTGGCGCAGACTTTGGCTTTGGCAGTGGTCTGTGGATTGTGGGCGAGCGCCTTCAATTGGCAGCGCCGGGATGTGGCTTTTGCAGGGCTGTGCCTGTACCTGGCGTTGAGCGTGCTGCCATTGCTGCTGGGTTTGTGGATGACGAGCCAAGGCTGGTGGCTGGTGGCGGTTGGGCTGGTGCTGATGTTGCGCGAGGCCGCTGCCTGGCTGCTATGGCGGCATCTGCGCTGGCGGCTGGGAGGCTGACCCCTCCCCCAGCCCCTCCCCGTCAGGACGGAGAGGGTAGCCAAAGCCTGCCTCCCCCTGACTCGTCGGGGGGACCGAGGGGGGTTCAAGGCAAGAACAGATCGCCGCTCAGGTATTTCAAGCCGCTGTCGCAGAGCAATATGGCGATGCGCGCGCCCTGCTCTGCGCCGTCCAGCAGTTGCAGCGCCGCCGCCAGGTTCGCGCCGGACGAATAACCGGCGAAGAGCCCTTGTTCACTCGCCAGCCGGCGTGTCATCTCCGCGGCTGCCACATCGCTGACCTGCAGGCAGCCATCCACCAGCGCACGGTCGATCTGCGCCAACTGCGACATGGCATAACCACCGCCCTGGATTTTGTGATTGGGTCGGCTGACCGCTTCGCCCGCAAAAGCCGCAGCGCCCGCTGGCTCTACCACATAGCAGCGCACTGAAGGGTCGCGCTCTTTGAAATAACTTGCGCAGCCAGCGAATGAGCCGCCGCTGCCGATAAAGTCGCAAAAGACATCAATGCCACCGCTTTGCTCCCAGATCTCCGGTGCCGTATGCAGATAGTGGGCGCGGGCATTGCCGGGCAGCTGAAACTGGTCGGCGCGAAAAGCTTTTCGCTCGCGGACAATTGCCTGGGCGCGCGCCTCCACCAGCGCCAGGTCTTCGCCCGATACTTCGCCGGATGTCGATTCAGCGCATTGATCGACCAGCATGACTTCTGCGCCCAGCGCCGTCATCATGCGCGCGCGCTCTGGCGAATTGCCGCGCGACATGACCGCCACAAAATGATAGCCCCTGGCTGCGCAGACGATCGCCAAGCCCGTGCCCGTGTTGCCGCTGGTCAGCTCGACCACTGTATCGCCTCTTTGCAGCGCGCCGCTGGCTTCTGCGTCCTGGATGAGCTGCAGCGCGATGCGGTCTTTCTTGGAATAGCCGGGATTTAGGAATTCGACTTTGGCGAAAATCTGCCCGTCCAGCCCGCGGGCGATGCGCGCCAACTCGACCAGTGGCGTCTGGCCAATCAGATCCAGCACAGAAGTGGCGGGGCGCGATTGCATGCGCCTAGTATAGCATTTCGGCGCGCCCCCACCCCCGGCTCTTTGATCTTGCCCCGTTTTAGTTGACAGCTTATTTGGGGAATCCCTCTGCTTGCTCATATTGTTCTGGGCTCATGTGGTCCAAGCTGGAATGTAGACGCTGGCGATTGTACCAGCCTTCAATGTAGCGGAAGACGGCTCTGCGCGCTTCGGCCAGCGTGGCAAAGCGGGTGTGCGCGCATTCGGTCTTCAACGTGGCGATAAAGCTCTCCATCATCGCGTTGTCGT
>JAJEBK010000024.1 GCA_022823945.1 Anaerolineae bacterium | reverse complement strand
GCCTTCGTGAAGTTATGCAACAAGGGTTGTGATGCGGTTTTCAAGCAGTCGCTGCCGACCACTTTCCGCACCAAGCCGGATCCAAACGCGCCGCCAACTGATACGCCAGTCGCGCAGCAAGGGCAGCAAGACCAGGTCGTGCTGCCTACTGATACGCCGACGCCGACGGCAACTTCAACGCCCAGCGATACGCCGACGCCAACCGCCACCGCCACGCCGACGAATACAGCGACGGCAACTTCTACGCCGACAGCGACAAGTACGCCAACAATCACGCCGACGCCCACCAACACTTTGACACCCACCAACACGCCCGACCCCGGCAGCCTGCCCACCGATGGCAGCCTGGGCATGATATTCCAGGTATCCAAAGACCACATCAAAGTCCAGTGGAGCGACATGGGCAAGGTCTTGCTCTATTTCGTTGAAATCAGCGGCGGCGGCCATTACGACTTCGTAACGCCCAACGCGGGCACAACTTCGCATACTTTCAAAGGATTGAAGGCGGGCACAACCTATACCGTCAGCATCACCGCCTATCTGGAGAGCGGGGTCAATCCCGTTCTCACGAAGCATGTGAAAACCGCGTCCGCCGGTCCGCCGACAGCGACGCCGATTCCATCAAATACGCCGATACCTTCGGACACGCCCATTCCGACAGCTACACCAATCGCCTCGGATACACCCGTGCCGAGCCTGATTCAGACTTTAATCGGCTACCGCGATGAACAGGCTGATACTTCCGACCATTACAAGCGCTGGGCGCGGGCATTGGCGGCGCTGGGGCATGGCAGCCACGCCAATCCGATGACGCTTGCAGAGGCGCAGCAGATGGCAGATACCTACAGCCGCAACCGCTGGCAGCCGGTGGTCGATGCCCTGACGCAAATGCAGCAGGATCAGCAGCAGCAAGTCGCTGATACGCCCACGCCTACGCCAACAGCGACTCCTACTGTGACATCGACTGCCACTTCAACGCCAACGGCAACTTCCAGCCCAACAGCGATGCCGACAAACACGCCGACGGCAACAGCGATGCCCACAGATACGCCAGTGCCGCAACCGAGCGGACCTTTCGCCAGTTTGATGCAGACCATCATCGGCTATCGGGACGAACAGCCTGAGACATCTGATCATTACAAGCGCTGGGCACGAGCATTGGCGGCGCTGGGCTATATGCACAGCCAGGTTGATGCGGCGACCTTGGCCAATCCGGTGACGCTGTCTGAGGCGCAGGGTTATGTTACGAACAATGGCTGGACGCGCTGGCAGGGTGTGGTGGACGCGCTGACGCAGTTGCAACCGCCGACCAATACGCCTGTGCCAACGAATACGCCCGTACCGACGAACACACCCGTACCGACAAACACGCCTCTGCCACCGCCGACAAACACGCCCGTGCCAACGAACACACCTGTACCGACGGACACGCCTGTGCCCGCGCCCTACAAAGTGCCGCAGAGCTTGATAAACGATATCAAGGGCTATATTAAAGAGCAGGCGGATGGCACGCCGCATGTCGAGCGCTGGGAGCGGGTTTTGCACGCCTTCGGCGGCGACAGCCATGAGGATGGTCCCATGGGCATCAGCGAGGCAGAGGGCTATCGTGACCGGGGCTGGGATCGCTGGATACCGGTGGTCGAGGCGCTGAAGAAGCTGGCGGAGGATTAGCGTTCTGCCCGAAGAGTTGGAGAGGGGAGTCAAGGCAAGCGGATTCGAATCTGTTCGCGCGTGCTTTGCTTCCTGCTGCCCAGTTGGGGGATCCAAGGAATGAACATATCCAGAAAAATTGCCACTCCCTGCGCTTTAGAACATTTGACACAGAAACAGATGTTCCTGTATACTTCTAGTAAGGGCTGAGACAAGGGCGAGGCTTATGAAAGAATTCCGCAATTTATCGGCGCGGCAGCAGCGCATGCTACGTTTCATGACAGCGTTTGTGCGCGACAATGGCTATCCACCCAGCATCCGCGAGATTGGCGATGAATGCCATATTGGCTCGACATCGGTGGTCAATTACAACCTGAACAAGCTGGTCGCCGCCGGCTACATTGAGCGCTCGGACAGGGTGTCGCGCGGTTTGCGGATCGTGCGCAGCATCCCAGGCGTGGCATCGGCAAGCGCGCTGGCGAGCGGGCAGCAGTTGCAAGTCGCGCTGGTCGGGCGTATTGCCGCTGGCGAGCCGATTTCGCTGCCCGATGACATCGCCCATCATATCGACGAAGACGATTATATCAGTGTGCCGCCGGCGCTTTTGGGCAAGTTTGACGCGAGCGAAGTCTTCGCATTGGCGGTGCGTGGCGATTCCATGATTGATGCCATGATCCAGCATGGCGATATCGTCATCCTGCGCCGGCAGAATACCGCCGACAATGGCGATATGGTGGCGGCCTGGCTGAAAGAAGACAGCGAAACCACACTGAAACATTTTTATCGCCGCGGCGACATGATTGAACTGCAACCCGCCAACCCAGCTTATCAGCCACTGCAAGTCTTGCCTGATAATTGCGAGATCAAAGGCAAGGTGCTTTCTGTGATGCGCACTTACGCCTAGCGCCAGCCAATGCCCAGTTCTCGCTCGGCGCTCTGACACAGACGGGCTCCGCCAGCCGCCAGCCACTGCTCATAAGTCTCGCTGTGTGAGGCGCGGGCCGCGGCGGCGCTGTAGATGCCGACTCCCCATCGATAATAGGCTTGCGTCTCTGCCGGCCAGCTTTCGCGCGTCTGGCTGATGACGGCTGGTCCGCCATTGTAACAAGCCAGCGCCAGGCCGATCACGCCGCCAGCCGCCCCCAGGCAATAATTCAGATAGTCGCCGCCTCGCCGCGCATTGGTATCGGGATCGAGCATGTCATCATCCTCGGCGAAGTGAAATGGCATCACTTGAAACAAACCCCTGGCGCCCGCATTGCTGACCACGCTGGGATGCCCACAGGACTCGATCTGCATCACAGTCGCCAGCAAGTGCGAGTCCACATCTGCGCGCGCCGCCCATTCACCGATCTCGTCTTCCCAGTGTCGCACCGAGGGCGCAAAGAAACCCGCCAGCTCGAGCTTGTGTTGCCCAGGCAGCAATCGCAGCGCGAAACTCGCTGCGTCGCCCCAAAACGGCGTCGATACCAGCAGCAGCGCCAGTGTGATCGGCAGCCACAGCGGCACATAATAGACTTCGCCTCGCTTGATAATGCGCCGCCCGCCGCGGATCTGCGCAAAGCTCAAACGCAGCAAGCCGAGAATTGCCGTCAAGCCACGTCTCGCCTGTTTCCACCAGCGCCGCGCCCCGAACATTCTTGCGCTCTGTGTCTGCGAAGTCAATTTGCGTTTTGCCTCGGTCGCTGGGTCTTCTTTGCGAATCCGATGGTAACACAGACAATCTGCGCTGAGGACAGGTGCCGACTGCTGTCTGTGCCGCGCGCGTTTTTGCGATTACAATGCCCTTTGGAGGCAAGCCATGACTACCCAGCCGAGCCAGGCATGAGCCAACTGTCGTTTCGCAAACGATTGCAGACCGGCGTGCCTATCCTGGCCGATGGCGCTATGGGCACGATGCTGCATGCAAATTCCCATTCTCCTGCCGATGCCTGCTTTGACGCCATGAACCTGGACGCGCCAGATGTCGTGCGCAGCATCCACCAGGCCTATCTGGAAGCGGGCTCAGAACTAATCGCCACCAATACATTCGGCGCCAACAGGTTCAAACTGACCGGCGCGGGCAAGTTCGACAAACTGGCGCAGATCAACCGCAGCGGTGTGCAGTTGGCACGAGAAGCCATCGCACAGAGCGGCACCGAAAGCTATGTCGCTGGCTCGGTGGGACCGCTGGGCGTGGGCATCGCGCCTTTTGGAGCGGTCTCACAGAAAGATGCGCGGGAAGCCTATGCGCTGCAGTTGGCGGCGCTGCTGGAAGCAGGCGTCGACTTGATCCAGTTCGAGACCTTCCGCGAGCACAAAGAGTTGCTGCTGGCTGTGGCGGTGCTGCGTGATATGTCGCCTACGCTGCCTATTCTCGCTCAAGCCACTTTTTATCACGAAAATCTGAGTTATGCTGGTTTTCCGCCGGCGCGCGTAGCCAACGACCTGGGACGAGCGGGCGCGGATGTCATCGGCGTCAACTGTGGCAGCGGTCCCGCTGGGATCACTGCAGCGCTGCGACAGATGCGCTTTGCCATGCCCGATGCCATTTTCTCTACCATGCCCAACGCCGGCTTCCCCGAGGTAGTGGGCGGCCGCATCCTCTATCCAGCCAGCGCCGATTACTTCGCTGATTTCGCTATCAGCGCGGTCGAATCGGGCGCGATGGTGGTGGGCGGCTGCTGCGGCACCATGCCCGAACATATCGCCGCCATGCGCGCTGTGCTGGATGCGCCGCTGCGCGCTACGATCGACCTGCATATCGCTGAAAGCGAGGGCGAAACCGAATCTCAGGCAGCCGATGCCCCAACCGAGCTGGCAGAGCGATTGGCGGCTGGACTCTTCACCGCCACGGTCGAAATGGCGCCACCGCGCAGTTATCGCACCGAACCGCTGTTGCAAGCTGCGCGGCGTCTGCGGGCGGCTGGAGCCGACCTCATCAATGTGGCTGATACGCCGGCGGCGCGCATGAAAATGAGCGCTTGGGCGGTCGCGCATTTGCTGCAAACGCAGATCGGCATCGAGACTGTCCTGCACTTCCCCACGCGCGGACGCAATATGCTGCGCATCCAGGGCGACTTGCTGGCTTCACATGCGTTGGGCTTGCGCAATCTGTTTGTCGTATTGGGGGACCCCACGCGCATTGGCGACTTTCCCGATGCCAGCGATCTCAACGATGTTGCGCCATCGCGGCTCATCCATGTCATCAAGCAGGGCATGAATCGCGGCGTTGATATGGCCGGCAACAGCATCGGCAAACCCAGCAGCTTCACGGTCGGCTGCGCATTGAATATGGGCGCGGATGATATTGACCGCGAGATACGGATTCTGCGCAAGAAGCAGCAAGCCGGTGCCGACTTCGCGCTGGGACAAGCGGTCTTCGAGCCCGCCCGTATACGCCAGTTTCGGCAGCGCTATATGGAGCTTTGTGGAGAAGCGTTTGCGCTGCCCGTGCTGATGGCGGTGATGCCGCTGCGCAGCCTGCGACAAGCGCGCTATCTGCACAACGAAGTGCCCGGCATCAATATCCCCGCTGATATCATGGCGCGCCTGGCAGCCGCCGGCGACGAAGCCTCGCGCGCAGGTTTGCATATCGCGCAGGAACTGCTGGAAGAGATGGCGGACCTGGTGCAGGGCGCATACATCATCCCGGCCGGAGACTATGAGTTGGCGGCAGAAGTAGTCGCACACATCCGAGAGCGCGGGAGCTTCCAATGACGCGGAAGAACACGATGCCCGGCATCGGCACGATCGACCTGAATGTGGTGGTGATTGACAGCGACTTCTATGCCTGCAACGCTATCAATGCCTACCTGGCTTGGGACCGGCGCACGCGCGTAGTCGGCAAGTTCGCGCAGCTGGACGAATTTCACGCTGCGCTGCGGTCGGGCTCGTTCAAGGCGCAGCCCAATATCGTGATTATTGACGCCAGCGACAGCGCGACCGCCGGGCATTTGCGTGAAGCAATTGACCAGCTGCAAGCTGCGATTGCGGAGTTGCGCATTGTTTGCCTGGCACCTTTTGCAGACGCGGAGTATCTGTACGCGGCGGTGGACAGTGGCGCAAATGCCTATCTGCTGAAGGCTGACGCGCGCATTCATATCGCCTGGGCGCTCTGTCATGTGGCGCTGCTGGCTGAGGGCGGCTTTCTCATCAGCGCAGGTGTGGCCGACGAAGCCGCCAAGCTGCGACATGAGCGTTTGCAGAAGGCGCGATTCCTGGCGCAGCCACGCCCCTACAGGAATATGACGCCGCGCATCCGCCAGGCGATCGAGCTATATGCGGTGGAAGGCATGCCGCAGAAGCTGGTCGCGCACGAGATGGACATCGAAGTCGAAACCGTGCGCGATTATATCCGGCAAGCCTACGATATCCTGGACGCCCTCCACGCCGACGATACAGCCTATCCGCTCGACATGCACCGCCAAGAAATCGCCTTCATGCGCATCACCGCGCTGGCGATCCCCGGCGACTCGTGATGGGACTATACAGCTAGGTTATCGCAGAATCTGTTGCCGAGGCGTCTTCGCTTCTCAGTTCCTCGGCGCGTCTTTTGCGCATCTCACTCATCACCTGCGTCCGCGTCAGCAGCACCGACTCGTCTTCTTCGTTTTCGAGCGCGTCTGGCACGGTCGCATGTCCCGCTTCTAGGTAGGAGACGATCGCCTCGCTGAAAGACTTGACCGGCGCTTCTTCTCCATATTGATGACGCAGCTCCAGCAGAACATTCATCAGCCACAAGAAGAGGTCGCCTTCTGTACGCTGCGTCTTGCGGCCCCTGACGAGGTCCAGCACATCGTATTTGCGGATCAGGTCAATAGCCGGCTTGTAGATGCTGTGATACCAGTCGGCGGTTGCCTCTTCGGTGGTCAGAGCTCGTCCCCACAGCTTTTCCAGCACCCGTTCGTGCAAGAAGATATGTCCCATCAGCTCGTGATAACGGGCGGGCGCTGTCAGTTCGATTGATTCGTGGTTGGGCACTGCGCGCGTCAAGCCTGTTTCGCCGAGGAAGTTGGCATACGCTTCTGCCGCTTCCATCTGCTGCATACTCATGCCCGGGCGCAGCGGCACGGTGGTTGGCAGCGCGACCACATGCGCCTGGATGGTCTTCGCGCCCAGTTGCCGCGCCACCGACACGCGGTGATTGCCATCGCGCACGAAATAGGCATCGCCCACCTTGTACAGTTCGATCGGCGGCGGACCTTGTTGGCTGTTGGCGAGGGCGTATACGCGGCTCCAGCGCTCTTTCAACTTGCTGTTTTTGGGCAGGAAGGTTGCAGTGAAGTCTTTATAGCGTCCCACGCTGCCGACGATATTCTCGAGCGGGATATCGCGCACGCCTTCGTAGTGCTCTTCGTGCAGATGCAAGCGGCTGCGCACTTCGTCAAAGTTCAGCAACTCGCTGTGCCGCCCAGTCAAGTGACTCAGCATCTCTTGCCAAAACACGCGATTCTGGATGGCTTGGAATTTATTGACACCTTCTTTGTAGAAGGAGTGGAAATTTGCGTCTTCAGCCATGGGTTTCTCTCTTTGTCCTTGTGTTTGCCAGCAAAGCCAAGCAACAATGCAAATTCAATGCGCTCTGGGCACAGACAATACAGACGCGGCAAACAGCCAGGAACTTCCGCCTACTATAACACAACAGCGTTAGAGACGCGTAAAATTGCGGTGAAGAGAGGTGCAATGGACGAATCGACAGCGCTGCGACTGAATGCGATCAACAGAGCCTTTTATCGGCAGACGGCGCGCGACTTTGATGCGACCCGCCAACGTCCCTGGTCGGGCTGGGCTCGATTGCTGCGCTCAGTTCGGCTGCCCGTTCGGTCGGTGCTGGATATCGGCTGCGGCAATGGGCGCTTTGGGCGCTTCGTGGCTGCTCGGCAGGCGGATTCGTTTGACTATTGTGGCATCGACAGCAACACAGACTTGCTGGCTTACGCGAGCGCGCATCTGCAAAGGTATCCACATGTCCGCGCCGACTTGCTGGTTCGCGACATTCTCAACCAGCCGTGGCCAAAACGCGGCACCCAGCTCGTGACGCTATTTGGCCTGCTGCATCATGTGCCGGGGCTGGAAAAACGGCGAAGTCTGCTGCGAGCGGCGGCGGATTGTGTGCTGCCCGGTGGTTGGCTGGCCTTCACAGCCTGGCGATTTCTGGATAGCGCACGCTTTCAAAGGCGCATTGTGCCCTGGAGCGACGATATTCAGGTGGAAGCAGGCGACTATCTGCTGGACTGGCGGCGTGGCTCGCGGGCGGTCCGCTATTGTCATCATATAGACGATGCCGAGCACGAGAGCCTGATAACAGCGACGGGCTTGCGGGTCGTGGATGATTACCGCGAGGATGGCGGGCTGAATCGCTATACGATCTTGCGGCGCGACTCAGCCCCTTACATTGTCCCCTCTCCAGCGCAGGCGAGAGGGGGGTGAGATGACAACTGGCTAGCAACTGCCCTTCTGCAAGATGTAGGGTGCCGCGGCCGAGCGATTGTCGTTTTCGTTCATCTCGAATACGCGGTTGTCGTAGTCGACATGCAAATTGATGTGATGCAATTCGCTGTGATACACCTTGGGGGTTATGCGCGCTTCAGACACAGCCGATTGACCGGGGTCCAACTGGCGGAATGGCGTATAAGTCACCTCGCGCCCAGCGCCATCGTGTCGCGAGTCGACGATCTCGATCAAACCGCCGCCAGAGCGAGCGGTGCCGATATTCTTCACGCGCACGCTGACGGAGTAGGTCTGGTTGCAGGTGGCAGGATGCGGATTGATGACCGGGCTGCCATCGATGACCAAATTGGCGCCAGTCGTTGGCGCGGGCGGCGCAGTCGGCTGCGGGATGACTGTCGGGATGGGCGTTGGCGGCAAGGGCGGCGGCTGGATGGCCGGCACACTGCTGGTATCGCCCACCGCATCTACGATGAAAGGCGCGATAAAACCGTTGCGCCCGCTGGGCAGTTCAATGTACCACCAGCCCGTATTCCAGGCGCTTATGCCTTTGATAGGCGCGGTATCGCCTTCCAACAGCACGCCTACTCTGTGATAGGCAGTGGAATCGCCGCTGCGCACATTGGCGCCAGGCACTGTGATCACGACATACGGACCCGCGTATTGGGGCGTGTCATCGACTGGTTCGTCCGCCATGTCGTCTGTTGATTCTTCGGGCATGGCGTCAACTGGCTCGTCTGCCATGTCATCCATGGGTTCTTCGGGCATGTCGTCTGCGGCGGCTTCTGACATGGCATCGCTCGTGTCTTCCGGCATCATGTCCATGGCGAATTCGGGCGGATTATTCTCAATGCGGATGGGGCTGACGCGCGCCACCGACTGTGCACCTGCGCCCATGTTGATCAGCAACCGCAGTTCGTACAGGCCATCGGGCAGCGACGCTGTGTTCCAGGTGCCCAGCACATCATCTTCGACAGCGGCGATGCGCGGCAGCGTGGCCGGGAACCATTGCGGCTCTTCGTCTGCCATATCCATCGCGCTCAAGTCCAGCTCGCGGAACTCGATGTACAAGTTGCGCAGTCCTGGCATGTTGGCGGTGCCGCGAATATCGACGTTGTCGCGGACGACATAGACCGGCGGCGGGAAGCTGATATGAGCCAGCGGGTCCATCATGTCGGCGTCGGCGGGTTCAATGAGCGAGCCGCTATCTTGCGCGCCCACAGCAGGGACGAGCAGCAATAAGGCTGCCAGTATACAAATCAGTAGTCGAAATCGCATTGTCAAGCTTCCTCCTGAATTTCAGAGCGCGAGCAGAATTCTACCGTTTGTCTATCAATACACATACTTTACCATACTCTGCTTGCTGTGTATGCACAATACGCGACAACTCGGGCTAGAGGGCAAGCGCATCAAAAACATCATCCTGCTACGACAGCGCCGAAGGAAAAAAACGCAACACAGAGAACACAGAGAGCACAGAGAGCACAGAGGTCACAGAGAAAAGCGTTCAATGTAACTTTGAGTGATTGACATGTCTCCCTCATACCAATGCGGATGCAGGAATCTTCTGCTTTGCCAGATCAATCTCTGCGCCTCTGCGCCTCTGTGGCAAATAAACATCATTATGCGATTGCCCTGACTTGGGCTGGCTGCGATTGCTGCGCGGTCCTGACGATATCTTGCGGCTTGAGTCTGTATTTACTTGCGGGCTTGCGCTAGCCTGCGGTGTGATTGCGAAGGTGGCAGCTGACCGATGACGAAGCGCGCGATCGTTTCCATCCGCGACTTGCACAAGACCTATGACGAAGGCGCTCGCTCGCGTTGCATCATGGCAGGCGTCAACCTGGATATCTATGCAGGTGAATTCTTTGTGCTGCTGGGCGCCAGCGGCAGCGGCAAAAGTACCTTGCTCAATCTGCTAAGCGCTATTGACAAGCCCACGCGTGGGAAAATCTGCATTGACGATACCGATATCACAGCGCTGAATGACTTGCAGCAGACTCGCTTCCGCCGCGACCATATCGGCATCATCTTCCAGTTTTTCAATCTTATCCCCACTTTGACCGCGCTGGAAAATATCACCCTGCCACAAGAATTGGGCGGCTCGGCGCGCCGCAAGATCGAGGCAAAAGCGCGCGGATTGTTGGCGGAAGTCGGCTTGGCAGAGCGCGCTGACGACTACCCGGACAACCTCAGCGGCGGCGAACAGCAACGTGTGGCCATCTGTCGCGCCCTGCTGCACGAACCCAAAGTCGTGCTGGCTGACGAACCGACCGGCAACCTGGATGAAGACACGGGTCGCGCTGTTATCCAACTGCTGTTGCGCCTGACTCGCGACGCCGGCAAAACGTTGATCATGGCAACGCACAGCGCCGAGATCGTGCCGCTGGCGCATCGCGTCTGCCGCATCATTGATGGACAGTTGCATATCGAATCGACTGGACCGCCTGCAAGCGCCGCCCGAGCCGCTGTGAAAATTTCCAATAACGCGCTAGAATAAGAGCAGTGGCTTGTCTGCAAGGGCACATTGTGCAATACGAAAGGCAGCGACCGATGGATGACCCGGCAATCAATATCAGGGTAAAAGCCATCTTGGGTGAGTTGCGCGATGTCAACAAGGCGCGCCGCCGCAGCGCTGTTATGAAGCTGGGCATGATCGGTGGCGAACAAGCCCTGCGCGCCCTCATGCGCCTGGTCGAGAACCAACAAGAAGACCTTATCGTGCGTGGACGGGCGGCTTTGATGCTGGGCAAACTCAAAGACGAGCGCGCTGTGCCACACCTCATCCGCGCTCTGGATGCGCCCGGCTTTCTCACGCCTTATCACGCCGCGCAGGCTTTGGGCAAAATCGGCGATCCTCGCGCGATAGCTGCGCTGCAGAATCTGGCCGCCGGCAGCCGCGACAAAACCCGCAGCGCCGCGGTCGAAGCCTTGCGTCAACTGGGACATGAGTCCGAATATGCCGTCTATGGCGATGATCATCCGCCCATCTGAGACTTCTGCGTGAATGCCCGCTCTATCCTCTACAGCCCAATCAAAGCTGCCTGTCCTGACGCGTCTTCGTCCAGCGCATTGGCTGTTGCTGCTGATGCTTGTGTCATATAGCTTGCGACTGGCGCTCGTGCAGCAGGGGGGGCAGCTGTTCTATCCAGACGAGAGTCGTTATCTTCACTCAGCGCGTATCGCCGACCAGCTTTTTGCTTTCGAACTCGCAGACGGGCTGGGCTTTATGCTGCTATATGAACATCATCTTGGCGCAAAGGCGGCTTTTACACCCATAGCGCTCCTGCATCGCATTGCCTATGCTTTGCAGCCGGACAATGAACAATTATGGGCTGACTATATTCTGGACGAGCACAGTGACTTTAGCTTGCCCGCTGTTTTTCTGGCGCTGCCATCCGTCTTGTCGATTGGTTTCATCTACTTGATCGCAAGGCGCTCTGGCGGTGATGAGCGGGAAGCGCTGCTGGCGGCTTTTGTGCTGGCAGCCTCCAACAGCTGGTTTATCTATTCCAGGCACTTGCAACTCTACGATATGTCGCTTTGTTTGGCGCTGGCGACATGGGCGGTATCGCTGCGCCGGCGAACGAACAATTGGACGCTGGGCATGTTGATCGGCTTCATGCTTTGCGGCGCATTCTTGATCTATATGAATTACTGGCTGCTGGTCGGTCTGATTGCCTTGCTGGATTGTCTGGCGCGCGCGAAATGCTGGCGCGAGACGCTTACTCGTCTTGTGCAGTTGGCGCTGGGCGCGGCGCTCTTGCTGTGGATTTACTTCGGGTACAACCTGGCAGTGGCGCAGGTCGATCTGCTAGGTGGATTGTCCTGGATGGCGCGATCGATCACGCAAGGTTCGTTTGACGAAGGCATTGTCTTTCCATTCCGCTATTTTGGCGATACCGAGGGCATGATGTCGCTTGTGTGGGCAGTGGGGCTCTTGTTGGCCGGCTGGCGGATTTGGCGGCGACGACTGCCGCTGCGACATCGCGCAACGCTATGGATAGGCTGCTTGCTGGGGCTTTATTGCACTTTGACTCTCGTATCCAGCGGGCTGCAGGTCTTTGTGCTTTTCGGGCGCAGCGTGCGCATTCTGCTGCCATTCATTGCGCTGGTTTGTGGCTGGTCTTTCGCAGCCTGGCTTCGGCAGCGGAGTTCCTCCCTGACGGCGCTGTTTGTTGGCGTGGTTTGCATCATTGCGCTCTTCAATTTTTCAGGAGTGGCAGCGGTGCGTTTCTCTCGGGATATTGCGCGACAGGTGATGGCTGAATATAGCGATTATGCGATTGCGAGTACTTATTACGGGCAACGAAAAATCAGGAAAATGAGCCCAGCGGACGCCCAAGGCCGTTATTCACTGGTTAACGCCTTTTTTATCTATCCCATAACCGAGCAAAGCGAGCGTCCTCCTGGTCGAGTGCTATTGGAAGCGCCACATCCGCTCAACTACCGACCTTTCCAATACGAAGGCATGACGCCGGAGATGCGCGACATCGTGCGCCGCGATCCCGTGATGATCTGGCTGATCGACACTTCGAATAGCGAAAACTGAGCAGCAAAGGACGCGCCATGAACGAAATTGTGTTGATCGGCGCGATTGAAAAATTAGCCGCTGGTCTGGCTGTTTGCCCCCGCTAGCGATTGCGAATCGCAGGCTTGTGTTGCGCGCTGGCTCTTGGCTGTCAGCGTGTCGCGATTGATCTTCCAGTTTAGGGGCTGGAGGTCCAGGGCGGCAGCATATTGCGTTTGCGCCGCGCAGGCATCGCTGAGCAGCAGCCAGTCGCCATAAGCAGCCAGCGCCACTTGTAGTTCGCCGACCATGTCGAAGGTCATCAGTCGCGGCGTCTGAAAGTTGTAAACGATGCGCCGCAGCAGTCGCACGGCTTCGGCTGGATTGCTGCTGACGAACAACTGCGCATTCTGTAGCATCAGCGCCACTTCGCGCAGGAATGTTAGCTCGCCAATATCGCCATGCAATTCCGCGCGCTCGCTGAGCACGATGGCTTCTGACAATTTGCCGTTTTCAAAGAGTGTCTGCGCCTGCGTTGTCAGCGCCTGCAAGATCAAATCGCGGGTCAATTCGCGCTGATAGCCGGGGTCGAGGCTGATGATGGCGTCAAGCGTATCAATGGCTGCGTAAAAATCGCTCGCTGCGAGTTCACCCTGCGCATCTGCCAACAAGGCATCCAGGTCATAAACGTTGTTGGGCATAGCCGTGGGTATAGCAGGCGCAGTGCTCGTTGGCAGGGCAGTCGCGATGGGCAATGGCACCTCGATGGCGGGCGTGGGACTGGGCAGCGCTGCCAGCCAGGCTTGCGTGGCCATGGGCGACCATTGACCCAGGCAGTCGGGCGGCGGCGAGAGCCTGCGCAGCGATTCTAGCCGGGCTCCTGCCAGCGCCAGGTTGCCTGTGGCAAGGTCTTCGGGCAGCCGGGCGCATTGCTGGTGCACTTCGGCTTTGGCGGTGCTGCTGGCATTGGCGCTCGCGATGACGATGCCGCTGCTCCACCCAGCATAGGCGCTGGCCAGCGCGACCAAGCCAGATACGAATAGGAAAATTGATGCGCCCAGCGCCCAGAGCAGACAACTGTTCAGGCGAGAGCGGCGTCGGGATTCCGGGCTGACAGGATTGGGCTGTGGCGGATTCAACTGATCGTGCCTCAAATCAAAAAAACAGCAGCGATTGTAGTGCAAGTGCGCCAGCATAACCAGACAGCTTGGAGAGTGTCTACCATGCTGAACAGGCGAGGTCGCTTTCGATGCTGCTTGTCGTACTTTGAGATAGCTTTGCTGGATACGCGCAGCTTTGCGCTCTTCCCGCCTTTGTGGGTAAACTCGGCCTGGAGGCCAAACAGCGCGGCGCAACCCAATGGCGCATTCCCACGACCATTCGCACCATCATCACCATCACAGCGGCGGTCCCCTCGCCAAGATAGCGCAGGCGCTGCACCTGCCCGGCTTCACGCATGACCACAGCCACAGCGACCTGGCTGGCGACTCGGCTTTTCTGGACAACCAGTTGGCTATCCGCACGGTCTGGCTGGCTTTGCTGGCTTTGGGCGCGACCACCGCCCTGCAAATCGTCATCTATGTCGCCAGTGGCAGCGTGGCGCTGCTCGCTGATACGGTGCACAACCTGGGCGATGCGCTCAATTCCATCCCGCTGCTGATCGCCTTCTATTTTGCGCGGCGGGCGGCCAACAAACGCTTCACCTATGGCTATGGGCGGCTGGAAGATATCGCCGGCGTTTTTATCGTCATCTCCATCGGCTTCAGCGCCGCTTTTATCCTGGTTGAATCCGTGCAAAGGCTGTTCAATCCGCTGCCATTGGAGAATCTGGAGTGGATCGCGCTGGCATCGCTGGTCGGCTTTGTGGGCAACGAGCTGGTGGCAGAGATGCAGATTCGTGTTGGGCGGCGCATCGGTTCGGACGCCATGATCGCCGATGGACAGCATGCGCGCATTGACGGGCTCACTTCGCTGGCGGTGCTGATTGCTGTGCTGGGGACTTTGATCGGCGTCCCCATTCTCGATCCCATCGTCGGCGTCATCATCGCCATCGCTATCGTTGGCATCACCTGGAACGCTATCAAAGCGATTTGGCAGCGCATGATGGACGCGGTCGACCCGCATCTTGTCGAGCATGTCGAGGCGCATGTGCTGGCGCTGGACGGCGTGCTGGGAATCGATACACTGCGCCTGCGTTGGGTCGGGCATCGAGTGTACGGAGTCGTGACTGTGCGAGTCCGCGCCGATACCAGCTTGGAGGCGGGCCAGTTTATCATTCAGGCGATTCAAGTCGAGGCGGGGCAGGTCATCCCGCAGTTGGAAGAACTGACGGTGCAGGTTGCACTGGCACCGGCTTGAGCGGCCGCATGCTTCGCCGCTAGCCGCTGACGATTTGCAGTTCAATGTTTGCCATGAGGAACCTGCCCAGCGACTCCGCTTCCACTTCCAGCAGAGCCAGCTCCGCCGCGCTCAAAGTCTCGTAAGGCGAGACGGCGACGCACAGCCCCTTGCGTCGTTTTTCCAGCTTCCAGGCCGCCTTTGCCTCGCCATTGACAAGGACGCAAGCGCGGATCAAGCCGCCGCCGGGATACACTTGCCGCGCATGATCTGGCGAAATGATGAAACGGCGGTCTTTGTGCGCCAGCAGGTAATTGTCATAACGAGGCAGCAGGCGCAGACTCGCTTCGGCTTGGCTGATTGTCTCTTGATCTGCCCGCATCAGCGCCTCGCCATCGGCTGTCGTCACTCCCCTGCTATCGACTGAAACTGCCGCCCAGGCCGCCCGTGCCTGTGCCGCGCGCAAGCCCGACCACTGCGCGAAGTCCTTCACTGTGGCGGGCGCGCAGGCAATCAAGTATCGTCGCGCCAATTCTGCCAATGGGTCGGCGGGAGCGGGAGCGATCTCGGGCAGCCACTCCTCGAGCAGCACAAATGTCAACTTGCCAGCGCATTCAGGACCATGGCAGATCAGGCCGCGCAGCGCCGCAAATCGCACGAGATGATGGATGGCTTGCCCGGCGACCGGGATGCCATATTCGCCCAGCGCCACGGCCAGTTCAGCTCGGTTCAGTGCGCCTTCTCGCCCCAGGATGGCGATGATCGCCTCGAGAGCTGCTTCGCGGATGGCTTCTGTCAAGCCGAGTTGCTGATACCGCCGGCGCGTCGAGCGGATGACGCCTTCGCCACACAAAGCCAGCAGCCAGCGCAGATCGTCGGCGGCGACAAGATGCAGGGTGCCGCGCAAGCTCCAGCTGAGCACGATGGAACGGTCGACTTCGCGCGCATGTTGAATAGCTGCTTGCGTGATGTTTTTCGACCGCGCTTGAATCGCCAGCTGCGCCGAAGCCCACTCCTGTGCTTGCAGGGCGCAAAGCTGTCGCACAACCGCTGTCGGGCTGTGTTGCGCACGCTGCGCCAGCCATTGACAATGGGCGCGGACGCGGCGGACTTGTTCGGTTGACAGTTGCAACATGGTTCGTCCGCGCTCATTGCAATATGAGGTATAGAGGTATAGCCTAACAGATGACCTGTCGGGTCGGCCCCCGTTTAGCTATCCAGCGCCGCCTGCTCTTCGGCGATGCGCTCGGGGCTGCAATGCAGCGCCTCCAGGAATGCCTGGTCGGCTTCCAGGCGCTCTTCCAGCGGGACAATCCCGCCATATTGCGCCAGCTCCATCTGCACCCGTTCAGAAAGCTCGGCTTCACCATTTTCTATTACCGCTTCCGCCTCGTCAACAATCTCCTGGCTGATTTCAATGCCTTGCTGGCGAGCTATATCAAGGTTGATGCCGATAGCGCTGCCAACTTGTTCGTTGATGGCGGTCGTCGCGATATCCAGGTCGCCGTTCAAATGCGCCGCCAACATCACGCCCACATTCTCGCCCTGCGCGTAATAGTGATAGAAGCCAGAGCTGACCGTCGCGCCATAATAGACCGAGAACAGAATCGGATGGAAGACAGGAACGCCGTATTCGTTGCCCAGATTGACCACGATAGGCAAGCCAGCCGCGCCCGTGCGCAGGTCAATCGGCATCACAAAAGCGTCAATGCCTTTGTTGACAAGCCCCTCTGCCGCCAGGTTTATCCCGCTTACATCGGATACGGCTGCCGCGATGACCGTTAGCCCCATGCCTTCCGCGATGCGCGTGATCTCTTCTACGCCCACCACGCCGGCCGCTTCGGCGGAGTTGTAGATGGTACCGATCGTTTGGATGTCCGGCATTTGCGTATCCAAGAGATTCAAGATGTCTTCATAAGGCGTCGAAGACAGCGAGCCGGTTACATGGTCGGGCTTGATGCAAGCGGATTGCACGATGCCCGCTTTATACGGATTGTAGACCGAGGTGAAGAATACTGCCGGCGGATCTTCCATGCCGCCAGTGGCGTTGATCGTCAACTGCGTGATCGTCGTGGTAATCGTTACTACGACATCGGGGTCCGCATCCAGTATGGTTTCCAACATCAGATTGGCGGTCGGCAAATCGAAATCGGCGCTGCCCCAGATGATGTTGAGCTTTTCTCCCGCCATATCCTGATGGTTGCGCGCCGCCACGTTTTCTTCGCTGCTGATGTAGCCGTAAGATTCCAGCACATCAAGGATCGCGCCTTCTGTAACATCAAAGGTGCGCAACGAGCCAAAACGAACGATGGCTACGGTCGGGTTATCTTCGGCATGTACCGCCGCCAGCGGCAGCAGCAATGCCATCAAAATGAGTAGCGCGGCGAATTTCGACAAGACAGGCTCCCTTCGACCAATTTTGCTAGCTATACATAGCTCGCATAACAATGCACACTAATTTTGCAGATTATAGTATGCAGAATGTAGACAAGGATGGTGTCATGCGGATGTATCGAAGGCTGATAACTTTGCTGCTGGGCTGCGTCATTTTCTTGGGCGGTTTTGCCGCGCTGGCTCAGTCCCCCCCCCCCCGCATTTGATTTAGAGACAGGCGACCCGCTGCGGGAAGCGATCATCCCGCGACTCGTGCCGGCTTTGATTGCCGAAGTTTCGCCGAGCCTGGGCGATGTAACCCTCGTCAATCGCGTCAACTCAATCACGATACTGGCGATGATGGACGCCCTCGCGCCCTATCACCCGACGGCGGTTGGCGCTTATACGCGGCTGGAACGCCAGCCCGAAGCCGAGCGGACGCACCTCAATATGAACATCGCCTCGCTGCACGCGGCATATCACGCGCTTTCCGCCATGATTCCGGCGCGGACGGCAGTCTGGCGAGAGATGCTGGCCTCGGCCGGGCTCGACCCCGATGACAGGAGCCTGGACCCCAACAGCCCGGTTGGCATCGGCAACCTGGCGGGCTTGGGCGCAGTCGAGGCGCGGCTGCATGATGGCTACAACCAGTTGGGTAATTATGCCGATACCACCGGCTACGCCCCCGTCAACAGCCCAACCGAACTGATTGACGCCGGGCGCTGGCAGCCCGATATCACGCGCCGCGGCATCGGTATCCATGTCGCCCAGCAATTTGTGACGCCACAGATGGCGAATGTCGAGCCTTTTGGCGACTTTGACCCGCGTGAACTGCGCGTCCCGCCGCCCGCCGCCAGCGACCCGGAAAACTGGCAGGCTTACAAAGCCCAAGTCGACGAAGTGCTGGCTCTCTCCGCCAACATGACCGACGAGCAGAAAATGCTGGCGGAGATATTCGATAACAAGGTTGTTTCCTTCGGTGCCTCCTTCCAGGTTATTTCTCGCCGTTTGGGCTTGTCCGTGGCCGAAAATGTCATCGCCGATGTCTTGGTGATGCTGGCCATCCATGACGCGACCATCCCCACCTGGCAAGAGAAGCGGCGCTGGGATGCCGTCCGCCCCTTCAGCGCCATCCGCCATGTCTATGGCGACGACATGGTGACGGCTTGGGGCGGTCCTGGCAAGGGCGCGGTAGAGATGCCCGCCAGCCAATGGCAAAGCTACCTGCAAGAAGCCGACCATCCTGAATATCCTTCCTCCTCCAGCTGTGTTTGCACCGCGCAAGCCCAAGCCATGCGCCGGTATACTGGCAGCGACGAACTGAATTGGACGGTGAGCTTTCCCGCCGGTTCTTCGCGCGTGGAGCCTGGCATGACACCTGCGCAGGACATCGAAGTCAATATCGCCACCTGGACGGACTTCGCCCGCATCTGTGGCGAAAGCCGCGTCTGGGCTGGCTTGCATTTCT
Source organism: Anaerolineae bacterium (assembly GCA_022823945.1). Classification (GTDB taxonomy): domain Bacteria; phylum Chloroflexota; class Anaerolineae; order Aggregatilineales; family Phototrophicaceae; genus UBA6055. The sequence goes on along the minus strand of JAJEBK010000024.1, from coordinate 96,663 downwards.
ATCCGGCGATTGAAGCCAGCGCGGATATGTGCGGCGTAGTCGGCGATGCGGCTTATGACTATTTCGCCACGCTGATAGAGGGCAGCGCCCCCGAGCGCGAACCTGCCCAACCACTCGACCCCGACCCACGCATGAATGACCGCAGCGGCTAGCACAACTCGCCGCGAGCAGCGCGAGAGATATGGCGCGGACAGTCTCAAACAAGATGATTGCCCGCGCTATTTCCTGCACATTATCCCAAAATTAAAGGCAGTTGCATTCTTAGAATGCCGCAAGCTATAGAGGAACGAGGACAGATGGCATCAGCGCGCGAACTCAATCCAGATGATCTGGGCGTGCAGACCCTCTTCAATGTGATGACGGGCAGCATTGTGCCCCGTCCCATCGGCTGGGTCAGCACGGTCGACCGCGAGGGCTTGCCCAATTTGGCACCCTACAGCATGTTCACCGCCGTCTGCGCCAAACCGCCGACCGTCGTCTTCTGCCCCAGCTATCAGCCGCCGCATTTCAAAGAAAAAGATACTTACCAGAACATCGCTCATTCTGGCGAATTTGTCATCAACTTCGTCAACGATGACACGGTCGCGGCGATGGATGCCACGGCGGCCGATGTCCCGCCCGATGTCGATGAGTTCAAGCTGGCGGGCGTGACGCCGGTCCAATCAAAACTTGTCGCGCCTCCGCGAGTCGCTGAAAGCCCGATCGCCTTTGAGTGCAAACTGCACGAGTTGATCACCATCGGTTTGACCAGCGGCGGCGGACATATTGTCATCGGCACGGTGGTCTATATGCACTTCGCCGCTGGTGTCTACACCGACGATAACCACATCCACTTTGACAAATACAAACCCATCGGCGGATTGGTTGGGCATACCTACGCGCATATTGATGATCTCTTCGGCGTTGGCGAGTCCGGAGATGTCTAGCGCCAGGCGCGCTTGAAAGAACTGCCAGGCCGGGCTGCCTGGCTCGAGGATCCGCCCGCTGAAAACGCTTTGAGTGTACCATTTGTTTCCTTCGCGCATTTGTGGTTAGGCATTTGTCGCCGCGTCTGTATAATCGGCTTTGTGGATGACCGAGCCTCGCCCGCCGCAGATGCCGAGCGCGCTGCCGAACAAGAACGAACCAACGCGCGCATCGCTGGTGCCGGCGGCATATTGGCGCTGGGCAATGTCAGCAGCCGCATCATCGGGCTGGCGCGCGAAACGGTCATCACCTACCTGTTTGGCGCGACTGCCGCGGTCGATGCCTTGCAAGTCGCCATCATCGTGCCCAGAGCCATCTATGACCTGCTCATCGGCGGGCATGTCAACGGCGCGATCGTGCCCGTGCTCAGCGATGTCGTGGCGCGCCGCGGCAAAGACGACTTGTGGCGCAGCGTATCGGCGTTGGCCAGTTTGATCGTGGTTGCGCTGGCTGCGCTGGTGTTGCTGATCGAGTTATTCGCCCCGCAAATCGTGCCGCTGGTTGCGCCCGGCGCAGACCCGCAAACGCAAGCGCTGGCAGCCGACCTGCTGCGCATCACCGCGCCGTCCTTGCTCGCCCTAAGTTTGTTTGCGCTGTTCAGCGGCGCTTTGTTTGCCCTGCGCGCGTTTACATTGCCTGCTTTTGCTGGCGTGGTTTTTAATGGCTGCATCGTGGTCCTCACACTGGTCCTTGCGCCATCGCTGGGCATTGTGGCGGTGGCGCTGGGCTGGCTGGTCGGCTCGCTGGCGCAAATGCTCTTGCAGCTGCCCGGCTTGTCGTTGCGGAGTTTGCGCCCAAACTTGCACTGGCAACAGCCGGCTTTGCGGCGCATCGGTTTGCTCTACATCCCGGTCATGCTGTCGCTGGTGCTTGACACACTGGTCATCCGCCCTTTCAGCTATAGCTTGGCCAGCCATGCCGGCGCAGGCAGCATCGGCATCATGAATTGGGCGACCACCTTGATTCAGTTTCCGCAGGGTTTGGTGGCCACAGCCATCAGCGCGGCGGTGCTGCCCACTTTGGCGCGGCAGGCGCTGGACATGGCGGCGGCGCGCGCCTTTGTCGATACGCTGGGCTTGGGCTTGCGCTTGACTATGGCTTTGATCTTGCCAGCCGCCTTTGGGTTGTTTGTGCTGGCCACGCCCATTATCGCGCTGCTCTTTGAAAATGGCGCATTTCTGGCTGCCGATACGCTGGTTACAAGCGGGGCGCTGCGCTGGTATCTGCTGGGTTTGCCCTTTGCGGCTCTGGATTTGCTGCTGGTTTATGCATTTTATGCCCGCAAAGACACCTTGACGCCGGCGCTGGTCGGAATCGTGAGCCTGGCGTTGTATGTCGGGGCGGCGCTGCTGCTGTTCGAGCCGCTGGGCTTGTACAGCTTGATGCTGGCGGACAGCCTCAAACATGCCGCGCATGCCATCATCTGCGGGGCGCTGCTGTGGCGCAGGCTGGGCGGATTCGGCGGGCAACGGCTGCTGGCGACTGGCGGGAAGGCGACCCTTGCCTCGCTGGTTATGGCGGCGGCCGCGTTGATCAGCCTGCCCGCGCTGCAAGGCTGGATCGGCGATGAGACTGTGCTGCACGAAGCGCTGCTGGTGGCGATCGCCGGTTTGGCTTATGGCAGCATCTTCTGGCTGGTGGCGCGCTGGCTGCGGCTGGACGAACTGGCCTGGCTTTGGGGCTTGCTGCGACAGCGTCTGGGGCGCGGCTGATGATGGCGGAGCGAAACAGCGAAACGCGCTGGCTCTTCGCGCTGGCTTGCCTGGTCTTCACGGTCGGCGGCGTATCGGGCAGCGCCATTGGCGTCGTCTGGATTTATGTGCAAGCCGATTTCAATGTGACGCTCAGTGCGCTGGGCGCGCTGGTGACTGCGGCAACCTTGGGGCGGTTGCTGACCAGCTCGACCAGTGGACCGCTGATCAACCGTTTTGGCATCGCTTTCATCATGATGACAGGCTTGGTGATCACCGCCGGCAGCATGTTCGGCTTTGCGCTGGCGGGCTCGTGGTTGATGGTGATGCTGGTGGCATTTGGCAGCGGAGTGGGCGCGGGCGTGATGGCGACCGGCTTGAATGCCTTCGCGGCTGTGCATTTCTCGGCGCGGCAGATGAATTGGCTGCATGGCAGCTATGGAATAGGCTCGACCATCGGACCGCTGCTGATCACTTTCATCGTCATCGACTTGAGCCTGGATTGGCGCTGGGCTTATGTCATTTTCACTTTCGTTCGCCTGCTGCTGTTCTCGCTGTTTTTCGTCACTCGGCAGCGCTGGCGCTTGAGCGAGGCGCGCGCAGAAGGCGCTGGCGCGAAACATGCCAGCCTGGCAACGACGCTGCGCCTGCCGATTATCTGGTTGATGGTCGGCACTTTCATGCTGGCGACGGGCGTCGAACTTGTGGCGGGGCAATTCGCCAACAGCTTCTTGATCGAAGCGCGCGACATCGACGCCAAGACCGCTGGCAGCTGGGTCAGTCTGTATTGGGCGAGCCTGACGATCAGCCGCTTCGCCGCGGGCATCATCATTGCGCGGATCGGCAATGTGCGCTTTTTGCGGCTGAACGGCTTGCTCATGCTTTTGGGCGCGGGATTGCTGGCGGCAGACCTGGGCGCGCTTGGCAGCCTGCTGGGCTTGGCGTCCATAGGCTTTGCGATCGCGCCATTCGCCCCCATGCTGACATCGGACACGCCGGGCCGCGTCGGTCGGGCGCATGTGGCAAACGCGATCGGCTTGCAATTCACCGGCGCGAGCCTCGGCATGGCGCTGCTGCCCTGGCTGGCTGGCGTGCTGGCTGAAACGCAGGGGCTGGAGATTATCCCGCGTTTTGTGTTTGTCACGGCGCTGGCGACCCTGACGCTGCATGAAGCCATCCGCCTGCGCGAACGCAACATACGCGCGCGACTGGTGTGAGCGCTCACCCCCAAAATGAGAGTGGCTTTTTTCCCCCACCCCAAACCCCTCCCCCAAAATGAGGGAGGGGCTTAATTATACAATCTCGGATTCCTTAGCCCCCCTTCCCTCCTTGTGGGGAAGGGGGCGGGGGATGGGGGGTGTGCCGACCAAGCGCATGTCGTGTCGTCAGACCCGTAGGGGCATCAAGGAGGATGGAAAGGGTGGTACAATTGTCGCCTGGTCGGGGAACTATCTCCAAACCTGACAGTCGCTTAACAAGGCGCAGGCACAATCTTAATCATCGACGCCTAGCCTGTGGCCAGCTATCGTCAATGTTGCAGGATTTTGAATGAACCAAACCACGATTTTGTTCACCAACGACGACGGCATCGACTCGCCGGGATTATGGGCGGCTGTGGCGGCATTCCGCGGCTGTGGACGGCTGCTGGTGGCTGCCCCGCGCGAACAGCAATCGGGCATGGGGCGCAGTATGCCGCATTATAGCGAGGGGCGGATATTCCCATACACGCCGCCCGGCGACTTTGGCGATTGCCTCGCCTACGCAGTCGATGGCACGCCGGCGCAAGCGGTGCAGCATGCCGTGCTCGAGCTGGCGGACCAGCAACACCCGGCGCTGCTGGTCAGTGGCATCAATTACGGCGAAAATACGGGCAACGGCGTCACAATTTCTGGCACAGTCGGCGCGGCTCTTGAAGGCGCGAGTCTGGGCATTCGCTCTATCGCCGTCAGCTTGCAGACGACCACCGACTTGCATTTGACGCACAGCGAAGAAGTCGACTTTCGCCCCGCTGCGACCTGGACACGGCATTTTGGCGACTGGTTGCTCGACCATGCGGCGCTGCCCGATGATGTCGATGTGCTGAAGATTGATGTGCCCTGGAGCGCGACGGAAACGACCGACTGGCGGCTGACGCGGCTGTCACGGCGACGGGTTTATTTCCCCACCCGCCCGGAACGCCTGACCTTGAGCGACCCCGCCAAGCTGGGTTATCGCTACCATGCCGACCCTGATCTCGCCGAACCCGACAGCGATGTGTATGCGCTGCTGCACGATAACCTGGTATCGGTCACGCCGATCAGCCTGGACTTGACCTCGCGCACCGACATGTTTCGCTTGCGGCAGATTCTGCTGGGCAGGCAGGCCTACGGCACCTAGCTCGCCTCAAGATTGTGCCAGCGCTGCCGAGACTTCGCGCCCCCAGCTGCCCGCGATGAATTCGCCGTGCTCATGCAATCCGCCGCTGGCTCTTTCGCCGCTGAGGTGGGGCCGCTTGCCCAGCGGGAAGCCGCTTTTGGCTGTGGCATCTTGTCCGCCGTTGATGAAATGCAGCGCCACGCCAGCCCGTTCTGCGTCGGTCGTATTCGCCAATGTGCAATGCGCCACGCCATAGGCGAAGAAAGCCACGCCACCGGCCGGCAGCTCGATCGCCAGCGCAGCGTCTTCGGGCGGATAACAGCGGATGTGGTGGTCGCTATACGGGTCGCGGCTGTGTGGATAGACAGTGCGGAAGCTGCCCGGGATGACATGGATGGTGCCGTTTGCCACAGTCGCAGCGTGCACAGCCGTCCACATCGCGGTGCCGGCCAGCGGATCGTCGATCTGGAAATAGGCGTTGTCTTGATGCCAGTTGGTGCCGCTGCCCTGCTTGCCGGGCTTGAGGAAGACTTGATCGAGGTGCAGCACGACCGGGTCGCCAATCAACTGCTGGACGGCGGCGATAGCTTTTTCGGCGAAAGGCATGGCGCGGAAGAGCGGACTGTGCGGGAACATGGGGCAAAGCTGCAAATTGACCTGGTCTTGGGAGGGCGTCTTGCCATCGCCGGCGGTAGCGACATTGCGCAGCAGCCCGCGCTTCTTCAAGACATCCAACTCGGCTCGCATGGCGGCCACTTCGCGCTCGCTCCAAAAATCGTCAACCGCCAGCCAGCCCTCGCTGCGAAATTGCTCGATTTGAGGTTGTGAGAACATGGTCAGTCTCCTGTTTCGTTGTCACAGAGGTATAGAAGTGAAACCAACAAAGTACTGTGCATTTTTCGACACAGAGAACACAGAGTGCACAGAGAGCAAAGAGGTATAAATCACTCGGTATACTCATAAAACTCGCTGTACTCGGTGGCTCATTTTTTGTTGATGCGCTCCAACGCTTCTTGGGCGAGGCGGCGCACGCCAGCGTTGGCATCTTTCAGCGCATTGGTCAATGCGGGTACAGCGCGCGGATTGCCGATCCTGCCCAGCGCTTTGCAGGCCGCCCGTTTGACTGCGTTGCTGTCATCGAATAGCGCGACTGTCAGCCCGGGCACGGCAGGATAGCCGATTTTGATCAGTGCGCCAGTTGCGCCCGCTCGCAAGAACATATCGTCCCCGCGCAGCGCCTCCAGCAGGGCGGGCACAGCGGCTTCTGCTTCGTCGCCGATCTGCCCCAGCGCCTTGGCGGTCAGATAGCGCGTGCCAGGATCTGCTGTGCGCAGCAGTTCGACCAAGCGCGGCACGGCGGGAGCATAGCGCTGCTCGCCCAGGTAGGCGACCGCCTCAGCGCGCAATTGGGGATCAGCGCCACTTTGCAGCGCCAGCCAAGCCTCATCGGCAGCGCGGAAATGGCTCACCAGCCGATGCCTGTCGTCGCCGAAGGGTCTGCGGGCTGGTTCAAATAGCGGATCTCGAAGTGCAGGTGCGGACCCGATGAATTGCCCGTGCTGCCGACAAAGCCGATGACTTGCCCCACCACCACAGTCTGTCCACAGCCAACATTGCGGCTGCTCATGTGGCCATAGAGCGTCGAATAAGGACCGTGGCCGATGACGACGGTATTGCCATAGCCCCAGTTGTTCCAGCCGGCATAAAGCACAGGTCCGCTGTTGGCGGCAAAGATGGGTGTGCCGGTCGGAGCAGCGATATCAATGCCGCTGTGCCCGGCATAAAAACCACGCACGAAGGTGCCGTTGGGCAGCGGATTGGACCAGTAAGCGCCACCGCCACTGCGCGCGCCACAGCTGAATGGGCTGCTGGGGTCGAATGCCACGACATTGCCGGCGCTGTCTTGCTGGACCGGCGCATTCCAGGTGATGACCGCGCCCTCGCCGCCGGGGATGAAAAGAAAGGTGTTGCTAGGTGCCAGGAATTCGGGTGTGACGGCGGCCAGGTCGTTGGCAGGCGCTTCGATGATGGCATAAGGATCGTCGATGCCATATTGCTCGGCGATGGCGGCGATGTCCAAACCCTGCGTGCGCAAGACCGTGTGGCAGGCGCCGTCGGCCGGCGGGATATTGACCACATCGCCAGGCCGCAGCCATTGCGCCAGTCGGTGATTGTTGCACCAGGCGATTGTCTCGCTGGTCAAGCCATAACGCCCGGCGATTGCAGCGATCGTATCGCCCTGCCGCGCGACATACACGGTCATCTTCGTGCGCGAGCGGTTAGGGATGATGGTGAAGGGCTCATAGCGCAGGCTGTCAGCGCGCATCAGCAACGATTCGACCCGTTGCAATGGCGGCGTGGCTAGCAAGGCGGTGATTTGCTGCGCGCTGATCGTCGGCAAAGCAGCTTCTTCGGGCGCTCCCGCGGGCAAATCGCTTGCTGGGGCAGCGATGCGCGTAGCTGGCAGCAAACTGGCGGTGGGCGCGGCAGCCTCGACAGTTTGAGCGGGCGCGACAGGTTCGGCAGTTGGCGGTGCGGTGATCAGCAAAAAGACCGCGGCGATCGTCAGCGCGAAAGCAGCCAATAAACAGACGCAGCCGCAGCCACGACGCCAGCGCGGCAGCGATCCTGTGCGAGCGTAGGGAGATACGCGCGCAGGACCAGCGACGGTAGAAGATCGTCTGCGCATGATGAGCTTACTCTAACACAGGCGAAAGCCAGGATACAGCCAGCGCTCGCGAGCATCAGTCGCTCTTGCCGCCAGGTTCATTCTGGAAGCCAAGGCAATCACATCAAAATGAAAGCCCGCGCGTATTTTGCTTCTCCCGACTTATCAAGGGGGTCTTTTGGGCGAGTCGCCGCCTCGCCCCTACTTGCCGTCTCAGAATCTCTTTGAAATCAACAAAGTATTGCAACAATATGAAGGAACGCCGTAGGGGCAACTCTTGAGTCGCTCGCATGTTTCGACTCAGAATGGCATTGCCCTTTTTTCGCATGACTTACCCGGTACTACTTCTATGGTAACATAGTCGCAGCGCCAGCATGCCAACAGCGAATCCAGCGAGAATCCGCCATGATCAAAACCAGCTACTTTGAAGACTACGAAATCGGTTTGTCGCGTCAGACTTTCGGGCGCACCATCACCGAAGCCGATATTGTCTTGCATGCCGGCCAGACGGGCGATTTCTTCCCGCATCACATGGACGCCGAATGGGTCAAGACGCAGGAGTTCAAGCAGCGCATCGCACATGGCACATTGATTTTGTGCGTGGCCATCGGCATGACTGCCAACGAGATCAATCCAGTCGCTTTTTCTTATGGCTATGACCGCGTCCGCTTTATCCGTCCCGTGTACATCGGCGATACCATCACGGTCACCGCTACCATCAGTGAAAAGCGCGATTATCCCAAGCACCCCGATCACGGGTATGTCATCGAACAAGTCGAAGTGCACAACCAGCATGGCAAGATCGTGCTCGCCTGTCAGCACCTGTATCTCGTGCAGCGGCGAGAAGTTGTATAGGCGGCAATTCGCCGACACAGTGACAGCCAGTTTGTGTAGCCTTCGGGTTGTAGCAAGCCCAAGGTAATCAGCAGCCCAGCCAGGATGGTGTCCCATGCCCAGTTTCACGCTTCGTCAAGCAGCCACATTGCCCAGCCAGCCGCGCCCCATCGTCAGCATCGGCATGGGCGGCATCGTGCATGATGCGCATTACCCCGCCTATCAGATCGCTGGCTTTTCTGTGGTGGGCGGTTTTGATATCGACCACCAGCGCGCGAGCATGATGGCGGACAAGTTCGGCGTGCCGCGCCTTTACGATTCGCTCGCCGAAGCCATCAGCGCTGCGCCCGCAGACGCCGTCTTTGATGTGGCTGTGCCGGGCAGCGCCATCACCGAAATCCTCGCGCAGATTCCGACCGGGCGCGTTGTGCTCATCCAAAAGCCCATGGGCGATGACCTGGCTCAAGCGCGAGAGATCCTGAAAATCTGCCGCAACCGCGAGCTGGTCGCAGCCATCAATTTTCAATTGCGCTTTGCCCCTTTCATCATCGCCGCGCGCGACATGATCGAGCAGGGTTTAATCGGCGAATTGTGCGATATGGAAGTGCGCATTCAGACTGACACGCCCTGGCATCTGTGGCAATTTCTTTTCCCCTTGCCGCGTGTGGAGATCCTCTATCACAGCATTCATTATGTCGATCTAGTTCGTTCATTCTGTGGCACGCCCGCAAGCGTCTATGCCAAGACAATCAGCCATCCGTCCGCGCCAGAGCTTCGAGGCGGCTCGCGCTCCATGATCATTATGGATTATGGCGAAAACCCGCGCGTCAATGTGATGACCAATCACAGCCATGCCTATGGCGCGCAGAAGCAGCAGTCTTATGTCAAGTTCGAGGGCAGCCGTGGCGCCATCCAGATCCGCGCCGGGCTGAATATGAATTATCCGCATGGCGTGCCCGACCGCTTTGAATATGTGCTGCTGGATGATGATGAGCCGACCTGGCAGTCTCTGGATATCAGCGGATCGTGGTTTCCCGAAGCCTTCATTGGCACAATGGCCAGCTTGATGCGCTATGCGGACGGCGAAGCGCAAAGCCTGCCGACCTCGGTGGAAGATGCCATTGAAACGATGACGACCGTAGAAGCGGCGTACGAGTCGAGCGCAGCCAGTGGCACCGCCATCCCTGCGCCGTGACTTGGCTCCCGATTTGTCATTGATTGCGAACCGCGCTATTCTTGTAGCAAGTGCCTGAGGCAGAGGAGTCTGTGCATGGAAAATTCGATTCTAAATCCTGATACTGTCGTGTTCGTTATCTCGCTGCTCGTCTTGTACTGGCGCTTGGACACGCGGAGTGAAGACAGAGTTTCGGCGCTGCGCGATGATCTTATGGGCGAAATCCGCGCGCTGCATGCTCGCATTGACCGGCTCGAAGAACGATTGACCACAGAATGCGCCAGGATCGAGACGACGCTGCGCGACGAAAACAAGAGCCTTGAGGCAACGCTGCGCGACGAAATCAAAACCGAAGCGGAAACGCTCCACAAACGCATCGACAGCCTGGAATCGAGCTTGCGTAGTGATATACAATTTGTCGAGAACAAGGTCGACCGCGCCAACCAGCGTCTGGCTCGTCTGGAAGGCATGCTCAGCCTGCGCGAAGCCGATGTAGAATTGGAACCCGAAGCCTAATCCCGCAGCAATCTACAAGTCCAGCCCATAGAAGGCATTCGCGGTTTTGCCCAGCACAGCATCTTTCTCAGCGCTGGTCAAATCGGACAGGCATTTATTGGTCTCTGTCCAGACTTTGACATAATCGCCAGCCAGCACGGCCACGGGCCAATCGCTGCCGAACATCAGCCGGTGCGGTCCAAACTGCTCAATGGCATAGTCGACCAGCGGCTTAATATCTTCATAAGTCCAATTCTCAAAGTCGGGCGTTACAGTATTCAAGCCCGAGACTTTGGCATAGACATTAGGGCATTCTGCGGCGGCGGCAAGTTGAGCCCGCCATTCCTTGCGGTCGCTCTCATCCAGCGGCGGCTTTGCCAGATGATCGATAACCATCATCAACTCGGGCACTTTCTCCGCCAGCGCCGGCACATGCTTGAGGTGGTTGGGGAAGACCGCCACCACATCAAAAGTCAGGTCGCGCTCCGCCAACAGCTCCAAGCCTTCGATGACCTGCTTCTGCAAAACCCAATCAGGATTGCTTTCTTCGTGAATCAAGTGGCGCATGCCTTTGAAGTAGGGATTCTGCGTATATTCATCCAGCTTTTTGTCCGCTTCTGCTGGATCGTGCAAGGGCACCCAGCCGACCACGCCGGCCACCCAGTTATGCTGCTCGGCGATCGCCAGCATGGAGTCGGTATCGGCATACGAGTCCATAGCTTGCACGATGACTGTTTTATCGACGCCGGCGGCATTCAACTGCGGTTCCAGCTCGGCAGCGGTGAAAGTGCGATAAATGGGTCCATAAGCTGGCACCAGCCAAGGATAGGCAACCTCGTCCAGATTCCAAAAATGTTGATGCGTATCGACTTTGTACATGAGGATCTCCCGCGCAAGCAAGCCTATTCATCTTGCGCACGATTGTAGCACAAGGCTGTGGACAATGCAGATGCGCGCCACGAGAGATCACGAACCTTTGACAGAAGCCGCTTAGCTGTCTATAGTCTTTGTAACGGTTTCACGCCGACAACGGAGAAAAGCAGGCGACCATGCGACCACTCGACGGTTTGTTGGTATTGGACTTCAGCATTTTTTTGTCAGGTCCGTCGGCTGCGCTGCGCCTGGCGGATATGGGTGCTCGAGTCATCAAGGTGGAACGACCGGACGGCGGCGACCTGTGCCGACAGCTGTATATCTCTGAACTGGAACTCGATGGCGAAAGCACGCTCTTCCATTCCATCAATCGCAACAAAGAGAGCTTCGCCGCCAACTTGAAAGATGCCGACGATTTAGCGCGCGTTAAAGAATTGCTTGCGCAGGCTGATGTGCTTGTGCAGAACTTCCGACCCGGCGTGATGACGCGACTGGGCTTGGATTACGAAGCGGTGCGCGAAATCAATCCCCGCATCGTCTATGGCGAGATTACCGGCTATGGACACGCAGGCCCCTGGGTCTACAAGCCCGGGCAAGATCTGCTGCTGCAATCTATTTCGGGATTGGTTTGGCTGAATGGCGATGCCGACCGCCCCCCCACGCCATTTGGATTGGCCGTGGTTGATCTCTTCACAGGCGCGCATCTGGTGCAGGGCATCCTGGCTTGCCTGGTGCGGCGCGGCTTGACTGGCGAAGGTGGTCTGGTGCAGGTCAGCCTGCTGGAATCGATCCTGGACTTTCAATTTGAAGTGCTGACTACCCACCTCAACGATGGTGGCAAGTTGCCGCAGCGCAGCGCAATCAACAACGCGCATGCCTATCTGTCCGCGCCTTATGGCATCTATACAACCGCCGATGGTTACCTGGCGCTGGCAATGGGCTCAATCCCCGTGCTGGGCGACCTGCTGGATTGTCCGCCACTGCTGGCTTATACCGACAGCGCTACCTGGTTCACCCGGCGCGACGAGATCAAATCTATCCTGGTCGAGCATCTGAAAACGCAGCCCACCCGTCATTGGCTGGATATCCTGGAACCGCGCGATATCTGGTGCGCCGATGTGCTCAGCTGGGAGCGGTTGCTGCAGCACGAGGGCTTCAAGGTGATCGACATGGTGCAAGAAGTGGCGCGCGACGAAAATGTCAGGCTCGATACCTTGCGCTGCCCCATCCGCATCGATGGTGAGATCCTCAAAAGCCGCAAGGGAGCGCCACGCATCGGCGAAGATACCCAGCGTATCCTGTCTGAATTCGCTATCAACTAGGGAGGAAACCATGCCCGAAAACACACCGGTCGAAATGCACAAAGACCTGCCCTTGTTCAATACCGAAACCTGGATGTACGAGGACTTTGAAGTCGGCGCGAAAATTAGAAGCATCCGCCGCACCTTGTCCGAAGGCGAGTGCATGATTTTCAACGCGATTGTGCTGGATATGCACCCCTATGTCGCCGATGAGATTTTCTCGCGCGACGAAGGCATTTTTGACAAGCGGCTGGTGGCTGGCTCGATGGTCTTCAGCATCGGGCTGGGCTTGATGGCGCATAACAATGTGCACACCTTCAGCTATGGATATGACAAGCTGCGCTTCATCAAGCCAGTCTTCATTGGCGATACCATCTACACCGTGCGCACACAACTCAGCAAGCAACCCAAGTATGCCGAGATGGGCTTGGTCACCGTGAGTTATGAAGTTTATAAGAACGAAGGCGTGCTGGCGCTGTACTGTGAGCATTTGCAAACAGTCAAATATCGCCACCCGGAGAATTTCCAGTAGGGGCGAGCCACTGGGTCGCCCGCTTTTTGAACACGCCGCCTTTTGGATATGCAAAGGAGAAAAAACATGCAGCGTTTTGGACAGGTGATCGGCATCCGCGCCGAACACGCCGAAGAATATATTCGTCTGCACGCGGATGTCTGGCCCGGCGTCTTGAAAAAGATCGCCGAGTGCAATATCCGCAATTATTCGATCTACCGCTATGGCGACCTGCTCTTCGCGTATATGGAATATCATGGCGATGACTTCGAAGCCGATATGGCTGCCATGGCCGCCGACGAAACCACGCAGAAATGGTGGGATTTGTGTATGCCCATGCAGAAACCGGTCGATGACCGCGCCGAGGGCGAATGGTGGAAGACGATCGACGAGGTCTTTCACATGGATTAGTGCCGGGCAATCTGCCCAATGGTCGTGTAAGGGGAGGCGGCGATTTCGCCCGCATAACGCGCAGCTACAGCACTGCCACTGTCGCGTCGTCAATGAAGTCCCAGTCCCACTCGACGCCCGTGCCAGCCCCTGTCGGTGGATGGGCATAGCCTTCGTCATCAATGCGCAGCGGATTCAATATGCCCAGCTTCAGCAGCGAACTGGGCACCAACGCCTCGAAGAACTCGCAGTTGGCGATGGCGCAGACGCAATGCAGATTGACGATCTCCAGCGCGGGATAGATGGCGGTGTGGATCTCGCAGCGCATGCCAAAAGCCTCGGCCAAGTGCGCCGTTTTCATCACCGCGGTGATGCCGCCTTTCCACGACACGTCGCTGCGCACGATATCGACCACTCCGCTGGCGATGCACTCGGCTGTTGAATAGTGCGAGCCCGCCAGCACCTCTGTGCCACAGATTGGAATGTCCAGGTCGCGCGTCAGCTTGCGCAAGCTGTGAAAGTCGACATCATAGAGCGGCTCTTCGAACCAATAATAATCCAGCTTTTCCAGCTCGCGCCCCATACGCAGCGCCTCTTCGTAATAGCTATGCGCGGTGACGGGGTCTGCCATCAGTTTGAAGCGCGCATCGTCGCCAACCGCCTCGCGGCACAGACGATAGGCAGCCAGCGCTTCGTGATAATCGCTGGGCGGATGCAGTTTGTAGCCATGGAAGCCCTGCGCTTTGAACCGTGCGGCCTGGTCGGCGTACTCTTGCGGCGTATCCAGGAACATGGAACTGACATAGGTGGGCGCTTTTTCGCGGTATTGCCCCAGCAGTTGAAACAGTGGCATATTCGCCAGCTTGCCAGCGATATCCCACAGGGCGATGTCAAAAGGTCCATAAGCATAGATAGGCGTGTGATGCCAGACGCGGTCATAACGCCGGAAGTCGTGCCAATGCTGTTCGCGAGCGAGCGGATCTTTTCCCAAGAAGAAGGGCTTTAATGACTGCGCAGCCACATTGCCCGCCATTTCTGCGCCCATGCCAGCGAAGCCCATGCTGACGCCGTCAATGCCCGCATCGGTCTTCAACTTGATGATCAAAAAATGCAGGTCAGACTTTTGGGTGTCGCGCAGCTCGCTGTCTGTCATGACGGGCTCGCGCGGTTTGCACAGTCGGATTTCAATGTCGCTGATCTTCATGGCAGATTTCCTTTGGCTGCGAAAGAGCCACCCAAGCTTAACGCGTTACGCAGCGTATGTGCAGCGAATCTGCCGTTTGGAATCGGCGACGGCGAAATGTTGTGGGGGATGCATGCACGGTCGCTCAGATGGCGACGAGAAAAAACCGCTCTTATGGCGGGCTGGGGAGTAAGCTGAGGAAAAGGCTACCAGCCTCGCTGGCTATTGCTGCCGGTCGTTTTTCAACCACTCGACATCTGTCTTTATGGTTGCCGTTGTGACCTTGAGATCGCACAAATCGTCGCGGATTGACTGATGTGCAGTCTCAGAAGCTATGCGAACACCTTCAATCTTATCGTCCAACACCCTGCGGGTATCTTCAATCTTATCGTCCAGCGCTTTGCGAGTATCTTCAATCTTGTCGTCCAGCGCTTTGCTGGTACTTTCGATCTTGTTGTCCAGACGCCACCACATCAAGAGGACAGTGACAATAACACTCAATGGTGGCAAGACTTCTGCCCATTGAATCTCCATTTGGCATTCTCACCCATGCTTACCCGGATCCACTAGAATCGACATTATCATACCACAGATGCATAATATCTCAAACAAATTGTTCGGCGTCCCACAAGCGACAAGCCTTATAGAGTCATCCCTTGACCGCGCCGAATGTCAAGCCGCTGACCAGGTTGCGCTGCACCAGGATAACGAAAATTACGGCTGGCACCATCATGATTACGCTCATGGCCGCCATGCCCCGCCAGTCGACAGTGAATTGCTCGGTGAAAGCGAAGAGACCGGGCGGGAAAGTCTTGGCGGCATTGTTGCGCGCCAGCACGCTGACGATCTGAAATTCGTTCCAGGCGGCCAGAAAGGCGAAGATGGCGGCCGTCGCCAGACCGGGCAGCGATAGCGGCAGCTCGATCCGCCAGAAGGCAGACCAATACCCACAGCCGTCGATATAGGCTGATTCGGTTAATTCCTGGGGGATTTGCCGGAAGAAGCCATCCATCAGCCAGGCGGTGAAGGGAATGTTGACGGCGACATAAACCAAAGCCAGTCCCAACACGTTGTTGACCAAGCCGGCGCGATTGAAGAGCAGGAAGAGTGGCAGGCTCAACGCCACGCCCGGCACAGCGCGCGACAGCATGATGCCCAGGAACAAGCCGGTGTGAAAGCGGAAGCGAAAGCGCGCGAAAGCATATCCCGCCAATGTCCCCAGCGAAACTGCCACGATCGTGCTGATTCCCGACGCCAGCAGCGAATTGCGCAAATACGCTTCGACCGCGACCCGTTGCTGCACTTCGGGGTTCAGACCAAACATGTTGGCATAAGCCTCCAGTGTCAGCCGCTGGGGTATCCACACTGGCGGAAAAGTATTGACTTCCGAGTTGGGGCGGAAAGCTGTCATGATGATCCAGAATGCCGGCAGCGCCAATGCCAGCATCACGACCCAGGCAACGGCATTCCAGATGCGGTCATTGCGGCGGCGGTTGGGCCCCACACTGCGCGTGATCATCGCACGATCCTCGCTTTGACCAACTGACGGAAGAAATAGAGCGTGAACAGCACCGACAGCGACACCGTCACCCAGGACATGGCGCTGCCCAAGCCAAACTTGGTGTTCTCGATGGACAGGCGCGTGATATAAGTCCAGAGCATTTCGGTGCGATGGGCGGGACCGCCATCGGTCATGATGCGCACGATATCAAAGGCGCGGGCGATATCCAGCGACATGATGGTCAAAGCGATGTAACTGAACGGCGCCAGCAGCGGGAAAGTGATGAAGCGAAACTTCTGCCAGCCCGAAGCGCCATCGACCTCTGCCGCCTCAAAGGTCTCCGCCGGCAGCGACAAAGTGCCCGCCAGCAAGATGATGGTCAGTACGGGGATGTTCATCCACACCGAAGCCACGATGATGGAGAACATGCCCAGCGGCACATCCACCAACCAGGCGATCTGACCCTGCGCCTGGATCAAGCCAAGGCTGTATAGGAAGTTGTTGACCAAACCGACGCTGGCATTGAAGAACCAGCGAAACTGCATGCCCACCAGGATGGGCGCGAACATCATGGGTACCATCAGCAGCGTGCGCAAGATGCTCTGGCCCGCAGTGACCCGCGCCAGCAATTGCGAAAGCGCCAGTGATAGCAGATAACTTAAATTGACCGAGATGGCCAAGAAAATGATGGTATTGCCCAGCGAGCGCCAGAATATGGCATCGTTGAGCAGTTTTTCATAATTGCGCAGCGCCTTGCCCAGCGTAAAGTTCAGGCTGTTGGGCCGCAGCAGCTCATAAGGCGTGAAGCTGACATATAAGGAATAAAGCAAAGGAAAACCGACGACGAGCAAAATAACTGCTATCGAGGGCAGAATCAGCATATAGGGGAACGTGCCCGCCTCCAGCCGGTTGCTGCGGGCGGCTTGTTGCGGCGCTTCGTCCTTCGTCTTTCCTGGGCGGTTTATGGTCATGAAACCAGTGGCAATTTCAGGTATTTTTCAGGGGCGAATCTGTGGAATCTGTTGGCCTGCCGCGTCCAGCCGTGGCCCCTTCCCCAAATTGAGAGAAGGGGCGTGTTCTGACTCATTTTTGAGCCTGGCAGCCCCTCCCCTTTGCAGGAGCCGCAGCCCACGAGCGAGCGGCCGCCAAGGGGAGGAGCAAGCTTTGGTGCGGGGCTGCATCCCCCTAATCGTAATAGCCGGCGTCCGCCATCAACTCGCGGGTTTCAGCCGCGGCTTGGTCCAGGCCTTCCTGCGCGCCGATATCGCCCAGCATGATTGCCTGTACCTTGGGATACAGGATGTTGGAGAAGGGGATCCATTCGGCGATTAGCGGCGGCGTTTTGAAGTCTTCAGCCACTTGCAGCTTGGCCAATTCCAGCCGTTCGCGGTCGAGCGAGCGATCGGATGCGGCGGCATCGTCGATGACGCGGTCCCAGACATCGTCGCGCGTGGGCAGATAACCCAGCTGGGCTTCTTCGTAAGCCACGCGTTCGGAGCTCAAGAACTTGATGAGCTGGATGCCGGCTTGCGGATTAGGCGCGGTCGCTGGGACAGAGAAGGCATGCGCGCCAGCCCAACCGCTGGGACGCACCGCGTCACCGCCGAGACTCAAGCCGGTGAAGCCACGAGCCAAGCCGAAGTTCTCGCTGATGGCAGGGCAATTGTTGGGATCCTGGAAGTAGGCGTACCAGCCGTACCATTCCAGCTTGATCGCGGTATCGCCGTTGCAGAAGTAGGCGGCCACGCCATCCCATACCAGCGAAGTGGTATCGGCCGGGATGATGCCATCGCGGTACCAGCCGTGCAACATCTCGGCCACAGCCACGCCGATTTCGTCATTGAAGACCGGCTCCCAATTCTCGTCGAACATGGCGCCACCACTGGCGAAAACCATCTCGTAGAAGCGGCCATTGAGGGCTTCGTCGCGGCCCGCCAGGGTGTAGCCATAAGTGCTATGGCCATTCTCGACGAAGAAGCGCGCCTGATGATCAATCTGCTCAAGCGTGGTCGGCACTTCCAAAGCCTCGCCCGTCGCATCCATGTAGGCCGCGGCAATCGCTTCGTCCTCATAGAGATCCTTGCGATAGTGGATCGGGCTGATATCGGCATGGCGCGGGATGAGATAGAGGTTGCCATCAATGGTGGCGGCGTCGAGGATGGCGGGGCTGAATGGTGCCAGTTCTTCTTCGCTGAAGTGATCTTGCAGCGGCAGCAGGAACGGCGTGTACTGAGCCACGAAGCTGGTATGATCCCAAGCCACATCATAATCGGCCGCGCCGGTGGCGAAGTCGACCTTGAGCTTCTGGTCGATGGCGAAGCCGTCCAGCAGGGCGACTATCTCGACCGTGGCACCGGTGGCTTCTTCAAAGATGGGGATGGATTCGTACATGGCTTCATAAGTGCCGCCGCCGATGTTTGCCATCTTGATGGTGATGCCGGACAAGTCCATGTCCAAGCCTGCGTATTGTGGTTCGTCTTGCGCAGCCGCCACTGTAATCAGCAGCGCCAGCGCCAAAATGACGAAAAAGAGTCTGCGAATCAACATATATCGCCTCCTTAAGCTTCGTAAAATTCGCTGTCCGCAAGCATAACGCAGATTCAAATCTGCGGCAAGCAGACCGTCGTTATGCCAGGTAGCCCGCAGACTGTCCCGCGTTACAATGGCAGTCGCACAAAACACAGGAGCGACTCCGATGCCCAGCCATGTCATCACAGCCGTCAGCGCGCACGACCAGCGCTATGCCCTGGAGCGAGGTGCCGGGGCAGACAGCATCCACTCCAACCCGCAGTATTCCTACGCTGTGACGCAGCTGCATGCTGGCGACCTGCGCGGCACGGGCTTGGCATTCACCTTGGGCGGCGGCAACGACCTGGTTTGCGCTGCCATCCGCCAAATGAGCGAAAGCCTGGTTGGGCGCGAGATTGAAGAGTTGATGACAGGCTTCGGCGATGTATACGCGCAGATCCTCGAGCATCCGCAATATCGCTGGCTGGGTCCGCACAAGGGCGTCGTGCACCTGGCGCTGTCGTCCATTGTCAACGCCTGCTGGGACTTGTGGGCAAAATCGCGCGGATTGCCTTTGTGGCTGCTGCTGCTGGATCTGCAGCCCGAGCAGTTGTTGAACACCCTGCATATGCGTTATCTGGACGATGTGCTGACAGCTGACGAGGCGCTGGACATGCTGCGCAGCCACGAACGAACCCGCCAGCAGCGCATGGGCATCATCGAGCGCGGCTATCCGGGCTACGACACATCCATCGGCTGGTTTCAATATTCGGACGACACAATCAGGCAGAACATCATCAAGTCGCTGGATCGCGGTTTCGAGGCGGTCAAACTCAAGGTAGGCTCGGCAGATGCAGCGCGTGATATCCGGCGCGCTTATCTGGTGCGGGAGACAGTCGGCGAAAGCGCCCGTGTCATGCTGGATTGCAACCAGCAGTGGACTCTGGAGCAAGCCATTGCGGTTTGCCATGAGCTGCGCGGCATGAATCCCTACTGGATCGAAGAGCCCACGCATCCTGACGATGTCCTGGCGCATCAGACCCTGGCACGGGCTATCGCGCCTTTGCAGCTGGCGATCGGCGAGCATCTGCCCAACCAACTACTCTTCAAGAATTATTTGCAGGCGGCGGCTTGTGGTTTCGTGCAACCCGATTGCGTGCGGCTGGGCGGCGTGAGCGAGTTCATCGTCGTCAGCCTGCTGGCGCGGAAGTTTGGAGTGCCGGTCGTGCCGCATGTTGGCGATATGGGACAAATCCACCAGCATCTTGTCCTCTTCAACCACATCGCGCTGGGGCACGAGGTCATCTTCCTGGAATATATCCCCCATTTGCGGTCGCATTTCACGCAGCCTGCGCGCGTCGAAGATGGCGTGTATGTTACGCCGCAAGCGCCCGGCAGCAGCAGCGACCTCAAAGCGCTGAAACGGAAGATGTAGATAGCTGACCAGTTAATTCGACAGCAGATTTGTGGTATAGTCGTGGCAGGACGCGAGGAGGGTGAAATGAGTTTTTCGAGAGAGAGACAGGCACATCGGCGGCGACCCATGTCTACTGCAGTTGCAGTCATTCTGATATCCACGCTGCTCATCATCGCCATACTCTCAGGTTCCTATATTGCCTTTATTTGGTGGGCGTAGTTGAACATCTCTCCCGAGGCCTTTGTCGCTTTTATGGCAATCTCTGCTGGCGTGGTTGCCGCAGTCATCGCGCTATTCCGATGGGTTGAAGATCAGGATAATGCCAAACACGAGCAACTCCGCCGAGAAATCAGCAGCGAGATACGAGCTGAATTTTACCGTCATCTGCTTGAATTAAATGTGGCTTGGCTTTCAGCAAATCCGCAACAGCGCGAAGCTCTCAAGCTATCTGCCGACGAAGCGGAAAGTCAATTGCAAGAAGACAACGAGCGTAATCGCACTTGACGGCGTGTATGTTGCGCCCGGCAGCAGCAGCGACCTCAAAGCGCTGGCATGAGCAAGCGTCAGACCTTGCCCTTACTTGAAAACGCCCCATGGGCAGTCCCTCACCATGAGAGAGGGATTTTGGGGAGGGGGAGAGATCATTTTGTCTTGCGCGCAAAAGCGGTTACTATGAAGGGCAAGGTCTATTAGGAAAGGGGAGAACCCATGCAAAGCATAAAACGCGCAACGATCTTGTTGATGCTGCTGCTCTTGCTCAGTCTGGGCTTTGCCGCGCAGGCGCAAGACACCACCATCTCGTTTTTGACGCCATCGTGGGGCGTGCCGCCCGATGAAGAGGCGCTGAACGCCTTCATGGCCGAAAGCGGCATCACCGTCGAGATTCAGTCGGTGCAGATGGCCGATCTCTACAGCCGTGTGCAGGTTGCCGCTGCCGCCATGCAAGCTCCGGCCGATGTCATCTTCATCACCGAAGAAGCGCCGTCCAATGTCGTCGCAACCGGCAACATGATGTCTCTGAATGACATGGTAGCGATGGGCGACCTGGACATTGACGACTTTGAAAAGGTCGACTTCTTTACGCTGGATGGCGAGCTCACAGCTATTCCGGTCTATCAGCAGTTGGTGATGATGGATTACAACAGCGCCAAGACGGCCGAAGCGGGCTTTGATGCGCCGCCGGCGACCTGGGCAGAGCTCTATGCCCAGTCAGTTGCCATCCGCGATGCCGGCATTGACGAGCATCCCATCGCCATGGGCGCAATCAACTGGTCGTGGTGGTTGATGGCATTGAGCATGGGCGACCCGATGTTTGATGATGATCTCAACCCGGTCTTCGCCGATGAAGGCAGCAAGGCGCGCGAGGCCATGGCGCTGTTGAAGACCTACTTTGACGAAGAACTGGTCAGCCCCGAGATCCTGGCGGGCAGCATCAACCAGCACGGGCTCTTCTGGAGCGGCGTCGGCGCATTCCATCAGGGCTGGCAGGGTTCGGTCGTGGTCGGCAATGGCGAAAACTCTCTGCAAGCGCCCAATGTTGAATACATGGTGCTGCCAGAAGTTGGCAATACCTGGAGCTTCCCCGCCGGCATCGGCATCTCGGTAGACAGCGAAAATGCCGAAGCAGCCTGGGAGTTCATCAAGTGGTATGTCAGCGAAGACACCCAGCGTTCGATCTTCGGCGCATTTGGGCTGTATCCCTCGCGCAAGTCGGTGGCTGCGGCGCTGAATGACGAAGGCGCGGTGCAGGGCTATGACGAGATTACCGCGCAGGGCATGCTGACCAACGAGCTGCCGCGCTTCACCCTGTGGTGGGGTCCCTGGGCGGCTACGGTGAGCGAAGTCATCCTGGAAGGGTTGCAGATGGGCACCTCGGCAGATGACATGATCGATGCGCTCGCCGACGAATGGAACGCGCTCAAGGAAGAGTACATGTAGGCGCTGGTCGGCATGTTTGATAGGGGCGGCATTTTGTGTCGCCCACTGACATACAGAACGATTCGTCCACATGGCGAATCTCGGATCACAGCGTAATCTGTAGGGCTTATCCGCAACTGGACATTACTCAGGCCAACCCCCCGCCCCAAACCCCTCCCCCATGAAGAGGGAGGGGCTTCAAATTGAATGATCGCAGGCAAATTCGGCATGGCGTTACCAAAATACACCAGAAATATCGACGAAATTGCTCGATTGTAGCTCCCCTTCCCTCTTGATGGGGGCAAGGGGCCGGGGGATGGGGGTGACATGTGGCGAGTTTGCACCAGTAGAGGACAAGCCCTACAGCGTTCTCGGTTTGCAGGGCTATTCTTCTCTGCAACAATTCGTGATTGCTGGGTGGCGAAAATGGCAGGCATGATTCAACCGTGAACCGACGAATAAACTCCGACTCGCTCTATGTCGTCATCGTGATCGCGCCGATCGTGCTGTTGATCGCGCTGTTCATTTATTACCCCGCGCTGGACACATTTGGGCAAAGCCTGACCAACCGCAACCTGCGCATCCGGCGTCCGCCCAAAGTCGTTGGCGCGGAAAATTACCTCAAGCTGGTGAACGACGAAGAATTCTGGGAAGTCACCGGGCGCAGTTTCCAGATCGTCATCATGACGCTGCCCCTGGAGATGGTCGTGGCATTCAGCATCGCCATGCTCTTGAATCAGCGCTTTCCGGGTCGTGGCGTGGTGCGCACCTTGGCGATTCTGCCCTGGATGCTGCCTGGCGTGGTCAACGGATTTTTATGGGGCTGGCTGCTGAATGGCGAATACGGCGCGCTGAATGGCTTGCTGTATCAATTCGGGCTGATCAGCGAATACCAGGTGTGGCTGCGCGCGCCCGAACACCAGATATTTTGGGTGACTGTGGTGCAAACCTGGACGCGTTATGCCTTCCCCACCATCATCTTGCTGGCTGGCTTGCAGAGCATCCCGGACGACCTCTTCGATGCCGCCAAGGTAGACGGCGCCAATGCCATTAGTCGCGTGCGCTTCATCACCTTTCCCTTGCTGCTGCCCTCCTTCGGCATCGCGCTGGTGGTGGAATTCATCGCCGCTTTTCAGATTTTTGATGTCGTGTGGACGTTGACGGCTGGCAGCTCGGCTGGCGGTTCGATCAACCCCTTCACCAAGACCTTGATGCTATACAACTATGAATTGGTCTTCCGCGATTTGCGCGTGGGTTTGGGCGCGGCGCTTTCCTATTTAATCCTGTTGATGTCGCTGGCGGTGGGCATGATCTTCGTGCTGCGCGTCTACAACCAGGGGGTGCAGGAGGCATGAAGCTGGGTCTGCGCGGGCAAGAGCGGCTGCGGCTGGTTTTCATTTATATCCTGTGCGCCATCGTGCTGATCTGGGCGCTGGCGCCGATCTACTGGGTGTTCGTCAGCAGCATATCCACGCGGGTGGAGCTATACGCTCGCCCCTACAAAATCTGGTTTCCCAGCCAGCCAACCTTCGAGTCTTACCAAACTATTTTTACGCAGGGCGCAAAGTTTCGCGCCGGCGGTTTTTCGCCGACAGCCGATTTGATGGGCGCTGGCTTGCGCAACAGCATCGTCATCAGCGTGGGGGCGGCTGGCATTGTGACGCTGCTGGCGACTGGCGCGGGCTATGCCTTCGCGCGCATGCGCTTCCTTGGCAGGAATCTGATCTTTCTGCTCATCATGTTCATGCTGCCGCTGCCCATCTGGGTATCGCTGATCGCGCTCTTCTTCCTGATGTCGCAGCTGGAATTGATCGACACCTTGCTGGGCTTGATCCTGATATTTGTTACCTTGCTGCTGCCGCTGGCGGTGTGGATGATGACGACATTTGTGCGCGATATCCCCGCCGAGATTCAAGACGCGGCGCGCGTGGATGGTGCCAATCGCTGGCGGCTGGTCTATAGCATCATCCTGCCCCTGGCGCGCCCGGGCATGGTGGCAGTCTTCCTGGTGGCGATGCTTTCCACCTGGAACAACTTTCTGATCCCGCTGATATTCACGCGCACAAACGATTCGCAGCCGCTGACCATCGTGCTGACGCTCTTTATCGGGCAGTACGAAGTCGCGTGGGAAGACATGTCGGCCGCGGCGGTTGTCACCATGTTGCCGCCTTTCATCATGGCGCTCTTCTTCCAGCGCTATCTGGTGCGCGGCTTGACCATGGGCGCAGTGAAATAACAAAAGCCCACGGCGGACGCGGGCTTCGCTCTGATTGTGCATCGCTGGGTTTGAGGGAAAGCGCGGGCGACTCGCTGCAAGCCTCCCGCGCTGAGGCTGTATTATATTAGCCAAATACTTCGATTGTGGGCACGCCAGAATAGGCGAGAACCGGCGCTTTGCCATACTTCTGCAATCTCAGGGAAAAAGCCGCGGATGCGGTGCCATAGGCATCAAGGGGCTTGTCCAAATCAATGGTCCGCAGGCGGAATTTCACTTTCTGCTTCTGCGCCAAGTTGCAGACCTTAACCTGGTTCGGGTTCTCTGAGTGTGTGGAGTATTGGGTGGTGGTCTTCCATTCAGCCTGCTTTGGCGGAGAACCATCCGCATTGCGCGGCGCCAAGCCTTTCTTGCCTATAACTTTAATGGCATACGCTTCTGCCCCCGAAACCGCTTGCCACTTGACTTGGATGCACCAGCCGAGGTCGGCAGCGTATTCAGAATAGTCCAGGGCGCGGATGTAAGTGACATGCGGTGGTGCCAGCGTGTCACTATCTGCCCCCCAAGCTGGCAGCGCGCTCAGCGCCAGCAAACACAATCCGATCAGTGTTCTTTTCATATCAACTCAACCTCGATCCATGTCATGTGCGTTTATCTCAGTCGAGCAATCTAGCACAATGTTGTAAAATAACAAGAGACGGATTGCAGCCCGACAAGCGCTTTAGAAATGCGCGGAGAATACATATGAACATTCAATCCACCATCGCCAGCATGACGGTCGAAGAGAAGGTCGAGCAGCTGTTCATGCTCGCCTTCGCCAGCGACCAACTGGACGAAGCGCGCATTCTGATGGGCGAGCATCTGGTTGGCGGCGCGTATATCAGCGACGAGAATGTGCCGACCGCAGCGGCGGCTCTGCGCTTGTGCAACACCCTGCAATCCTTTGCGCGCAGCACACGTTTGGGCATCCCGCTGCTGTTGGGCGCGGACCAGGAAGGCACCTGGTCGGTCATGACAGCCGAAAGCGCCATGGGACCCGGCAATATGGCATTGGGCGCGACAGGCGACCCCGAAAGCGCCTACCGCATGTATGGCACGATCGCCCGCGAACTCCTGGCGGTGGGCTTGAATGTTGTGCTGGGTCCAGCCGCCGACTGCAACTCCAACCCGCACAACTCGATCATCGGTATGCGCTCTTTCGGTGAACAGCCGGCTTTGGTCGCAGAAATGACCGCTGCGGCAGTGCGCGGCACCCAGGATAACGGCGTGGTCGCCACCTTGAAGCACTTCCCCGGACACGGCGATACCCGTTTGGACAGCCACCGCGGCTTGCCGACTGTGCATCGCACGCGCGACGAATTGTTGCAAATTGACTTGGCGCCTTTTGCGGCAGGCATTGCGGCGGGCGCGAAAATTGTCATGACCTCGCACATCATCTTCAGCGCGCTCGACCCCGTCCGTCCGGCCACGCTTTCGCCGATTATCCTGGGCGACCTGCTGCGCGGCGAGCTGGGCTTTGCCGGGCTGGTCGTCTCCGACAGCATGAATATGCACGCTATGAAGCGCAATTATGAGCCTGCCGATGCCGTCATCCAGGGCTTCAATGCCGGCGTTGACCTGATGATGCTGGCGGAAGAGCATTATGACCACGATTCCAGCCAGTACCTCAAAAATCAGCGCGCTTTGATCCGCGCTGTAATCGCCGCTGTGCGGGCCGGTCGCATCGCCATGTCGCGGGTTGACGAGGCGGTCGGACGCATCTTGCGGCTGAAGACCGAAGCAGGCTTCACCACCCAGGCGCTGCCCGAAACAGACCTGGTCGGCTGCCAGGCGCATCGCGCGACAGAGCGGGAACTCGCCGGGCGCGCCATCAGCATCATCCGCGACCGCCATGGCTTGCTGCCCCTCGACCCGTCCGCGCCCCTTACCCTGGTTAATACCACCCTGCGCAGCGCTTACGCGGTGCTGACAAAGACGCGCGGCATCGGGCCGAATCAAGCCACGCCCGCATTTGATGTCTTCGCCGCTGCCATAAGCGAGTCATGCGAGAATCTGGCTCTCATCAATGCAGAAGACTACTCCAGCGCCGACCAGCCTGCGGAGGGCGTCATCATCGCCGTGACCGAAAATTACACGCTGCCGGGCATGGATTTTGACCGCTCCCGGCAAGCGCAGATCGTGCGCGCGTTGCATGACATCGCTGGCGAGCGGCTGCTGGTTTTGGCGCTGTGCGAACCCTATGAACTGGCGAACTTCCCTGACATCGGCGGTTATGTCTGCGCGTTCAGTTTTCGCCCATGCGCGGCGCTGGCGGCGGCGGATGTCTTGCTGAGGCGCGCGGAGGCAACAGGCAGGACGCCGGTCAGCGTGCCGGGCACAGAGCTCGCTGCGCGATAGACCCCCTCGGTCCCCCCGACAGGTCAGGGGGAGGCGCTGCAGCAGGCTTTGGCTACCATCTCCGTCCTGACGGGGAGGGGCTGGGGGAGGGGTTTGTAGTGGCTTTTGGGTGGACGAATAGCGCCAAACACGAGTGCGCGATAACAAACCCTGATTCTCCTCTGTGATCTCTGTAATCTCTGTGCCCTCTGTGTTCTATGCTTGCGCGATTCCACTAGCAGGGCTCAGCAGCGCAACTTGTAGGCTGGGCGCGACTGATTTACCATAAGCGCACATCTGCCCGCCAATGTCGACAGCATGACTCGTGACTGAAACCGATGCTAAACCCACCCGACGCACTCGCCTGCGCGCCCTGTTTTTCCTGCTATTGGCTCTGTTGATTGGCACTGCGCTGATCGTGGCCATGACCTGGTTCGTTGTGGGCAGCGCTCCGCGTTCTCGGTCGCTTGCTGTTGCTGAAAATGTGCTTGTGCGCGAGTTTGCGACGCTGCCAGGCGATGAAGCCTACCCGGCCGCGCTGGCACTGGCGCAGGATGGCACGCTTTATTCGGGCAGTTACGCGACCGGCGCGCTCTGGGCGATCGACCTCGCTGGCACTGTCCGCGAGATCTCCAAAGCTGACGAACAAATTGGGTCGGTCAGCGGGCTGGACACCGCCGATGGCGCGCTCTATATCCTCGACCGCGTTACGCCGCTGGATGCGCAGGGGGCTGTCGTCTGGCGATACGAAGCGGGCTCGCTGGAATCGGTCGTGGAGATCCCGCCCGATCGGGTCGACGGGGTCATGCTGCCCGATGACATTGCAGTCGACCGCGACGGCATCATCTATATCAGCGACCGCAATCCGCCGCGTGTTTTGCGCTATTCAGATAGCCTGCGCAGCTTTGAGACATTCTGGCAACCAGACGATATCAGCGCCGCCCCGACCGGCTTGGCTTATGACAGCTTTCGCCACGCTCTGCTGGTCACCGACAGCGCCAACGATGCCATCTTCCGCGTACCTGTTGATGCGGCTGCCGCGACCGAGCTGCTTTTTGCCGACCTCGATGAGCGTGGCTATGGATTCGATGGCATCGATGTCGCTCCTGATAGCGATGTCTATCTAGCCCTGCTGGGCTGGAATCGGGCGGCGCGTCTGCAAAATGGCGAACTGCTGATGCTGGCGCGCGACTTCCGTGGCGCGAGCGATGTGGCGCTGGATGCGGGGCGCGCACGCTTGTATGTCACGAATTGGAATCAATTCAGCCTGGGCTTTGGCACACGCCCGCAGTTGCCTTTCGCTATTGATGTCGTCAAGTTTGGAGAGTAAACCTTTGCAACCGAGTACGCCGAGTCATCGATTCTCTGCGCTAATCTTCCCTTCATGACCTTTGCAAAGGTTTCTGTGACTCAGTGACTCAGTGACTCTGTGGCAGTTTTCTGTGATAATTTACTGGGATTGCCTCTCGGTGCACTCCCTTCACTCGGTGTACTTGGTGGTATAGCATTTAGCAATGCAAGTTAGTCAGAGGATCATCATGCCAACAACCACGCTTCGCGGCATCACCTGGAATCACTCGCGCGGCTTCGTGTCGGTGGTGGCAACAGCCCAACGTTTCTGCGAGATGCACCCGCAGGTAGAAATCAACTGGGACAAGCGGTCGCTGCAAGAATTTGCCGACGCACCTATCCAGGACCTGGCAGCGCGCTACGATCTGCTGGTCATCGATCATCCCTGGGCGGGTTATGCCGCGCACAGTGGCGTGCTGATGCCGCTGAACGAGCATCTGTCCGCCGAGTTCCTGGGTGATCAAGCCGCAAACTCGGTTGGTCAATCGCATCCCAGCTATATCTTTGACGGCAGCCAGTGCGCGCTGGCCATCGACGCCGCGACGCCGGTCGCATCTTATCGTCCCGATCTGCTGGCGCGCTATGGCTTGCGGCAGCCGCAGACCTGGGATGACTTGCTGGAACTGGCGCGGGCTGGGCGGGTGATCATGCCTGGCATCCCGATCGACACATTGATGAACTTCTATATGCTCTGCGCGACGCAGGGCGAGCCGCTTTTCGTGGACGACGAATGGGCTGCCAGCGATGCCATGTGCCTGGACGCGCTGCAGCAGTTGCAAGAATTGGCGGATCTTTGCCCGCGCGATATCTTCGACTGGAATCCCATCGCGGTCTACGAGGCGCTTTCGCGGCGCGATGAATATGTCTATTGCCCTTTTGCCTATGGCTATAGCAATTATTCGCGCGCCGGCTATTCGGACAAGATCCTGGTCTTTGATGATATGGTCGAAATCGGCGGGCAGGGGCGCTGCCAGTCGACGCTGGGCGGCACGGGCTTGGCGATATCAGCCGCTTGCAAAGCTCCGCAGGTGGCACGCGCTTATGCCATGTTCAGCGCCAGCCCGCTCATCCAGCGCACCATCTTCTTTGAAAATGGCGGGCAGCCCGGGCATCGCAGCGCCTGGCTGGATGACGAGGTCAATCGGCGCAGCAGCAACTACTTTCGCAACACTTTGCCGGCTTTGGATCGCGCCTATCTGCGTCCGCGCTTCCCGGGCTATCTGCACTTTCAGGATCATGCCGGCCCGCCTATCCGCGAATACCTGATGGGTGGCGGCGATGCCAGAAAGCTGCTGGATGACTTGAAGAAGCTCTTCGCCGAAGCCAAGGCGCTGTATTAAGATTGACCCCCTCAGTCCCCCCGACAAGTCAGGGGAGGCGAATATTATGCGGGGTGTGTAGGGGCGAGGCGGTGACCCGCCATATTTACTCCTCTGCGGGCAACAGCGACAGGTACTCCACAAAATCTTCATCCAGCCCGCAGATGAAATGCGCCAGCAGGCGTCCACAGCGTTCGATATCTTTCAGGTCCAGGGTTTCGACTGGCGAGTGCATGTTGCGCAAGGGGATGCTCAGCAGGGCAGTTGGGACGCCCTCGCGCGCGACCTGGATGGCCCAGGCATCGGTGCCAGTGCGCGCCGGCATAATATCGTGCTGCCAGCTGATGTCGTGATAGGCAGCGACATCTTGCAGCCGCTTGACCATTTTGGGATGAAAATTCGCGCCGATGCCCAGTTGCGGTCCCCCGCCCAGCCTGGCTCCATTTGATACGCCCGGCTGCTCGGCGAATCCCACATCCAGGGCGATCGCGCAATCGGGCTTGATGTGATTGGCGGCTGTGGTTGCGCCGCGCAAGCCGACTTCTTCTTGCACCGTGGCTGCCGCGAACACATCCCACTCGTGCCGCATGCCGCGCAGCAGCTCCAGGCAAGTGGTGATGACAGCGATGCAGGCGCGGTCGTCCATGGCTTTGGATGCCGCCAGCCGCCCTTCCAGGTCGATCATAGGCGCGTCCATGGTGACCAGGTCGCCAACCTGCACGATCTGCTCGACTTCTTCGGCAGGCAAGCCGACATCGACCACCAACGCATCAATGGGCGGATACCGTTTGGTATCGCTGGCTGTCAACATGTGCGGGGGCATGGTGGCGATGACGCCGGGCAAAACGCGCTCGCCATGCACCAAAACCGGCTGCGCCAGCATCACGCGCGGGTCGATGCCGCTGATGCGATGCACATAGACGAAGCCATCGACAATCTCGCGCACCATCAAGCCGATCTCGTCCATGTGCGCCGCCAGCATGACTTTGCGTCCGCCGCCGTGTCCATGCTTGATTCCGATCAAACTGCCCAGGCGGTCGCTTTCGAATTCGTCCACAAGCGCCGCCCATTCATCACGCAGCAATTCCGTCACTGGCGTTTCGTAGCCACTGGGCGCGTGCGTCTCGACCAGCCGCTTTAGATGTGCCTTGGGATTATACATAGAAAGTCCTTGCGCTGGATTTCGCCGCATTGTAGCACAGCATGTCACCGAATCGCCCCCCATCGGGATGGTGAGGACAGGACACGCTTGCTGGAACTGAAAATCCATGCAAAGAGCGCAAAAAATTCACCCCCCTCAATCCCCCCGACAGGTCATGGGGAGGCAAACCATGCGCGGATTCTATCGTCATGTCGTGCGACAGCTACCGAAACTCCCCTCTCCGACTCGTCGGGGAGGGGCCGGGGGTGGGGTTATATATCCTGTTGTCAGCATCGGGATGGTCGGGGATAGCTTCACGGGCGACTCAAGAGTCACCCCTACGCCGTGCCTTCCTTTTGTTGCATTACTTTCTTGGTGAACCTTCTGCGGCTCATTTCATGCAAAGTCGAAGCGAGCGCCGCTGTTGATCACGCCGTGCCAGGCCAGCGCCAGCGCGATGACCGTGTCGTCATGCATGCCGGGTGGCGCGCTGTAACGATAGCCACCGCCCGGCAGACGTTCCAGCGCATAACTGGCCAGCTCGCCCAGCAGCACGGGATCGTCCAGCAGCGACAATTGGCGGCGTTCGAGCGCCAGCGCCAGCGATTCGATGAGCGGCGATTTGCTCTTGGCGGTGGTGGCAAAGCCGCGCACAGGCAGACCCTCGGCTTGCAGCGCTTCGATATTGGGCGCGCCAATGCTGTTGCTCTCCGCCCAGATGACCTGCGTTCCCCAGCGCTGCGCCAGCGATTTCAGACGTCCCCGCTGCAACCCCCAGCCGATCTCGTTGAAGCGATCCAGCGCCACCAGCCGACGCTCTGTCGCATCGATGATGGCGATGACGGTGAAGTCGTGACTGCGCCCCCAGTCGATGCCGGCGACATAGCTGTGCCCGGCGAGTGGCCCGCTTTGGCGCAGAGGCTGCACCGCCTGGCGAATCCCGCGAAACACCGAGCCGCTTTCGTCGCTGAACTGGGCGAGATATTCCACGCGCCAGATATGCTCGGTCGTGCGGCGGCGGATGCTCTCCAGCTCGGCGGCGGCGATGAGCGGGTTGCTGGCTGTGCTGAAGTGGAAGGCGGCATATTCGTTTTCCGCGCTGTGCATGCCGATGCGAAAAAGATCGTAGAACCAGTTTTTGCCCAGCGGCGTGCTGAGGAAGAGCGCGCTGCCTCGCGTGGTCGTCAGCATGGGGCGCACGATCTCGTGCCAGACGCGCGGCTGCATAAAGGCGGCTTCGTCCAGCACCGCCAGGTCGAGCCCTTCTCCGCGCAGGCTATCGGGATGGTGTGCGCTGCGCACGGCGATCATGCCGCCGCCAGCGATATCAATGCGCTTTTCGGTTTCGCTTATGCTGGCGTATTTCAGGCTGTGCAGGCTGTTCTTCAGGTCGCGCCATACCTGGCTGGCCATCATGATGGTCGGCGCCAGCCACCATGCGCGCCGCCCCGGTTGCAGCGCCAGCCGCAGCAGCGCCGTTTTGCCCAGCTCGGTCTTGCCCCAGCGGCGTCCGCAAGCCACCACTTTGAACCGCGCGGGGTCGTCCATCACTTGCGCCTGCCCAGGGTGGAGCATCCTGGACCTGACCATCGTAATAGTATTCGACTCGGATGACGCGCTCGTCGTCT
Source organism: Anaerolineae bacterium (assembly GCA_022823945.1). Taxonomy (GTDB): domain Bacteria; phylum Chloroflexota; class Anaerolineae; order Aggregatilineales; family Phototrophicaceae; genus UBA6055. The sequence continues at coordinate 64,850 of JAJEBK010000024.1, read as the reverse complement.
TCGGCACGGGGTTGTATCGCCTCCTCCAATTTCAAGGCATGGGTCACCAGGCTGCCCAGAGCGGCTGCCAGTTGATTGAGCGGCGCTTTTGCCAGCCGTTCGGCATCCAACTGCGCCAGGATGTCTTTGCCGCGCAACAGCATGTCGCTTTGCAGATCGCGCTTCAGCCGTTCGTACTGACGCTGTCGCCGCGCCGCATACGCGCTCCGCAAATCGCTTTCTTTCGCCAGCCAGTTGCGCAGGGTCGCAACCGGGATCTCCAGCACATCGCCGACCAGGGCGGCATCGCCATCATGCTGGTCGATCTGGTTGAGCGCGTCGATCTTGGTTTCCAGCGAATAACGGCGCGACATGGGCGGTTCCTCTGTGATTGGGACGGCAAACTAAAAGAGATGCCCAAAACTCGCCCTCCGGCTGGCAACGGGTCCGGCTTGGCATCCGGCCGTGTCCGAGCATCTCTTCAGTCGCGTTAATTAAATAGTACAATTGTTCTATTTTGGTGTTTGTATAGTCGCATGCGGCAGACTTCTTGCAGGGGGGATGCGTTGCCAGCTCGAGACGGATATGGTCAAATTGCTGTGTCCGCCACAGACAGGAGCCAGCACCATTGAGCGCAGCCTGGCCCGGCAAAACCATCATCGGATTGACCGGCAACATCGCCATGGGCAAGTCGCTGGCGCGCCGACTGCTGAAAGAGCTGGGCGCATTCACGATCGATGCCGACCAGGTCGCGCATGCGGTCATACGCCGCGGTCAGCCCGCTCATGCCGCCATCGTCCAGGCATTTGGTGATCACATATTGGATGCGGATGGCGAAATCGTCCGCTCAAAATTAGCCGAGATCGTCTTCTCAGAGCCCGCCTCTCTGCGCCAGTTGGAAGCCATCACCCATCCGGCTGTGCGGAGGCGCATTGAGACTCTGGTGCGCGCTGCCGAGTCCGATGTAGTTGTCATTGAAGCCATAAAGCTGCTGGAAGGCGCGCTGCGCGAGGCTGTCGATGCCGTCTGGGTGGTGGATGCGCCGCCAGCCAGCCAGCTTTCGCGCTTGGTCGAGCAGCGGGGCATGACAAAAGCGCAGGCACAGCAGCGCATCGCCGCGCAAAATAGCCAGGCTGAAAAGCTGGCCGCGGCGGATGTGATCATTCGCAACGCTGGCTCGCTCGCCGAGACGCGCGCGCAGGTCGTGGCGGCCTGGCACAAAATGCAACCCCCCTCGGTCCCCCCATAGCAATGGAGGGATGTTTTGGCGAGATTTCTAGTCAATTCTCCCCTCCCTGATGCTTCGGGGAGGGGCCGGGGGTGGGGTAGGTCGCGTGGCGCGAAAGAGGGGCGTAATGCGGCTGCCAGTCTGCTATGATGGTTGCGCGATAAAGAGCGGCGGACGGCAGCCATGGCAGATTTGACGCGACTGACAATTAGCGATGCCCTGCAGAAAATGCAGTCCGGCGAGATCTCGGCGCTGGACTTGTGCCAGGCGCATTTGCAGCAGATCGATCGGCATGATTCAGCCATCCGCGCTTTTATCAAGGTGACGCCCGAGATTGCGCTGGAGCAGGCGCGCGCCGCTGATAATGCCCGCGCCAATGGCGACGAACGCCCGCTGCTGGGCATCCCCATCGCGCTGAAAGATGTGCTTTCTACCCAAGGTATCGAAACGACCTGCGGCTCGCGCATCTTGCAGGGCTATGTGCCGCTTTTTGACGCGACGGCCGTGGCGCGCTTGAAAGAAGCGGGCGCGGTGTTGCTGGGCAAACTCAACATGGACGAATTCGCCATGGGCTCGTCCACCGAAAACAGCGGCTACTTCCCGACGCGCAACCCCTGGAACAGCGAGCATGTGCCCGGCGGCAGCAGTGGCGGCAGCGCGGCGGCGGTCGCGGCGAATATGGTGATGGCCAGCCTGGGCAGCGACACCGGCGGCAGCATCCGCCAGCCCGCGTCTTTCTGTGGCATTTCGGCTTTGAAGCCCAGCTATGGACGCGTTTCGCGGTATGGACTGATCGCCTATGGCTCGTCATTCGACCAGACAGGTCCTTTCGCCCGCAGCGTCGAGGATGTGGCGCGCGTCATGGCGGTCATCGCCGGGCACGACCCGCTGGATTCCACCAGCATGCCAGCGCCTGTGCCGGATTACCTGACGGAGATGCAGGGCGAACTCCGCGGCTTGAAGATCGGCTTGCCTGCCGAGTACTTCGCCGAGGGTTTGCAGCCAGAAGTTGAGCGAGCTGTTCGGGCGGCGGCGGATCAATTGCAGAGTCTGGGCGCGGAAGTGCGCGAGGTCAGCCTGGCACATGCCGAGTATTGCTTGCCCGCCTATTACATCATCGCCATGGCTGAAGCCAGCGCCAACCTCGCTCGCTTTGACGGCGTTCGTTTTGGCGCGCGCGTGGAGGGCAGCGACCTCATCGATAGCTACAAAAAGACGCGCGGCGCTGGTTTTGGCGAAGAAGCCAAACGCCGCATCATGCTGGGTACGTATACGCTTTCGGCTGGCTATTACGATGCCTATTATGGCAAGGCGCAGGCGGTGCGCACATTGATCCGCCGCGACTTTGACGCTCTGTTCGCGCAAGTGGATGCGCTGCTTGCGCCGGTCGCGCCGACCACGGCTTTCCGCTTTGGCGAAGTGATGGATGACCCGCTGCGCATGATCCTGGCTGATGTGTTGACAATCTCGGCGAATCTGGCGGGCCTCTGTGGCTTGAGCTTGCCCTGTGGCTTTGACGAAGCGGGACTGCCGATCGGTTTGCAGCTGCTGGGCGCGCCTTTTGACGAAGCGCGTATGCTGCGCATCGGATGTGCATATCAAGAAGCGACCGACTGGCATCTGCGCAAACCTGCATTGACATAATCAGCAATTAGCGAATTGCATCGAATAGCAGACAGCGGTTTACTTCCGCTTGTTCTGCACAGGCTCCTGCAAGTACCGTCATTCCCACCAGCTTGGTGATATTTCCCCACTCATAGCCTACTATTGAGGTATAATTCCCTTTCGAAGCCAAGGTAGGAAATGGGAGGATTATTTGCTTGAAAACCAGATGGCCTGTACGAATAATCATGTATCTCGTTGACGAAGAAAGGAAAAGGAAATGACCCGCTTTGCCTGAGTTATCTTTCTGACAGCCACTGCAATGCTGTTGAGTTTCTCTTTTGGAACGGCAATCGCACAGGACGAAGAAGTTACGCTTGACCTGTGGATGTTTTTGGACGGCACTGGTTTCTTGCCGTCAGTGGTCGAAGCCTTCGAAGCCGCGCATCCGAACATCAAGGTACAGATTACCGATGTGCCCGAAGGTGAATATGTTACCAAAGTCGACACAGCCTTCCTGGCCGGGCAACCGCCCGATCTGGCTTTCCCCTATGTTATCCGCTGGATCAGGGCTGGGTTGGTCGCGCCAATCGACGAGACCTTGGCGGCTGCGGGCGTGGAAATCGAAGACTACAACGCCGGCGCGGTATCGAGAAACTGCACGTTGGATGGCCAAGTGTACTGCCTGGGCACATTCACCGCCGGCTACAACTTGTTCTACAACAAGGATCTGTTTGATGCCGCTGGCATCCCGCATCCATCGCCCACAGAGCCGATGACAATAGACGAATATGCAGATGCCGCCGAGCAGTTGTCCATGTACAGCGATGATATGTCGGAACGTGTTTGGGGCGCGACGCTACCGCAGCCCTGGTGGATGGAACCCGCCCATTATTTCAGTGACGATGGGCGCAACGTCATTGGTTATGTGAATGACGAGGCAACTGCCCATTTCTATCAGGTTGTCGCCGATATGCACGGCAGCGACAGTGTGCTTTCGGGGGCCGACCTCAGCCTGGTGGGCAACTCCTCTGTGGATATGCTGGCAGCTGGCCAACTGGGCATGTCCGTTGAAGACAGCCCGATTGCCCAGCCTCTGCTGGAAGCGTCCGGGATCAATTGGGGCGCAGCGCCAAATCCGGTGGAAGAGGAAGGCCAAGCGCCTTGGGTCTATACGGGATCAGACGAATTGATGGCGCTCAGTGGCAGCGATAACCTGGTAGAGGCGCTACAGTTTGTTCTCTTCTGGGGCACCGAGGGCAATCGTTTGCGCGCCGAGGGAGGTGGACTGCCGCTGAATATGCGCATGGCGGAAGAATTGAACTGGGCGCAGGGCAGCGAGGGTCGCCAGGAATTGCTGGCGGCGATCCAACTGGGACGCTCCACCGTCTTTGTGCCGACGGTCTGGAATGCCTACGGTCACATAAGCGAAACCTTGAATAGCTTAATGATCGAAGACGGCATACCCGCCCAAGAAGCGCTTGATGAAATTGCGCCGGTAATCCAGGAAGACCTGGACCAACTCTGGGAAACCTGGGATACATTCGAAGGCTAAACGGTGCCTCGAAGAACAGAATAACTGGCGCTGTGGGACAGCCCTTTGTCCGGCAGCGCCATACATGGACGATAGCGAATGCAAGCGATGCAGTGGTCTCGCCTTAGAGGCCGAAGCCATGGCAAGCGCAAGCTGGGGATAATGGAAAAGCGCGAAGAACGCGCGGCTTATCTCTTCCTGCTGCCCTGGCTTATCGGCTTGGTTGTCTTCATCATCGGTCCGATCATCGCCTCTTTGTTCATCAGCATGACGGACTGGAACCTGCTCACGCCACCGAAGTGGGTCGGGTTGAAGAATTATGAGAAGATGTTCTCCGACCGCGACTTTTACAACTCGCTGCGGGTGACATTTCGCTTCGTCATCTTGTCGCTGCCCGTTTATACGGTGGTGAGTCTCTCGCTCGCCTTGCTGCTTAATCAGCGAATCCGCGGCATGTACTTTTTCCGCACGGTGCTGTTCATGCCCTCCGTAATCGCTGGCACAGCAGTCGCCGTCTTGTGGTCAATTCTGCTGAATCCCGATGTCGGCGTGGTCAATCAGGTCTTGACGACGGTTGGCGTTGTGCAGCCGCCCCGCTGGCTGGCCAGCCGCGACTGGGCGATCCCGGCGGTTATTTTGATGGGTATCTGGGGGGTTGGCGGCGGCGTGATCATCTACTTGGCTGGATTACAGAATATCCCGCCCCACCTCTATGAAGCGGCAACGATTGACGGCGCCAAATCCTCACAAAAATTCCGCTTCGTGACGCTGCCTTTGCTGACGCCAAGCATCTTTTTCCAACTGATTACAGGGCTGGTCGGCGCTTTCCAGGTTTTTGATGTGGCTTATGTCCTGGCTGGAAGAGGCGGGACACGGGCAAGCGCGCTCCAATTCTACCTGCTCAATGTATATGAAGAAGGTTTCCAAAACGGTCGCTTTGGGTATGCCTCGGCGCTGTCATGGGTATTGGTGCTCATTGCGACTATTGTCATTTTGATCACATTTCGCACTTCTGAACGCTGGGTGTACTACGAGAGCGAAGAAGGTAAATCTTAATTTTGCAAAGCAATCCAGCTTTCCATCGATCTCACATGTCACCCGGGCGGCGGCTGCACGATGACATCATCCCGCGGACGCGCAAATTCCTGCGCTTGCTGGCGCTCTATCTGATTCTCATCGCCTTGTGCGGCTTTGTGTTGCTGCCGGTTTCCTGGATGTTGACCGCGGCGCTCAAGCCGGACAATGTTCCCTTCTATAACATTCCACCGCACTGGTTTCCCACCGAGCACTTCGAATGGCGCAACTTCGAAAACGCCTTGTTGAATCCCGTACGCCCTTTCCTGCGCTTTACCTTGAACACCCTGTTTATTTTTGGCGGCAATGTCGTCGGCACGATTTTCTCCTGCACCCTGGTGGCTTACGCATTCGCCCGATTGCGCTTCCGCGGCAGCGGCTTTCTGTTCAATGTCTTGATCATCACCATGCTCATTCCCTGGCAATCACAGATGATTCCACAGTTTTTGCTCTTTCTTGAGCTCGGCTGGTACGGGACCTATTTGCCTTTGATTGTGCCGTCATTTGCAGGCAACGCATTCTTCATCTTTTTGATTCGTCAATATATGCGCACCTTCCCCCGGGATTTGGATGAAGCCGCCAAGATTGATGGCTGCGGATATTTTGGCATCTTTCGATTCATCATTTTGCCTTTGTGCCGGCCTGTGCTGGCGGTGGTGGTGGTCTTCATGTTCCTCAGCTCCTGGGGCGATTTGCTGGGACCGCTCATTTATCTGAACAACACGGATCAGTTTACCATCGCAATCGGCTTGGCCAACTTCGCCACTCGCTATAGCCCCAACACAAATCTGCTAATGGCGGCCAACCTGGTAATGATGATTCCGCCTGTCCTGGTTTTCTTCTTCGCGCAAGAGCAGCTCATCGGCGGCATCGCCTCTGTGGGCTTAAAAGGGTAAGGAGCGTGGCATGGTAGTGGCTGCAAGCAATCCTGAATTTGCCGAGCAACGCCGCAGCCTGGCGGACGATTTCCATCGGCCAACTTTTCATTTTATTGCGCCCGATAGCTGGATGAACGACCCCAACGGCGTGATTCACTGGGACGGAAAGTTTCACCTCTTTTACCAATATCATCCCGAAAGCCCCCGCTTTGGCCTCGCCTATTGGGGACATGCCGTGAGCGAAGATGCGGTTCACTGGCAGGATCTGCCCGTCGCGCTTTCCCCAAGCCCCGGCGGACCCGATGCAACTGGCTGCTGGTCTGGCTGTGTGGTGAACAAAGATGGAGTGCCGACGGCTGTTTATACTGGCGTTGGTCCCCAAGGCTATGGTCAGCAATCGCAGTGCATCGCCACCAGCCAGGATGATTTGCTCAGTTGGAAGAAGCACAGCGGCAACCCGATCTTGAGCGAAATACCGGCTATATCGAACCAGTCCTATGATTTGCGCGACCCGATGATATGGCGCGAAGGCGATACCTGGTATATGTTGCTGGCTTCGCGCATTCAATCGGTTGGCGGTTCGGTTTTCCTATATCGTTCGTCCGACCTGTACGAGTGGGAATTCTTGCACCCTCTTTTAACTGGCAACTATGCGAAAGATGGCTGCGTCTGGGAATGCCCCAGCTTCTTCCCGCTGGGGGACAAGTGGGTGCTGATCGTGGCTGGCAAGGGCCGCAGAATACCCTTTACTGTTTTCTATTTCATTGGCGACTATGCCGATCAGCAATTTGTGCCAGAGACCAGCGGAATCTTGGACCACGCCTATTTTTACGCGCCCTTTACGATGGAAGACGCGCGGGGCCGCCGCTTGCTCTGGGGATGGCTGCGCGAGGGCCGCAGCGAAGAAGCGCATGTCGCCGCTGGCTGGGCCGGCTGCCATTCTATCCCTCGCGAATTGAGCCTGCGCGATGGACAGCTGCACATGACACCCGTGCCGGAGCTTGCTCGACTTCGTGGTCCGCGCGCGCAGTTCAGCGATATCCGGCTGACTGGGGATGACCATCATCTCGCGATCCAAGGCTTGGCGCTGGACATAGAAGTGGAATTCAATCCGCAAGGCACAGTGGGTCTGGCGCTCGCCTGTTTACCCGATGGCAGCGAAGAAACGCGCGTCAGCTTCAATCCAGAGACAAAACTCCTGCGCGTGAACCGCGAGCGATCGAGCCTGGGACAGGGATTGGAAACCTTTGCCAACGAAGCGCCGCACGAACTCGCGCCCAATGAATGTTTGCAGCTGCGCATCTTGCTTGACGGCTCGGTTTTGGAGATTATCGCCAATGGTCGGACAAGCATTTGCAGCCGCATCTACCCGACGCGCTCCGACAGCCGGGGCCTGCGCTTGTTCGGGAATGGCCAGGTCACTACCCTGTCCGTCTGGCAAATGCGCTCTATCTGGAATCTATGACATTGCTCGGGCTGGCTTGACGGAAACATCGTCAAAAAAAATGAGACCTGCTTGCGCGATGAGCGCAATCCCACCGCCGGTCAAAGCACGGTCTGTATCTTGTGTTGTCAGCAGGTGCTCGCCATTGACATAGGCGGTCAACCTGTTGCCTTCGACTGTCAATTTGAGCTCGTAGTCTTTTTCTACAGACCAGCCCGTGTCGGTTTGCGCCAGGATCGTTTCGCCGTCCAAAACGCGAACGATGCGCGCCTTTTCTTGATCGAGCAACAGCGCATAGTACCGTTGCAGCCCCTGTACACGAACAGCGATGCCCCCGAGTTCACAGACACGCGGTCTGGCTGTGGCGGCAAATTGATAGTTGGTCCAGTCGCGCGTCCCTTGGATCAGCAGCCCTCGGCCTTCATTCTGGATCAGCCGGTAGGCTTGTGGCCAATAGTCCCAGGAATCGAAACGTTCGCTGGAATCCAGCGCATAAATCCAAGCCTTCTTCCAGAATTTTGGTCGCTTGCGTTTTTCTTGCCCCGCTTGACTGATAGCGGGTCGGTTGAGCTGCATGTTGGGAGCGCCGTCCCAAGTGAGCCAATCCAGGTAGATGGAGCCGCTGGCACCATTCTCAGCCCGTATCTCGACTCCGATGCAGGCAATGGGTTGATTGCCGGTCTCTGGTACGCGCCACGACAGCCTGGTTTCTTCGCCAGGAGCAACTTGTATGAACTCGCTGCCGATGATCTCCAGCGCATCATCCTCGTTGTAATGTCGTGCGTAGAGTCGCAGCGTCACTGCATCGGCATTCGCTGCATCAGCCACGAGGCTTGCGCGGACCAACTGCCCGGGATACAAAGTCGGCGACGCCAGCAAGCGATAACCGCGCTCGTCAAAATAATCGGCAATTTGCTTCGAGGGGATAAAGGTGATCGTGGCCACTCGGGCAATGCGCCCCGTCGCCAGCCGCCGAAAGCGAATCGCCAACGAGCGGCCGCCGTCTTTGCCCTGTCCAGGCGCATTTTCGATGATCGCCGCATTCTTTGATTCGGGCTCGGCTTCTGACTCAAAACCCTGTACGGACCCATCCAGGCTGAAATGATAGCGCGCCCCGTTTTTCGGGCGAAGCGGCTCCAATCCCTGCATTCCCCGCCCGATATTGACCAGTTTGTAGGTTTCGCTAACTGCATCGCTGATGCTGCTGCCACCATCCGCCGTCGGCAGATACAAGCGGTCTGCCACGGGACCGCGCCAGTCGGGTCCCGCGTCGAGCCCAGCCAAGCCATTTTTAATTCCCATGATAGAGCCAACATTGCCGGAGTTGCAGTCCGTGTCAAAACCAGAGGTATTCACGACCATCATCGTTTTTTGAAAATCATCATCGCCATAGAGCAGGGCAAGGATAATCCGGGCATGGTTGGGCACGATATGGCAATTGCCGGGAAAATGTTCACGGCTATATTCATTGTCGATCTGCGCCAGCGTCTCCCGCCAGTCTGGCTGCCGGGCGTGCCAGTCGCGCACATGCTGAATCATCCGGCAGGTGATTGAATCGGCGGGGATCAAGGACACGGCGGCGCCGATCAATGTATTGATGTCTTTTTCGACAAAGGCTTGGGCGACCAAGGCGGCAACCACCTGCGCGCCATAGATGGCTTCGCCGTCGTGGCTGACGCAAGCCGCCCGCCGCGCCAGATCAGCCGCGAGTTCGGGATCGCCGGGCGCGATCATGCCCCAGCTATCGATGAAAATCTGCGAGCCAATCTGCTCAGCCATGATGGCGCCGTTGAGTTCAATCGAGCCGCTTTGGGGAGGCTGGATGCCGTTCTTCAGCCGAAGATAGGCGGTATGTTCTGTTACATCGCCGATCCCGCCCCACCACAAAATGGTCTTGCCTTCGACGATGTAATTGAGCCAGGTCTGGCCGATTTGCGCCGGCGATAGATCCAGGCTGTTGCCATAGTCCGGCATGGCGCGCACGAAAGTAAAGGTCCCACTGAGATCGTCATCGGTCACGATGAGCGGCACATCAAGCGCCTCATGCACATAATAATTGATCTCGCCAAAGCGCTCGGTGATCATCTCATACGACCAGCCTTCAATCGGGCGGCCCAGATAGACGGCGATGATCTTGCCGAGGACTCCGGCATACACTCGTTCGGTGTAGTTGGGGGGAAATGTCATGATAGAACCTCCATCGGTTCTGTCGCTGCGCCGGGTTCTGCCCTTCTACAGCACATCCCACACGACTTCAACTCTGCCCTGGCGGATTCCGTACAGCTTGCGGTGCAAGATGATCGTGCTATCTGTATAACCGACAACAAAGTCTAGCAAATCGCCCACCTTGACGCGCTCGTTGGCTCGCTCGAGCGAGAGGATGCCGTGCTCCGCCGATGTAACATGGCTCTTGACCGCTTCCAGGTTGATGCCTCTGGGCTGTGCGTGCCAGACCGGCAAGGTCTTGAAACCAGCATCGATAACAATGCGGTCGGGCGCGGGTCTGCTGCTGACAATGGTCTTGACGAAAAGGCAAGGTGTGGTTTCGACGCCCCAACTTTGATAAATGACATCGCAGAAGACAGCGCCGCCGGCTTGAATCTCCGTCATGCCTGCCATGAAAGGCGTCGTCTTGTAGGTGCCGCTGCCACCGCCACTCACGATAGCGACTTCCAGCCCGGCCGCGCGACAGTCATTGGCCATCGCCAGCAGTTGTTTGATGGCGCCGGCGGTAGCCCTGGCGCGCTCCTCGGGGTTGGCGATCGCCAGCGTGTGCCCTTCCCAACTCATCAGCCCGCAGAAGCGCAGCCCTTCACTCTCGTCGATCGCTTTCGCCAACTCGACGGCCGCAGGTCCCGGCGTCAGACCGGTGCGGTTCATGCCCGTGTTGATATCAATCAAGATGCCGAAGCACAGATCCTGTTCGTCCGCGGCAGCGCGCAGGTCGCGGACGTTGTCTGCATTGTCGACGATCACCTTGACATCCGCCCGGCGACGGAGCTGGGCCAGCCGCGAAATCTTGCGTTCGCCCACGATTTCATTGGCAATCAATAAATCTTTTATACCGCTCGCTGCCATCAATTCGGCTTCGCGGATTGTGGCGCAAGTTACGCCAATGGCACCCGCGTCTATGGCTTTCTGCGCGATGGCCGGCACGCGAATCCCTTTGATATGGGGACGCCATTGTACTCCTGCCGATCTGAAGTGCTGTGCCAATTCCGCGATATTTCGCTCCAGGATATCCAGGTCTACCCAAAGCGCCGGCGTATCCAGATCGCCCACCATTCTTCCCGTTTCACTCATACAGTTGCTCCTGCTACTGTCACGGAATTTGCTCGCTTCATCACCATTTATGGCAGTCCCCATGCGCTCGGGTCCAGCAAGTCGGTTTGATCACAGCGCAGCCGTCGAAAGCGCTCGGCAATCGCATCGTTCCAGCGGGGCGCGCGCGCTGCTTCCAGGCTTGTTTTCAGCTCGGCGAAGTCGCGGACGCCGACCAATGCGGTCGCGATCGACTGATGCGCCAGGACGAATTGCAGAGCGGCCGCTTCTCGCGTTCGTGGCGGCGAAAGCGTGGCGGCTGCCTGTTGGACAGCGCGCGAATGATCTTGTAGCGCCGCGAGATGTTTCGGCAGGTAGTCTGCCCGTGGGCTTAGGACGCCCTTGAGGAAGACCGACCGCACAATAATGCCCGTACCCGCAGCTTCGGCATAGGGAAAGAGCGCAGTCGCCAGCCGCTGGTCGAGTATGTTGTAGGCGACTTGCAGCGCATCTATCTTCTGCGCGATGGCGCTGCGCGGCGCCGCTATTCCATAGGTCGAGGCACCGATAGCGCGCGCTTTGCCCTGCGCTTGAAAATCCTTAAGCAGGGCGACGGCATCGCTGTTTTCGAGCAGTTCGGGGGAGGCGCTGTGCAAAAGCAACAGATCGACATAATCTGTGCGGAGCAAACGCAAGCTGGTGTGCAAGGACCGCGTCATTTGTTCCGCCATGTCGAGGCGGGGCAAGGCGGCTCCGTCTTCACCGAGGCAAGATACTTTCGTCGCCACCAGTACCGACTGTCGACGACCCCGCAGCGCTTTGCCCAGCAATTCTTCGCTGCGACCGTATGCGCGCGCCGTATCAAAAAAGTTGACGCCCTGGTCGATGGCATGGTGAATCAGCGCGACCGACTCGCTGTCAGGCGGTGGCGCTGCTCCGTTTGCGCCCCCCGCGTCCAGACCATAGGGCATGCCCAGCGCAACAGTGCCCAGCGACAGCTCCGAGACGCGCAAATCCGTATTCCCCAGCTGGCGATATCGCATCGAAAAAACTCCCTGTCAGTGGCGGCGAGAAAAAGCCTGTTTTTGGCGCAGCTTCGTATTTCTATACGCATCAGCCGCTGTGGGACTGAAGCGGTCGGGCGAAAAAGCCACGATATCCAGTTCTGTTTCTCCCTCGGTCGCCAAGTCCGCCAGCAGCTTGCCAGCGACTGGATTGTAGGCGAAACCACCCGAATGAAAGGCGGTGCCCACCAGGAGACCCGGCGCTTCTGGCACCACCCCCAGGATTGGTTCGCCATCCATGCTAAAAGCAATCAGCCCGACCCGTTCTTCCTGGAATGGATATTGCGCGATGGCGGGCATCAGCGATTGGACCTTGCCGCGCAGGCTGTTGCTGAAGCCTCTCGGCGCGCGCAGCTCGTTCATGTCAAATGCCAGCGCAGCCGTCTCTTGCTCGGGACGGTCGGCAGTTTCGCCTCCGACCAGAATGCGATTGTCTTTGGCGGGGCGCAGATAAACTTCATAGGGATTGGCATTCACCGCCGGCAACGGGGGCGTTTTCTCCAGTGGCGCAGTCAAGTAACGTTGATGCACAAAAGACTTCATTGGCAGCTGCACCCCGACCTCCGCCAGCAGGCGATTGGTCCAGCTGTGCACGCAGCAAATGACCTGGTCGGCTGCCAGTAATTCTCCATCAGCGATGAGGCCAATGATCCGTTCACGCTCCTTGACAAATTCTGTAACCGTTGCCCCTTCACGGATGTCGACGCCCAGCGCGCGACAATGCTGAGCCAGCGCCGGGATATAGTCATCCGGTTCGCTGTAGCCGCCGAGCGGATCGAACAAGCCCGTCATGTCATCGGCGGGCGTCAGCAAGGACCAGCGCTTGTGAATCTCAGCAGCGTCCAGGATTTCGTAAGGCAGCTTGCATTCGCGGTAGAGCGGCAGCAATTTCTTTCGCTCAAGCCATTCTTCTGGCGAAAACAGATTTAAGCAGCCCGCCGCCTGGTACTGATAGCCGTAAGGACGGAGCTGCTCGGAAAGCTCCTGGTAGAGGCGCAGGCTAATTTTGCGCGCCTCAATGCCGGTCTTGCTCCAGAGATGTCCCGTGATGATGCCGCCGGCCCGCGAGCTTGCTCCAGCGCCTACCGCGTCTTTTTCCAGCAGGGTTACGCGGGTGACGCCGCGCCGCGCCAATTGATAGGCGCTACTCAGGCCGATAACGCCGCCACCTACGATGATTATGCTTGGCGCGTTCATGCCACTGCCAGCCTCGTATCGGCTTCGGCGCTCTCCGATGCGCAGAATTTGCACAGGGCTGTATCAGTCACGATGGTCATAGCACGCCCGGAAGATCGAATTCTGCGTATTCATTTGCACGATGCGCGAATAATGATTCACAGAGATAGAATCGCTCAGCGGCGTCGCCGTCTGCAAGATGAACTCAGCCCAGTCGGCTCGGTTAAATGCCACATAAGCCAAATGAAAGCTGTCGATCCAATTCTGACAATCCGCGCTCATGTCTGGGAACAATATTGGACCGGTGTCGACCTGGTAGATCCACTCGCGTTCGTTGGCGTTCATCGTCTTGATGGGGAAGTCCATCTCGATGTCATAACGGTCGTGCAAGGCAAAGGCGCAACGCCCGACCAGCAGCTCGTTCGCCAGAGTCGCCCGGATGATCGCTTGCGCGCTTTCCAATCGCTGCCCGCTGCACCGCTGCAAATGGATGGAGACGCGCTCGTAGGTATCGCTGACCAGACCGGACTGGCGCTCGGGCTGCTCGCCCAGTGATGCGGGATAGCGCAGGACGCCTTTGTTGTTGCGGTCCCAACTTTTCAGAATGAGAAAAGATTCCGCCGACAACACCATACAAAAATCGGCGTTGGGCTCTGTCCACATATTGCGGTCGACGCCGACATACTCGGTCTTGCACGCTGCGCCCAGCACAAAGGTCTGCGCCTGGCCGCTGACACGGTCGCGGATTTTGCAGCTGGACTCGATCTGAATGCGGGCGTTGTTGAGCGTAAATGGCGGCTTGTGAGAAGAGGTGAGGCTTGGTTTCAAATTCCAATCAATTCGGAAGGTCAAGAAAGATCTGGCAAAATCAGGGACTGTTCGCAGAACTTGCATGACTTCTTGGCAATCACCAGCGTGAACAAGCGATTGTCATGCTTGACGGGAGTTCGTCTGGCGAAGACGGCTGCGGGAGATGCGCTGTCGAATTCATTCGCTTATCCTTTGAGCGCGCCGACGGTAATGCCTTTGATAAAATAGTTCTGGAAGAGCAAAAAGATCAGCAGCATAGGGATGACGGCGAAAGTCGCGCCCGCCATGCTGACGCCGATATCAATGCTGCCGACGCCAGAAGCGGTCAGCTTTGCGACGCCGACAGGCAGGGTCAGCCAGAGTTCGTCGGTCGCCAGCACGAGCTGCCAGAGATAATCATTCCAGCCGGCCATGAAGGCGAATATGGCGATCGCGCCGATGGCCGGTCGACTGAGCGGCACGATCATATGCCGGAAGAGCTGCAATTCACTGGCGCCATCCATCCTGGCTGCTTCGAGCAATTCATCGGGGATGGACTGCATATACTGGCGCATCAGGAAGACGCCGAAAGGATAAACGATATATGGCGCGATCATGCCTTGATAGCTGTTGAACCAGCCCAGGCTTTTCATCAGCACAAACAAGGGAATGATATAAATCTGGCGCGGCAACATCATCGTCATCAAGATCATCCAGAAGAAGAGCGTCCGCCCGGGAAAGTCTTTTTTGCCAAAGGCATAGCCGGCGCAGGTGCTGGTGATAACGCCGAAGATGGCGATGCCGCCAGCCACCACAAGCGAATTGAGCAGCCAGCGCATGGAGGGACGACCGATCAACAGCCGCTCCCAATTGTCCATGACCGGGTTACTGGGGATGAGCTCTGGCGGATAGGCGAGTGCGACCCGCTGGATCTTGAAAGAGCCGAGTATCATCCAGACGATGGGAATGAGCAAGATGAGCGCCAATACGACGACAATAGTCAGCGCCAGATAACGCAGCCAGCGCCCGACCAGATAACGGCGCCGCAACATTTGGTCCCCGGGCAACATGCCTCCGCTGGTTTCATAAGCTGTCGCTGCCATAGGCCGCTTTCTCCACATATTCCCCAGGCCGATCAGGTTAACTGCCGGTCCAGCAGCTTGAATTGCACGATCGCCACGACGCTCACGATCGACAGCAATATCACCGCCATCGCCGAGCCATAGCCGAACTTGGAGCCGACGATGCCCGTCACCCAAATGCGATAGACGATGGTCTGGGTCGCATTGGCTGGTCCGCCCAGGGTCATAAGCTGCACCACCACGAAGACCTGGAAAACGGCAATCGTAAGGACCACCAGCACAAAGAGCATGGTCGGGCGCAGCAGCGGCAGCGTGATCTTCCAAAACGATTGCCAGCTGTTCGCGCCATCAATTTTGGCGGCGTCATAGAGCGGCTCTGGTATCGCGCCCAGCCCGGCGAGGAAGAGAATCAGCGGCTGCCCCAGGCTCCAGCTCAATACGACGATCGCCAGCGACAGCAAGGCGGTATTTGTCTGTGCCAGCCAGCCGATTTTTTCCCCGTCATTCAAGAGATTTAGCAAGCCGAGGGACTCGAATATGTAATTGAGCAAGCCATATTCCTGGCTGTAGATGTAGACCCAGACCATCGCCAGCACGACGCCGGCCGAAACCACCGGCATATAAAAGGCGGCGCGAAAGAAAGTCTGCTTTCGCTGGCTGAGCGGGTAGATTAGCACGGCGACAAAGAGGCAGATGACCATGGCCGCTGGCACCACGCCCAGCACAAAGAGAAAGGTATTTTTGATGGCGGTGGGGAAAACCGGATCCCTCGTCAACAGGTTGGTGTAATTCTTAAGCCCGATGTATTTCCATTTGTCGCGATTGACGCCGGCTTTGTAGAAACTGAGCAGCAGCCCCTGCACCAGCGGATAAGCAGTGAATATGGCGAAGGGGATCATTGCTGGCGCGATAAAGAAATATGCCCAGCGCCCTTTCCATACATTCGTTGTGAACCGTTGCAACATGACGAAGCCTGGCACCTATCCACCATTGCCGGTCAAGCGCAGACCAGCATCAGTGTGCATGATATCAATCAAGTGTAACAAGAATCGCCCTCGCTCGGCAGAATACAAGCCAAATTGTGAATGAAGGCATCCGACGCTTGCCGGACACCTTCGATTCACGGTATTCGACTTACATGTCCAGGATGAACTCCGCTTCAGAAGCCAGGGCTTCCAACGCCTGCTGCGGCGTTTCCTGGCCCAGGAACATCGCCTGCCAGTGCGGCGGCTGCGAAATGCGGACTTCATAGAAGCCGGGGCAAGCCAGGCCCAGGTTCTCTGTGCCGCGTTCCTGAATCAACGACAAGGTCAGAGCGTAGTTCGCATCGTCCTCCAATGGCACGCCAGCCGAAGCGCGCGCCGGGAACTGCGAATTGTTCTGCGTGTAGGTGACCTGCGCTTCGGTGGAATTCAGGAAGAGCAGGAATTCAGCAACCCACTCCATCTCGTAAGCCGAGCGCCCTTTGTCGAAGACGGCGAAACCGGTGGGACCGACGCCCAGGCCAGGCACCTCGCCCTCGGCGTGCGGGTAGGTTACGACAACCGGGTCCATATCTACGGTAACATCGCCATCACGAACGCCGTTGCCAATGCGGTTGTTCAACACACCCATGCCGCCGCCCATGATTGCGCTCTTGCCGGTGAAGAGGTTGTTAACCTGGTCGGCATATGCGGCGGTGGTGGCGTCGGAATTGATCAAGCCCTCTTGATAGAGCTTGTTGACGAATTCCAGGCCCGCCAGGGTCTTCGGATCGTCAAAGCCGGTCGTGCAGTCGGCATTCCAGATTTCGCCGCCGGCACCCCAAATGAAGGCGTGGAAGTCGTAATCGCCCTGTTCCGAGGCGACCTGCAATGTGTAGGGGAAGTCGACGCCGATGCCAGCGGCTTTGATGGCGGTAGCGGCTTCGTAGAATTCGTCCATGGACCAGGCGCGGTCATCGACTGGCACCATATCGCCCAGGCCCGCTTGATCAAACAGCGCCTTGTTGACGATCATGGCATGATTCCAGAAGTAGGTCGGCATAGCGTGCAGCGAGCCGTCGATGGTGTATAGCTCGACCAAACCCGGCAGCAGGTCATCGATTTCTTCCTGTGGCACCAGGCTGAATAGATCAACGGTTACACCTTCCACGCCATAGCCAGATGTGCGCCCCAGATAATCCTTGAGGATATCTGGCGGATCGCCAGCGGCCAGCGCGGTGGGCACAACAGTTGCCAAATCGGGCCAATCCAGCCCGCGCACTTCGACAGTGACATGGGGATGCATTTCCATGAACTGTTCCGCTTGCCAGTTTTCAAATTCAGCCAATTCGGTGAATTGCGGCAGGCTGATGGGCTGCGACAACGCGGGGTCTGTCCAATAGGTGATGGTGACCGGTTCCTGCGCCTGCGCCGGAGCCAGCAGGACAACCAGCATAGCCGCAAGTACGAGAAGCAATTGTAGGTGTTTCATGTGAGCTCCTTTTTTCAGTTAGTGGCAGATTTCTTGCGAACTGCGTCACGACGATTGAGGTCTTGCAAGCTGCTCTATCTTGTTGTCTTGGCACCTCCTTGCTTATCCTAAATGGCTATCCTAAGAAAGACAGACGATGAAAGGCTCAGCGATCATCAGCTGTCGCCGGATACACTTTGATGACCAGGTCGCGTTCGAAATCCATATGCGCCTGCATGGCGGCTCGCGCCCCAGCCGGATCCTGGTTGGACACAGTCTGCTGAATGTCTCGGTGCAGCTTGACCTGGGATTCCCGCAACTGCTGCAAGTCAATCGACTTGGGGAAACTGAATTCTCGCTCGCGCAAAGTTTGTGGAACAGATTGGATGGTGGCGTTGACCAGCATGACATTGAAGGGATTTTGCGACATGTCGGCCAAAGACAGATGAAAGTCGGCGTGGGCGGCGAGATAACGCGGATCGCTGAAGTCATCAATGTAGCGCACATAGTCATCGAAGATCGCGCGCCAGCCTGCGAGTTGTTGTGGTTTTGCGTGGGCGGCCGCCTGCCCGGCGATCTCAACCTCGATCATCCGCCGCGCCTCGATCAGCTGTAAGCGCATTGCCCGCTGTAAATCGTCCGACAGGTCCGGCTTTGATAGATCTGGAATGAAACTGTGCAGGTTGCTTTTGACATAGCTGCCATGGCCCGGGCGCATCTCCACCAAGCCCATCATGACCAGGCCTTGAAGCGCCTCGCGGACAGAAGACCGGCCTACGCCCAGCATTTGCATTAGCTGGCGTTCCGAGGGCAGCTTGTCGCCTGGTTGCAGCGCCCCGCTTTGGATATGTTCAACCAATTGCTCCACGATTGAGGCGACCAATGTAATCCTGCGCGGATGCTTCAACGTTATGCCAGAATCAGCCATGCCTGCGACAACCTTGGAAATTGAGCTTGCCTGCAATCGCAAAATAGCGGCAAGCTGCGCTCACGCAAATTGACATTCCCCGAAAAGACATCATACTATGGACTGTCTGCTAGTCAGACCAGTCGGATGAGTCGACTGAGATTATAGCGCATGCTCAGACTTTGTCAAATTTCTTGGGAGATGGCTACAATACCTCGCCAGGCGAGGCCTCACGGATGAAGAAAAACAGACGTTTCTTGATCATCGGCGGCGGCTCCATGGGCAAGCGGAGAATTCGCTGTCTTCAGGCGCATGGCGTGCCGGCGCGGGATATCCGCTTGGTTGACCCGCGAGCCGATCGTCGAGCAGAAAGCCAACAACGTTATGCAGTGGCGGGCTATGCCGATTTCGCCACTGGTTGGGCTTGGCAGCCAGATGTCGTCATCATCTCCACGCCCACCAGGCAGCATATGCGATATTGCCTGGAAGCCGCCCGCGCCGCGAAGGATTTCTTCTGTGAAATCGCCTTGTCCGACAGCCTGGTTGGCGCTGCGGAATTGCTCGCGCTGGTGGACCAACACCAACTTGTCGCCGCGCTCGGCATCAACAACCCTTTCCACACCGTCATGCAACAGGCAAAAGCCTGGCTTCTCGAGGCGACTTTCGGGGCACCGCTGACCTATCAAATGGCTTATGGCAACTACTTGCCCAATTGGCATCCTTGGGAATCGATTCAGGATTTCTATGACGAGACGCAGATTATGGGCGTCATTGCGCAAGAGCTTGGCACGCTCTACACTTTTCTGGAGACTCGTCTACAGTTTCTTTATGCGCAATCGTCTCGTTCTGGCTCATTGGAAATTGAAGGACCAGATAATCTGCAAATCCTGGCGCGAACCACCGGCGGCACAGCGGTCACGCTGCAGCTGGATCTCTTGCAAGACCAGCAGGTCTATGCGTATCGCATCGTCAGCGCGCGCGGCGTGATAGAAATCCAGCTATTGCCAGAGGCGCGCGCCCGGCGCTATCTGAACGCGACCGGCCGATTTGACGAGGCGCTTGTGCCGAGCGGCTATACATTTGAGCAAGCCTACATCGATGAGTTTGGCGTCTTCCTCGCGGCGCTTGATTCGCGTCAGGAATGGTTTCATTCCCTGCGTGATGGCGTGCAGATTCTGCGCTGCCTAGACGCTGTGAAAGAGAGCGAAGCCAGCGGGCAGCAAGTTGGCATCAGCGGATGAGGGAGCTATCGAAATGAGCTTGCAGGGCAAGACGGCGCTACTTACCGGGGCTGGGCGCGGCATTGGCCGTGGTTGCGCTCTGGCATTGGCGCGCCGGGGAGCCACCGTCGTTCTGAATGACCGACCCAACAGTCCCGACCTGGCGGCGGCGGTCGCCGAGATCGAGAGCTTGGGCGGGCGGGCGCTGGCGCTGGAAGCCGATGTCTTCAGCCGCGCTGGCTGCGATTCCCTCTTGCGCCGAAGCCTGGAGCAGGTGGAGGGGGTCGATATTCTCGTCAGCAATCCCGCCTATAGCGTCCGCGGCCGCTTCCTCGACTATGCTCCCGACATCTTTGAACAGGTCATTCACGCGACTCTGGTCGCCGGATTTCATATGAGCCAGCTGGTGGCGCGGCACATGGCAGCCCGTGGACAGGGCGGCAAGATCATCTACATCTCCAGTGTGCATGCTTCGATGCCTCTGCAAAACGCTGTCGCCTACAATGCCGCCAAAGCGGGCTTGAACCACATGGCGCTGTCTATCGCCCGCGAACTCATATCCCATAAAATCAATGTCAATGTCATTGAGCCGGGCTGGATCGATACCCCGGGCGAACGGGAAAGTTTCGGCGCGGAGTATATGGCAGAGCAAGGGCGGACATTGCCTTGGGGGCGCTTGGGCAGTCCAGCGGATATTGGCAACGCGGCCGCATTCTTGGCATCGGCCGAGGCTGACTATATCACGGGGACAATCATGCGCGTCGATGGCGGCTATATGCACAAAGATGCTTGACAGCCTGTCGGAGGATATGCCATGAGTCATCCGGGGACGCAGGTTTCTGCAACCATTTTGGGTTACACAGGTACAAGGAGACAAAATTCATGAGAAAGAGCAAAGTCCTGGCGAAGTGGCGGGATGGTCAGTTCGCTCGCTTTTGCGCGATGGGACATGTCTTGCCCTTCTTCATCCGCTACGCCGCGCACTACAGCTATGACGGTATCTGGCTGGATATGGAGCATCGCAATTTTGACGCCCGCGAGATCCAGCACTTGCAAGCGCTTTGCCATCTCTACGATATCGACTGCATGATCCGCCCGCCGACTGTGCAGCGCACCCGCCTGTACCGCTACCTGGAAGATGGCGCGGCCGGCTTGATGATTCCTTTCGTCGCCGATGCCGAGATGGCGCGGCAGATCGTAGCGGCGACCAAGTTCCCGCCCATCGGCAATCGCGGACTGGATGGCGCTGGCCTGGACTGCAATTTCGGGGGCGATACCTGGATACCCGACAGCACCTTCATCGCCGACGCCAACCGCGAGACCTTCATAGTCGCGCAGATCGAAACGCCAGAAGCGGTCGCCAATGCGGAAGAAATCGCCGCTGTGCCTGGCATTGACGCCCTGTTTGTGGGACCGGGCGACTTGGGCTTGCGCCTCGCTACCTATCCAGAAACCGGCTTGACAATCGACGATGCGGTGGCGCAGGTGGCGGCTGCTTGTGACAAACACGGCAAAGTCTGGGCGCGGACGGCATCGACGATTGATGAGGTCGACCGTTATCGCCAGCAAGGCTCGCTGATGATCCCGTATGGCGGAGATTTCGCTTTGATGAATGTCTTGCGCGAGGCCAGCGCCGAGTTGGATCAGATGCTGGCGGAATAACAACAGCGAACTTTAGTCGGGCAGCCAGTCTGCGTATTTGCTTTCGAGCAGTTGACGGCAGGCCTGAAATTGCGCTTCGCTGAAGCCTTGATAGGGCGAGAGCAAGCGCAAGGGCATCTGCTCGAATCCGCCCAGGCGAACCCACATTTTGTCGTAAGCGCCGTCTATTTTGCTTTCGCCCGCCAATACCGCAAACAAGTCGGCGAGCATATCATGGAAGCCACGCTGCAGCGTCAGCATGCGCGCGTAATCCTTTGCCTGCGCCGCGGCGAAATAGGCTTTGACTTTCTGCGGACTCAGCGAGCCGAAAGTCGCCAGCAAGGAGCATTCGCCATATAAGCAGCCTTGCAGGAAATTGCCCTCGCCCAAAAAGTGCTGCAACTCGCCGACTTGGCTGACCAGCTCGGCGGCCCGCTTGTGACCGCCGCCGTTGTTCTTGGTGGCGACCAAATTGGAAAAGGCATCAACCAGCGGACGATAATGGCGCGCTTCCAGCACCCGCCCGGCGCGCGGCAAGTTGTAATGCAAGAATTGGGCCGCGGGGAAAGCGCCGCAGACATCGCTGAAAAAGATCATGACTTCGGCATCGGTCAGCGCGCCCCAGGCTGGCAGCGAAATCTGAAATCTGCGGAAACCGCGATCATAGGCGTATTGCAGCTTTTCCAGCACGATCGGCGTCGACAGGCCGATCAAGCCGACCATCGGATAGATATCCTCGCCGCGCGTTTCTTCATGAAAGATGTCGACGATGCGCTGAAACTGCGCTTGATTCACCGCATAGCCTTCGCCGGCTGTGCCAAAAATGTAGAGATGATTGAAGTGCTGCAGAGTTGCCTGCACCGAGCGCCGAAAGACTTCTTCCAGCAGCTCTTCGTTTTGATCCCAGGGAATCTCGCAAGATACCAAAATCGCCTGGGGATACCGCGTCGCTGCAGCGCTCATCATGCCAGCTCGCGTTCATTCCACAGCGGCAGATCGCCGGAGACATACTCTCGCTGCCACAAGGCGACAGTCTCTTCGATAAATTGCTCGACAGGCATCTCGATGTTGTTTTTCGCCATTAGCTCTGGCAGCCATTTTGTGCCGAAAGCCACATGCTGCCGCTCGTCCGCCATATCATAGCTGACATATTGCGCTGAAAGCTGATCGCCAGCCGCTGTGTATTGCGCCAGGCTGCGCCGCCGATGAGGAAAGGCATGCGCTTCATTGCCGCGCGTCAGCAGACAATATTGTGTCGCCGCGTCATATTGCGAGCGCCACTGGTAGATTCGCGTATTTTGCGGGACTGTTGTGTAATCAAGCCCGTGCTGCCGCAGCCAGTCTATGCCCAGCTGGCAATGACGCGTTTCGTCATAACAATGCCGCGCCGAATCGTAGACGAAGCCCCAGGGCATATCGGGCGACAGATGAATGATCAGCGCAACAGTTTCCGCCGCCAGCATTTCCTGGCTGTAATTCTCGAATTCGTCCAACCGGCGCGCCGCTTCGTTAACTTGTCTCCGTTCTTCCGCATCGCCCCAGTGGCGCTGCAGGATGCGAAAACGTTCGTCGCGGGCGGCTTTCACAGGAGTGCGGAAGGGGCTGCGCGCGGCGGGTCGCGCTGGTTTCTGGCTGCGGGGCTCGGCGCCGCTGATGCCGCCAGCATGAGCCAGCAGGGCGGCCAGGTAATGCTCCCAGTCGCTGGCTGGTTGCCCGGCGAATTCTGCCTCAGCCCAGGCGACATGCTCAGACTCGTCCAACTGGATATGCTTGAGCGCGTATAGCGTGGGCGCGTCGGGATTGGCGAAGGTCTGTTGACTGTGCCAGCGATAGCTTTGCAGCAGAGCCGGCTTGATGACGCGGAACAAACCGGCCAGCAGGCTGCGTTCATCGGGCGCGTGGAGCGCCTCTGCCATCAGTTCTTCCAAAGCGGGATCGTCTGGCGGGCGGAAGGCCGGCGTCTGCACCTCGCGCAGTCGCTGGAAGAGATGCTGCACATGCTGCGCTTCTTCCCACAAGAAACGCCCCATCGCCAGCTTGTATTCCATGCGCCCGGCAGCAGGCAGCCAGGCAGCGAGGATGCGGATGGTCTCGTATTCGATGAAACGATAGCGATTCAGCAGGCGCTTGTTGCGCGCCATATCGACTTGTTCAGCGGGTTTGACAATCTGCATTCATTTTCCTCCCTTTATTCCCCTTACCAAGCGGTCCAGCCGCCATCCACCAGGATATTCTGCCCGGTGATGTAGCTGCCAGCCTCGCTCGCCAGCAGCAAGACGACGCCCTTGAGTTCTTCTGGCCGGCCCATCCGCCCCAGCGGCACTTTTTCCTCCAGGCGCTTAATGAAGCCGGGATGCGCTTCATCGATGGCCGGCATCTTGGGAAAAGGACCGGGGCTGATGCAATTGACGCGGATATTGTCGCGCGCCCAATACACCGCCAAATGGCGCGTCAAATGCACCAGGCCGCCTTTCAGCCCATGATAATTCGGCGGACTGTTGATTCCCAAGCCCGCATACGCTTCGGGGTAGCTGGCGACCACGCCGTACATGCTGCCGATGTTGATGATAGAGCCGCCGACACCGCGCTCGCGCATGTGCAGGGCAATGTCCCGCGCCAGCACGAAGTAGGCGGTCACGCCGACATGATAGGCTTGGTCGAAATCGTCGGCGGTGGCGCTGTCGATATCGGCGGGTGGACCCCCATAGGCGTTGTTGACCAGGATATCGATCGTGCCCATGCCTTCGACGACGGCAGCCACAAAAGCGGGGATGCGATCGGTGTCGCCTTGTGAGAAAGCCAATCCCAGATGCCCGCTGCCCGGCAAGCTGGCGGCGAAAGCCTCTGCCTGGGCGGCATCCCGACTGGTGACGACCAGGCGCGCGCCCGCTTCTGCCAGCGCTCGGCTCATCGCTGAACCAAGCCAACCGGCCGCGCCTGTGACGATAGCGACTTTGCCCGTTACATCCAGCAAATGTTGGACATTGCGTTCTGGCGCCTGCATAGGATACCTCCGTCTAGGTATGCTGCTTGAACAATTGATAGGCATTGTTGAAAAAGATATCTTCGATTTGTCTCGCATTTAGACGCATTCGCCAGCAAGCCAGGCGCATCGCTCGCAGAGACTCCAGGCCGACCAGCACCGGCTGCAACTCAGTATGTTTCTCCGCCAGTGTCAGCTCATCGGCATAAATCCAGTGGAATGAGTCGCCGATGGCGACGCAGCGGCCGCGCACATGGCTGACGGGGAAGTCCGACCCGTACAGCAAGCGCTCGTGCCCCAGCAGATCGATAATCGCTTCGAATGCGCCGGCTTCTGTAACCGCCGATGTGTCAAAGAAGACATTGTCCAGACCGCGCAAGCTAGCGATGCCTTCAATGGTGTGCCAGGGATTGAAGCCACGCCCGGCATGCGCCAAAATCAGAGTCATATCAGGATACCGTTCACAATAGCGGCGGATGGTCGATTGGTTGAGTGGGTCAGCCAGGGCGCGCTCCCGCACCATGTGCAAGGTGATGGCCAGTCCCAGCTCGCCGGCGACCGCGACCTGTTCTTCTGGCAGATAGGCTTCTATCGGCGCTTCCCATGTGCGCTCGTGATTCTGCGCCATTGTGTGATACGGCTTCAGCCCGACGAAGCCCTGCGCTTGCACGGTCTGAACGATCGCTTCGGCAGGCATTTCGGGCGCGATGATCATCTGCCCGAAATCGTTTTCCCGCGGCGACTTTTGTATTTCTTCCGCGACGAATCGGTTGTTGCCATCGCGGTCACCGTTGAAAGCCAGGCCGAAGAAGAGCCCGCCGAGCGTGCGCCTGCCCGGATGAATCCAATCGATGAGCTCGTAATAGGTATTCAGATCCAGCCGCGCAGGCCCATCCACATAAGTGGCCGGCAAACGGTCAAAATGAGCGTGACAGAAAAGATGCGCGTGGGCGTCGAAAATCCGGTCGGGCAAGAATGGCTCGATATCGCGCGTGATGAAGTCGCGGTCGGCTTGTGTCAGTGTCCAGCGCGCCATAGCAGAATTCTCCGGGACCTCGACTTCGCTCTTGTCCAGTTTTGTCCGCGACTATAGCGACAGGCGCGCATAGTGACTATCCATCGCTGTTTGGTCGCCGGCATAATAAACGACCATTGCAATCTGCCGCCTCAGCGAACCAGGCGCCGGAAGGGCTCTTTGGTCAAGTCGCTTTCCAGCAGCGCCAGCAGATCGCCGCTTGCCAAGCCCGCCTGGATAAGCGAGAAGACTTCCGCGGCGCAAGTTGCCGTCCACTCGATATCTGCCTGTGAATGCGCCAACGTGGCTTTGAAGCTCATGTTGCAGTGTATGCCGCGGCGCGCCATCTCTTGAATGAAGAGGGTGTTGGCAGCCGCGCGCAGACTCTCGTCGGGCAAATCCAGCTGGATCACAGGATTCCAAAAAACGCCGCCACAAGCGCCCGCCAAACCAGCCTCCCGCAGCGCATGATTCAGGTGTTTGATGAGCGCCTTGCCGATCGCCTCGAAGCGCTGGGCAGAATCCCGCCGTTCGAGCTCGCGGATGGTCGTCAGGCTGGCGGCGAGACCGAGGTTGTCGCTCCAGTAGGAACTCGAAATGAACATGCGGCTGGCCGGTTCCATCACCGCGCGCGAACCAACCACGGCACCCATCGGATAGCCGTTGGACATGGCTTTCGCGAGTACGGTCATATCGGGCTTCACGCCCAGGTAGGCTTGCACGCCGCCGACGCGCGGTCGAAAACCACAAGAGACTTCGTCAAAGATGAGGACAGCGCCATGCGTCCGCGCCAACTGCTGCACGCCTTCCAGGTAACCGGGCGGCGGTAATTCCGTGCGCATGGGTTCCATCATGATGGCGGCTACATCGCCTTCATGCGCATGCAGCAAATCGCGCAGCCCACCCAAATCTCCCCAGGTGAAAGGCAGAGCCGTGCCCGCCAATTCCGGAGGTACGCCGATCGGCTCGATGCCGGCGAAGGGAAACTCGCCGCTGGCGGGGTCGACCAGGTAATTGGCGGACTGATACCAGTCATGCCAGCCGTGATACCCGCTGAAGAGGATCAGGTTGCGGCCCGTCGCGCCCCGAGCAATGCGCGCCGCCACTGCGTTCGCCTCGCCGCCGCCTTTGGTATAACGCGCCATCTCCGCGCTGGGGATAACCGCGTTCAGCAATTCTGCCAGCTCGATTTCCAAAGCGCTGTTGAGGGTGAAGATGCTGCCACGGTCGATTTGTTCCTTGACAGCGCTGTCGACGATGGGGTCTGAATGGCCCAAGATGATGGCACCGACGGCATTCACCCAGTCCAGGTACTCGTTTTCATCGACATCGATGAAGCGGGCGTCTTTGGCTCGGACCGCGTATATCGGGCTGTTGCCATGCGCAAATTGGCTCGACCGCCGGCTGATCAACTGCGTCCGCCCGGGAATGAGCGCTTCCGCTCGCTGGTACAATTGCAGCGACCGCGCCACGCGCTGGTTGTCTGGCATGTGAAAGCTCCTCTTGCAGACCGCTAGTCGAGCAGAGAGAGCATAGCCAACGGAAGCTATCCTTGCCAATGCGTTTTCATGGGCGGGCAGGGCAATTGTGATGCAGGTCCGCGCCCATGGTACTTAACCACCGGGTACACCGAGAGACAAGCGAAGGCTTCGCGCTTTCTTATTGCCTCCGCAATCAGATTTTCGGTGAACACGGTGAACTCGGTGTATTTGATGGTGAAAGCACAATAATTTGCTGTGATTATCTTGGGGGCAAAGGCGCTTGGCGGCGGTGATAAGATAGGCGCATGTGCGGCATCTGCGGCGTAATTCACTTTGATGACCAGCGGGTCGACGAGCGCGCGCTGTATGCTATGAACGGACTGCTGCGGCATCGCGGCCCCGATGGCGAAGGCGCATTCATTGCTGGGAGCGTGGGCTTGGCCATGCGCCGGCTCAAGATCATCGACATCGCCGGCAGCGACCAGCCCCTGCAAAACGAAGACGGCGCGATCCAACTGGTCTTCAATGGCGAAATCTACAATTTTCGTGACTTGCGGCGACAGCTCGGGGCGCGTGGCCACCGCTTCCACACCGATGGCGACGGCGAGACCATCGCCCACCTCTATGAAGACCTGGGCGCTGATGCTGTGAGGGAACTGCGCGGCATGTTTGCCCTGGCGCTTTGGGATGGGCGCAAAAAGAAACTGCTGCTGGCGCGCGACCGCCTCGGGCAGAAGCCACTGTACTATTATCACGACAGGCGCAGCTTCGTTTTTGCCAGCGAGATCAAGGCGCTGCTGGCGCACCCGGCTGTGCCGCGAATCTCACGCTTTTCGCCGGACGACCCCGCTGCGTTGAGAGACTATCTGAGCTTCGGCTATATCCCCGCGCCCGCTACGGCTTTCGCTGGCATCAAGATGCTTGAGCCAGGCACAATCTTGCAAGTCGACCTGGCTGGCGATGCGCAAAGCCGCCGTTATTGGATACCGCCCCCGCAAGCTCCGCCCGCCGCCCATGCGCATGCCGCCGACTACCGGGAAGCATTGCGCGCGCAGTTGGACGAGGCGGTCAGCTTGCGCCTGGTCAGCGATGTGCCGCTGGGGGCGTTTTTGAGCGGTGGCTTGGACAGCAGCCTCATCGCCGCGCTGATGCGCCGCCACAGCAATGCCGAGATCAAGACATTCAGCATTGGATTCGCGGGCGACGCCAGCTTTGACGAAACAACTTATGCCGAGGCAGTCGCGCGGCATCTGGGCACCCAGCATCAATCATTCCGCGTCGAACCGATGTCGCTGGACTTGTTGCCGCAGTTGGTCTGGCAGCACGACCAGCCCTTTGCCGACAGCAGCGCCATCCCGACCTTCCTGGTCAGCCAGCTGACGCGCGAGCATGTCACCGTGGCGCTGACGGGCGATGGCGGCGATGAGCTATTCGCTGGCTACGAGCGCTTCTATGCCGCGCAGTTGCTGGGGCGACTTTCTTTTGTGCCCCCGCCGATCATGCGAGGTTTGTCGCGACTGCTCGAGCGATTGCCCGAGGGCACAGCCTATTATGACCATGCCCGGCGGGCGCGCCGATTTTCGCGGGCAGCTGGCCTGCCTCTGCACGATGCCTACTTCGACATGGTGCGTGTGTTCAGCGCCGATGTGCTGGAGGAAATCGTACCTGGCGTTCGAGCAACCGCCCCCAGCCTGGCTGCCTGGATCAATCCGCGCCAGGCGCATCGTGTGGCGGCTCTGCTGGAAGCCAACCTGACCAGTTACCTGCCCGATGACTTGCTGATCAAAGCCGACCGCTGCAGCATGGCCGCCTCGCTGGAAGCGCGCGCGCCCTTCCTGGATCATCAACTGGCGGAATATGCGGCAGGCATCCCTTTCAACCTCAAGCTGCGCCGCGGACAAACCAAGCACATCTTGAAAGAAGCCGCGCGCGACCTGCTGCCCGATGACATTATCGACCGCAAGAAACATGGCTTTGGCATACCGCTGGGCGCTTGGCTGCGGCGGGATATGCGCCCGGTGCGCGACCTGCTGTTGAGCCGGCGGGCACGACAACGCGGCCTGCTGCAGATGCGCACAGTTGAGCGGCTGATCGTCCAGCACGAAAGCGGGCAGCGCGACAACAACCGTCAGCTTTGGGCGCTGCTAACGCTGGAAGAGTGGCATCGGCAGTTTGTGGATGCGGCACCCCCTCGGCCCCTCCATCGGGATAGCTGAGGACAGGACAGGTTTTGTAACCCCACCCCCGGCCCCTCCCCGACGAGTCGGAGAGGGGAGTTTCAGAAGCTGTCTTGCGCCATGACGACAGGCTCCGCGCATGAATTGCCTCCCCCTGACCTGTCGGGGGGATTGAGGGGGGTGATTTTCGGCGCGATTTGGAGTTGCTTCAACACAGGTCGATTCTGACTGTGCCAGCGAGCGCCTCATGCAGCCGCTGCGCGAATTGCGCGTCGATGTCTGTGGGCAGCCGCGCGCAGCCGATATGCTCCAGCGTGAAAGATGCTGCCGCCGCGCCATAACAGCCAGCCGCCGCGATGTCGTTTTTGCGTCGCCAACCGACCACAAAGCCGCCACAATAGCTGTTGCCCGCGCCCGTCTGGTCGATGACTTCGGTCACCGGCAAGGCGGGGATATGCCAGGCGCAGTTATCGTCCCGGTGCGCCACCAGGCTGCCTAGTTCGCCCATGCGCAGCGCCACAACTGCCGCCCCATCCGCCAGTAGCCTCCGCACAATCGCCACCTCGTCATCCATGCCTGTCATCGCCTGCG
Source organism: Anaerolineae bacterium (assembly GCA_022823945.1). GTDB lineage: Bacteria > Chloroflexota > Anaerolineae > Aggregatilineales > Phototrophicaceae > UBA6055. The sequence continues at coordinate 35,291 of JAJEBK010000024.1, read as the reverse complement.
CCTCGTGCAAGTTGGGCGAGACGATATTGGCATGTCGCAAGCCGCTGAGAAAGCGCGCATAATCACCGCCCAGCATGAAGGCGCGAGTCGGCTCCCAGAGCAGCGTCGCCGCGGGGAAGCGCCTTCGCCAGCCAGCCACATATTCCGGCTGTCGCAGCAGGGTGATGCCAGCGGCGCTTGTGAAGGGCAGGGTAGGCCTGTCGGCGTGAGGCTGGTGCATGAAAGGCTCGATGACATCGACGCGGAAGATCTCGTTGCGCCGCCCGTCCCATTCGAAGATCTGCCAGCCGCGCACTTGCTTGTGTGAGGTCCAAACCAGCCCGCTCGTGTCGAAGTCGGCATTCAGACGCGCGCGTACATTGGCGGGCAAGTCCTCGCCCACCAGTCCGACCAGCGCGGGTTTCTCGCCAGCCGCCACCATGCCATAGGCTGCATGTGTGCCGCCACCGCCCAGGACGCCCATGCTCGTGCGTCCATCGGGATAGACGATGTCGTCAATGATGACGCTGCCAATGGCGAGAAAGTCGGGTGCGGTCAAGCTGGTTTCCTCATACAATCCGCGCGCTTTGCTTCTCTTGAAATTTCGGGGCGCCGGCCGTGGGCTACATCGCCATATTCACGGACGGACAGGACAGCAGGACATTTTCAAGCGCCGCCTTCTCGCGACTGTCGACCGAGAGACGGTATTTTGTTTTCACTTTGATGATCATATCGGCATACCAGCACTTGTTGCGCGCGGGCGTCCATTCCGCGAAGTCCTTGCCACGTTTCTGGTGGCGGTTCACGCTAGGCGAGGCCAGTGTGAGATTCAGCAGGTCACGAGCAAACGATTTGCGAGTCTGCGCGTCGGCGGCGCACAAGCCACTATCATGCGCTTCCGACCGCGCCACAATATGTTCGATGTCCGTTTCCCGCTGGTTGGCATAGGTTGTGCCCGTGTAGGGTCCATAGATGCGTCCGCCCATACGGCTGATGATTTGCGCCTCCACCGACTGCGGGTATGAATAGACATCCGCATCGTATGGCGAGCAACGTTTTTCGAGCGCGATGGTGAGTTCTTGCAGCGCGTCCAATGCCTGCTGAACGGCGATGTTGCTCGAGGCTCGTGTGGCAACTGGCGCTGCGGTCGCGACCGGCGCTTGTGGGTTTGTTGCGCTGACGAAGTCGGTCACCGCTATCCAGCCCAATTGGATGTCTATCCAGCAATAGACTTCGCCCTGGCGCGAGGCCACAACATCATAATGCTCGCCCACCAGCGTGCTGCCAAGAATCCGGGCGGCAGTAGATGGGCTCTGGCGGATATTCATTTCGCCGCTAACCCAAGCCTGGCTGTGTCGATAGCAGCCGGGAGCGTCCGATTTCAGCGCGGGCACAATGCGCTCGACTGTGGCGCGCACGACCGCCGTTGGCGATGCCTTGGCGCTCACCGCGGGGCTGGCGACAGTGGCTCGCAAGCGGCGTTCCGTTGCGACGCGGGTCGGGCTCGTGCTGGAATCAAGGGGCGTGAATATCGTACAGGCGAATCCAGCGACGATGACCCAAAGAATCAGCTTTGATACGCCGGGGGACTTCTTGGAGCGCCGCCGCCCCTTCTTTTTGAAGAGCTTCATGATGTCCCAATTTTAGCGCAGGGGCGCCGCGATCTGCTGGCTGTTATAGATGGCGCTGGCTTCGTCCGCCCGTCCGCCGGCAAAGTCGCAGAAATAGGGTGTGTCCAGGGCTTCGGCGCGCGATGCCGCAAAAAGCTCGCCGGGAATGCTGTAGACCAGCGAGGCATAACGTTCGGGCACATCGGCCGAGATGGGCAGCAGCGCATCGACAACTTGCGCGATCTCGCCAGCAGCCGCGTGTGCTGCCAGCGCCAGCGGACGCCCGATGCTCTTGGCCGCGCGCGCCACCTCGGCCATGCGGTCGGCATCGAATCCATTGGCACACAACAGCATGATCGGGATATTCGGCTCGGACACAAAGTACTGCAAATGCGACCATTCTTCGGTTTCTTGCGCCAGGGCGGCTTCTCCGGTCGCTTCCAGCAGCTTGGCGGCGCTGAACATCGCCACGCCATACAGGGGTCCTGCTCCCACGAATTCAAACATGGGCGCGTCTCGCCAGTCAGCGACCAACTGATCAACGACAGGTTGGCAAGCGTCGATTGTTGCTTCGATTGCCTCCGCCAGCGATTGTATGGCGGCGCGTTCGGCATCGGCTTCGCGGGTATGCAGATGTCCACGCACTTCGCCAATGCGCAGAGCCGCCATCAAGAGCGCGACTTGCGATGCCAGGTAGCTGCGCACGCCGGGCACGACAGCGACTTGCATATCGCTGGGCAAGGCGGGCACGGCGGTTTCCAGCACAGCATCGGCGACCGCGCCCAGCGGACCGCCCGGATTGCCCGTCAAGGCCACGGTCGTCGCACCCGCTTGTCGCGCCATATCAAGCGCCTCAATGGTGCGGCTGACCCTGCCTGAAACGGATACGCCGATGACGAGATTGGTCTTGGGTCCGGTGGCGGGCAGATAGCCAGCCGTGTAGCGACTGAAAGGCAGCGAGCTTATCGCTTGGGTCGGCACGCCGGTGAGTTGATGGAAAGCCAGTTCTGCGCCGACCGGGGCGTGGTGGCTATCGCCGCAACCGACCAGGTAGATGCGCTTGACGGATGTGCAGGTTTCGAAGTCGAGCGCGTGGCGGGCGGCGGCGTCAAAAGGCTGGGCGGTCTCGCGGACGAGCGCGGGCAGGGTATAGATTTGCTGGTGCATGGGGGAGCGGGGCATGGGGCGGGTTCCTTTGATGAGCGCTGGGTATCGGGCGATTCTAACCACAAAGGCACAAAGGGTACAAAGAAAATTACCACCGAGGTCACCGAAGCTTTTTCTTCACCATCAGGTACGCCGAGTTAGCCTGAGGGCATCGCGGAGGATTCTGTTACCCCCTCCCCAAAAAACTTCTGGTAAATGGGTTGCGGGTGGCAGTTGGCATGGTGAAGTTCAGAGGATACTCTTGCAAAGTATCCGAATCTACTTGAAACTATATTGTATTATTGTTGAGGTAAAGCAAACAGAGGAGAAGAAATGAAAGAGTACAAGTATGAGGGCGAAAAATTTCAGATACAGCAAGTAGGCGAGTGCGAAATCAAGATTTCGGACATTCAAAACACTGTATCTATCACCGCAAAAGGCGCGCGATTTAAGGTTCACTCCATTACAGAAGGAGGGGGATGGACTTTAGATAGTCCTTCTGAAGCGTTGCCTTACGCTTGTCGTGAGCTTCTTGCCAAGAGGCGATTTCCTGAAGTTGAAGACGCGTGTAAAGCGCTGTCGCAGTTCTATGACAACCTTGAATAATCGACTTCCGTCGCCATTAGAAAAGCCCCATATGCATGGGGCTTTTGCCTTCTCTATGGACATGTATACGGCTCAAAGCGTCCAGTCCTATCATTATGGAGTTTTACGGCTCCACCTGACTTTTCCGCAAGCTCGCATGCCCGCCTAAGTGCCTGACCTCGCGTCGGGTGGGACGAGTCCTTTCTTGAGGAGTTTTCTCTCTTTACATGCCACTGCCCGCCGTTTTCCCATACGTGGTAGTCAGTATTCTGCGACACTAGCCCGCTCCTTGTCTATTTTGCTATATTGCAAATGGTACATTCTCTTAGCATTCATGTTTACCCCTAGCAATGCACTCTTATTAATTTCTAATAACAATTTGAGACTAACTATGTTTCGCATTTGTTGAGATTTGGGTAAATCAAGGGAGCGCGAAGTCGGAATGATCGAAACTACCGTTAGGCGCTTTGGCTAGCCCGCCATTCCGACATCGTCCTGTTGCCTTTGCTACGGTTGCAATGACTGCACAGCAACTGCAAGTTCTCGGGATGATCCGTGCCGCCGCGCGATTTGGGCAGCTTGTGGTCGACTTCCATGACCTTAAACGGGAAGTGCGTGTCGCAGCCGACGCAGATGCCTTCTTGCTCGCCATAGAGCCGATGACGATGCGTGCGATAATTGGGCAGCACGCCGAGATCGGTGCGTTTGGGCAGCGTTTCGACCACATTTGCGCCGCCCCACAATGCGCCGCGATCTTCACTGATGCGCTCGTTGACCAGTTTCACCGCCAGTGGCGACAGGTCGATGCCCGCCCATTGGCGCTCCAGCCGGTCGGCCGCCACCATAGTTGTCGCGCAGCCGCAGAAGGGGTCGAAGACGATGTCACCTTCGTTAGACGAGGCTGCTATGATGCGTTCGAGCAGGGCGACGGGCTTTTGTGTGGGGTAGCCGGTGCGTTCTCTGGCCTGAGATTGCACTGGTCTTATGTCCGTCCAGACGGAACCAAGCGGCGCACCCTTCTGTTCATCCAAATATCTCTTCTGACGGGGGACAGCGCCTGGTTTCGTCTGTACCACGATGCCGTCCTCATAAGCCTTTTGCATGCGTTCTTTTGTCCAACGCCAAACCCTGTGAACACCGAGAAACTCGTAAGTTAGATTAGGTCTATTTCGATTGGGGTTTACAAGATTGTCCAGTGTGTAGCGTCTTCCGCTGTCTTCTTCGACATATTTGTAGAATTTATCGACATAATCGGGGTCGTGAGGCGTGTACTGTGCGTTCCAGATTACTTTGTTTGACTTGCTGTAGCGCAACATGATGTCGTGATTATTGGGCAGATTCCTGCTCGCCAAGCCCTTTGCAGTCGTCCGTTTCCAGGTGATTTCATTGCGGTAGTTTTCGCTGCCAAACACGGCATCCATCAGCAGCTTGAGATAGTGGCTCGCTGTCGGGTCGCAATGCAGATAAATGCTGCCGGTCGGCTTGAGAATCCGTTCCATCTCGATGAGGCGCACGGCCATCATGATCAGGTAGCTCATCATGCTCTTGCCCGAGGCGTTGCGGGCGGCTTCGATGACGCTATAGGCGGCTGGATTGCGGTCGGCCAGCTCGCCATGTTCATGCACATCAATATCCGAAAGCGTCCAGGTGTCCTTGAAAGCTGCGCCCGCCGCGATAGAGCCGATTGGTGCGGCGTAATCCTGGTTGGAGTTGAAAGGCGGGTCGAGGTAAATCAGGTCGATGCAGGCGGAGTTGATGCCGCGCATGATAGGCAGGTTGTCGCCCACCCAGACTGTGCGGTTTGTAAAATTTGCTTGTGCCATGTTTTCTCCTACGCCCTAAACTTCGAAATCGTAGGGGCGATCCATTGGGTCGCCCGCCTTACATATCACAATGCAACCGGGTCGCCCCTACAAGGCTTGTCCGCTATGCGTTGATGGAAGCTACGCAGCTGCAATTCTTTCCCTATAACTCAGAACGGCGTACGGGCGAGCCGTCGGCTCGTCCCACAAACTAATTGGGTAGTGTCAATTTTCGCATAGATTAGGCACAACCTCCTGATTTATCTGCGTACATTTGGGATTCTGGGGGTCGAGCCAGCGGCTCGCCCGTACAACATCTCCTTTATGATGGTTGTCTCGCTACTGAAGAGATGATCAAACCCGAATAGGGGACAAGCCTTACAAATTTGCGGTACGGCTGACGAGTCTCAATATGGCCATCGCAACACTGTAGCAACAAATGCCCCCAGCCAATCCACCGCCGCCGCTACATCGCCCACCGCCGCGGTCTCTTCGGTCGTATGCGCATTCAGCAGCGGAACGCCTACCAGCCCCAGGCAGCGCGTCCACAGGCTTAGCAGCATGTCATCGCTGCGCGACACATAGCCATAATCGAGCCGCACAGTCTGCGGCCGCCGCGCGTTGACCTCTGCCGCCAGCTCTTCCGCCCGCGCCTGCCAGTCCATGGGCACGACCGAGCCGCGTCCAGCGCCCGACACAAAAGCGTGCGATGCGCCCAGGCCGGGTTGATGACTCTCATGCGCATTGTGCGCGTCTATGTTGATGAAGCCCAATCGCGGCGGCTCCAACTCGCCAGCCAGCCGCGCCGCGCCCTGCCCGAACAAACCGCTGGGTGGCGCTTCTTCCTGGTCGGTGAAAGCGAAGACAACCCGCCCCGACCGGCTCTGCTCGTGCAGGTCCCGCGCCGCTAGCAAGGCGATCAGCGCGCCCAGCGCATTATCCAGCCCCGTTCCGATGATGAGACCGTCGCGCAATTGCGGCGTTGCCTGCATCATCACGCTATCGCCCCAGCGCAATTCGCCTCGTTCAGCCTGGAATGTGATGCGCAGTTCGCCGCTTTTTGATTGGAAGCGCAGCCGCCCTTGCGCCGCCACACCCACGCGACCATCCGCGAAGCGCAGTGCCATGCCCGCGCATTGATAGTCGTCGCCGGGCACGCGGATGGCGCAGAGCGGATACAGGGTCGCTTCCGCCAGGTTTCGGACGCGGAAGCAGGGGCGGTCCATGTGCGCGGTGATGAGCAGGTCCAGCGGCACCCCAGCTTCTCCGACAGCGATTCCCAGGTTGCCCGTGCTGCCGATGGGCGCGCAGTCCAATCCCAGCTCGGCCGCGATCTCTTGGATCACGCCGCCGACAGCGCCGGGCAGCAGGCAGCTGTTGTTTGGGGCAGGAGCAGCCAGCAGTCGGACGAGCAGGTTGTGGAGGGAGTCGAGATTCATGATCATTTTACACAGAGGTCATAGAGGGCACAGAGATTATTGCCACGGAGGCGCAGCGACACAGGGTATATCATTTCACTAATCTGTAGCTCGCGTCTCTTTCGATTCTACCCCCTCTCCATTTCAATTGGGAAAGGCGACTCGTCGACAAATCCGCGCGATTATGGCTAATCGATTAGAAATCGCGCATCAGAATTCATCTGCTTTGCGTGCGCTCCCCCTCCCTGATGCGTCGGGGAGGGGGTTGGGGCGTGGGGTAGACCGGGCCGGATTCATGCCTGTACCAGCGCATCGACGAACATGGCATGCACGCCGTCGGTGTCCAGCGCCTGCACGATGCTTACATTGGGCTGACGGCCGCTGATGCCCGTGTAGTCGATGACGGTCTGCCCGCGAGTGTGCGCGCCGTTCAGTTCGACCGTGACGAAATGATCGCTGCTTTGTTTGATGAGTTGCGGACGCAGGGTGACCGCCATCGCCAGCGGATCGGGCAGCAGATAGGCCGGACGCGCATAGGTAGTCTGCAAACGTTCGGCGGTTGCCTGGGAGATGCTGCGGAAGAAGCGCCCGTTTGTCGTATCTATCGCGCAAAGCTGATTGAACTTGTCCCAGGCGAATCCATGCTGAAGCGTCGTCTCCCAACTGAGCATGGTGCTGTGAGGGAAAGCGTCCAGCGTGATGAAAGCGGCTTCCGGGTCGGTATAGATGTTGTACTCGGCGGTGAGGCCTGGCGTATTGCCCTGCGCGGCGATCGTGCCGCCCATAAATGCGAAATGTGCGATTCGCGCGGGGAAGTCGGGGTCGAGCCGGGCAGCCATGGCGATATTGGTCAAGGGTCCCAGCGCGATCAATGTCAATTCACCCGCGTATTCCCGCGATAGCCGCAGCAGCGCTGGCACAGCATGTTCGCCTTGCAATTCCCGCGTCAATTTGGGACGGTCATGGTAGCCGCCCAGCCCGTCCTTGCCATGGAATTCGGCGGCGTCTTCCCAAGGCTGGACGAGGGGGCGGTCGCAGCCGGCATACACAGGCACAGCGCGGTTCATGACCTCTAAAATGGTCAGCACATTGGGGTTGACCTGGCGGATATGCACATTGCCGGTCAGTGTGGTGATGGCCACGACATCCACGCCCGGCTCGCAAAGCGCCAGCATGATGGCCTGGGCGTCGTCGACGCCGGCATCGGTATCAACTAGCAGTTTCGTCATGCCGCAACTCCTTCTCCCGGTTTGGACTGTATTGTAACCACAGAAGACGCGAAGGCTACCAGGATGGTGAAGTGGCAGTTGCCGGGAGAATAGCCAAATGCGCGCGTATAATAGACTGTGACGGACCGTCAAGTTGTGGGCAGATGGTTTGAGGCTTATGAATTTGCTCTGAGGAGGAAGCGATGCCCAGCCTGGGACCGACCGAACTGACCATCGTGCTGTTGCAGATTGCTTTTTTGGCGCTGCCGCTGCTGGCCTGGGTGTATATGTATCGCCAAGGCGCGGCTGCCCGCGATCTGATCTTCTGGGGCGTGCTCTGTGTCGTCATCCCGATACTTGGGCCCATCGCCGCGATGCTGGCCATGCGCCGGCGTGGCCAGCAGAAAAGGCAGGTTGCGGATGACGGGTTGTAGAGGGTGTTGGTCGTGGTCCGGCAGCGCTCAGCCTGCCAACAGTTTCTCGATCAAGGCGATCTGCTGATTGTGCAGGTGTATGACCAGTCCGCCGAGCGGGATGACGATGCCGCTAATGGTCATGAGCGCGACTTTGTATAGCTGCGCTTGTGTTGCCACATGACGCGAACGCTCTTCAAGCGTTGCAATTCTCTGCGTGAGTGTGTTCGAGTCAGGTGCGTCCGATGCAACGAGTGATGCGCTCGCATCAATAGAAGCCATGTCTTGATTCGCTCCGCAACTTTTTTAAGCGAGGTAACCGCCGCCTATCGTACCACAATGATAGCATAGTTGTTCAGGCTTTGCGTTCAGGCTCATAAGTCAGACAGTATTTTGCCAATCCAGGCTGATGTGTCTATAATACGCGCATCAGCAGCCACGCTGACACCGCTTACCCCGAATGGAGGAACAACATGAAAAAGTTACAATTTCTGCTGGTCGTTGCGCTAGTTCTATTGACCGCCTTCGCCGCGACCGCCCAGGATGCCCTGCGCGTGGTTTCGGTGGTCAATGGCACGCTGGGCGACAAGTCCTTCTTTGATAGCGCCCAACGCGGCATGGACGCCATCGCCGATGAATACGATATCGAGATCGACACCGTCGAGCTGGGCATCGACCCCGCCAACTGGGAGCCAGGCTTGCTGGATGTCATGTCCGACAGCGACTCCTACGACATTCTCATCGCCGGCACCTTCCAGATGATCGACTATCTGGCCGCCAACGCGCACTTGTATCCCGACAAGTACTTCATGTTCTACGATGCGCCCATGCCCTACGACAACATGGATGTCTGCGTCGAGGGCTGCGCCAATGTCTATTCAATGACCTATGCGCAAAACCAGGGCTCCTTCCTGGCTGGCGTATATGCCGCCGCTATCACCACCAGCATGATGGAAGGCACGAACGATGCCCCGATCATCGGCGCGGTCGGCGGGCAGCAAATCCCCGTCATCGATGACTTCATCGTCGGCTACGAGCAGGGCGCTTGCCTGGTCAATCCCGATACGCAGAGCATCGTGCAGTATGCGGGCAGTTGGAACGACCCGGCGCGTGGCAAAGAAATCACCCTGGCCATGTATGAGCAGGGCGCGGACATCGTCTTCCAGATCGCTGGCGGCACCGGCGTTGGCGTCTTTGAAGCCGCGCACGAACAAGCGCGCTATGCGATCGGCGTCGACAGCGACCAGGCTACCATCGTCGCCGAAACCGACCCCGACCAAGCCGAGCGCATCTTGACCAGCATGCTCAAAAATGTCGACAACTCGATCTTCCGCGCTGTCACCCTGCACCTGGATGGCGAGCTTCCGTATGGCAGCGCCGAGAGCCTGGGCATCCCCGAAGGCGGCGTTGGCTTGGCGAAGAACGAATTCTACGATGCCGCCACATCCGACGACATCAAAGCCATGGTCGAGGCGGCCGAGGCAGCTGTGGTCAATGGCGATATCGAAGTGCAGACCGTGTTCACCAGCGAAGATATGATGGCGGCTGTGGGCACGGCCTGCGCCGATATGTCGACCGCTGGCATGAGCATCGACGACATGATGATGGATGATATGTAGTTTCAATCATCCGTTGTACATAACGCAAAGGAAGCTGGGGGCGGCTTTCTGAAAAGGTCGCCCCTGATTAACAGCAGGCGTAGCTTCCTGACGGTGGCTGCGCTGCACCTCGCCACGATGACAACCAGCAAAGGACGCGCTATGGAGGCTGAAGCGCTGGAACCAGTCGCTGCGCTGGAAGAGCCACAGTCCGCGGGCAACACGGTCTTTTCCAACGAACGGACGCTGCAATCGCCGCAGTTGGACTTGCCGCCACAGCTCGTGCCCAATACGCGCTTGCAGATGGACGGATTGCAATTCCTGGAGTTGCTGCCGGCTGAGGGCATCCCGGTTGCTTTCCTGGATCCACAATATCGTGGCGTGCTGGACAAGCTCGGTTATGGCAACGAGGGCGAGACGCGAGGCAAGCGGCGCGCTGCACTGCTGCAGATGAACGAAAAGACGATCGCCGAGTTCGTGCGCGGCATCGACCGGGCGTTGATTCCTTCGGGGCATCTCTTCCTGTGGATGGACAAGTTCCACCTCTGCCAGGGTTTCACGCAGTGGCTTTGTGATACGCGGCTGGAAGTGGTCGATATGCTCGTCTGGGACAAGGGGCGCATGGGTATGGGCTATCGCACACGCAGACAATCTGAATTTTGCGTTGTCTTGCAAAAACAGCCGAAGCGAGCGAAAGGCGTCTGGAAGGCGCATGACATCCCCGATGTCTGGCGGGAGAAGGTGGACACATCCGCGCATCCCCATGCAAAGCCTGTCAACTTGCAAACGGAACTGATCAAGGCAGTGAGCAACATAGGCGAATATGTTGTGGATCCCGCTGCAGGGTCATTTTCGGTTCTGGAGTCTGCGAACCAAGCAGGGCGCAACTTCATAGGCTGCGACCTATTGCCATAAACGAATGCTGTTTATTCTTACTGATACCTGCCCGCCTGAGCTTTCAAGGCAGAAACCATGCCCATAATCGAAACGCAGAACATTCACAAGATTTATCCCAACGGCGTACACGCCAACGACGACATCAACTTCCGCGTCGAGCAAGGCGAGATTCATGCCCTGGTCGGCGAAAACGGCGCTGGCAAATCCACGTTGATGAAAATCCTCTATGGCTTGGAGCAGCCCAGCGAAGGCACGTTGTTCATCCGCGACCAGGAAGTTCAAATCCCCAATCCGCAGGCGGCTATCGAGTTGGGCATCGGCATGGTGCATCAAAACTTCATGCTGGTGGATAGTTTCACGGTGGCGCAGAACATCATCCTCAACCGCGAAACCAAACAGGGCATCCAGATCGACTTCTCGCGCGCCGTGACCGATACCGAGCAGCTTTCGCGCGAATACGGCTTGTTCGTCAATCCCAACGCCAAGATCGCCGATATCCCCGTGGGCATGCGTCAACGGGTGGAAATCCTCAAAGCGCTGTATCGCGGCGCAGAAATCCTCATCCTGGACGAGCCGACCGCCGTGCTGACTCCCAGCGAGACAGTCGACCTCTTCACCGCGATCCGCAACCTGGTCGAAGGCGGCAAGACCGTCATTTTCATCACGCACAAGCTCAAGGAAGTCATCGAAATCAGCGACCGCGTGACGGTCATGCGCGATGCCCGTCAGGTGGGCACGGTCAATACTGCCAAGACCAGCGAACGCGAACTGGCGCGTATGATGGTCGGGCGCGAGGTGTTCATGCAGGTCGACCGTCCGCCGATAACGCGAGGCGACCCCGTCCTGCAAGTCGATGACCTCACCTATGCCGACAGCAGCGGACATCAGTTGCTCAAGCATGTCAGCTTCAATGTTTACGAGAACGAGATCCTGGGCATCGCCGGCGTCGAGGGCAATGGACAAACCGAGCTGGCAGAAGTTTTGACGGGCTTGCGACCGCCAACCACTGGCGAAGCCTACATCAGCAGCGAGCAGATCCTGGGGCGCGGTCCACGGTCGGTGCGCGAGCACAATGTGGCGCATATCCCCGAAGACCGCCTGACCAATGGCGTCGCCCTGTGGTCGTCCATCGCCGATAACCTGATCATCGACCGCTATTATCGCGAGCCCTTTACGCGCCGCGGCTTGCTCGATATCAACGCCATTGATGAGAACGGCGCAGACATGATCCGCCAATTCAACATCATCGCGCCGGATGGAGCCATTCCTGTCAGCGCGCTTTCCGGCGGCAATATGCAGAAGGTGGTGGTGGCGCGCGAGCTGTCGTCCTCGCCCAAATTGCTGATTGCCGCCCAGCCCACGCGCGGCGTCGATATCGGCGCGATTGAATTCATCCATCAGCAACTGGTCGACCAGCGCACCGATGGCTTGGCAATTTTGTTGATCTCCGCCGACCTGCAAGAGGTGATGAAGCTGTCCGACCGCATCATGGTCATGTATGAGGGCGAAATTGTCGGCATCTTCCCCAACGATGAACAGCTGACCGAAGAGCGCATCGGCTACTATATGCTGGGAGCAGAGCGGCAAGAGCGGGCAGAAATGGAGCGGTACGCATGACGAACAAGCGCAAGGGACAAGCAGCCGCGTCCGATAGTGGCACCGCCGTCCCATTCCTGCGGAAGCACATGTTGATGATCGTGGGCATGGTTGCTGGCGCAGTTGCCACTCTCTTCATCACGCAGACCATGTTTGGCGGTTCGGTCGAAAAAATGACGGGCACAGCCAGTTGGCAAAATATCCTGCTGGTCAACGGGTTAGTGGGCGCGTGCATCTTGCTATTCGTGGTGGAGTTGCGGCGCGGGGCGATCCGCGTTCTGCTGACCGTGATCGTGGCGCTGCTGCTGGGTTTTTTGGTTACATTCATCTTCAACCTGGACGAAGCCAGTCGCTTCGAGCGGGGCGAATTCCGCGTGCAGGTGATAAGCGAGGCCTCGCCAGTCGACAACGACGCTGTCGATTTGCGCTACAACCGGGCGCGCGGTGGCGAATTCAACAAACCCAATGTCGTCGAGCCGGTCAGCGAGGTCGCCTGGACATTCGCCGGGCGGGCCGGTGATGTCGTCTCGCTGCTGGCCTATGCCAAAAACCGCCGCTCGCCAGTCGATATGCTGGTGGAGCTGCGCGATGAAGCGGGCTTGGCTTTGGCGTCTGCGACCTCGGCCAGCGAATTGCAAGTCGACGAGACCTTTGATGACCTGGTCAGCAGCAAAGACGCGGTGATCGAGGGCTACACTTTGCCAGCCGATGCCGTCTATACGCTCTATGCTCGCCCCGAAGACATCAGCGCCGCCACGACATATTCCGAAGCATTGAATCAATCGCGGCTGGCTTTTGAGGCGCTGCTGTTGGGTCCCATCGAACGGGTAAATCGCTGGGGTGTGTGGATCCAGGATGCCATCACGCTCATCTTGTTGGGCTTGAGTTTTGCGATCGTCTTCCGCGCCCAGCAATTCAGCCTCGGCGCCGAGGGTCAGCTATATTTTGGCGCGCTGGTCAGCGGCATCATCGCGCTCAACTCGCCCAATGTGCCGAGCGTCATTTTGATCCCATTTATTATCCTGGCGGCCAGCACAGCCGGCTTTGTCTATGGATTGATCCCCGGCGCATTAAAAGCCTATTTGGGCGCAAACGAACTGGTTTCGACGCTCATGCTGAATGTGATCGCCACGCGCTTCTTCGAGATGGTGCTCAACTTCCAATTAAAGCCACCCACGGCCGGTTATGTCGCTTCTGAAAAATTCACCGCCAACGCTGTCTTGCCGGTCATCGTCGACAAGACGCAGGTTACGATCGCCGTGTTTATCCTGGTGGTGGTGGTTTTCCTGGCCTGGCTGTTGATTCGTCGCACGCCCTTGGGTTACGAGATCCGCATCATCGGCAGCAACCTGCGCTTTGCCGATTATGGCGGCGTGAACTCGCGGCGCACGATCATGCTGGTGATGGCCATCAGCGGCATCGTGGCCGGCTTGGCGGGCATGCACCTGGCGAATGGCATCCATAGACAGTTGATCCTCAATATCTCGTTCGCGTTGGCTTTTGAAGGGGTGGTGGTGGCGCTGCTGGCGCGTTTGAATGTGCTGGTCGTGCCCTTCACGGGCTTGCTCTATGCCTATCTGCGGGCTGGCGCGCAATTCATGGAGCGCGATGCCAATGTCAGCTTCGAGGTGGTGCGCATGATCCAGGCCATCATCATTTTGCTAATCACAGCCGAGGCGCTGGTGAGCTTCTTCCAGGCTCGCCAAAAACGCGCGGACATCGATGAAGAGGGGCATGCTGTAGCTGCGCTGGAGGTGGCGGATGGTTAATCTCTCCCCCATCCCCCGGCCCCTTCCCCCACAGGGAGGGAAGGGGAGTAGTCGAAGCAGTATGGTGCCTGGTAAGACCCTCCCTCATTTTGGGGGAGGGGTTGGGGTGGGGGTAGAAGAGGACAGCGATGTTTGAAAATGTAATTGACGGCATCTTCAGCGCCGTCTTCTTGGCGGCGATATTGCGCGTAACCACGCCTATATTGCTGCCCTCGTTGGGCGCGCTGATATCGGAAAAAGCCGGTGTGCTAAATATCGGCCTCGAGGGCATGATGCTTTCGTCCGCCTTCACCGGCGTGGTCGTCAGCGCCTATTCGCAAGACTGGTTTGGCGCAGAAGTCGGCACGACCGTTGGTCCCTGGCTGGGTCTGCTGCTGGGCGTTTGTGTTTCGCTGCTGCTGTCGTTTGTACTGGCGCTTTTTCACCTGGATCTCAAAGGCGACTTGTTCCTGTCGGGCATCGCATTAAACATCTTCGGTAGCTCGGCGACGGTGGCGATTATGTTTGAGTTGACTGGCGACCGCGGCAACACCAGCACTCTCGCCAGCTTGCAGATGCCGTTTATCCAGCTGCCAGAGTTCATCAACGATATCCCGCTGCTAGGCGGTTTTGTCTTCGGCGTCTTTGATAATCAAAGTGTCATGACCTGGCTGGCTTTCATCGCTGTCTTCGTCGTGGCTTTTTTCTTGTATCGCATGCCTATCGGGATGCACCTGCGCGCTGTCGGCGAAAATCCGGAAGCGGCGGCATCGGTGGGCATCAATGTCAAGCGCATCCGCTATATGGCGCTGCTGATCAGCGGTTTCTTCGCCGGTTTGGGCGGCATCCACATGAGCATGGGTTATTTGCAGCTTTTCCAGCGCGACATGACCAACGGACGCGGCTTTATCGCGCTGGTAACGCCGTCGCTGGGTGGCGGCACGCCTATCGGCACCATGGTCGCTTCGTCCATATTCGGATTCTTCGACGCGTTGGGCATCCGCATGGGCTCGCTGGAAATCCCTTCGCAACTGCCGCAGTCGATTCCCTACTTTGCCACCGTGCTGGCCTTGGTGATCTATGCCTTGCAGCGGCGCATTTCCCAGCGAGTCAGCGAGATGCGCACGGCGTCTGGCGCGGGCTTTGACGCGCAATTCTGGCAAGCTATCCAGCGCATCAGCATTTTGCACATGCTGCTGATGATGTTCGCGGTGATCGGCGTGGTGACCAGCGGGGCGATATTGGCAGCTCCCAATGGCTTTGGTGGCGCAGAGGCAGCGTTGCCGGCTGGCCTGGCGATAGGCGCGGCTTCCATCGCGCTCATAATCATGGGTCTGCCTTTCGTCAGCGATATCTTCCGCATCCAGAAGCGCTGGCGAGAAAGCGCCGCCGTAACGCTCGTGTCCCTGGGCGCGTACCTGTCCATCTTTCTGTCGCTGTTCGTGGAGCTGCCGATTGCGCTGGCGATTGGACTGGCGGCGAGCGCAGCAGTGTGGTTCGTCATCGGCGGTCGGGCGCTGGTGGGCGGCAAGTGAATGGGAGTATAATCGTCCATAGCAGGGTGAGGACAAGCGATGGAAATAGTACAAATCGACATCAACACAATTCTGCAGATTGTGACTGTTCTGGTGCTACTCGCCAGTCTGCGTTGGCGCTTGCCCTCGAAAGACGACATCCAGCGGCTTGATGATCGCATTGATACAGTCCACGAGCGCATCGACAAGCTGGAAGCTAAAATGGATGAGCGCTTCATGAAGGTGGACGAACGCTTCTTGCAGCAAGAAGCCAAGATGGACGCCCTGCGCATGGAAATGAAAGCCGATATGCAGCGCCTCGAAGATAAACTGGAACGAGCCAACGAATATCATGCCCGCAGTGTCGATCTGCTGGATGCCATCCGCCGCGGAATAGAGGTCCGCCGCGAGCCGCTGTAGACCGCTTGCTTTTCTGGCACACGCAGGGGTTGTCACGAATTCGCCATTCGCCAAGGGACCAGCTCATGCACAACAAAATCCTCGGCTGTCTATAT
This sequence comes from Anaerolineae bacterium, assembly GCA_022823945.1. GTDB lineage: Bacteria > Chloroflexota > Anaerolineae > Aggregatilineales > Phototrophicaceae > UBA6055. The sequence goes on along the minus strand of JAJEBK010000024.1, from coordinate 19,262 downwards.
GGTCAGGCACTCGGCGACGCCTTCGCCATGCCAGCGCACATCCACCCCGACGACACCATCCGCGCATTTGGCTGGCTGGATAGCTGGCAGGCCGCCCCGCAGGACCACCTGGTGCACACTGGTCTGCCGGCTGGGCGCATCACCGATGATTCCGAGCAAGCTTTCTCGTTGGCGCAGGCATTCATCGCGGCGGGCGGCGTCACCTTGGATGCGACTGTGCGGGCGCTTCTGAATTGGTACGAGCGCGTCGATGGTGACAATTCGCCTTATGTCGGACCCAGCACGCGGCGCGGCATCAAGGCGCTGAAAGCTGGCGAAGACCCGCGCGCGACCGGCTTGTGGGGCGATACCAATGGCGCTCCCATGCGCATTGCTCCGGTCGGCTTGCTGCATCCCGGCGACATTCCTGGCGCTGTCGCAGACACTGCAACCGTCTGCATGCCCACGCATTATACGCAGCCGGCTGTGTCGGGCGCGGCGGCTGTGGCGGCGGCAATTGCCCAAGCCATGCTGGCGGATTCGCTGGACGATGTTATCGCGGCGGGATTGCTGGGCGCGGCAATGGGTCGTGAGCAGGGCAGGCGCTGGTTCGGCGCTTCGGTCGCTTTCAAGATCGAGCAAGCGCTGGCGATCGCCATCAGCTCGGACGACGCGCCAACTCGTCTGCGTCGGCTGTTTGATGAAGTGGGCGCGACGTTGAATGTGCCGGAGACTGTCGGCGCGGCTTTTGGCATCTTGCGGATGGCAGATGGCGATCCCAAGCGGACGGCGATTCTGGCCGCCAACCTGTCGGGCGATGCCGATACCATAGGCGCGATCGCTTGCGCTATTGCCGGCGCATTCGCTGGCATGGACGCTATTCCAGAAGCCGATGTCGCCGTGCTCGAAGGTGACGCCGTGTTTCGGTCGTATGGCGTGCGGGAAATCGCTGCTGGGTTGCGGAGGATGATCGCGGACTAAACGCAGAAGCAAATTCTACAAAGAAATGCAATATTTTTGACACAGAGAACACAGAGAACACAGAGGCATAAATCACTCGATTTACTCATACAACTCGGTGTACTCGGTGGTTCATTTTTTTCAATCTTCGTTGGTTTCACAGAGGCACAGAGATTTTGACAACGCTGGTCACGATTGGCGATCTGGTCATGGATCTGCTGTTGGAAGTACAGCTGCCTGCGAGGGCGGGCGAGCATCAAACTGCGCATTCGCTGTGCTTTGAAGCGGGTGGTGCCTGCACCACAATCCTGGCGGCGCGGGGGCTGGGGCTGGATGTGGCGGCGCTGGGCGCGGTCGGCGATGATGTCGTGGGGCGCTTTTTGATTGAGCTGTTGGCGGAGGCGGGCGTCGATATCGCAGCGCTGCAGATGCCATCCAATAGCACGACCACGGCGGTCGTGTCTTTGAGCGACCGACAGACGAGAGATCATGTCTTCCTAGGACGCTATGGCCAGGGCGGCACCATCCATTTCAACGCTGCGGCGGCACAGCGATTGACCGCTGCGGATGCCGTGTTCGTGCCCGGCTACACATTGCTGGAAGAGCGCTTGGCCGGGCTGATGGCAGGGGCATTTTCCTGGCTGGCGCGAGAGCCTCGCCGCGTCTATTTTGATGTCGGTCCCTTTCTGGGCGGATTGCAACGCGATCGAGTCGCTGAAGCCTTGCGGCTGGTCGATGTCTTGCTGCTGACCGGCGACGAAATTGCCTTTGTGACGCATGACCTGCGCGACCTGCTGCGGCGTCATCCCCAGCTGACAATCGCGCTGAAGCTGGGCGAGCGTGGCTGCCGCATACTCTCGGGCGAGACAGATGTGCATGTCCCGGGCTTCGCGGTCGAAGTGATTGACACGATCGGCGCGGGTGATGCGTTTGCCGCCGCCTTCATCTGGGCGGATTTGCAAGGGTATTCATTGGTGGAATGTGGCACAATCGCCAATGCGATGGGGGCTGCCAGTGTGAGACGAGCCGGCGCTGGCCGCAATGTGCCCTCGCGCGCTGAACTGCAAGCGTTGCTCGATGCTCATCGAAAGGGAATCGACTTGTCATGCTGACGATCATAGACCTGGAAACACCATCCGGCGATGCCTTGGTCGATTTCACGGCGCAGGCGCAAGCTGTCGTGGCTGCCAGCGGCATAGAAAGCGGTCTGTGTGCGCTGGTTGTGCCGCATACGACAGCCGGCATCACCATCAACTCGGCGTTGGATGCCGCCACGACAGAAGATATTATCGCCGAGCTGCGCAGGATTGTGCCTACGCGAGTGGACTTCGCGCATCAATATGATACGCCAGCCGATGCAGCCGGGCATATCAAGGCGGCGCTGGTGGGACAATCTCTCGTGCTGCCCATCGCCGCTGGACGCTTGCTGCTGGGCGGCTCGCAGAGTCTGCTCTTTTGTGAATTTGATGGTCCGCGCAGCCGTCAGGTGCAGGTCAAAATCATCGGAGGCTAACTATGGCGCGCAAAATCATCATCGATACCGATCCCGGCGTCGATGACAGCATGGCGATTTTTTTCGCGCTGGTTTCGCCGGAACTGGATGTTATCGGATTGACGAGCATCTTTGGCAATGTGCGCACGCCGCTGGCCACCACCAATGCGCTGCGCCTGCTAGAAATCGCCGACCGCGCCGATATCCCGGTTGCCCAGGGCGCGCTCGACCCGCTCACCCGTCCTTTTGAAGGTCCTGTGCCCTTCGTGCATGGCGAAGATGGACAGGGCGAACTTTTCTTGCCCGATCCAGACACGCAGCCACTCGCCATCCCCGCGGCGCAATTTATCATCGAGCAGCTTCGAGCACAGCCGGGCGAGATCACACTGGTGCCCATCGGTCCGCTGACCAATATCGCGCTGGCTTTGCGCCTGGAACCACGAATCTGTGAATGGGTTGATGAAGTCGTGCTGATGGGTGGCAACGCCCTGGTGCCTGGCAATGCCAGCCCAGCCGCCGAAGCCAATATCCGCAACGATCCCGAAGCCGCTGACCTGGTCTTTGGCGCCGATTGGCAAGTTACCATGGTTGGCTTGGATGTAACCCTGCGCGTGCACATGACGCCCGCCGATATCGCTGAATACTCGACGCACGGCAAGCCTATGTCCGAGCACATTTCGCGCATCCTGCCGCATTATCGGCGTTACTTCGAAGCCAATTACGATGCGCAAGGCATCTTCGTGCACGATTCCAGCGCAATCGCCTACCTGCTGCAGCCCGACCTGTTTCAAGTGCGGCGCTGGCAGATGCGCGTGGAGACTGCGGGCATCGGGCGCGGCAAGACCCTGCCGGCGACAGGTGGACGCATCTTGCCAGCCTGGGCAGACCGCCCGCTGGTGAATGTCTGCGTGGGCGTAGACGGGGCGGCCGTGGTCGCGCTGGAAGCAGAGCGGCTGCGGAAAGCCTAACCAGTCGCCCAGACCGTCGCGTACGGGCAATTCGTCTCGTCCCTACACGGCTTTACCGATACTGCGATTTGCTTGCTGCTTTTTGTTCTACCCCGCCCCCGGCCCCTCCCCGAAGCATCAGGGAGGGGAGCTGCGGCTGGCGGGATCGCGCCTCTGTATGGATATTGTGTCTTAAGCGTATGCTCGGAGAAACCTTCCCCCATTGATATGGGGGGACCGAGGGGGTAGACAACTAGCGGACAAGACTTGTAGGGAGAGGCGCTGACTCGGCCTAGACGCTCAAACCGCCATGGGGCGAGCTTGCCGCGCAATCGTAAGCTCGCGCATGCGCTCAAACACATCCACCCCCAGTTGCTGATAGATGTGCAGCAAGTCGAGCAGCACCCAGTTCTCGCGGACCAGGCCATTTTCACAGCGCCAGAAATCCAGGCTGCGGCGCGTCAGCTTTTGGCCTGTGGGCGCAATGCCCAGAAAGCCGTCTCCAGAAAGCGTCGACTGTCCACCTGGCCAAGCGGTGAAGCCTACAAATTCTCCGTCGCCGAACATGACGCCTTTTTCCAGGAAGGCGAAGCGGTCTGGCATGGCTTTCAAAAACGGGGTCTGATGCCAATTGCGGAAACCGAGCACGCGCCGCATCACGCCGATGCCAGCGGGTCCGTACCACATCATCTTGGGATGCCAATACCGATCCAGCTCCATGGCTTCGACACCCTGTGGCGAATTGCGCAGCGCCTTCAACATGTCCATGACCAACTGCACGCTGGCGGCGGCTTGCGTTGGATCATGCGGCGTCTGGATGATGCCATCGTTGCTGGCGGGACCAGGTATGACTGCCCAGTTGGGCGCAAGAGCGGGCGACAGGGGCCAGGCTTGCGCTTGCACCATCAGCGAGGGGATATCCCACAGCGCCTGCATCTCCACGATGACGCCATCGACGAAGCGAAAAAATTCGTGATAGCGCATGGAAACGAGGTGCCTGGTCGGCGGGATATCCAGCCAGGGCTGCTCGAAGACGCCCATATAATGCCCGCCGCAGCCGACCCAGTCGCCGCTCCATTGCCCGGGCGAATGCCCCGCCATGACGATAAAATCGCGCCTTTCCAGATCGGGGATAGCGTGCAGCAAGGGCGCATATACCTGGTGAAATAACTCGGCTGGACCCGCGAGATCTTCAAGTGGCGTCGCCAGATGGATCTCGCAATCCGCGGCGAAGACTTCGCCCAGCTGTCGCTGCAAACGGGCTGGCTCAATATCGTAGAGCGCATCTCGCAAGATCTGAATGCGGTCTTTGTTGCGGTTGTGAATACTTCCCATTTCTGCTCCAGAATCCACGCTTGCGAAGCGGCTCTTGCCACAGGCTAGTCGCGATAAATCTGCTGCATCACGGCGAATTCATTGAAGAGCATCCACTCTTTTTGCACGCGCCCTTGGTGGATTTCTTGCTGGGTGATGCCCCACATGGTCACCCGTTTGCCGCTGGGCGCGCCATAGATGCCGTTGCCGCGGTGCGTGCCTTGCAAGCTCCAGCGCACCGACACCTTGTAGCCATCATCATCGTTGCCCATCCAGTAGATGTCATCCACCTGCAGCATGGCATCGGGGAACATCGCCAGCATGCTCAGCACGAAGGACTGATAGTCGCCGCGCCCATACAATACACGCCCGGTCGACCCGTGGAAGAGCAGGCTCTGGTCGTAGGCGCAACGCACTTCGCGCAGGCTGCGCCGGTTCCAGATATTGTGAAAGGTGCGGCGCACAAATTCTTCGACATCAAAGCTGCCGCCGGGGGTAGCTAGGTAACGCGGCTTGCCCTGCCCATCCAGCCGCTCTGGCTCGCCGAAGCGCGCATCGTCCAGGCTCGTCCGCGTTTGCCGATTGCCCAGCTTGCGCGCCATCTTCCGCAGGTCAAATCCCAGTTGGTGGATCAGGCTGGCGGTGTCATAGATTACCCATTCCGCGAAGATCTCATTCTCCAGCGCGACGCAGTTGGCGATGCACCATAGCGACACTTTCACCCCGGTGGGCGGTCCATACTGGCTGAAGCCGGTATTGTGCCCGCAGATTAGCGTGCGGTGCGAGGTGTGGAAGCCGACATGTTCATCGCCAGCCCAGATGATCTCGTCGGCGAAGAGACGAATATCCGGGAAGGCGTTAATCGTATGTACGGTATCCGCCACGATCTTGTCGCGTCCGTATTGCAGGCCAAAGTCGTCATAGACATGCGAGTTGTGGCGGTAGGTATCGTAGATATACCCGATGTCCTTCTCTTCCCAGATGCGGTGCGTGATGCGCACGATGTAGTCGATGATATCCACATAGGTGGCTTCGAAGCCGCGCATGGGCTGCTGGCGCTGTGTGCCAGGATTGCGCAGCAGTGTATCGGTGCCGCCCTTTGCCCCCAGCGAAATGGCATGATCGCTCGGCATGATGTCCGCGCCATGGGCGATGGCGGAAGGCTCGGAACCATGGCTGCGCGGGGTTGTGGATTGGGTGGGATCATCGGCCATCTTCATACACTCCTACGCTTCTGTCTCCCGCCGATACTGTCGATAACGGTCGAAGATGTCCACGCCCATTTGCATGAAGACATTGACCATATCAATATGCACCCAGTTGGTCGTCAGCAGGTCGTCTTTGCGCTCCCAAAAGTCCATGATTCGCCAACTCAGGTGCTTGCCGGTCGGCGCTTGACCCAGGAAGTAGCCATTATGCTCGGCGACCAGGCTGGGCCAACCGGTCGATACAGCGAAGCGGCCTTCGGCATAGCGCGCATTGTGCGAGCCACTCCAGCCGCCGCCCAGCCCGCGCAAAAATTCGCTGTGCACGCGCCGCAAGAAGTCGTCCAGGCCGCAAGCTGTGCCCACGCCGCTGGGACTGTTCCAGATCATGTCATCTGTCCAGTATAGCGACATGGGCTGGTCTTTGCGCACCAGCCCGAAGAGCATGGCTTCGACCAGGCGCAGGGTCTGCTGTGTCTCATGCGGGTCTTGTTCGTTTTCGATGATGCCACCGCCATATTTGACGGGGGGGCGCAAGCCCTCTGTCGCAGGCGCAGCCCAACCCAGATGGAAGCCGCCCTGTTGCATGACATCCATCAAGTCTGTCAGCCAATAAGTCTTGACGACTTTGCCACCTTCCAGCGCCATGACCTCGCCAAAGCGCAGGCAGGTCTTTTCGCCCGTCGCGGCGATGCCCAGCCAATCCTGGACAAATTTGCCTTCAAAATTGCCGCTGGCGCTGACCCAGTCTTGCCCGCGGAAGCTGCCCGCCAGCAAGACATCGCAGCGCCGACGCAGGTCGGGGAAAGCGCGGCGCAAGGGCAGCCACCAAGCCTCCAGCAGACCCTCGATGCCGTCAATATCGTTGAATGGCTGCGGCCCGTGCCACTCAATATCGTGGGCTGTGTATTGCCGGACGATATCGGACAGGTCGCGCGCATCGGCGGCGTCCAGTTGCTGCCAATAGCGACGGATAGTCTCGCGGTTGGTCTGGGCGATGGAAGTGGACAAGTTGTTGCTCCTTTCGATTTTGAATTCGCAGCGCAAAGCAGCATGCCACAGCCGGGAAATCGGCCTGTTCAGCCTTTGACGGCACCGGCGGACAGCCCCTTGACCAGATGCTTCTGGAAGTAGAGGATGACGACGATGATGGGCAAGGTAGCCGAAACCGACGCAGCCGCGGCCAGGGTCAACTCATCGGCCGATTCGTTGCCGGTATACCGCGAAATGGCCACCGGCAAAGTCCAGTTCGACTGTGTCAACACGCGCACCAGCAAGAATTCGTTATAAGCCAGCAGCAGCGTAAACAGGGCGGTGGAGATGATGCCGGGCCAGGCAACCGGCACGATCACACGCAGGAAGGACTGCAAGCGGTTCGCGCCATCGACCATCGCCGACTCTTCCAGGTCTTTTGGCACTTCCATGAAGAAGCTACGCAGCATCCAGATGGTGAATGGCTGGTTGACCGCCACCAGAGCGACCACCACCAGCAGCCCGGTGTCCAGCAGGTTCAGCAGCGAGCCGATCCAGTAATAGGGCAGCACAAAAGCCAGGCGGGGCAGGGCGCGGAAAGCCAGCGCGGCGATGAGAATCACCACAGCCGCCAAGCCCGCATAGCGCGCCAGCGAATAGCCAGCCAAACAGCCGATTGATATGGAAATGACAATTGTGCAAGCGGTGACGATCAGCGTGTTGATGAAGTAGTCATAAAACTTCTGCATATAGATCAACTGCGGGATCGCCCACAACAGCAATCCAAAACCCGCCAGGCAAAATCCATACACCAGCCGATTGTTGACGGGCAGATGGCGCGCGCTCAACAGCAGCCCGACCAGCAGCGCAACCACTAGTAAAATCCCCAAGCCAATTGCCTCGGCATTGTCTGGCACGCGGCGTATCCACACCTCTTGGTAGTTTTGCAGCGTCGGCTCGAAGAGCAGCAGAGGCTTTCGGGAAAAGGCGTCTTTGACGGTCTTGAAAGACTGCATGCCTGTCCAGACGAAAGGCACCAGGCTGTAGACAGTGAAGCTCAGCAGCACAAAGTGCACGAAGCGGCGCCCGGCACGGCTCGTAATCGGGTCCATATCAACGCTCCGCTATCTGTTCTTTGTACATCAGGCGCAAGAAGGGGATCAGCACGACCATGATGCCGATGACGGTCAAGATTGACATGGCGTTGGCTTTGCCCAGCCGCTGCACCTGCACCGCCGTCGAAAATGTATAGGTCATGACGGTATCGGCTTTGAACTGGGGGTTCAGTCCCGACAAGACATAAACGCTGTCGAAGACTCGGTAGGAGTCCATGATAGAAAAGAGCAAAATGAAGACCGTCAGCGAGCTGACATAAGGAATGACGATGTGGCGGATCTTCTGCAGGCGGCCCGCGCCATCGATCGAGGCGGCTTCGATCATCTCTTGCGGCAGGGTCTGCAAGCCCGCGAAGTAGACGACGATCGTGAAGGGCGTCACATACCAGATGCCAAAAAAGACGATCAATGTCTTCACCGAAGTCTCGTTCATACGGAAGCGCGTGCCCGACAATTGTTGATACAGCCAAGTGAGCAGCCCCGATGGCTCCCACAGCTGTTTGAACATGATGGTGGCGATGATGGGCACGGTGATAAAAGGCAGCAGGAAAATGGACATATAGACGCCGCGCACAAATCCAGAAACTTGATCCAAGAAAAGCGCGATGATGAAGCCGATGACGACCCAGCTGGGCACGACGATGGCGGTGTAGAGCGCGGTGAAGTTGAAAGAGCGCCAGAATCGCGTATCGGCCAGCACATCGCTGTAGTTGCGCAAGCCGACCCACTCTGGCGCAGCGATATTGCGGAATGTCATGTAATGAAAGCCCAGCCACAAGGCGATCGCCAGCGGCACAACCATCAGCAGCAGCATGATGATCACGCTGGGCGAGGCGAATGCAAAAAAGGTATTCCGCTTCATTGGCTGCGCCTTTCCGCTAGCCTGCTTTTTTGCATGAGCCCCTCCCCGGCGAGTCGGAGAGGGGAGTTTGGCTAGACCTCCCTCCGACCCATCGGGGGGACCGAGGGGGTAAGATTTAGCCCTCGATGAAGCCTTGTGCTGTGGCTTCGGCGACATAGTCGGCAGCGGCGGCATCCAGCGCTTCAGCCCCGGTCATATCGCCGATATAGACCAAAGGCAGGTACTCGACCAGCTTGGCAATGGCGATATTGTTTGCGAAGGTCTTCTGGTAGTTGCCGATGCCTTCGGCGATCGTCTGGCTGGCGGCGGGCAGGTATGCGCCACCATAATCAGCTGCGGACAAGCGCGTCGTCATGCCCACAGCGGCGGCGGCTTGCTGGCTGGCGGCGTCAACGGCTTCCATGATGACCTGGAAGATCAAATCCGGGTCGTTGGTGGTGGTGGCCGGGATAAAGTAGAAGTCGTTCCAACCGGAGGCAGCGCGCGGACCATCGGCGGTTACGCGCGGCGCAGGCGCAAAGGCGATCGCCTCGCCCAGGTCGGACATATCGGGGTCGCGCATGCCAGCGGCGCGGCTCGCCCAGATCTTGGTAATCGGCAGTGTGCCACCGCCCAGCGATTGCTGAATTTCGTTCAAGCTGTAGGCGATGCCGTCTGCGCCAACGCAGCGGTCGACTGTCTCGATCATGACATCGACAGCCTCGACACCGATGTCGCTGTTGAAAGTGGGCATCAAGTCCTCACCCAGATAATCGCCGCCCAGGGCGCGCAGCAGCATGAAGAACTCCAGCTCCCAGGCGCGGGCGCGGGATACATCCAGGGCGAAAGGCAGCTCCCAGTCCATATTGTCGAAGCCGATGGTATCGCAAAGCGCCCACAGCTCTTCGTAGGTATCGGGGACAGCCCAGTCATTCGCTTCGAAGACATCGGCGCGATAGACCAGGTGCAGCGTATTGCCGACAGCCGGCACGCCGAGGATGTTGCCGTCCAGTGTGGCATCGTCCCAGGCGCTCTGTGGGATGTCGTCCAGGTTATATTCGTCGCGGTACTTTTCGATCAGGTCGTTAAGCGGCATGACCCAGCCAGGCGCGCCCCACTCGCTGACTTGACCATTGGCACCATGAATGATGTCGTAGGGCGAATCACCGCCGGTGGAAAGCGCCAGCCGCACCTGCTCTTGCAGGCTGGTGGAGTCGATCAGGTTCACATTGATGGTGAGGTTATCGACCTCGCTGCATGCTTCCATCTCGGCTGCATAGAACTCGGTGATAGCGAAGGGCCAGCTGATTAGCTGCAGTTCGACAGGGTCAGCGGGCGCATCGATGTTGCAGGCGTCACCGCTTTGGGCGAATGCCGGGATGCCAATCAGCAGCCCCAGCAAAGACAGAATAACGATCAACTTGCGCATGTTGTGCTCCTTTTCTTCAACACATTGAACAAAATCGGACAGTGTAAAAAGGTGCGCCAATGTGGCTGTCACCACCTCTTCCTCTTTTGGGCGCATGCCCCCTGCAAAGCGACACGACACATCAGCCTCGCAGATTGGGTCCGGTCGATGCGCGGGCGAAGAGCTTGACCGGCAAAGTATGTTGGATGGGCGCGCCGCGATGCCCATTAATCAACTGCAGCAGGCTCTCGACAGCCAGTCGTCCCATTTCCGCCGCCGATTGCCATACGGTGGTCAGCGCAGGTTGCGTGACGCCAGACGACAAGATGCCATCGTAACCGGCAATAGAAAGTTGCTGCGGGACGCGCAGCCCCGTCTGCCGAGCCAGCGACAAGGCGCGGATGGCGACCGGATCGGTGAAAAACAGAATGGCTGTGGGCGGCTCGGGCAGCGAAGAGAATATCCTGAACGAGCGCGTTGCATAATCCACAGCGCTGGAATCGGCCGAGACAACCAGATCGGGCAGATAGTCAATGCCAGCTGCTGCCAGCGCCTGGACATAGCCGGCATGGCGGTCGTGGTCAGTCTCATAGACCTCTGGCAGGCGCTCGAAGCCGATACGCCGATGCCCCAGGTCGATCAAATGCTGCGTGAGCGCTTTGGCACCCTCCACATGGTCGGCGGCCACAAAGGAAATTTCGTCATGCGGGACACGGCGCGGCAAAAACACATGGGGCATATCTTCCTCTGTCATCAGCTGCGAAAGAGCGAACGTCTCGCTGGCGCGCGGGGGCCAGGCGACAATGATGCCATCAACCTCACGCGAGCGGCACAAGTTCTTGAGGCGCTCGGCATTGCGAGCCATCGCGGTGTAGAGGATCAGGTGATATTCAGACTGCTCGGCGCGGGCGGCTATGCCGGGGATTAGCTCCGCCAGGAAGTCGCGCACCATGTGGATCGGATAATTGACAATCAGCCCGATTTTGTCGGTGCGCTGGCGGCGCAGGTTGCGAGCCGCTGCCGAAGGCTGATAACCCAGCTCGCGCACGGTTTTGCGGACGCGTTCTTTGGTGCGCAGCGAAACATCTGCGCGATCATTCAGCGCCTTGGAGACCGTCGATGGCGAGACGCCGAGCTTGCTGGCGAGGTCTTCAATCGTGATAGGCATGGCAGTATCGCGCTGACGAAATCGATTTCGCTAGCAAGCGTAACACAGATTGTTGGCGGATGCAAATGGGACTTTGCTGCCCCTTCAGCAATCCCCAATAGCAACTACAGGTAGGGGCGAGGCGGTGACTCGCCCGTCGAAATCCCAGTTCTGTGCACATGCAAAAGCGGGCGGATTGGAGACTGTGGGTTTGTGGTGCTGGTGCCCGGCGATAACGGTTGTGTTTGACGAGCGACGCGGCGTCTCGCCCCGACGACGAATCGGGATTGGATTCACGGTCGCGGATAACTTATCGCCAGCATGCCTTCGATATCCAGCGGGTCAACCCCATATTGTTCGCGCAGGCTTGCCCGCAGCGCCGCCTCCGATTCCAGCTCGCCAGTCAAAGGCAGTTGCAGCCGTTTGCCAGCTTGCAGCGCCGATTCGCGTGTGGCAACTTCCATCATCATCGCCATCAACGCATCTTCGTCTGTATATTCCGATTCGCGCAGCCCACGCACGGACTCGGCAAAGTCGACCAGGTGTCCAATGACAGCGGCGCTGTAATAATTGCGGCGGTGGTATGCGCTTGCGCCCAGCCGATACGGATTCACATGCTCAATGCGCCGGCCTGGCAGATCGACATGCGAAGACAGCCAGTCGCGCCCATCGCCCACATGCACGATCGGATAGCTCAAATCGTGGCGTCCGCCCGCCACCAGGGCTTCGTCCGTGCAATAGCGCACTTCGCTTTGTCCGTGCCAGCCAGCCGCCGCCTGCTGCACGATCGCCCCGCGCGAGCCCGCCAGCTCGGTATAGCCGGGCCGCGGATAACGCCCCAGCATGCTCTTGATGTTGCCGGCATGGTCGATCACCAGCGCATCATCGGGAAACCAAAAGAAATGCGCCCGATACCGTTCTGTCTCGTGATAGCGATGCGCCAGCTGATAATGTCCGGCTGTCGGCATTTCGTGGGCGATCGCTTGTACCGCCAACGGGTGCGCGCCAAAAAAGTGTATCCAGCGGGAATTGTTGTGAAAACCGGTGTGGTCGTGCCAGCAAGTCAAGCGCTTGACCTCGCCGATGAAGCCGTCCGCCGCGATCAATTTCATCATGCGGTCGAAAGGGAAGCGGAAGAAGTTTTCGGCGATGCGCAAGATGGTCCGGTTTTGCCGCGCCGCCGCCACCATCTCTTGCGCTTGCAGCAGCAGGCTGCACATACTCGTCTCGACATTGACATGCACGCCATGCGCCAGCAATGTGCAGCAGATGCTGTGGTGCGAGGGGATGGGGCTGACCACAAACGCCGCTTCCATGGGGCGCGCGCGGATCAAATCCTGCAGATCGTAAAAGGCTGGCACGCCAATCGACTCGGCGAAAGCATCTGCCGATTCGCGCACGGGATCGCAAACCGCCGAGATTTTTATCCATGGTTTAAGATAATCAAAGAGCGGTCGATAAGTCGTCTTGGAGCGGTTGCCCGTGCCGATCAGGGCGACGGACAGGGGTTGGGCCAGGGGCGATAATGTGGATATTGTACTGTCTGTGTGCAAGGTTTGGCTTCCTTCGAGCCGGTAGCGACTCGGCTATTGTTGACAGATACTGGCTGATAAGTTACACTATCTGCGTGAATGGTTCCGCAAATTAGCCCGGGGCAGTGAATGGCCACGCTTGATTCGCAAATTGGGCAGCAACAAGCGGTTCCCAATACAAATGTAACATCTGACCAGCGAATTGCGACGCTGGAGGAACGCTCGAAGCATGCTGCGACAAAAGCCGATCTGTATCGCGTTGCCATAGCCATAATTGGCTTGCTCGGCGGACTCATCATACACCTTCATAATCTGCAATTGGCGCTAATTGAACGACTTATGGCTGGCAGCTAGTTTTCGCCAAGCCTCATCTCACTCGGAATCTCCACTTCATAGACCTGCGCTGTGCCTGTTCGGTCGCTAGTGAAGACGACGCGCTGGCTATCGGGCGAAAATGACGGGTGCGGATGCGTGTGCTGGGGCGCATAGACTTTGATCGGACCCCCCTCATACGGGAATGGTCCCGCCCAGTGCGCGCCTTCGTTCGTGGCTCCGGGATGACAGAGAGTCAGGGGAGCGCCCATGCCATCGCGCGGATCGAATAGCTGCAAACCGATATCGGGGAAGTTGGTATCGGCCACCATCAGCGTGCCGGTGGGATTGCAGACGGCATGCCAGGCGTTGAAGGCGGTGACGCGCCGCTCTGCGCCCGTATCGACCTGGATGGCGCGGATGCCCTTGTTCCAGTCGACGAAAGCCAATTCGCGCATGCCGGGGATCCACACCTCATGCGTGATCCATTCGCCGGGCTTTCGCTCATACGGACGGCGGTTGTCGCTGCCATCGCGCTTGATGATCCAAATGCGGTCGGTCAAGGGACCGGCATAATAGAGCAGGTCGCTGTCATCGGGGCAGAACATCAAATGGGCGATTGTGTCGCGCTGCAGGATGACATCGCAAGCGCCGCTGTCGGTGTCAATGACGACCAGATTAGCGCGGTCCGCTTGGCTGAAACGCAGCGCCCAATAGCGATCATCGAAGCTGAGCGCGGTGGTGCCCATGGCATCGGCGACCATGCCCTCTTCGCGCAGACGCACATCGCCGAAGTCCAGCAATTGCTCTTCGCGCAGCGTTTCTGTGCAGACGCGATAGCCGCCCGTCCCGGCTGTGTAATAGACCCAGCGCCCATCGTGTGAAGGATATACAGAATACTCAGCCAGCCCGGCGCGTTCGGTCAACTGGACGATTTTGCCGGTGGCGCGGTCTTCGGCATGAATTTCCGGGCGTCCGCTGCGGTGGCTGACGAAGACCAGCCGCGCCATGGCGTCGTCATAGGCGGGCACGAAGAAGAAGGGATGATGATGGATGCTGGGTTGGTCGGTTACCTGGCGGATGCGCGCGCCCGTGCCGGCATCGCTGAATAGGCGCGCCTCGGACACGTAGGTGCTGCCGCGCGCCATCTAGGCAACCGCCTTCGTCACCACTTCAAAGCCGGCCGCTTCCAGTTCGCCGGCGATTCGCGCGACTTCTTCGGGTGGCAGTGGCCGCAGCGGTCGGCGCATGTGCATGGACGGGAACTTTCCCATCAAGGTCATGGCGCATTTCATCCGCTGGTGCGCATCGCTGGAAGGTTCGCCGAAGCGGTAGACGATCTGTGAAAGTGGGCGGACTTTGTCTTGCAGGTAATTGGCTTGCTCCAGATCGCCAGACAGCGCCGCGCGCACCAATGCGGTGATCAGCTCGGGCACGAAGCCGGCAAAACCGACCAGCGCCCCATCCGCTCCATCCAGCAGCGTAACCAGCAAGTATTCGTCCTGGCAGCTGATGATGCTGACTTCGGGCGCGGCCCGTTTGAGATTGCGGTAGTCATAAGCCCAGCGGGACATCTCGCGCGTGCCCATTTTTATGCTGACGACGCGATCGATCTTGGTCATGGCCAGCATCTCGGCCAGGCTGTAACCGGCTTTGGTCCAGGCGGGATATTGATGCACGATGATGTCGATATCCGCCCCGTCCGCCACATCCTGGAAGTAACCGACGGCAGTTTCGCTGGTGCGTCCGAAGCGCAGCCAGTGATGCGGCGGCATCAGCAAGATGGCATCTGCGCCGACCTCTTTTGCGGCCAGCGCCTGGGCAATGGCTTCATCGCTGCCCTCGGCACAGACCCCGGAAACGACTTTTACGCGGTCGCCTACTTCTTCCGCCATGATTTCGGTTATGCGGGCGCGCTCGTGGTTGCGCAGGGACATGACCTCGCCGGTATGCCCATTGCACACCAAGCCCGTCACGCCGTCCACAGAGGCCAGGTAGCGGAAGTAGGCGCGCAAGCCGGGCTCGTCGATGGTGTCGTCGCTGTTGAAAGGACAAAGCGTGGCTGGCAGCACGCCCGTCCAGGGTTTGTCGAACATTGGGATTCCTTTCTAATTGTTTGCCAAAGAGTCATAGAGAAAAGCCAAAAATGAGCCGCCGGGTTCACCGAGTGGCAAACGTTCACCGAGCGCAATAGTCATTTTATATCCATAACGTCTTTGTTTGTTTTGAATTTCCCCATGTCTCTGTGGCAAATGGTCATGTCGTTCGGCGCGGGTCGAGGGCATCGTTCAAGCCATCGCCCAGGAAGACGAAAGCCACCTGGACGATGCCGATTGTCACAGCCGGGATTAGAATCAAATGTGGGAAAATCTGCCAATAGCGTCGGCCCTCTTCCAGCATGGAACCCCAGCTGGCGTTGGGTGGCTGAATGCCAATGCCCAAAAAGCTCAAGCCGGCTTCCAGTGTAACCGCGCCGCCCATGCTGGCGGTTACGGCGACCACCAGCGGACCCAGCGCATTGGGGATGACATGACGCAGCATGATATGCGCTTCTGATGCGCCGATCGCCCGCGCCGCCAGCACATAATCTTCTTCGTTGATGCTCAGCACCTGCCCGCGTATCAAGCGCGCCAGCCCGGGCCAGCCGATCAAGGCCAAGGCGCTGAATACCAGCACATAATCCAGCCACAATGTGTTTAGGTAGAACGGGTTGCGCGTCTGCATGTAAAGCGTGTCAAAGGCATTGATGATGGGGCGGCGCAGGGTGGTGTTGATGAGGATGACCAGCAACAAACCGGGCATGGCCTGGATTAAATCGCTGATCCACATCAGGAATTCGTCGGTGCGCCCGCCGCTGATGCCCGACCAGGTGCCGACCAGCACGCCGATCAACAGGCTGATAGCCGTGGTGAAAAAGGCGACCAAAGCGGCTGTTCGCGCGCCATGCAGCATGCGGCTGAAGACATCTCGCCCCAAGTCGTCAGTCCCCAGAAAGTGTTCTTCCGACGGTCTTTGAAAGGCGCGGACGATATTCTGTTCGAGGAAGTCGTATGGCGAGACATGCGGACCGACCAAGGCGGCGATGAGGAAGCAGAACACCACCACCAGACCGCCGACAGCCAGCCAATTTCTGCGGAAGCGTCGCGAGGCGTCTTGCCACAAGCTGCGCTGCTCGCCGCTGTAGACGCCATCCGCCACGACGCGCGAGATATTGCCTCCTGGCGCGCTTTCGCTCATTACGCCCGCACCCGTGGATCCAATATGGGGTAGATAATATCGACCAGGAAGTTGCTCACAAAAATAATCAATGTGCCGACGACCGCCACCGCCATGATGATCGGGTAATCGACCTTTTTGATGCCCTCAATCGTCAGCAAGCCAAAGCCGGGAATGTTCAGGATGTATTCCACGAACAGGGAGCCGTTGATCAGCCCGATCATGATGAGGCCCAGTGTGGTTACCACCGGCGTCAATACCGGGCGCAGCATATGCCGCAAGATGATGCGCGATTCCGGCACACCCTTGGCGCGGGCAGTGGTTACATATTGCTGGCTTTTGACCTCCAGCATGGCTGAGCGCGTCTGGCGCACGATGATGGGCAGCACGCCAATGGAGATCACCGCTACCGGCAGCGCCGCGTCGATGTGAAAAAGCCCGTTCCAGCCATAAGGCACATCAATTAGCTTGAGCTGCAAGACGAGCAAAAGCAGCAGGATGGGCACTGTGACAAAAACCGGAATGCCATTGACGAAGAGCACGATGCTGACGATCAAGCGGTCGAGCAGGCGGTTGTGATGCAGCGCGGATAAGATGCCCAAGCCAATGCCCACGACAGCGCCGATGATAGTCGCGGCAAAACCCAGCTGCATGCTGATCGGCAGGCGGAATTGCACGATCTCGAGCACAGGCCGGTCGACTTGCAGGCGAATCGACCGCCCCCAGTCGCCTTGAAACAAGTTGTTCAAATAATTGCCGAATTGCGCCAGGAAGGGTTCGTCCAAACCGTACTTCTTGCGCAGCGCCAGCATGACGACCTCGTCTTCAGTATCGAAGTCTTCGCCCTGGATGAACATCATGCGGATGGGGTCGCCCGCGCCATAATACATCATGGCGTAAGTGATGAAGAGTATGAGCAGCAGCCCAACCGACCAGCGCAGCAGGCGTATCAGCAGGAAGGTTGCCATATTCGACTCCGTTCCCCCCATCCCCCAGCCCCTTCCCCCAGCAGGAGGGAAGGGGTGTCATTCGCGTTGCCGCACCCCTTGCCTTACCCCTCCCTCTTGATGGGGGAGGGGTAAGGGGTGGGGGCTTACATCCGCTCGATGTAGATCTTCCACGGCTCGATGACGCTCACATCGGGACCGCTGTAGTATTCCTTGACATGCTCGCGGGCGTTGGCGGTGCGCAGCGGTTTGCCGAAGTGCATGATGACATAGTCGCCCTCGTAGTGCTCCTGCGCCTCGAGCGCCAGTTCACAGCGCCGCGGATCATCCGGCGCCAGGGTCAGCGCTTCGTCAACCGCCGCTTCCAGCGCTTCGTTGTGATAGCCGCTGAGCATGGAGCTGCCGGGAACAGGACCCGCCGAGTGTCCGGCCGCCCACATATAGGTCGCGGCATCGGGGAAGCGAATGACCACATCGTCGCGGCTCAGGTTGATCTTGTCATAATCATCGCCGAAGCTGTTGGGGTCCTGCTGGAACTCAACATTTTCGATGCCCAGGTTCTGACGCCAGAATTCAATGACGGCTGTCAGGGCGCGGTTGTTGAACTCGTTGCTGCCGCGCGGGGTTACGCGCAATTTCGGCAAGTTCTCGGCGCTGCCATAGCTTGATGCGGCGAGCGCGGCCTGGGCGGCTTCGATATCGTAGGGATAGCCGGTGGCATCGGGATTTTGGCAGGTGACGATGTCATCCAGCGTCTGCGTTGTCATGACGCCGCTGCCTTCGATCGGGAAGGCGGCCTGGAAGACGGCATTCCAGTCGACCGATTTGATCAAGGCTTCGCGCACCAGGGGATCGCTGGTGGGCTCGCGAGTCGGCTGCATCCAGAAGGTGTTGAAGCCGATGGCGTCAAACTGGCGGAAGTAGTCGGGCATCTGGGCGCGCAGCACAGACGGCGCCGCCGCCAGGCTGGCGTCGATCTGGTCATTCAATACCAAAGCGCCGACGGTCGTCTGGTCGGTCGAAAATATGAAGCTGACCTTATCCAGCAGCGGACCATCTTTCCACCATTCGGGGTTGGGCGTCATCTCGGCTGTCTGCAGGTCGGCGTCAAAGCTGGTGAGGATGAAGGGACCGTTGACGATAGGGTTGTTCTCGGGCTTCCAGAATTCATTGAAAAAAGAAAACCGCTCGATGAATCGAGCGGTTGCCAATTTCTTTATGCTTGATAATCAACCTCCCCAAAGATATCGCGTGACTCGCTGCGTAATGCATCGATATTCTGTACGATGTGGAAAAGGATGCGGTCTGTACTCAACCACTACATGGCGGCAAACTTGCTCATCAACCTCGTGCCTACACCATGTACCAACGCTACCAACACCCCACTGGCCCTTCCCATTAGTTCGATTCATGCAGCTCTTGTATTGTTCAAACTGCCACGCAGCAAGGAAGCCCGCTAGAAATTCGCCACTGGATTTGTCGCAAATGTCATCGCTGCTATAGATGTTACACGCTTGGGCCTTGGCTGGCGCAGGCATGGACATAAGATGTAACGCGACAACCGCCAGAAAGGCACACACGCCAATTACAAACATCTTGTAATTTCGAGTATAGCGGCGCGACCACCAGCGTGTATTTGGCTGATTGAGCAACGACGCGTACTTTTCTCGTGGATTTTCCTGATATTGATACATAATTCTCTCTGCTTTAACTGTGGGTCACTCCAACATTCTAGACTAGGTTGTGTTGACATTTGCTCGTAACCAGATCATAGCACCAGCCAAGTGCAGAAAGCCGAAAAGGGATGTATCCAGCTTCTCAAAGCGAGAAAAGACACGGCGAAAATGCTTCATCTTATTGATGAAACGCTCCACC